>NZ_RAVX01000001.1:408418-1239138 GCF_003611605.1 Corallococcus sp. AB011P
GGAGTTCCTCGGTGCAGCCTTCGGCGATGAGTCGCGCTTCCTTCTCCCGGCTGATGGTCTCCAGGAAGCGGGCGTTCGGGTAGTAGCGGTAGCGCTGCTCGATGCTGAAGGGCGCGGGCCACAGCTCTTTCAGCACCGCTTCCGCGCATTGAAGCGCGAGCACGTGCTTCTGCTTCCCCAGCTGCATGGCTCGCGTCACGGGCTTGCCGCAGCGGTCCTGCTCCACCACCTCGGCGCACTCCTGGCGCGTCGGAGGCCGGTCCTTGAAGTAGCGCGCGTTCCCCAACTGCTCCGCTTGGACCGCACACGCGGTGAGCTGCTGCTCCAGCTCATCCGCGTCATGCTCCTGCTGCATCATCGCGAGCACGGCTGGCGGGATGGCCCGGACCAACGGGGATGCCATGGCCTGGGTCGCGGCCCGCGCGGACGCCTGCTCCGCCACGTAGGCCGCGTGCCGTGCCTTCCCGGCCGTCTCTGAATCCACGAACCGCAGAGTCCCATGCCGTGAACCCCCGGCACACGCCGTGAGCAACGCACAAAACATCCAGAGACTCGTCGCGGGGCGCATGCTCCGGACTCTATTGCCTCCCCTGACTTCGGCGATGTCCATGAGGGGAGGAGTCACCTGGATTCCGAGGACCCTGGCCGAGATGTGCGGCCTGTCTTCTGATGTCCGCGTGAGCTGGGCGCCCTGGTGTAGTAGATGTTTCACGGAACACGCCCTGATACATTGGGAGCACGGACATTGGATTTTCGGCACCGTTGGATCTCACCCACGCTCCTGGAGCAGGCCTGCGCTCGGGGCCAGGCACTCCCAAGGCGGTTGCGTGTCCGGTTCGAGCGCGCCTTCGGGGCCGACCTGAGCGCTGTGCGCCTGCACGAGCATCCCCTGGTCGCGAGCCTGGGAGCACAGGCCCTGTGCTGGGGAGAGCAGATCCTCTTCGCTCCGGGGGCACTGGCGCTCGACCTGGCTCGCGGGACCCGGATCCTCGCGCATGAGCTGGTGCATGTGCTGCAACAGCGCGCGGGGCGCGTCCCTCACGGGAACGGCGGGACCGGGCTGCTCGTGGATGGGGCCCTGGAAACAGAGGCCGAGGCCCTGGCGGCACAGGCCCTCTCGGGTGAGCGCGCGCACCTCGCGGCTTCCTGGGCGGGCGAAGGCCGGTGGACTTCGCCCACTCCCGCGCTTCAGGCGTACCACGTCATCCAGAACGCCCAGTTCGTCGCCCAGGACGTCAATCTCCACAACGCCACCTTCGAGACCCAGCGGGACGGAGTGCGGCCCCACCCCTACCCGAAGACGCACGCGGACAGCTTCCTCGTCGACGCTGGGACAGTGAACGTCATGGTGCGGGCGCACAACCAGGTCGCGCTCCGGTTCTCGGATGACAACGAACTCGCCATCGAAGACACCGATCCCCACCACGAGCAGGCCAAGCACTTCTTCGCCACGGATGGCGCCATCACACGGTGCAACCGCGCGTTGAGGTCCGCGGGCTCCAGCTATCGGATCACCAAGGTCCCCGGGCCTCGCTACCTTGAAATCGGCCCCCCCGCGCAGCCGGGCTGTCTGCCCTTCCTGCGCGGCCCGGGACCCAAGCGGCTGTTCCAGGTGGCGATGTCCGAGGGTGGGCACCTGGAGCCCGCCGTGTCGCAGAACTGCAACGAAATCTCCGGCAAGGTCATGGGGGAGCAGCAGGACGCGCAGCGCACCGTGAAACTCACGCAGTCCGGCAATCAGCTCTTCCTCAACCTACCGCGCTGGCAGCTCGGAGGGTGGGCCCCTGCCTTCCCGGCCCACGGCGACATCCCCTTCCGGCTGGCGGTGCTCATCACCACGTTCCTCTTCCATGGACAGGGAGAGGGCCCCAACGCCGCCGCGGCCCGGCAACGCGCGGTCAACGACTACCAGGTGGGATTGCAGAACGCGCTGGCGGGCGCCAATACCCCCAATGCCCAGATGGCGGCGCTCGCGGGCTTCAACGGCCCCATTGGCCGCAACTATGGCCGGCTGGTGAACCGGGTCCGTGCCAATGCCCCCATGACGCTCAACGGCGTCAACCTCAACGGGCTCACGCTCAGCACACGTTACGAGCAGCTCCTCTTCCGGCTGGGCCTCAATGCCTATGCCAACCCGCGGGTGGGTGATGCGTTCCAGACGTACTCCGTGGGCGCCATGGAGCGCTATCAGGATGCCCAGCACCGCAACTGGATGCGGATGCGGGACGAGGTCGCTCCCCGCCCGGTGGCGCCCATTCCTCCGCCTGTCTACTGCGAGCCGGTGTGGGAGTATCACTGGGGCGGTGTGGTCGCGGAGAGCGGAGCGGACCGCATCACCTTCGAGAACTACGCCCGCAACTACGAGGATCGCAATGGTCCCCAACTCCAGGGCGGCGAGTTCCGCTCGTTCTTCCAGATGACCCGCGTTCCCACCCAGGTCAATGATCCGCTGATCGCCCAGTCGTGGCACGAGAGCTGTTACGCCCACGGTTTCGCCAATGCCCTGACGATGTGCGTCTCCAAGCTCAGCCGCTGTGGGCGCTGAACCGGCTCACCGCTTCCCGCGGGCCAGCAGCATCACCGCGACCAGGATGGCGCTCATCGCGCCCCAGGTCATGGGGCCCAGCGTCTCTCCCGCGAACACCACGCCCAGCAGCACCGCCACCGCCGGGTTCACGTACGCATAGCTCGTCGCGAGCGCCGGCCTCGCGTGCCTCAGCAGATAGCCATACGCGCTGAACGCCACCAGCGAACCAAACACCACCAGATACACGAACGACACCATCGCGCGCGCAGGCACCTCGTCCACCATCCGCTCCCCCAGCACGAAGCTCAGCGCCATCATCATCACGCCCGCGCTCAACATCTGCGTCGCCGGTGCCATCAACCCCGCGGGCATCGGCAACCTCCGGCTCCACACCGACCCGAAGGCCCACGCCGCCGGCGCCATCACCACCGCCAGCGCCGCCACGCCTCCGCCGCTCATGTCCCCGCCCAGGTTGAGCAGCGCCACCCCCGCGAACCCCAGCACCAGCCCCGCCAGCTCCGCGCGGCCCGGCCTCTGCCCGAACGCCGCCCCGAAGATGGCCACCCACAACGGCATGCTCCCCACCACCAACGCCGCCACCCCGGACGGCACCCCCAGGTTCTGCGCCACCGCGATGCCCCCGTTGCCCAGCACCAGCAACAGGAAGCCCGTCACCACGCCCGCCCCCCACTGCCGCAGGTCCGGCCCCGGCTGCCCCTTCAACAGCAACCCCGCGAACAACACCCCGCCCGCCAGCAGGAAGCGCATCCCCGCCATCCGGAACGGCGGAAAGCCCGTCAGCGCGAACCGCATCGCCAGGTAGGTCGACCCCCAGATGACGTAGAGCGCGAAAAGGCTGAACATCAGGCGGCCCCGGTGGGGCGCGGGCTCGGCTACGGAGGGGGTCGCGGTCGCGGTCGTCACGGCGGCGGCCTTCTATCCCCCACCTCCCTCCCGTGCGATGTGCGCTTTGCCGTACCCGTGCCACGCAGGCCGGCGGACCAGCGCCCCGCCTGCCTGCCCTCTGGATGGCCCCTCCCAATTGAATGCCCCGGGCGTCCCTTTTAGAATTCTACAGGAGGCATGGAGACCCGGAGGTCGGGCCGACGGCCTGTGGAGCGTGAGCGGGAATGCCCGACGAATTGGGTGAGCGCGAGAAGGAAGTCCTCCGAGCCGTGGTGCAGGAGTACATCACCACGGGCGGTCCGGTCGGCAGTCAGCAACTGACGCGCCGCGGAGAGTTCGACGTGTCCTCCGCGACCATGCGCAACGTGCTCGCCGACCTGGAGGCCCTGGGCTTCCTGGAGAAGCCCCACACTTCCGCCGGCCGCGTGCCCACCGACCGGGGCTACCGCTTCTACGTGGACACCCTGGTGAAGCTGCGCGACCCCGCCCCCCGCGACCGCGAGCTCATCCACGCCGGCCTCGTCCACGAGTCCAGCCTGGACGAGGTGCTGTCGGAGGCCAGCCGCGTGCTGCACTCGCTCACGCGCCACGCGGGCGTCGTCCTCACGCCCCGCCCCGACGCCGCCGTGTTCCAGCGCATCGAGTTCCTGCGCCTGCGCGAGAACCGCGTGCTCGCCATCCTGGTGGGCCAGAACGGCCAGGTGCACAACAAGGCCCTCACCGTGGACTTCCCGGTGACGTCCGACGAGCTCATCAAGGCCAGCAACTACCTCTCCGAGCTGCTGCACCAGGTGCCCCTGGAAGAGGCGCGCGAGCGCATCCGCGCGGAGATGGACCAGGAGCAGGCCCTCTACAACGCGCTCACCGCCAAGGCCCTCAAGCTGGGCGCCGCCGCCACCGACCTGCAGACGCCGGAGCGCGTGCTCATCGAAGGCACCGGCTCCTTCCTGGAGCAGCCGGAGTTCGCGGACGTGGAGCGCATCCGCGCGCTGTTCCGCGCCCTGGATGAGAAGCACAAGCTGCTGCACCTCTTGGACCGCGTGCAGCGCACCAAGGAGATGCACGTCTTCATCGGCGCGGAGAGCGAGTTCTCCGCCGCCGGCGACGTCACCGTCATCGCCAGCCCGTACGGCACGGCGGAGGCGGTGCTGGGCACTGTCGGCGTCATCGGGCCCACGCGCATGGACTACCGGCGCGTGATTCCCCTGGTGAACTTCACCGCCCAGGTGCTCTCCAGCGTGCTGGAGAAGGTGTAGCGGCCCTACTGCGGCGCGGGCGCGTAGACGCGCAGCGCCGCGGGGGCCACCTCGAAGCGCATGGGCGTCATGCCCACGTTCTCCCCGTCCGCGTTCACCTCCATGGGCGGGTCCGTCTCCACGACGAGCCGGGAGGCGTGCAGGTGCACGACGGACTCGTGCTCCAGGTGCCCGCCGCTCCGCATGCCCAGCGCCACGCGCGCCAGCGTGGCCACGTCCTGCAGGTGGCCCAGCCCCGTGCGCTCCCCGCCATCCGCCATGGAGGGCGCGGTGATGGCGTAGACGTGGAAGTGGCGGTCGTCCAGCGTCGCGTCCGGCGCCACCATGTTGCCCGCGCCGTGGTAGCGGCCGTTGCCCACCACCAGCTGGAGCGCGTCCACCTCCAGCGTCCGGGAGCCCGTCTGGAGCCGGACGTGGAAGGGCTGCAGCGTGCGCATCTCCGCGGCGGCGGCCATGGGATAGGCCAGCTTGCCGGCGCGCTGCTTCAGCTCCTGCGTGAGCCGCTTCGCGATGGCGGTGGTGAGCCCCAGGCTGGCGGCGTTGAGGAAGGGCCGCCCGTTGACGAGCCCCACGTCCACGCGCGCCGTGTAGCCACCGGCGATGACGTCACACGCGGCCTCCAGCGTGTCCGGGATGCCCAGCGACCGGGCGAAGTCGTTGCCGGTGCCCAGCGGCACCACGCCCAGCGTCACGTCGCGCCCCATCAGGGCCTGCGCCGCGCAGCTGATGGTGCCGTCGCCTCCTCCCACGAGGACGCGGCGGGCCCCCTGGGCGATGGCCTCCTCCACCACCTTGCGCAGGCGCTTGGGCCGCGTCAGCGCGTGCGCGGCGATGATCGGGATGCCGTGGGCGGCCAGCAGCTCACGGGCGTGCTCGAAGGCGTCGAGCCCCGAGCGCGAGCGCGTATTCACCACCAGGACCGCGGGCCCTTCGTCCACGTGACGAAGGCGCGGAGGCGCGTTGAGTGCGGGTTCCAGGGGAAACCTCGGCTTTGAATGCAGCGCCTCCAAGCTGCGCACGACCGTGCGCCAGCACCAGCGGGACCCGGGAGAAAAGGGCAGGAGCACTGTCCATTCCCCGCCGACTGCGCGTGGAGAGCTTCCACGGGTGGACAGGGGTAGGGTGCCGGCGGGTTCCCTCCCTGGCCAGGCGTGTTCACCTTCCAGGCGACGCGGACTCCGTGCCACGGACCCGCGCCGGGACGTTCTCCAGGAGGGTTTTGAATGGCACGAGGAAGCAAGGACAAGTACTCGGCGAAGCAGAAGCGCATGGCCGAGCACATCGAGAAGGGCTACGAGGACAAGGGCGTCGGCGAGAAGACCGCGGCGGCCCGCGCGTATGCCACCGTGAACAAGCTCACCGGTGGCGGGATGAAGGGTGGCTCCGGCAGCAAGGCGAAGGCGGCCCGCCGGCGCCCCGCGGCCCGCAAGAACGCGCGCAAGGCAGGACGCGTGGGCGGCAAGCGCCGCGCCGCCACCGCGAAGAAGAGCACCCCTTCCAGCCGCAAGAAGGCCGCGCCCACCCGGGCCCGGCGCACCTCCACCGGCCGCAAGGCCACCTCGCGCACCGGCACCGCCGGCAAGCGCTCCACGGCCCGCAAGAGCACCGCGCGCCGCGGGACGGCTCGCAAGAGCACCGCGTCCCGTTCACGCGCGAAGCGGGGCGGTTCGCGCAAGTAACGCCGGATGGGCTTTGGCGAAGGGCTCCACCGGTGGCCACGCGTTCATGGCCGCCGGGGACGCCTTCACCCCGTCACGGGCTTCAGCGCGACTCCTCGTCCTTGGAGGTGTCCCGCGACGCCGCGTCCCAGGGCCAGATTTCGGGGTCTGCTTCCAGGCGGCGCAGCAGCTCCGCGGGGTCCTTCACCAGCGTGCGGCAGCCGGCCGTGCGCAGGTCCTCCGCGCGGAAGCCGCCGCACAGCACGCCCACGGACGCCAGGTGCAGCTTGCCCGCGGCCAGCGCGTCGTAGGGCGTGTCACCCACCACCACAGCCGTGGCGGGGTCCGGCTTGCCCAGCTTCACGAGCGCCGCCTCGAAGATGTCCGGGTGCGGCTTGCTCTTGTCGACCTCGTCCTTGGCCGTCTTCGCTTCGAACAGGCCGTCGATGCCGCACAGCTCCACGTAGCGCTTGAGCTCGTCGTCCTTGGCGCTGGAGGCCAGGGCAATCTTGCGGCCGCGCTTGCGCAGCAGCTGGAACAGCTCCTTCACGCGCGGGAAGGGGCGCACCTTGGGCAGGAACTCGCGCTTGAAGCGCGCGGAGCGGTCCTCCTCCAGGTCCTTGCCGAAGCGCTCCAGCTCCTCGTCGTTGAAGAAGACGGGCAACAGCTGGTCCGCGCCCTTGCCAATCTGGCTGCGCACGTGGGCAAACGGGATGTCACGCCCGAACTCGATGAACGACCGGCGCCAGGCCTCGGCGTGCTCGTCCACGGAATCCACCAGCGTCCCATCCACGTCGAAGATGACGTTCTCGACCATGCGCGGCAAACCTCCGCCGCCAAGGTGGCGATGGGTGACGTGCCGGTCAACCGCCCGTGGGTGACTTCGGTCCACTCTCCTGCGCTTCACTGTCCACGAGTGTCCGGGTCTGTACGCTGTATCCCTCCGGAGCGGCGGGGGTGAAGGCGTCGTTGGGCAGCGGCGTCTTCAGGTCCACCTTCGACAGCACCGTCTCCCCCTGCTTCGTGTCCCCCAGCCAGCGCGTGAGCTTCTGGGGCACGCACAGGCCCAGGGACGCGTCGCAGTGCTCCTCCTCCATCCGCACCTCCGCCCGGGTGCCGTCCGGCGCGCGCGTCTTCTTGGCCAGGAAGTCCAGCGAGGGCCAGCGCAGCACGTACGTCACCTCCACGCCGCCGCCCGCCTCTCCCTCCAGCGCCATGGTCAGCTCCACGGCCTCCTTCGCCTGGGGCAGGCCGGGGGTGCGCTTCGCCTTCGTGCTGCGCAGGAGCAGCGGCGCGCGGAAGCCGTCCGGCACGAAGGGGGTGAAGATTTCGGTGAGGAACGCGGACAGCTTCTCCGCGGAGACCTGGGACGTGAAGGTGGTGAACTGCTTCGTCGCCTCCACCTGCTCGTACAGGTGCTTGCCGTCCCACCACACCTGCCGGGCCTGGGGCGCGGACACGGTGCCGCGCATCTTCTGGGGCGCGCGGTACGCGAAGGTGAAGCCCGCGGAGGCGGTGTCCCCTTCCGTCTGGGTGCCCTCCAACTGGTAGGCCGTCAGCTTCGCGTCGCGCGCGGCCAGCTTCTCGCGCACCTGGGCCATCAGCTCCGCGTCGTTCGCGCCTCCGGACGAGGACGAACGGCACGCGAGGAGGCACACGAGGGGCACGAGGAGGAGGGCGCGCATGGGGAGCTTCCCGGGGGCTGGAAATGGAAAAGGCCCCGCTGTCTCCAGGGGGCCTTCGGACTGCCTCGGTGAGGAGGCAGCTTCGGACTACTTCACCGCCACGCCGGTCGCGGAGGAGCTGGTGATGCCGATGATGGTGCCGAACAGGGCGAAGATGCCGTGACGCGGCGTGGTGCTCGCCGACTTCAGGTCCACCTTGGAGGCGCCCATGGCCTTCGCCTCGGTGATGAGGAGGCGGTTGACCACCGTGTCCAGGTCGCTCTGGACGATGTCGATGATGTGGAAGATCGCGGTCAGGCCCAGCGAGCTGCCCTGGATGACGGCCACGGCCTCGCCGTTGGCGGCGATCTCGGAACCGGAGACGACGGCGGACTCGACGCTGGTGCAGCCCACGAGGGAGGCGGCGGCGACGGCGGACAGGATGAACTTCTTCATGGTTATCTCCCCAACTGACAGTGGCTTGGATGGTGACGGAGCGGCCCGAATGAGCGCTCCGACGTTCGGTAAAACCTCAAACGGCGCGGTTCGTAGCAGAAGGCTTTTTCAAGTCAAGGACCCGGGGCGGGTTATTCCGAGTTCTGTTGGACACTTCATCCGCCGGGCGGCGCGGGAGCGGTCGCCGCTCTCGCGGACGTGAGGCATCTTCGCGCATGCACCCGGCTTCCGTTCCACGTCCCACCCCGGCCCGCGTCTGGCTGCACCTGCTGCTCTTCGGGGTGACGCTGGGGACGACGTTCCTCGCGTACCTGCTGCTCTTTGGCCGCTCGTTCCCGTTCAGCGGGGGTGGGCTGCTCGAGGAGGACCGGACGCAGGCGCTGTTCTTCAGCGGGTCACTGCTCGCCATCCTGGGCTCGCACGAGATGGGGCACTACGTGCTCGCGCGGTGGCACCGGGTGGACACGTCGCTGCCGTACTTCATCCCGCTGCCGGTGCCGGGGAGCCTGGGCACGCTGGGCGCGGTCATCCGGCTGCGCGGGCGCATCCCCACGCGCAACGCGCTGGTGGACATTGGGGCCGCGGGGCCGCTGGCGGGCCTGGTGGTGGCGCTGCCCCTGCTCTACTGGGGGCTGTTGCACTCCACGGTGGTGGACTCGCCGCCGGTGCCGTCCGCGTTCCCCGGCGAGTCGTCGCTGTGGGTGCTGGGGCAGGAGCTGCTGCGCTGGGTGATGGAGAAGGTGACGCAGGCGCCGCCCGCGATGGTGCCCCTTTACACGAGCCACCAGACGCACTTTGGCGACAACCTCCTCATGAAGGCGCTGACGTGGCTGGCGCTGGGCCCCCTGCCGGAGGGCAAGGACGTGGTGGTGCACCCGGTGGTGATGGCGGCGTGGTTCGGCCTGCTGGTGACGCTGCTCAACCTGCTGCCGGTGGGGCAACTGGACGGCGGGCACCTGACGTTCGCGGTGTTGGGGCCCAAGGCCCGTCTGGTGGGCCATGGCGTGGCGGTGGTGCTGCTCTTCCTCACCGTGTTCGTCACCGCGTCGTGGGGCCTGTGGCTGGTGGTGGCGAGCAAGGTGGTGGGCTTCGGCCACCCGGAGGTGTTGCGGCCGGAGGAGCCCCTGAGCGCCTCGCGCAAGGTCATCTGCGCCCTGTGCCTGTTGGCGCTGGTAGGGTGCGCGATGCCCGTCCCCCTGCGCGAGGTGTGGTCATGAAGTACCAGTGCGAAAGCTGCGACCGGCTGGTCAAGGTGGAGACCTACCTCCTGGAGGACCACGCGCTGGCCGTGGCGTGCCCGGCGTGTGGCGCGTGGACGCGGGCGGCGCCCTCTCTCTCCAAGCCGGCCTCCCCGAAGCCGGTGCCCGGGCGCACGGAGGAGCCGGGCGCGCGTGGAGGCGACACCGCCGCGGTGGCGGTGCCCACGCCGGAGCCCGTCCTGGACCTGGAGCCCCCCGTGGTCCCCCTGCGGCCCAGCGTCACCGCGCTGCGCGTGGTGCGTTCCGAGGCGCCGTTGGTGGTCCCTTCCGCGCTGGACGGAGACCCCTTCCAGGCGCCGCCGGGCCACTGCCCCAAGTGCGTGGCGCCCATTCGCGATGACGCCGGGTCCTGTTCGGCGTGCGGACTGGTCTACGCCAACTTCATTCCGGATGAGCACCAGCCCTCCGAAGCCCTGGCCCAGGAGTGGCGCGAGCTGCTGGGGGCCTGGCACGACTGGGACGCGCACGACCGCCTGCTGTCCCAGGCGATGATGCGGGGCGAGATGGCCATGGTGGGCCGGCTGTACCGCATGCGGCTCGCCCGGGCGCCGAACGATGCCCAGGCGCTGCGCGGGCGGGATGAAGTGGTGCGCCGGGTGACGATGGCGACGACGCTCGCCTCCGACGGACCGTCACCGGCGCTGGGGCGCAAGGTGAAGACCGCGGTGATGGGTGTCGTGCTGGTGGTGTCCCTGGTGATGCTGCTGGTGCTCTTCCAGATGATGCGCGGGTCCTTCTAGGCGGCGGGCAGAGCCAGAGCGCTGGACGGCCCGCTTCCCGGGCAGGCGGGGGACGGGGCCTCACGGTCGCGTCAGGGAACGCGCGGGGGGCGCCGGGCGCTGTTATCCTGCGGGGCCGCCCCTTTCCGTCCTCCTGCCCCCGAACCGCCGCATGTCCGCGCCCGCGCCCCGTCCTCTCTCTGTCGACAGTCTGCTGGGGCCTGGTGGCGCGCTGGAAGAGGCGTTGCCCGCGTACGAGCACCGCCCGGAGCAGCTCCAGATGGCGCGCGCGGTGGAGCGGGCCTTCTCCGAAGGCAGCTACCTGCTGGCGGAGGCCGGCACCGGCACGGGCAAGACGCTGGCGTACCTGGTGCCCGCGCTCCTGTCGGGGCGCAAGGTGGTGGTGTCCACGGCCACGAAGACGCTGCAGGACCAGGTGTTCTTCAAGGACCTGCCGCTGCTCAGCGAGAAGCTGGGGCTGCGCTTCGAGGCGGCGTACCTCAAGGGGCGCGGCAACTACCTGTGCCTGCACCGCTACGAGTCCTTCGAGAAGGACCCGCAGTTCGTGTCGCGCGAAGAGGCGAAGCAGTGGCCGCTGCTCAAGAAGTGGGTGACGCAGACGGAGACGGGGGACCGGGCGGAGCTGGATTTGCCGGAGTCCTTCGCCGCGTGGTCGCGGCTGTCCACCACGTCGGAGACGTGCCTGGGCTCGCGCTGCTCGATGTACGAGACGTGCTTCGTCACGCGGATGCGCAAGCGCGCGGAGGCCGCGGACCTGCTGGTGGTGAACCACCACCTGTTCTTCGCGGACCTGTCGCTGCGCAGCTCCGGCAAGCGCACGGAAGGGGTGCTGCCCTTCTACGACGCGGTCGTCTTCGACGAGGCGCACGCGCTGGAGGACGCGGCCAGCGGCCACTTCGGGTGCAGCGTGTCCAACTACCGGTTGGAGGAGCTGTCGCGCGACGCGGTGGCGGCCCTGCAGGCGAAGGATGAGCGGCACGCGACGCTCTCCGCGCTGGCCCAGCGGGTGCGCTCGCACGCGGACGCGCTGTTCCTCCAGGCGCCGCGCGCGCTGGGGATGTCCAGCCAGGAGTCCACCGTGGCCTTGCGCCCGGAGACGATGGGCAAGCTGTCCGGCGCGCTGGAGCAGGTGCGTGAAGGCCTGGCCGCGCTGGCGTCCTTCGCGGGCAGCGAGCGCGAGCCGGAGCTGGCCGCCATCCACCGCCGCGCGGAGGAGATGGCGGAGCAGCTCAGCTTCCTGGAGAAGTCCGAGTCCGCGGACCACGTGTACTGGGCGGAGGCTCGCGGCAAGGGGCTGTTCCTGCGCGCGAGCCCCATCGACGTGGCGAAGGAGCTGCGCGACCGGCTCTACGGCGCGCTGGACACGGTGGTGTTCACCTCCGCGACGCTCGCGGCGGACAGCCGCTTCGATTTCTTCGCCAAGCGCATGGGCATGTACGACGACGAGGGCCAGCCCGTGACGCGCGTGCGCACGCTGGCGGTGCCCAGCCCGTTCGACTTCCCCCGCCAGTCCGCGCTGTACCTGCCCACGCACCTGCCGGACCCCAGCGCCCCGGGCTTCATCGAGGCGGCGGCGGAGGAGATCATCCAGCTGTGTGAAGTGACGGGCGGGCGCGCGTTCGTGCTCTTCACGTCCCTGCGCAACATGGTGCGCGCGTACGAGCTGACGGCGACGCGGCTGCCCTACCAGGCGCTGCTCCAGGGGGAGCGGCCCAAGCAGCAGCTCCTGGATGCCTTCCGCCAGACGCCCAGCGTGCTCTTCGCCGCGCACAGCTTCTGGGAGGGCGTGGACGTGCCCGGGGATGCGCTGAGCCTGGTCATCATCGACCGGCTTCCGTTCGCGTCTCCTGGAGACCCGCTGGTGGCCGCGCGCATCCGTCAGATTCAAGCGCGCGGTGAAGAGCCGTTCGACCAGTACCAGTTGCCGCAGGCGGCGCTGGCGCTGCGCCAGGGCTTCGGGCGGCTCATCCGCACGCAGGCGGACCGGGGCATCGTGGCGATGCTGGACCGCCGCATCGTGACCAAGGGCTATGGCCGCGTGTTCCTCTCCAGCCTGCCGCCCGCGAAGCGGATGGAGGACACGACGGAGTTGAGCCGCTGGTTCAACGGCCCGGTGCGCCCCGTGCCGCCCGTGCGCTCGATTCGCTGAACACGTCGCGCAGGCGCAGGCCCACGCGTGCCTGGAAGGGCGGGGCCAGGGTGTCCACGCCCGCGCGGCCCGCGAGGTACTGACGGTCGAAGAGGTTCTCCACCGCGCCGAAGGCATCCACCTTCCAGAAGAGGTGGCGGCTCACGAACAGGTCCACCACCGCCGCGCCGCCCATGCCGCGCGTGTTGAGGTCGTCCTCGTACTGCGGGCCGAACACGCGCAGCTGCGCGGTGACGGAGACGATGGACGGGTCGTCGAAGGTGACCGCGAGCGAGCCGCGATGCCTGGGGTCCTGGGGAAGCTGGCGACCCACGAGGTCGGGCTGGCCGGGAGCGCGCGTGACGACGGGGTCCACGAAGGTATAGGCGGCGAGCGCGGTCCACTGCCGCGACACGCGCCAGTCCGCGCCCAGCTCCACGCCGCGCACGCGGGCCCGGCCCAGGTTCTGGCGCTGGCGGGTGGCGCCGTCCGGCAGGGGCGTGGCGAGGGTGACGTTGGTGACGGGCGCGTCCAGCACGTTCCAGAAGCCGGTGACGCGGCCGGTGAGCCCGCGCGGGCCGGTGGCCTCCACGCCTGCTTCGGTGCCCCAGAGGCGCTCGGCGCCCAGGTCCGGGTTCGCGGCGGTGAGGACGGTGCCCACCTGGAAGGGGCGGTAGAGCTCGTTGAGGGTGGGGGCGCGGAAGGCGCGGTACGCGGAGGCGCGCAGGGTGAGCCACTCCAGCGGGCGCACGCGCGCGGCCAGGCGCGGGCTGAGCTGGCGCGCGGTGCGAGGCTCGAAGGCGGTGGCGGTGGCGGTGCCGTTCGCGAAGCTCGCCAGTTGGCTGCCGTCGAAGTTGCGCCACGTGTCCCAGCGCAGCGTGCCGGCGAACTCCAGCGCGGGGGACACGGTGTAGAGGTCCTGCACGAAGACGCCCCCGGACAGCTGCGTGCCCTGCGTGTTGCGCGCGTAGAGCGTCGTGGCGGTGTAGGTGGCGGGGAAGAGCAGCTCATCGGCCCTGCCGTGGGAGCGGCGCACGTCCACGCCCGCGGCGAGCACATGGGTCCCGGCCAGCGTCAGCTCCGGACCGGTCCAGACGAGCGAGCCGCCCTGGTCGTTCGCGGGCACGTCCTGGAGGGCGGAGCGGGCCTCGAAGTTCCGGTCCGGAGTGACGCGGGCGCGGTCCTGGGCGAAGTGCTGGGTGCGGCCGAAGAGGCCCAGCTCGAAGGTGCCGGCGGAGTCCGTGCGGAGGCGGGCGTTCGCGGCGAACCACGCCAGGTCCACGCTGGCGACGGTGTACCGGGTGCCACCGTTCTGCGTCTCGCGGAACACACCCGCGCGGGCGGAGAGGGAGAGGTGGTCGGTGGCTTCTGCTTCGATGCGCGCCTGGGCGCTGACGTGGTTGGAGGGGGTGTCACCGTCGATGCGGCCGCGCTGGCTCTCGGGGACGATGCGGTAGCCGTCGCTGGTGAGGCCCTCGACCTCCAGCGAGGCGCCCACGCGGCCCCAGCGCTCCGCGATGCGCGCGGCGGCGAAGCCGGTGCCCAGGTTGCCCACGGACACGTCCGCGTCGAGCACCGGGCCGGTGATGGGCCGGGAGAACAGCTGCACCACGCCGCCCAGCGCGGCGCTGCCATAGAGCGCGGAGCCGCCGGTGGGGACGACCTCGATGCGGTCCAGGCCCAGGCGGGGCAGGGCGCGCCAGAAGACCCAGCCGCCGTAGGGGTCGTTGAAGGGAAGCCCGTCCAGCAGCACCAGCCCGCGAGCCACGCCGGAGGGCGCGAGCCCGCGCAGGTTGAGCCCCTGCGCGGTGGGGTCGGCGACGAGCGATGGAGTGCGGCGGAACGTGGCCGCGGACGGCAGCGTGCGGATGAGCGCGTCCTGCGTGAGCGTGGGGCTGCGTTCAATCTCCGCGCGGGGAATCACCACCGTGGTGGCGGGTACGTCGCGCAGCGGCCGAGGCAGGCGCGTGGCGGTGACGACGGTGCGGGTGTCGCGGGGAGGCTCGGGCTCGGCGGGAGCCACGGGGGGCTCCGGCTCAGGGACCGTGACCGCGTCCACCGCCTGCGCGCTGGCCACTCCGGGCAGCAGCAACGCCCACGCGAGGCGGTAGGAGAGCGACGAACGGGATGAGACGCGCGGAGCAGGCATCGGTCCCGCTCTACTGGATGCCGTGCTCCCGGGCGAGCAATGGCGGACGCCAGAAACACGAACGGCGGTGAAGCGACCGGAAGGCCTCTCCACCGCCGCCGTTCACGGCCAGAAGGCCGTGGGGAACTACGCCGCGGCCACGCCACCGCCGGAGGCGGCCGGGCCCTGGTACTGCGCGTCGCCGAAGCCGAGGATGGCGTAGAAGACCGGGCCGAGCAGCGCCAGACCGATGCCGAAGCCCGTGCCCTTTCCGAAGGACTTCGCCATGTCGATGCTGATGATGAACAGCGCGATGAAGTTCACGCACGGCAGCAGCGCCAGCACCACCCACCACGCCGGACGGCCGACAATCTGGGTCAGCACGTAGATGTTGTAGAAGGGCACGATGGCCGCCCACCCAGGCTGGCCCGCCTTGGCGAACGTCTTCCACATGCCGGCGACGATGAAACCGATGAAGGCCAGGTAGAAGAGCCAGAACACCAGACCCGGGCCCTCCGCCTGCTGGTTCTGCATCTGCTGCATCATCTCAAGCTGCTGCTCATCCATGACTTCCCCCTCGGAAGTGCGGGACCCACCTCGATGGGCGGGTCCACGTTCACTCCCGAACAAAGGCGAAGTCGGGGGGAGAAAGCAAATTCCTTCCCCACTGTCGCCGCGGGCCGCTCAGGCCTTCAGCGTCTCCGGCACCTGCCAGTCCGGCTTCAGCCGCTGGATGATCTTCACGAAATTCTCCTTGTCCTGGGCTTTCTCCAGGGCGGCGTCGGGGAGGATGACGTCGTCCTTCACCAGCCGCTCCAGGTGCATGTCCAGGGTCTGCATGCCCTGGTTCTGGCCGGCCTGCATCTTGGAGGCGATCTGGAACACCTTGCCCTCGCGAATCATGGCGGCGATGGCGGGGCTGCCCACCAGGATTTCAAGCGCGGCGACGCGGCCCTTGCCGTCCGCGGTCTTGATGAGCTGCTGGGCGACGATGCCGGCCAGCGACTCCGCGAGCATGCCGCGCACCTGGCCCTGCTCGTCCGCGGGGAAGGAGTTGATGATGCGGTCGATGGTGGCGGGGGCGCTGTTGGTGTGCACCGTGGCGAAGACGAGCACACCGAAGCTCGCGAGCTGGAGCGCCAGCTTCATCGTCTCGTTGGTGCGCAGCTCGCCAATGAGGATGACGTTGGGGTCTTCACGGCCGGCGGAGCGGATGGCGGTGGCGAAGCTGGAGGCGTGCGGGCCCACCTCGCGGTGGGTGACCTGGGACTTGAGCGATTCGTGCACGAACTCCACCGGGTCCTCCACGGTGAGCACGTGCGCCGGGCGCGTCTTGTTGATGTGGTTGATCATCCCCGCGAGCGTCGTGGACTTGCCTGAGCCCGTGGGGCCCGTCACCAGCACCAGCCCGCTGCGGCGGTCCGCCATCTTGCGCACCACCTCCGGCGTCTTCAGGTCCTCCAGCGACAGCACCTTGCTGGGGATGGTGCGGAACACGGCGCCAATGCCAGTCATCCGGTAGAAGTAGTTGGCGCGGAAGCGGGCCTTGGTGCCGTAGCCGTAGGCGAAGTCCAGGTCCAGCTCCTCCGTTATCTGCCGCTTCTGTTCGGGCGAGCAGATCTCGAAGAGCAACGACTCCAGCTCGTTGGAGGTGAGGGCTTCTTCGCGCAGGGGCACGAGCTCGCCGCGGATGCGGCCCAGGGGCGGGTAGCCCACGCCCAGGTGCAGGTCGCTGCCCTTCTTGTCGAGCAGGATGTCGAACCAGGTGGCGATGCGAGGGGTGTCCGTCATGTCAGGCGCCCTTCTTGCCAAGCAGTGAGCCCACCTTGGACAGCATCCGCGCGCCCTCCTGGGCGGTGGCGGGCGGGGGCACGGTGGGAGCGGCGCCGGGCCGCTTGCCCGTCACCATGGCTTCGATCTCGTCCGGGTTCTCCGCGAAGCCCTTCACCGTCTCCAGCGTCGCCTTGCCGGAGCGGGCCAGGTCCGCGAGCGAGTCCTCGAAGCGGATGATGCCCAGCGACTTGCCGCGCTGCTGGAGGGAGGGGATTTGATACGTCTTGTTGTCGCGGATGAGGTTGCCCAGGGCCATGGAGCCGGTGAGCACCTCGGCGGCGGCGACCAGGGACTTGCCGTCCGTGCTCGGCATCAGCCGCTGGCTGACGATGAGGCGCAGGCCGCTGGAGAGCGACAGCCGCACCTGCTGCTGGTCCGCCGGCGGGAAGAGGTCGATGAGCCGATCGATGGTCTTCGCCGCGCTGGGCGTGTTCATGGTGCTGATGAGCAGGTGGCCCGTTTCGCTGGCGGCGAGCGCCATGCGCACGGTCTCCGTGTCGCGCAGTTCGCCCACGACGATGACGTCCGGATCCTCGCGGAGGCTGCCCTTGAGGGCGCTGGCGAAGGTGCGGGTGCTGGTGCCCACCTCGCGCTGGCTGATGAGGGCGCGCTTGCGCGGGTGCACGTACTCCACCGGATCCTCCACGGTGAGCACGTGGTGCGTGGTTTCACGGTTGATGATGTCCACCAGCGCCGCGAGCGTGCTCGTCTTGCCGTGGCCGGAAGGACCGGTAAGCACGATGAGGCCCTGGTGGTGATGCGTGGCCTTGGCGATGTCCGGGGGCAGGCCCAGCGACTCCAGGGTGGGGACTTCGCGGGGGATGACGCGGAAGGTGCCTTTGAGGCCCGTGCGCTGGCGGCACACGTTGACGCGGAAGCGGCCGGTGTCCTCGGAGTCCAGCGCGAAGTCCACGCTGCCGTCCTTCTCCAGCACGTGCCGCAACCGCTCCGGGATGATGGGGAGCAAGAGCCGCTCCACCGTCTCCGGAGACAGCGGCGTGTCCTGCGGCAGCAGCTCTCCGGCCAGGCGCAGCAGCGGAGGCCGTCCGGCCACCAGGTGCAGGTCGCTGGCGCCCATGCTGCGCGCCTGCTCCAGCAGCACGGTCAGGTCGCGGCCCGGAGCGGAGGTCGAGCGCGAGATGGGGATGACCCGCGCGGGGGGATTCGCGCTGGCGGAGGAGTGGGCCGGAGCGCCCGCATGCGCCGGAGCGCCCGCGTGGGCCGGAGCGCTCGCGTGTGAAGAGGCGCCCGCGTGGGGGGCCGCGCCACCAGGAACTGCGCGCGCGGCGGCTCCCGCACCCATGCCACCGGACTGCGCGGCTCTCGCGTCCATGCCACCAGACTGCGCGGCTCTCGCGTCCACGGGCGCGGAGACCGCGGGCACTCCCGCGTAGGGCGTGCGCGTGGGCGCCTGCGCGGACACGGCCGGCACTCCCGCGTAGGGCGTGCGCGTGGGCGCGGCGGGCGCCGCTGGGGCCGCCGCGGCTGCTGGAGCCGCCGCGGCCGCCGCGCCTTCCGCGCCTCGCGTGAGGCGCACGTTCATCAACTCGCCCCGGCGCACCGCCGCGATGTTGAGGGAGCCCAGTCCGGTGGCGTTCACCGTCCACTGTACCGGCGTCTCCGACACCGACGACGCGCGGGCCATGCCCACCATCGCCTGGAGGGCCTTCACGAGCTCATCGGTGGAGAGGGCGCCTGGATCAATGGGCTCGTAGCCGTTGGCGCCGCGCACCATCGGAGGACGGCCGCTGGCCAGGGCCAGCTCGGTGATTCCAGGACGCGATAGATGACGCAGCAGTTCCGCGAGCGGTTTCATTCAGGGGGAAGCCCCACCGCTGCCGTGCGTCAGGCCCGGCGGGGTGGAAACTCCCGCGAGGATAGTCGACCGCCACGCTCCAGGTCACCCTGGGGGCATGGCCCCAAACGCACGACGGGAGCGGCCGTGCGAGGGCCCCTCCCGTCGGGTCCAACCGATTGCGTTGGGGTGCTGCGGACTACAGCTCGCGCGACATCAGGAGCCGCAGCTTGCCGGACTTCTTGGAGACCACCGTGGCCACCGTGGTGAAGCCCGCCTTGCGGTAGAAGCCCACCGCCGGCGCGTTCGCGGGGTCCACGCGCAGCGCGATGGTCTTGCGGTACATGTCACGCGCCGCGTCCAGCGCCTTGTCCAGCAGCATGGCGCCCACGCCGTGGCGCCGCAGCTCCGGCTTCACCACGATGTTGCGCAGGTAGGCCGCGCCCGGCACCGGACCGTCGCGCTCCACCGTCACGTAGCCCACCACCTGGCCCTGGATCCGCGCCACGTGGAGGAAGGGCTTCAGCTGCGTGAGGGCCTTGAGGCTCTCCTCCTGCGACTCACCCCGCCCCTTCCAGGGCTCGGAGTTGGAGCGCAGGGCCGACACCGTCGTCAGGTCCTCGTCGGTGGGCGGACCGAATTTGACCCCGTTCACCAGATCGTTGGGGAGCGTTGCTCCTTCCAGCACCAGCGTGGGGGCCGCCACCTCGACGCCAGGGTCCACCTGCTTCATCGTCATCGCCTTGCTCCTCCGTCGCGTCTGCGATCCTAACCGGTCCCCCCGTACCCATGCACGCGATCATTCCGCGCGCATTGTTCTGTTTTCCGTGTGGGGAGACGTCCTCCTCCCAGGCGGGAAGCAGGAGCCTCTCGAAACGTTGCCCGCGGGCGCGTCATTCCGGGAAGACATGTCCCGCTCCGCTGTCTGGACTGCGAGCGGCCTTCCGCGCGGGGCGTGAGGCCATTATAAAACCCCTGTCCGGGTCCCCCTCGGTCCGAGTTCCGCCCCTTGCAACTCAACCACGCCCAGCGCGAGCTGACGCTCAAGATCGTCTATTACGGCCCCGGGTTGAGCGGGAAGACGACGAACTTGCGCAAGCTGCACGCGCGAGCGCGGCCGGACGTGCGAGGGCGCCTCCTGTCGGTGGATACCCACGACGACCGGACGCTCTTCTTCGACTTGCTGCCCGTCTTCTTCTCCACCTCCACGGGCTTCAAGGTGAAGGTGAAGCTCTTCACCGTGCCCGGACAGGTCATCCACAACGCCACGCGGCGGGTGGTGCTCCAGGGCGCGGACGCGGTGGTCTTCATCGCGGACAGCCGCAGGGGCGCGGCGCAGGAGAACAACGCCTACTGGCGCAACCTGCAGGAGAACCTGCGGGAGATGGAGCTGGACCCCACGCAGGTGCCGGTGGTCATCCAGTTCAACAAGCGCGACCTGCCCGACAGCCTCACGGACGAGGAGCTGGCGGAGGTTCAGCGCCGGGGCAGCCAGCCGGTGGTGGGCTCCGTGGCCGTGCGAGGCGAGGGCGTGGTGGAGACCTTCCACGCCGTGGTGCAGACGGCCTGGCGCGCGCTGGAGGGCCGGGCGCAGCTGTCGCGCAACGTGGGCCTGAGCGAGGAAGAGTTCCTGGGGCAGATCTTCCGTCACATCGACCTGAGCGGCACGGCGCTGGAGGGGCGGTACGGCCCCGGCGCCATGCCTGGCGGCAGGGAGAGCGGGAGGGCGCCATGAACGGCACGTCAGGCGGCGGGCCCCGGAACACCGCGAGCGCACCCCGGCGCGAGTCCGCGCTCCAGCGGCGGCTGTCGCTGGGGGACCTGCTGGACCTGCCGTCCTTCACGGAGGTGGTGAAGGGCTTCAGCGACCTGTACCGCGTGGGCATCAAGGTGCTGGACACGCGCGGCAACAAGCTGGCGGATGTGAAGGTGGGCCACGGCGACTTCTGCGCCTACGTCTTCTCCTTCCCGGACGGCCGCCACGCGTGCACCGCCATGGTGGGCCGGGTGAAGGACGGCCCCGTGCTGCCGGAGGCCGGTGGGCGCGTGGCGGACGGAGACGTCTCCGAAGCGGCGGGCCTCATCGCGCTCACCTGCTTCACCGGCCTGCGCTACGTGGTGATGCCGGTGCGCTGGGACGGCGACCTGCTGGGCCGGGTCATCCTGGGGCCCTTCACGCCGGAGGAGCTGACGGACTTCCCGGAGACGCTCACCAGCATCCACGGGCTGGACCTGGAGCGCGCGCAGGAGCTGCTGGGCCGCGTGCGCCGCGTGCCGGAGCGCACCGCCGCGCAGGTGCTGGGCCACTTCGGCCAGGTGCTGGGCGCGCTCGTGGCCAGCGGGCAGAAGGCGTACCTGGCCACGCACCTGCATCTGGAGTCCACGCTGGAGGTGCACCGCGAGCTGGAGGCGCAGAACGCGCGGCTGCTCCAGGCGAACGCGCGGCTCAAGGAGCTGGACCGGCTGAAGTCCACCTTCCTGGGCACGGTGAGCCACGAGCTGCGCACGCCGCTCGCGTCCATCCTGGGCTACTCGGAGATGATGGCGGAGGGGCTGGCGGGGCCGCTCAACCCGGAGCAGCTCCAGTACGTGCGCACCATCGTGGAGAAGGGCGAGACGCTCCTCTCGATGATCTCCTCGCTGCTGGACCTGAGCCAGATTGAAGCCGGGCGCCTGCGCCTGTCCATGGCGCCGGTGGACCCGGGCTACATCATCCAGACGGCGGTCTCCAGCGTGCTGCCGCAGGCGCAGCGCAAGGGCCTGGAGCTGGAGGTGCGGCTGCCGCACACGCCGCAGCCCCGGCTGGCGGGGGATTTGGACAAGCTGCGCCAGGTGGTGGTGAACCTGCTGGCCAACGCGGTGAAGTTCACGCCCGCGGGCGGCCGGGTGAAGGTGACGCTGTCGGACGCGGCGATGCAGCAGGAGCTGGGCGTGCCCGGCTACCGCATCAGCGTGGAGGACACCGGCGTGGGCATCCGCGCCGAGGAGTTCGAGCGCATCTTCCAGAGCTTCTACCAGGTGGACGGCAGCTCCACGCGCGAGTTCGGCGGCGCGGGGCTGGGCCTGGCCATCGTGAAGAGCCTGGTGGAGGGACACGGCGGCCGGGTGCGCGTGGAGAGCGAGTTCGGCCACGGCTCGCGCTTCATCGTCCAGCTGCCGCTGCACCCGCCCATGCAGGGCGGGCTGACCGCCGCGCCGCCCATGCCGGAGCCAGACCGCTTCTAGCGGTCGTCGTGGGGCTTGAACAGGCCCGCGCCTCCGGCGGGCGCCGGCAGGAACGTGGGCAGCCGCGTCTGCACGAAAGCGCCCACGAGCCCCAGCAGCATCACCACACCCAGCGCGCGGCCCAGCCGCAGCGTGAGCGACCGCTGCGCCGACACGCGCGCCACGAGGATGAAGTTGATGGCGGCGCTGGCGAGCGACGCGATGATGGCGCCCACTCCCGCCGTCGTGGGGGAGATGGTGCCGTTGGCGCACAGCGACGCGGCGGACGCCACCGCGGACGCGCTGGACACCAGTCCGCCCACGGCGCTCACCGCGTAGAAGCCCCAGCGGCCCATCAGCGTCTGGCCCACGGTACCCACCACCTGGAGCGCCAGGAAGATGAGGCCGAACTTCAGCGCGGACGGCAGCGAGAAGGGCGACTTCAGGGGCAGGGCGGGAGGCTCGGCGCCGGGCGTGGCCTCCACGCGCGAGCGCACCAGCGCCAGGCCCATGCTGGACAGGAGGATGAGGACCAGCGGGATGACGGAGTCCACCAGCGCGCGCAAGGAGAGCAGCCCCAGCAGCACGGCGTTGCGCAGCGCCATGGCGGCGGTGGCCAGCATCACGCCCCGGTAGGCCACGTCGAGCAGGCGTCCGGACGTCTCGCGCACGCGGTTGGCCAGCTCCGCCACGGTGACGGTGCTGTTGACGAGCCCGCCCAGGAACCCCGTCACCTCCACGCCTTGCGTGCCGAACATCTTCCACAGCAGGTAGTTCACGAAGCCGATGGCCGCGATGAGGATGACGGTCACCCACGCGGCGCGCGGCTCGATGAGGCCCCACGGGTCCACCGGCTGCGCGGGCAGCACCGGGTAGATGGCGAAGGCGAGGATGGCGAGCAGGATGGCGCTGCGCAGCTCCTCTGCGGTGATTTTGTGGCTGAAGGTGGCCATCCGCTCCTTCCATGCGAGCAGGCCCGCCGTCGTCACGCCCACCGCCGCGGGCGTCACCGTATGGCCCAGGCCGCACAGCACGCCGGTGAAGCCCGTGACGAGCAGCGCGGCGGACGTGGTCAGCTCCGCGCCGCCGTCGGTGCGCAGGGACTGCCAGTTGAGGAAGCACAGCAGCACGCCCAGCAGCGCGAGGCTCAGCAGCGCGAAGTTCGGGCCCAACAGGCCGCCCATGCAGCCCAGCAGCGCCGCGAAGCCGAACGTGCGCAGGCCGGCCTCCTTGCCACGCCACTCGCGCTCCAGCCCGACGAACAGGCCCACCGCGAGCGCGAGCATCAGTCGCATCATCGTCTGCAGCGGTGGCCAGGAAACGACGGGGGGAAGACCTTCCATCATGCGAAAACCTCTCTTGGACCGTCATGCGCGCGTGCCGGGCGGACGTCAACGCCGCAGCCCGTCACGTGCAAGGGGTCCACGTCAGGTGAGCGCGCGGGGGCCTTCGGGAGCGGGGCCGCCGCTGACGACGTGCAGTCGCTCCCAACCCTGGCGCGCGAGGAGTGGATGCAGCCTGGACCGCAGCGCCGCCTGCAGCGCCTTCGCTCCGGCCTCGTCCTTCAGCGACAGCGCGGGCAGCGACCAGCGCTCCCGCACGCGCGCATCCATGCCTGGGGCATGGCCCGCGACGTCGATGAGAACGTAGTGCGACGCGGGCACATTCCGGTCGCGCAGGGGCGCGGCGCGCAGGTTCGCCTCCCGCATCAGCGCCTCCACGGCGGGCGGCGGTCCGTCATCCAGCCCCGAGCCCGGCGGCGGCGCCACCACCGCGCGCGCCCGGTCCGGATGCGCCAGCGTGTTGAAGAGGGCAGCGGCCAGATGGGCGGGCCCTGCGTTCGAGCACTCGAAGACGACGGTCTCCACGGGCGTGGCGGCAGGCTTCGGCGTGCCGCCCAGCAGCCACCGGAAGAGGAACACCGCCAGCGCCGCGCCCAACAGCTGCGCCGCGACGAAGGACTCCACCTCCCACGGGCTCATCACGCCCACGTGGGCGCTGGCCGCGCGCGCCAGCACCAGCGCCGGGTTCGCCAGCGAGCGCGAGTCCGTGAACCACACCGTCGCCGCCACGTACCCCGCGATGGCCAGCGGCGTCGCCGACGGCCGCGTGCGCACGCAGCCGCGCACCACCACCAGCAGCCCGAACGTGGCCACCATCTCCGTGAGGAACCGCGCCCCGTCCGCCGCGGGCATCCTCGCGGTGAGCAGCAGCGGCTCATTGCACATGCGGTGCGCGACGAGCCGACCCACCAGGCTGCCGGTCAGTTGCGCCAGTACGTACAGCGGCACCTCACGCCAGGGCATGCGGTCCCCCAGCGCGTCCGCGAAGGTGAGCGCCGGATTCAGATGCGCGCCCGACAGCGGCCGCAGCACCCACAAGAGGCACGCCAGCACCGCGCCGCAGGAGAGGGACATGAAGAGGCGTCCCTCGGTGGCGCTCGCGCCCAGGTGCTCCGCGACGTGGTGCGACCCCTCCAGCGCCACCACCAGCAGCCCGCAGCCCAGCGCTTCCGTCACCAGCCGGCGGCGCAGGTCCATGGCTGTGGCGGAAGAGGGCACTCCTCAGTCCTATGCCTGGGCGGTCCGACACCGTCAACGCCACGTGCCCCCATCCCGCCCGCCCGTTCGCGGGTCGTCATTGCGTCCCCCTGCGCGAGCGTGGTCTTCAGTGCCGCCATGCCCGGCGAGTTCGACCTCATCCAACGCTTCCTCGCCTGCTTCCCGCGCGCGCGGGTGCCGGTGGGACCGGGGGACGACTGCGCCGTGCTCGCCCCATCCAAGGGCGCGCTGTGCGTCACCACCGACGCCGTGGTGGAGGACGTGCACTTCACCCGCGAGACGTTCTCCGCCGCGGACATCGGCCACAAGGCGCTCGCGGTGAACCTGTCGGACCTGGCCGCCATGGGCGCCACGCCGCGCTGGTTCGTCTGCGCGCTCGCGCTGCCCCGGGACTTCCCCGCCCGCGAGCTGTCCGCCATGGGCCGGGGCATGGCCGCGCTCGCGAAGGCCCACCGAATCATGCTCGTGGGCGGCAACTTCACCTCCGCGCGCGAGGTGTCCGTCACCCTCACCGTCACCGGGGAGCTGTCCCGCGCGCCCCTCACCCGCTCGGGCGCCCGGCCCGGAGACCTCCTCTATGTCTCCGGCACGCTGGGCGACGCGCGCCTGGGGCTCCAGCACCTCCAGGCCGGCGTCCGGCGGGGCGCGGCCGTGAAGCGCCAGCGCCGCCCCGAGCCCCGCATCGCCCTGGGGAAGCTGGCCGCGCGCTTCGCCTCCGCCGGGATGGACGTGTCGGATGGACTGGCGCAGGACCTGGGCCACCTGTGCGCCGCGTCCCGGGTGGGCGTGGAGCTGGAGCTGGACCGGCTGCCCCTGTCACCCGCCGTGCGCGCGGCGCTGGGGCCAGAAGGTGCCCTGCGGGGAGGGGAGGACTACGAGCTGCTGCTCGCCGTCCCACCTTCGAGCATGCAGGCGTTCGAGCGCGCGTGTGCCCGCGCCGGGCAGAAGGTGACGTGCATGGGAGTGCTTACCCGGGAGCGGACGTTGCGAATCCGGGACGCAGGGGGGCATGTTCTGACCCCTCCAGCGGGATTCGACCACTTCGCCCGGACAGGCAGGCAGATCCGGCCGGATGATTGACCCGTACCGGACAGCAAGGCTAAACCCCTGGGCTGTTTTCCGCCCCTCCCGCTGAAAGCACCCCGTGCGCCGCCCCCTTCGCGACGACCCCTCCTCTGGCCTCACCCCCCGACGCGAGCCGGTGCAGCGACTGCTGCGCGCCGTCGACGGCCCCAAGGTGGTTCGCGAGCAGTCCCTGCACCGGAAGATCACCACCGGCTACATCCTGCTGGGCCTGCTGCTGGGCACGTGGCTGCTCTGCACGGAGAGCCTCTTCGACGCGTCCTGGGGCCGCTGGAGCTTCATCGTCCGGGTGGGTGTGGGCGTGCTCATCACCTTTGGCGGCGCCGCGTTCCTGCCGTCGCTGCTGGCGCGCGTCACCCGCGTGAAGGTGCTCAGCCGCTCCGCCTTCGAGATTTCGCAAGGGGATTTGTCCAAGCCCGTGGCCGCGGAGGTGCACAGCACCCGCGACGAAATCGACGAGCTGACGGGCGCCATCTCCCGCATGCAGGAGAACCTGCGCGAGCTGGTGGGCAAGATTCAGGACACCGCCAAGAGCGTGGCGGACACCGCCATCGACCTTCAGCGCAGCGCGGAGAACGTCAACGGGTCCACGGAGGAAGTGGGCTCGTCGATGGAGAAGATCGCCAG
The DNA here is from genome assembly GCF_003611605.1 of Corallococcus sp. AB011P. NCBI lineage: Bacteria > Pseudomonadati > Myxococcota > Myxococcia > Myxococcales > Myxococcaceae > Corallococcus > Corallococcus sp. AB011P. The sequence goes on from NZ_RAVX01000001.1 coordinate 434,244, forward strand.
CGGCGCGGAGACCCAGTCGCAGCTGGTGTCGCAGGCCTCCAAGGTCATCACGGAGATGGCCGGCAGCATCCAGCGCACGGCGGCCAGCGCCCTGGACGCGGCCCGCACGTCCGCGGAGACCAGCAGCAGCGCGGAGGACGGCTCCAAGGCGGCGCGGCTCGCGGGCGACAAGGTGAAGAAGGTCTTCAACCGCATCGAGTCCGCCAGCCAGCAGGTGTTCGCCTTCGGCGAGAAGACGCAGGAGATTTCGAAGATCGTCGACGCCATCACCCAGGTGGCGCAGCAGACGAACCTCCTGGCCTTGAACGCCACCATCGAAGCGGCGCGCGCGGGCGAGTACGGCCGCGGCTTCGCGGTGGTGGCGGATGAAGTGCGCAAGCTGGCGGAGAGCGCCGGCCGCTCCGCGGAGCAGATTTCCCGTCTGGCGCGCGACATCTCCGGCCAGTCCACCTCCGTCGTCAGCGCCATGAAGGAAGGCATCGCGGAGCTGGCCGAGGGCCGTGAGGACCTCACCGACATCATGCGCTCCATGGGGGCCATCACCGACACCGCCCGCAAGGGCGCGGAGAAGGTGACGCTCATCTCCGACAGCACCCGCGACCAGATGAAGGGCAGCGAGGAGATGGTGAAGGCCATCGAGGAGATCAAGCTCGTGGCGAAGAACAACGCCAGCTCCACGGAGGCCATCCAGGCCGTCATCCAGGAGCAGACGGCCGCGGTGTCTCGGATGACGTCGCTGGCGAGCGAGCTGACCAACCTCTCCGTGGAGCTGCAGAGCGTGGTGCGCAGCTTCCGCCTGGGGCCCTGAGCGCCCCGTCCCCCGCCTGTCGCCGCCTCGCGGCACAAGGGCCTTCACCGTGCGGCACGTCATCTTCCGGGTCGAGAAGGAACGCTACGGGTTGCCCTTGTCGGCCGTCCGGGAGGTGGTCGTCCCCCCGGAGCGCTACACACGTGTACCGCGGGCCCCGGCCGCCATCACCGGGGTGATGAACCTGCGCGGCCGGGTGGTGACGGTGGTGGAGCTCCGCCAGCTGCTCCACCTGCCAGAAGGTCCCACGCCCCTGTGCCGTGTCGTGCTACTGGACCGGGGTCGCAGGGATTTGGGCCTCCTTGTGACGGACGTGGACGGCATCGAAGCGGTGGAGCGCGTCAGCGCCGCGCCGGGCAAGGTCATGCCCGCGGTTCGCGGCGTTGCCCGCCTGGGCGGTCTGGGAGTGACCGTGCTGGATCCGGAAGGACTTGATGCGGCGGTCGTTGCCTTGTTCACTCCCTCCAAGTGAGTAGCCCCCCGGAAACGGCCGGTGATAGGGTGCGCTCCCTCTAGGCCTGAAACGGAGGCGGAGTTCTTCACATGGCTAAGCGGGTGCTGGTCGTCGACGACGCCATCTTCATGCGCAACATGATCAAGGACATCTTTGCGTCTGGAGGGTTCGAGGTCGTCGGTGAGGCGGCCAACGGCCTGGAGGCCGTGGAGAAGTTCAAGGAGTTGAAGCCGGACCTCACGACGATGGACATCGTGATGCCCTTCAAGAGTGGCATTGAAGCCACGCGGGAAATCATCAAGGCCGACAGCAGCGCGGTCGTCATCATGTGCTCGGCGCTCGGGCAGGAGAGTCTGGTGATGGAGGCCATCGAGGCGGGTGCCTCGGACTTCATCGTCAAGCCGTTCCGGGCGGAGGACGTACTGGCGGTCGTCAAGAAGGTGTTGGGCGAGGCCTGAATCGGCGCGCGAGGGACCGCTCCCGCCCGGGTCGCGGCCCCTTCCGCCTGTGAAGGAGGTGCCGGGTCATGACGATGGACATGTCCCGGTATCTGGGCCTCTTCATCTCGGAGGCCACCGAGCACCTGGAGGCGCTCGGACGGGACCTCGTGGAGCTGGAGCGCGAGGCCACCGCCAGCACCGTGGACTCGATGTTCCGGCACGCCCACTCGGTGAAGGGCATGGCGTCGTCCATGGGCTTCGAGCCCATCGCGATGCTGGCGCACCGGGTGGAGGACCTGGTGGACGCGGTGCGGCAGGACCGCAAGCTCCTGGACCGGGACCTGGTGGACCTGCTGCTGAACGCCACGGACACGCTCACGGCCCAGGTGCGCGCCGTCTCGGCCAACCGTGAACCGGAGCAGGCCGAAGGGTTGCTCAAGCAGCTGGGCACCCGCGTGCAGTCACTCACCGGCCACGCCCCCGCCGCGACCCGCGTGGCCCAGGTCTCCGTGCTCAAGCCCGAGACCCCGTCCGGAGACGACGGGGAGGGCTCGGGAGGTGGCGAGGGCCCTTCGGGTGCCTCGGGTTCGGGGACGCCGGGTGGCTCCGCCGGGCCCGCGTCGGGTTCGGGGACGCCGGGCAGCGCGGCCGGTGCCTCCGGGGCCGGTGCTTCTGGCGCGGAGACTTCGGGCTCGGGAACCTCCGCGTCGAGCGGGGCCGAGCCTTCGACCCCGGGAGCCTCCGGTTCGGGAGCGTCCGGCGGTGACGCGGTCGTGGGAACAGCCGGTCCGGGCGCTTCTGGCGCGGCGGCGCCCTCCGCCCTGGCGGTGATGCCTCCGGCCACGCTGATGCCGCCTCGCGACCTGAGCGGCCCGGAGGCCCTCTACGGCGCCCCGGCCGCGCGGTCCCTGGCGGTGGTTCCGGAGAACGACCCTTCCGCCTCCGTGGTGGCGCTGGTCTCGGGGCTCAAGGCCGCCGCCATCGGCGCGGACGGCAAGGCCGGAGCGCCCCGCTGGTCGGTGCGCCTGCGCATCTCCCCCACCTGTCAGGTGCCCGGCGTGCGCGCGTTCCTCGTGCACAAGCGGCTGTCCTCCCTGGGCACGCTGGTGGACCTGCGCCCGCCCCTGGAGGAGCTCAAGGCCGGCCGCATCCCGGACGGCTACATCCAGGTGGACGTGGAGACCGGCGTGGGCGACGCCGGCATCCAGGCGGCCCTGCGCAACGTGGCGGAGGTGGAGGTCGTCTCCGTCGCCCCGGCCGTCCCGGAGCCGCCCGTTCTCCCCGTCGTCGCGCCCGCTTCGGACGCGGCGCGCGCCACCGCGGACGCGGGCTCGCGCACGGTGCGCGTGCGCACGGAGCTGCTCGACTACTTCCTCGACACGGTGGGGGAGCTGATGCTCGCCACCGCGCGCCTGCGCGAAGTGGGCAAGGTGCTGCCGGAGAACACGCGCCCCGCGCTGGAGGAGGGCGTCTACCGGCTGCACACGCTGGTGAAGGACCTGCACGACAAGGTCATGAGCGCGCGCATGACGCCGCTGTCGCTCATCACCGACCGGCTGCCCCGCGCCGCGCGCGACCTGGCCCGCCGCAAGGAGCGCGAGGTGGAGCTGGTCATCACCGGCGCCGAAATCGAGCTGGACCGCGCCATCCTCGACGAGCTGGCCGACCCGCTGCTGCACCTGTTGCGCAACTGCATCGACCACGGCCTGGAGTCCCCGGAGGAGCGGGCGGCCGCGAAGAAGTCCGCGCGCGGCCGCGTCACCGTCACCGTGCGCCGTGCGCGCGACCGCGTCATCATCGACATCGAGGACGACGGCCGGGGCATGGACCCGGCGAAGCTCAAGGCCTCCGCGCTCAAGCGCGGGCTCATCACCGAGGACGCTGCCCACCGCATGGCGGACCGCGACGCGTTCCTCCTGTCATGCCTGCCGGGCGTCTCCACCGCCAAGGACATCACCGACATCTCCGGCCGCGGCGTGGGCATGGACGCGGTGAAGCGCGTGGTGGAGAGCGTGGGCGGCACGCTCGAAATCGACAGCGAGCGCGGCCGGGGCACGGTCTTCACGCTGCGCCTGCCGCTCACCGTCGCCGTGGTGCACCTGCTCCTGGTGGAGGTGGGGGAGGAAGTGTTCGGCCTGCCCATCGCCAAGGTGGTGGGCGCCACGGAGGCGGATCCTCAGTCCCTGAGCAAGAGCCGTGAGACGGCGCTCCTACCGCACGGCAATGGTCTGCTGCCGGTGCACGCGCTGGAGGTGCTCCTGGGCGTGCCCGCGTCCCCCATGCCCGGCTACCGGCCCTTCGTGGTGATGGAGGGCGACGCCGGCACCGGCAAGGTGGCGCTGGCGGTGGATCGCCTCCTGGGGCAGGAGGAAGTCGTGCTCAAACCCTTGTCCCGCCCCCTGGACTTGCTGCCGGGACTGTCCGGCGTGACCATCCTGGGCAGCGGTCGTCCCGTGTTCATCCTGGACGTCCCGAGGTTACTGACCGCGTGAGCCCCCCCCTGCCCAGTGACGCGCAGCTCGACGCCCTGCGCGAGGTGGCCAACATCGGCTGTGGACATGGCGCCAACGCCCTGGCCCGGCTGATGGGTGGCCGCGTGGACCTGTCCGTCCCCGAGGTGCGCGTCACGGACGCCATCCAGGGCCCCGCGCTCTTCGCGGACGACGCCCCCGCCGTCGCCGTGCGCCTGGGCATGACGGGAGAGCTGCGCGGCGCGCTGGTGCTGGCGCTGCCGTCCGTGGACGCGGAGGCGCTGGAGTCCGCGCTGGTGCGCGGCCACCCCGCGTCCCCCGAGGAGCGCGAGAGCGCCCTGGCCGAGGCCGCGAACATCCTCGCCAGCGCGTGCCTGTCCGCCATCGGGCGGCTGACGGGCTGGCGGCTGTTGCCCTCCGTGCCCCACCTCCAGCGCGGGCCGGTGCGCCCGGTGCTGGCGGGCGTGCTGGGCGACATGGAGCCGGGGCCGGGCGTGGTGCTGGCGGCGCGCTTCTCCGCGTCCGGGCCCACGTCGCTGGGCGGACAGATGCTGCTGGTGCTGGAGCGCGGGAGCGCCCAGGCGCTGCTGTCCCGGCTGGGCCTCTAGGTCCGCCTGGAGGCGCGGGGGCGGCTGGGGTAGACCGCTCGCCCATGGACGAGAAGGCGCTCAGGGCCCTGCTGGGCCAGGTGAAGACGGGCAAGGTCAGCCTGGACGACGCGGTGGGCAAGCTGAAGGACCTGCCGTACGCGGAGCTGGGCTACGCGACGGTGGACACGCACCGCAACCTGCGGTTCGGCTTCCCGGAGGTGGTGCTGGGCGAGCCCAAGACGGTGGAGCAGCTGCTGGGCATCGTCGGCGCGCTGGTGGAGCGCAAGCAGACGGTGCTGGTGACGCGGCTGCAGCCGGACAAGGCCGAGGCCCTGGTGGCGCGCTTCCCCAAGGGCGAGTACCACCCGGTGGCGCGCATCTTCCATCTGGCCCAGCGCAAGGTGAAGGCGGGCCGCGTCGCCATCGTGACGGGCGGCACCAGCGACATCCCCGTGGCGGAGGAGGCGGCGCTCACCGCGCAGGCCATGGGCGCGGACGTGCGGCGCGTCTACGACGTGGGCGTGGCGGGCATCCACCGGCTCCTGCGCCGGCGTGAAGAGATTCAGGAGTGCCACGTCGCCGTGGCGGTGGCGGGAATGGAGGGCGCGCTCGCGTCCGCGCTGGGCGGCCTCGTGGGCATCCCGGTGGTGGCGGTGCCCACGTCGGTGGGCTACGGCGCGAACCTCGGGGGCATCTCCGCGCTGCTCTCGATGGTGAACTCGTGCGCCTCCAACGTGGCCACGATGAACATCGACAACGGGTTCGGCGGCGGCTTCTACGCGGCGCTCATCTCCCGCACCAAGGGACGGAGCTGACAGGCCATGCGGCGCATCCTCTACCTGGAGCCCGTGGGCGGCATCGCCGGGGACATGTTCCTGGCGGCGGGCATCGACCTGGGCGTGTCTCCGGACGCGATTGCGCAGGCGCTGTCCGGCCTCAACGTGCCGGGCTGGAAGCTGGCGGTGTCGCGCGCGGTGCGCCACGCCATCAGCGGCACGCACCTGGACGTGGTGCTGGACGCGAAGGAAGCGCACCCGCACCGCGCCTACGCGGACATCCGTCAGCTGATTGAAGCCGCGCCCACGCTGCCGGAGCGCGCGAAGGCGCGGGCCCTGGCGGTGTTCCGCGCCATCGGCGAGGCCGAGGCGAAGGTGCACGGCGTGTCCATCGACGCCATCCACTTCCATGAGGTGGGCGCGGTGGACTCCATCGTGGACATCTGCGGCGCCGCCGTGGTGCTGGAGCTGCTGGGCGACCCGGAGGTGCACGCCGCGCCGCCGCCGCTGGGCAGCGGCACCATCCGCGTGGCGCACGGCCAGATGCCCATCCCCGTGCCCGCGACGCTGGAGCTTCTGCGCGACGTGCCCGTGCGCTTCGAGGGCGTGGGCGAATTGACGACGCCCACGGGCGCGGCGCTGCTCAAGGTGCTGACGAAGATTGGCCACCCGCCGGACTTCATCGTGGAGAAGGTGGGCTACGGCGTGGGGACGAAGGACTTCCGCGACCGGCCCAACGTGCTGCGCGCGTCGCTGGGCCGCGTGGAGACGCAGGCCACCGAAGGGCTGTGGGTGGTGGAGGCGAACCTGGATGACGCCACGCCGCAGCTCCTGGCGCACCTGGTGGAGCGGCTCCTGGAGGTCGGCGCGAAGGACGCGTGGGTGTCTCCGGTGGTGATGAAGAAGGGCCGGCCGGCGCACCTCCTGGGCGCGCTGGTGGAGGGCGGCCTGCGCGAGGTGGTGGTGGACGTGCTCTTGCGCGAGTCCACGTCGCTGGGCGTGCGCTACCACCGGGTGGAGCGCCACGCGCTGGAGCGCGACTTCGTGGAGGTGGACACGCCCTGGGGCAAGGTCCGCGTGAAGCGCGGCCTGCGGGACGGCCGGGTGCTCAACGCGCACCCGGAGTTCGACGACTGCGTCCGGCTGGCCCGGGCCGCGGGCGTGCCGGTGAAGCAGGTGATGGCCGCCGCGATGGCGGCTCTTACGCCGGCCGGGCCAGGGTGATGACGCCGAAGGCCGCGCCGCCGGGGTCGGCCACGATGGCGATGCGGCCGTAGGGTGAATCGAACGGCTGCATGATGACCTTGCCGCCCTTGGCGGTGACGGTGGCCGCGGCCTCGTCGGTGTTGGCCACGGCGAAGGTGACCATCCAGTGGGCCGGCACCTCGGCGGGCGTCTTGTCGTCGAACTGCATCACGCCGGCCGCCTCACCGCCGTCCTTCTTCAGGACCCAGTACTGCATCCGGTCGTCCGGCATCTTGTCCGCCGTCATGCCGAAGAGGTCCTTGTAGAAGGCCACGGCCCTGGCGCCGTCGCGCGTCTTGGCCTCGAACCAGGCCACGGCGCCGGGCTCGTTCACCAGCCCCGTGCCGTGGAACAGGTTCGGCTGCCAGAAGCCGAAGGGCGCGCCGGTGTTGTCCGCACAGAAGGCCATGCGCCCCGCCTCCATGACGTCCATGGGCTCCATCACCACCTTGCCGCCCAGTTCCTTCAAACGGGCGACGGAGCGGTCCACGCTCTCCACGGCGAAGTAGGTGTTCCAGATGGGAGGGAACGGCGCGTCGCTGGGGCGCGGTATCAGCGCCGCCACGTGCTGGCCATTCTTACGGGCCATCGTGTAGTAGCCGTTCTCCTTGGACGTGGGGTCGAACGTCCAGCCGAACAGCGCCCCATAGAAGTCCTGGGCCTTCTCCAGGTCCCAGGCCATCAGGTCCACCCAGGACACCGTCCCCGCAGCGTGCTTCGTCATCGCAGGCATCGTCGCTCCCCTCGCAGTGCGCCCGGTGGGAAACCGGGGCTACCTGCAAGGTAACAGCGGAGCGGAAACGGACTGAAAGGATTTTCAGTGCTGCTTCGCGTCAGCGGCGGGGCTGACGCGCGAGCCCCTCCGCGAACGCATCCATGTTGCTCCCCACCACGCACACCGGCAGGTCCTCCACGAGGCCGCAGTTGGCGCCCGCGTCGAGGAAGGGCTGCACGTGCGGCGGCAGCACCACGTACGCGGTGCTCGCGTCCAGGCCGCCCGAGGGCAGTGGCGCGCGGCACTCCGCCGCCAGCGCCTCCGGCGTGCGCGACGCGTAGCCGCTGTTGAACGTCAGCTTCAGCCGGTACGCCTGATACGCCAGCGCGTTCACCAGCGGCTCGTCGTAGCGGCACACCCACTGCACCTGCGGCGGGAAGAGGGCCAGGTGTTGATAGGAGCCCTTCAGCGCGTCCCACTCCGCGGACTTCAGGCGATGGAAGCGCACGGGCTTGAAGAGGGCGCTCTTCTCCTCGCGCACGTCGTACGCCTGGAGCGCCAGCGCCACCGTCAGCGCGGCCACGGTCACGGCGGGCACGCCGCGCCACAGGCGCGCCACCACCAGCACCGTGCCGACGACGAGCAGGTAGTGCAGCGGCCAGACGAAGCGGCCGGAGGCGCGGAACGCGTTCGTCGCCTTCGTCAGCGGCGCGTACAGCGCGCCCAGGTCCGCCACCGGCTGGCCCAGCCACGTCACGCGCGACGACAGCGCGTAGACGGCCATGAGCAGCACCACCACCGCCGCGGGCAGCACCCGGCGCCAGTCCAGCGTGCGCGCCTCCCGCCTGCGCGCGAACAGGCTCACGCAAGCCACGACGCCGAGCAGCAGCGCCCCCGCGCCCAGGTAGCCGAAGCCCTCGCCCTGCCGGGGCGCGGCGGGCAGGTCCGGCAACAGGCGCCCCCAACCCATGGGGTTCACCAGCGTGGCCAGGTCCGCGGAGAAGTCCCCGAAGCCCTCCGCGCCCAGCCCGCCGCCGCCGAAGTAGCCGAAGAGGGCGAACAGCCCCACGTCCAGCGCCGCGATGCCCCCGCACAGCGCCGCGACGCGCGCGGGGCCGAGTTTCCGGCTCCAGGCGAGCCGCACCCCGAGCGCCAGCGTCAGCGGCATCAACATGGCCACCCAGTACGGATGGGTGCCTGACGCGATGGCGTTGAAGAGCGCCGCCAGGCCCAGGCTCCGCGTCGCGGCGCGCGCGTCCGGGATGTCCCGCAGGTTGAGCCACAGCAGGGCCAGCAGCAGCCAGTGCGCGCACAGCGTGGGGTGGCCGAAGCGCGCCGCCATCACCGGCGACAGCGCCAGCAGCGTGCCGCCCAGCACCATGGGCACCGGGCGCGGGGACACCGTCTCCACCAGCCGCGCGCCGAAGTACCCCATCAGCGCGTAGCACAGGGCCAGCCACGGCCCGGTGTACTGGAAGTCCACGGGCAACAGCGGCGACAGGGGCTTGAGCAGCAGCGCCAGCCACGGGTTGCCGTCCGTGAGCGCCACCGACGAGCCGTACGGGTAGAAGTGGTTGGGCGCCGCGCCCAGGGGCAGCGTCCAGTCCGCGTTGCGGAAGAAGAGCCAGCCGAAGATGTGCGCGGCCCAGTCCTCGCGCATCATCCAGTCGATGCGCGTGGGCGGCAGCACCGGCCCGCCGCCCAGCCACAGGAACCAGCCCAACCCACCGAGCACCGCCAGCGCTCGCGCCACGACGAGGGCCCGGTGGGAGGTGGACGGAGGGGGCGGGGGACTCAGGACGGGGGCGGGCTCGCTCAAGGCGCGGCGACTGTAGGCGCCCGCTTCCGTGCCCCGCAACCGCGCGCTTCCCGCGTGGGGCTCACGGGCAGTAGCGCGCGTAGCGCAAGCCGCGCGTCGTCTGCAGCGCGCCGCCGTCCGGCGGGTAGTCGTAGTGCACGTAGGTGAAGCCCACCTGGATCTGGTCCTGCTCGTCCACGTGGATGGAGGAGGGGCCGGGAAACGCATTCCCACCGTCCAGCGTCTCCAGGACGAGGGGCCGCGTCGAGCCGACGGGGGCCGTGCCGTACAGCATCTTCACGATCATCTGGCTGGTGCTCCCGTTCGTGTTCGCGGCCGCGTCCGCGTCGTCCAGCAGGACGTGGCGGATGTTTGGGAAGAAGAGGCTTCGCGACAGCGCGGGGCCCCGGCTCCGGAAGGCTCCCAGTCCGTACGACGTCCAGCCGTTGTCCTCCTTCACCCACAGCCATGCTCCCTGCTCGTCGGAGCCCACCAGGGAGGGCCGGCCCGTTGGGTCCACCTCCAAGGCGATGCGGAGGCGCGGCGAACTCACGGGAATGTCCCAGTCCAGCGGCTCGGTGACCCACGTCCCTGACGCATTGCTCGCGTACACGACCTGACTCGTAATGCCGTGCCCGCGCGCGAACGCGAGATGGAGGTGGCCGTTGGCGTCCACGGCCAGCCGCTCGCGGTCGCCCGCGGCCTCGAGCTCCTCCACCGGCGGCAGGCTCCAGGCTCCGTTGGCGGCCCGGTGGCCAAGCAGGTAGCCCACCTGCGGAGAGGGCCGTGCGATGAGCACGTGGACCTGGCCCTGGGCATCGAGCGCGACGGCCCTCGACCAGCCGCGTCCCAGGATGTTGAAGTCCCAGGTGCCTTGGGCGTCGGTCGCGTAGCCGACGTATTCTCCCTGCTGGTACAGCACGTGGTGCGTGCCGTCCGCGGCCACCGCCATGTTCACGTCGATGGCGGCCCACGCCTCCCCCAGCCGCGCCGGGGTTTCGCCCGGCCGGGTGGTGCCCACGTAGAAGTCCAAGCCCTTCGCATAGGCGTAGTGGCCCACGCCCTGCGCGTCGAAGATGAACGTGGAGGTGAGGGAGTTGATGCCCTCGTCCACGACGTGCGTCGTCCAGCCCGGCCCGGCGCCGCACACGCCCCCGTCCGTGCCCGCGTCGGGCAGCTCGCCACCGTCGCCCCCGTCACCGCCATCGGAGCCGCCGCCCTCCCCGGCGTCGGGGCGGGTCACCACCAACTGCACGCAGGTGCCGGCGGCGTTCCGGGTCACCTGGCCCTGCCCGGGCTTGGAGACGCCATTCGTGCAGATGGGGTCGCAGCCGCTCAGCAGGAAGGTGGCCACGGCGGCGCTCGACAGCGCGGTGTACGCGAGGAATGAACGGGACACGGGAGGACCGTCAGGGCTCGAGTTTGGCGCGGTGGGCGCGACAGCGGCGCACCCACGCACGGACACGGCCGGGCCCGACGGCCCGCGTCCGCTAGCGCCTCAGGGAAATCTCCAGGCCGTACTGGCTGTCCATTCCGGTCTGGCCGTTGGCGGTGACGCGATCCAAGCCCACCTGGGCCGAAAGCCGCAGCGGCATGCCCGCGAACCGCCCCGTCACACCCGCGGCCACGTGGCCGGTGAGCATCGCGGGATCCGCCTGGCGGAAGCCCGGCGCAGTGAGGCCCAGCACCCCCCAGCCCAGCCCCACCTCCGCGAACAGCGGCGTGTTCGCGGGACGCTCCAACCCCACCAGCCCCTCCACCGTGAAGCGGTGCAGCCGGATGCCGTCCCGGGCCGCGAGCGGCGTCACGCCGTACGCCCCGCGCACGCCGTAGTAGAGCAGGTCCATGGAGGACGGCGTGCGCCACGACAGGCTGGGCCCGGCGGAGAACTTCGCCAGCCCCAATGGCGAGCGCCCCGCGCCCAGGCCCAGCTCCAACCGGGACGTCCAGTCGGACGGCGCCGCCACGGCCAGCGGAGAGCGCGCCCCGCCGATGACGGACGGCTGGAAGGGGGTGCTGAAGTCCACCGGCACCAGCCCCACGGCGGCGACGTACTCGTCGTAGAAGGACCGGTCCAGCGGAACGGCGAACAGGCCCCGGCGGAGCGCTTCCTCCGCGGGACCTCTCTCCTGAAGCTCGCGCGGGCGCAACTCGGGTGTGCCGGAGGACAGCTGCGCCAGCGTGACACGCGCCTCCGCGTCCGGCGCGCGCACCCAGTACACGTCGCGCGGCGGCAGCAGGATTTGCGTCCACTGCTCCTTCGCGCGCCGCACGTCCACCAGCCGCTGGCCGGCCGCGTCCTCCACGGAGAGGCGCGCGTACTCGAAGCCGGCGGGGAAGGTGACCCGGGGGCCTTCGGGCGCGGGGCCCACCAGCGGGCGGCGGGGCTCGGCCGTGGGCGCGAAGGCGTTGACGGACAGGCGCGCGGGCATGCCCTTCACGCCGTGCAGCGAGGCGGCCACGAACGCGGCCAGCTCGCTGTACTCCACCTGGCCGTCGCCGTTGATGTCCGCGCCGCCCAGGAGGCCGGAGCGGGCCACGTGGCTGAAGACGCCCGCGCGGATGCGGGACCACTCGTGCGTCTCGCCGTCCTCGCTCTCCGCGAAGAGGGCGCCCACGTGGGGACGCGACGCCAGTTGCTCGCGCGCGAGCACCCCGCGCAGCTCCGCCAGCACCACCGCGTCCGGCGTCCCGCCGCGGCTGCCCACCACGCCGGAGGCACGGCACGCATCCGCGATGACGTGCACGTAGTCCGCGCCCAGCGGATCCACGAGCTCCGAGTAGAGACTGCTCCGGTCCAGGCGCGCGTCGGCGAGCGTGAAGTAGGCGCGGCCCGCGTCGTCCGTGTTGCCGTGGCCCACGTAGATGATGAGCACGTCCGTCTGGCGTCCCGCCGCGTGGTCCGCGAGCGTCGCCGCCTGCAGCCGCTTCACGGCCTGCTCCACCGCGGCGCGCGTGGGGGCCTGCGCGGACTTCAGCACCAAGCTGCCGCCCTTGCGCGTGGGCTCGTCCGGATCCACGAGCAGCGTGGTCTCCACGCCCAGCCGCTTGAGCGTCTCCGCCCACAGCACGCCGTCGTCGTCCGCGTAGCGCAGCGGCGCGAGCGCGGGGTCGTCACTGCCGTTGTGGGCGATGACGAGCGCGCGCCGCACGGTGTCCGCCAATGCCTCCGGCGCCGCCATCAGCAGCGCCACCCCCAGGAGGACTTCCAGCTTCTTCATGGAGAATCCTTTACCCGGACCTCCTGCCTGAGCACCACCACCCCCTCCGTCGTGCCCTGACGGAGGGCCGCCAGGGAGGCGGCCGGGTGCTCTGAGAACGTGGCGGTGACCTCCGCCATATCGGACCCCACGGGCAGCGCGACCGTCAGCTCCAGCGGGCGCTCCTCGCCGGCCTTGCCGCTGAGCGGGAAGGGGCCGTTGACCTCTTCGTGTCCGCCAGTGCGCACGCGCACCGCGACGTGGGTGTAGGGCGGACGGGCACCCGCCGCGAAGGCCAGCGTGGCGCCCGGGGTGCACGCGGCCCCGGCGCGCAGCTCGTGCAGCGACTGGCCGGGCTTCGCGCAGAAGACGCGCAGCACGGCCTGGGCCGCCGGGGCGGCGGGGGCCGCCGGGTCATGCATGGCCCCCCGGACGCTGAACTCGGGTTCGGTGGGCTCGATGGAGGCGGTGGGTCCGACGGACGTGGGCGTCACCACCACCGCGAGGAACAGGGCCGCGAGCGTGGCGCCGAGCACCGCCAGGGTGGGCCACCGGGCGGGGGCGGCCTCCGGGGGCGAGGCGGCGTTGAGGGCGGCTTCGAGCCCCGCGGCGGTGAGGGCCTCCAGCTCCGTGGAGGTGGGGGTATCCGTCTGGCCGGACTCGAAGACGCGGTGGGCGCGGGCCCACTTGTCGTAGCGGGTGCCGCAGCGGGCGCAGGCGTGGGCGTGGCGCAGGAGCCGCGAGGATTCGGGGGCGGACAGCTCCCCCAGGGACCAGCGCGTCAGTCCCGCGTCCACATGTCGCTCGTACCACTTCATGGGAGGCTCCCGAATGTGGCGCACAGCAGGGCCAGGGTGGCGAGCAGGGCGCCCAACTGCAGGCGTCCCGGGACGACGTCGCTGTCCAGCCAGCCCGAGTCCTTCAGGTGTTCGGTGAACTGCAACCGCAGGCGGCGTTCGCGCACCCGCACCTCGCCGCGGGTGAGCTTGAGTTGGTCGGCGGCGGACTCCTGGGACAGGCCGTCCATGAAGCGCAGCTGGGCCAGGGCGCGCCCTTCGGCGGGCAGGGCCTCCAGGAAGCGGCGCACGATGGAGCGGACTTCCGCGCCCAGGGCTTCTTCCTCCGGGCTCTTGCTCTCGGTGGGGGCATGGGTGAGCTCCGGCGCGTCATCCAGGGGGATGGCCTCCCGGGCCACGCGGCCGGAGGCGCGCATCAGGTCGATGGCGGTGGAGCGGGCGACGGTGAGGAGGAAGCCCAGGTAGGGGCGCACGCCGTCGTAGGCCTGGCGCATGTGGGGGCGGAAGGCCCGCACGAAGGTCTCCTGATGGGCGGCGTCCAGGTCCAGGGGCGTGAGCGCGACGGAGCGGGGGCCGGTCTCTGAATGAACGGAGAAGCGCCGGGACAGGTAGCGCAGCACTTCAGGCGAATAGGTGCGGTAGACCTGGGTGAGCACGGCGGTGTCACCCCGGCGGAAGGCCTCCAAGACTGACCGCTCTGTTCCTGGCAGCACGAGGAAGGCTCCGTGTCATGGAGGCGCCCGGCCGGGCCCCTTCTGAAAATGAGATACGAAATGACCCCGAAATTCGGGTCGTCCCCACACGCACGGCGCGCGTTTTATTGAGCCCGGGCCCCGAAGTCGTTGCGAACCCGGCGTTGGCCTCCGGAGCCAAAGGCCGTGGGTTCGAATCCTGCATCAGGCGCGGGGGAGGCTCGCGGAAGCAGGGGAGGCGGAAGCCGTCACCCTGTCCGCGGCCAAAAAAATGGAGGCCGCGACCCACGGGATGAACGACTCCCGGTGGGTGACGGCCTCCGAATAGAGGGCGGTCTGGCGACCTGCTCGAAAAGTAAGGCGCTCGGTGCTCGCAGGCAAGGACGTCTCACAGGTGGGGAATGTCTGGTGGCGCTCCTGGACGCGATTGCGTCGCGCGGCGTGGGCCGCTCACGCCTCTCCGTCCAGCGCTTCGTTCGCCAGGATGTGGCTCATCCCCCGGGGCTTACCGCAGGCGCATGTCTGTGAGGGCCGCCACGCCGCGTTTATGGAAACGCGTCCACCACGGTGTAGCCCGCGGTCCGTGGAAGGAGCGCGGCACCGGGCTTTGAGCCCGACTCCAGTGGCCAGAAGCCATCGTCGTTCCCGAGGACGAGGCAGACCGGGTAGGTGCGGCCGTCAGGCGTCTCCGCTCGCGTGTAGCGGCCCATGACCCGTTCTCCCCCTGTCCACAGCCGTCCGTAGAGCAGGGTCCCCTTCGGAAGACCGCGGTAGTCTTCCTCCTGGAGACTGACGATGTCGCCGTCGTGCACGGCGAGCATGGCGGCATCCAGACGGTCGGGATAACGGATGTCGACCGTGATGGTTACCTTCGCATCCCGCCGAAGCTTCAGCGCCTTCATCGCCTCCAGCGCTTCCGTGGGGCATCTCTGGGGCTTGGGCACCACCTGCGCACCCGAGCAAGCAATGAGGGTTGTCGCCGCGCCGACAGCCAACGTGCAGCCGCGCGACAGCGAACGTCCGCGGACAGGTGGGTCCTGCTTCAAGGGAATGCTCATGGTGTCCTTCTCCGGCGGGAGCGGCGCAGGGGAAGGAGGGGCCGCTCCGGACGCGGCAGCTTGGTCGGGCCCAGGCGCCCGCGCCACGGAAGGGAGAGCTGGCGCACCGACGCCGGACCTTGAAAAAAGTCCCAGGCTCCAGCCCAACCAGGCCATGAACAGCAGACATGTGAAACCCACGGCCCCCTGTCGCCACAGGGCCCGCAGCGTCTGTCGGCGGCGCATCGTGCTCGCGGCGAGGATGTCCTGGGCTTCCATCCGGGCGACGTGTCGCGGAAACCGGCGACGCAGCTCGCGTGCTTCGCGAAGGCTTCGAAGCCGGTCCAGGCGCTGAAGGCGTGCGTGCTGGAGCGGCACCGCCTGCCCCGGAGCCACGGGCCCCGCCATCCCGGGCGCCTCCTGCGTCGTAAGTGAGGAATCAGAGGGAGGTGTGGCCCAGTCGAACAAGGGCTGATCCCAGGTTGCATCCGCATGGAGCAGGACCTGATGCAGTTCAGAGGCCAGTGTGGATGCACTGGATGGCCGTGCTTCGGGCGCGAATGCGAGCAGGCGGGTGACGAGTGAAGCCAGCGCCTCCGGCACCAGCGGGTTGGGCCATGCGTGTTCGCTGCCTTCACCTTCCAGCGGGAGCGCCGGATAGCTGTCGGTCAGCAATCGATGGAAGGTGACGCCCAATGCGTACAGCTCATCCGTCACGCCGTATCGAGGACACTCCCTCGACGGCACCGCCATCCGCCAGCGGTGGAGCTGGGGACTCAGGTAGTGAGCCGTGCCAGGAGGAAGCTGGCCCGTTCCGGTCAGGGGCTTCGCTTCGGGATGCCAGCCCGCACCCCAATCCAGCAGGGTGAGCCGTCCACCGGGCCGGACGCGGAGGTTGTCGCCTTTGACGTCGCGATGCAGGACACCGCGCTGGTGCGCGAACGCCAGGAGCTCCGCTGCCTGGATGAGCAATGCGCCCACCTCGCGGGCCGTGGGGTTGCGCGCGCGGGCCCATTCATAGAGCGACTCACCCTCCACGTACTCCATCACCAGGAACGGATGGTTCCCGGACCCCGGCCGCCATGACCCGGCCTCCTCGAAGCGAGGCACTCCCGGATGCCGCAGGAGGGACAGCACCTCCGCTTCACGTGAGAACCAGGGACTGTCGGGCTGTCGCGCCAGCTTCAGGGCATACCGTCTGCCGCGAGGCCGGTGCTTCGCATGAACGATGTAGACCGTGCCGTAGCCGCCTGAAGCCACTCTCCTGAGGACGCGCCAGGGACCGATGGGGGTCCCCGGAGGAAGAGCATCCACCATCAGCAGCAAGGAAGGTTGAGCAGGGCCGTGGGCCTTCTGGGCGGGTTGGGTGGAGGCATGATGCTGTTGGCCGGGCGTTGCCTCGTGCGGGCTCATGGCGCCACCTCTTCCCAGCGGACGCCGCGTTCGCCCTTCACGTCCAGCAGCTCCAAGGTGACGTTCGTGCCAGCGGGCAGGTCCGGAAGCGCGTGCCATTCCACCACCACGGTGGCTTGTTCCCCGGGAGCCAGCTGCTTCACCTGAATGAGCAGCGGGAACTCACGGGCTGGCAGTGCGCTGGGCCCGCGCGGTGTCATCCGAGCGAAGCCCGGTATCCAAGGGGTGCTCCCTGCGGCATTGAACAGTGAGATCGACAGGGCTCGGGTGCTCTCCGTGCGATAGAGCACATGAGGGCGCTTGGCGGTCATGCCAGGACTCAAGGAAGGATCCGGGAGGTAGGTCACCTCGACGCCTTCCCGCGTGACATCTCCCATCAACACCGCGCCACCCAGTCCACGCAGGGCGCACTGCGCACGCAGCGTCGCGAGCCCCGCCTCGGTGGCCACGCACCGGGCCCGCAGGTCCGCGAGCTCCTTCCCCAAATCCTGCGCGGTGCGCCCCTGCCGGAGCACCTCCACCTGTGAATCCACCTCCGCCGTCACGGTCGTGAGCACGAATGCCACCCGCGCAGGAGCGCCAGAGCCCGCGAAGCGCACGGTGAGCACGGGCTCCTTGCCCGCGGGGATGTCCATGGATGCCTTGAGGACGAGCACGTCTTCATGCACCGCCACGCGGGAGAAGAAGGGCGTGAGCACGCTCCGGTCCACGGACTCCGGAACGATGGGCGCATCGAAGGTGACGGTGGTGACTTCATGAGCCGCGACATGCAGCGGATGCAGCACCGGCGGTTCCTCCGCGCGCAGCGTGAGCTGCCGGGCCTTGCGCTCCCTGCCCACGGGAGTGCGGGACTGCGCCACCGCCGTGGTGCCCACCAGGACTGCCAGCACCAGGGGAATGATTGAAGTGGACAGCGACATCACGGGTCACCTCCATCCTTCAAACCTAACAGATAGGGGTGACACGCATGAGAATGCACGGGCCTGGGAAGCCTCTGGCTGCGGTGGCTGGGCAAGGAAAACCCAGCCTACCTCAAGCATCCTTGGGGAGAAGCCCTACCTAAGACCGCCGGCCCGTCTTCCGCGCGAAGAACTCGCGGTTGAACGTCGCCACTCCCCACATGCGAGGGTCGTCCAGGGAATCCTCCTTCGCCAGGGACTCGTCGCTCTGTTCCGCCAGCCAGCGGCTGAACTCGTCCCGCGACGCGAAGGTCCGCTTCGGCTTGGAGTCTCCCTGGATGTACCGCAGCCCCTGCGCATACGTGCCATCCGCGGACCGCCATAGCGCGCGGGACACGCCCTCGCGCGGGTCGACGGTGATGGACAGGTCCGCCCCCGCGTCCAGCAGCTCCGCCACCCGCTGTGCCAGCGCGCGCCCGTACTTCCGCGAATCGAAGTGGGCCTCCGCGCGGGCCTGCTCCTTCGCGTCATGCTCCCGCGATGCCGCGTCCGTCATCTGGATGCGCGGCGCCGCGTGCGTGTCGCAAACGATGGACAGCGCGATGTCTCCCAGCCCGGGCGCCGACGCGTGATGCCACCGCATCAGCCCCTGCACCTGGGCGCGCGGCGCTTCCGGCAGCGAACCGAACGTCAGCGCTCCGTCCGGCGCGGTGAAGAGCAACGTGTCATCCAGCAGCTCCCCTTGATGCTTCAACGAAGCGGACAGCTCGATGCGGGCCAGCCCACGGGCCTCGCGTTCGGCGCGCAGCCAGCGGACGATGTCGGAGTCTTCGGTCGGGAATGAGGACATGGCTTGCTCCAGGGCTCTGGCTCGGTGCGAACCTGCCATGACCTGTAACGAAAGACTGACATTCCTGTCGCGCTTCGGTGCTGTTCCAATACGCCGCGACGTGCGAAGCCCGGGCGCCCGCATCCTGCGAACCCTGGCCGTGGGCTTGCAGTTGCAGTACGTGCCCAACACCCAACGCCGTCGGATGACGGCCCCTTCACCCTGGACGACATGACTGCTCGACACTTCATCGCATCGCTGGTGCTGACCTCCTGCCTGGGCGCGTTGCCGGCGGCGGCGCAGGAGCCCTCGAACTCCGGGCTCGCGCTGGGCGTGCGCGGCGCCTTTGGCATTCCGGTGGGCGACTCCGGCACGGACCTCTCGCTGAAGGACACGTTCGGCAGCACCGTGGCGCCGCAGGTGGACGTCTCCTACTTCTTCAACCGGCAGCTCTCGCTGGGCGCCTATTTCCAGTACGGCATCGGCTCCGGTCCCGGTGACGCGTGCGCGGACGGCGAGGACTGCAAGAGCAAGGTCCTGCGCTTCGGCATCGACCTGGACTACCACTTCCGTCCGGCCGGCTTCGTCTCGCCGTGGGTGGGGGTGGGTGTGGGCTATGAGATTGGCTCGCTGGAAGTGGGCGAAGGGGCGGGGAACTCCTGGTTCAAGCTCGAGGGCTATGACCTGGGCCACGCCCACTTCGGCGTGGACCTCCAACTCACCCGCTCCATCGCGGTGGGGCCCTACATCTCCGCGTCCGTGGGGCAGTACAACAAGGGCGCGATCCGCCTGGGCAATGCCGCGGAGATCAGCAACGACCTCTCCGACGACGAGAAGCAGATCCACGTGTGGATCCAGCCGGGCGTGCGCGTGCAGTTCCGGCTGTAGTCATCACCGCGCCGCCCTCACGTCTCCTGCGATGGAGGCGTGGGGGCGGGCAGGGGATAGAGGACGCGGTAGTCGATGCGGTGGTGATAGGCGGCCAGATACGGCGCCCCCGCGATGTCGATGACCACCTGCTGGGGGGGCGTGGGCTGCTGGTTCATCCACGCCTCCGCCTCTTCCTTCGTGGAGAAGGACAGGCCCGAAGGCGTGAGCCGTTCATCCGCCATGGCCTGGAGGTAGAAGTCCAACGTTTCTGCTCGGACGAGGTGGGTTCTTCCCGTGGCCGGTACGAACATGGCGGTGTAGTAGTCGTCCCCAATCAGCACGGCTGCGACGTGGATCGGCCATCTCCGAGCGGCCATGGCCGCCTCTGCTTCTGCCTTCGTTGCGAACCGGCCAATGACAAGCGGTGGGGCACCGGCGTGAAGGCTCTGGACGTACTCCTCGAACGCTTGGTCCTGGCCGGTCGCACAGATGAACTGGATGGCATTCGCGGCGATGCGGATCGCCTCCTCGCTGCCGGGCGTTCTGGGCGCGTCGTCGAGCAAAATCAGCCCGAGCACTTCCAACTGGTCGAATATCTTGGTCACGGCACGGTCTCCGCCAGTGGATGCCCGGAAGGTCCCTCAGTTGCCATGAGCAGTGCGGGTGCCAGTACAAGCAATCCCGCGCCTGCGGAGACAACAACGAAGGCAACACCCGCGACGACGACGACAGCTCCAACCAGAAGGGACTTCCGGTGACGGCTTGCCCAGTCCGACAGCTCTTCAATTGAGGATACTTTCTGGGGCTGGAGTTGTTCCAGCTTGATGCAGTCCTGATAGGGCGGCAGGCACTGGTCGTTGCAATAGGCTTCCTTGCCGCCGTCACCGCGTGGCACGCGGACATGGCCGAACCCCTTGGGGACTGGGCGACTCTTGCACTGGCGCATGCACTCCAGGTGCTCCGCATCACAGTCCCGCACGGAGCGCGCGGTCCGCACGATGCGCCGGCCTTCGGGGGCCTTCACGTAACTGGCGAGGTCGAAGTCCCCCGCGGGCCGCCACTCCTGGGTGAAGCTCCCATCCGGGGCCTCCCGCAGGAGCAAGACCTTGCGGGGAAGCTCCCCCCGAGAAGGCGGTGCCACCGCCCCACGCGTCCCACCACAGGCCGCGAGCCGCAGGCAGAGCGCCACGGCCGTGACGCCCCTGCCCATGTGAATCCAGACGTGCATCCTTCCACCCAAGCAGAATCCCAGGTGGAAGTCAGGTCACCGCGAACCGCTCAGAACGCGGAGCCGTTCGCCTTCTTGCCCGGGGTCGAGGCCTTATAGAAGAGGATGTAGCCCTGGACCCAGGTCCCCGTGGGGCTCAGGTCCGGGGAGCGGTTGAACGAATAGCCAGGCTCCACCGTCACGCTGGCGCTCTGGTACGAGTGGCTGTCCTGCACCGTCCCGTCCGCGCGCACCAGGTACACGATGTCACCCGCGCCACCCTGGTTCACGCCCCGGTCGAACCGCAGCCCGTAGCCGTTGTTGTTGGCGTACGTCGCGTACTGCGCCCCCACCGGCACCGCGGTCGGCCCCGAGTACACCACGTAGGCCTTGCCCGCCGGCAACACCGTGCCCGACACGAACGTGTGCCGCGCCACCTCCGCGCCCGTGTACGACTTCGCGTCGTGGATCTCCCAGCCGCTCAGGTCCACCGACCCCGAACCCGCGTTGTATATCTCCACGAACTGCTCGTCGTAGTTCGGCGTCCCCGTGGGGCCAGGCAACGGCTGCGCCAGATACTCGTTGATGAACACCTGCTGCGTCGGCCGCGTCAGCGTGAACGCACCGTCGCTCACGTCCGCCACGTCCGCGCGCGCCGCGTCCGCCACACGCACCCGCACGGCCGTGGAGGACTCGCTCGGCACCGTCCACACGTAGCGGCCGGTGGACGCCGTCAGGCCTGACGCCACCGAGCGCCACACCGTCCCGTCCAGCGTGTACGTGATGTTCACCTGCGACACGTTGCTGGACGTCCAGGTGATGTTGAACGTCTGGCCCGCATTCAGCGTCTCACCGCCGTTGGGCGCCGTGACCTTCACGCTTCCCGGCTGCGCGGCCGAGCCGAGGTTGAACTCGCTGAAGATGGGGTAGTGGTCCGACGTGGTGCTCTTGTAGCTGAGGATGCTCGGCTTGATCACCTTCGTGGGCGCCACGTAGTACTTCGCCAGCTCGTTCGTCACCAGCTGATGGTCGATGAACTGGCTGTTGCTCACCGTCGAGCGCTCCCCGGACTCCGACAGCTGCTGGGTGAGGAACTTGTAGCGCGCGGAGTCCGTCACCAGGTTCAGGTACGGCGATTCGTAGGGCGTGTAGATGGACGCGTCCACGTCGTCGTTCCAGTCGCCCAGCACCATCACGTTCTGCGTCGGCAGGTTCGTGTCCAGGTAGTCCTTGAGGCACACCGCCGCGCCCTTGCGCCGCAGGTACGAATCCGAGTCCGCGTACGCCTTCATGTGCAGCACCATCACCGTCAGGTCCACCGGTGAGCCGCCCCGGAGCACCTTCAGGTCCACGCGCAGCGGCGGCCGGTAGGCGAAGTCCTGCGCGCACTCCGTCAGCACGACGTTCGAGCTCACCAGCTCCACCGTGCTCGTCTTGTAGAGCAGGCCCACCTTCTGGCTCGTCGAACCGTACCAGCCATCACCCGCGAGCAGGCCGCTGTAGCCGTTGAGGTTCGCCGTCAGTGAGTTGAACGCGTCCGTGCCGACGATCTCCGCCACGCCCAGCACGTCCGGCCCCGCGTCCGCGATGACCGCCGTCGCGTTGGTCAACTGCAGCGCCTCGTCCGTGGGGCCCTCGGTCGTGGAGCCGAACCACTCGATGTTCCAGTTGCCCACCTTCAGCGGCACCGCCGTCGGCTGCGTCCCCCCATCCGTCTTCGTCCCGCCATCCGTCACGGGGCCGCCGTCGGGCACCTCCCCGGTCGACGTGGCCAGGGGCAACTGGATGACCGCCTCCGCGTGAGCTCCGTTGGCGTCCTCCACCCGCACCGTGAACTGATACAGCGCCGGGCCCTGCGGCGTGCCAGTCAGCACCCCGTCCTCCGTCAGCGTCAGGCCGTCCGGAATCGCTCCGCCCGCCTGCGACCAGGTCAGCGGCGGCGCCCCGCCCGTGACGCTGAAGGTGAAGGTGTAGAGGCTGCCTTCCTTCGTGGAGGGCAGCGGCGACGCAGTGGTGATGACCGGCGCCGGCCACACACGCAACGCATAGCCTCGCGTGTGCTGGGCGCCCTTCGCGTCGCGCACCACCACCGTCAGCGACCACTCGCCGGCCGTCGTCGCCGGGCCCACCAGCCGCCCGCTGTCTCCATAGAAGGAGAAGCCCGGCGGCACCTGGTCCACCGAATACGTGAGCGGCGCAGTGCCGCCCGTCGCCGTCAGCACCTTCTCGTAGGCCGTGCCCACCGTGGCCGCCGACAGCGTCACCTGGGGCAGCACCGGCCCCGAGGAGTCCGGTTCGTTGGAGCCACAGGCGACCAGCGCGAACAGGGACGTGAGCACGACGAGCGATGACAGCGCTCGGAAGGACCGGGATGACATAAGGGAACACTCCAGCACCGGGCCCGCCCCAACGCGGCCTTCCCGGAAGAGGGCACGCACCTTAACGTGTCTGGCATCCGACTGTCGCGCGCCCCCCCTCTTGCACCCCGGCGGAGCCCCTGACGCACTGCCATCCGGCAATCATTGGCGCGCTCCGCCGTCCTACACGGACAGCGCGGAAGGCTTTGCGCGCGGTCGATACGTGCAGTTGGATGGGTTCGAGCAGGCAGACGGAGGAGACGCGTCATGGCCGAGAAGTGGGACAGGCAGTTGATGGACTTCCTCAAGCGCACCGGCGAGGACCTCAAGCGCACCACGGACGACCTCCGCGGCGAAGCCGAGCGCCTCCTCAAGGAAGTGAAGGACCCGGAGAAGCAGGCCAAGGTGAAGGAAGGCCTCGTGCAGCTGCGCACCTGGGCCGCCGCCACCACCAAGACCGCCGCGGAGAAGATTGAGACCGCCGTGCGCCGCGTGGAGACCTCCGTCGAGGAGGCCTTCAAGCCCGGCTCCACCCCCGGCACCGACTCCACCCCTCCGCCTGCCTCCGAAGCCAGGACCGCCAGGGCCGCCCCAGAGGAGGAGGCCCCCCCCAGCCGCCCGCCTCGCGCCAAGAGCTCCGGCGCCTCCAAGGGAGGCAACAAGTCCATCGGGCGCAAGAAGACCGCGGGCGCTCCCGCCGCCGCCAAGGGCGCCCGGGCCCCGAAGAAACCAGCTTCCAAGAAAACGATGGGCCGCAAGAAACCCGCGCCCGGGGCGTGAAGTTCCGCTCCGCATGAAGTCGCGCCTGCCCGCACGCCGGGCATGCGCGACCGCCCCGGGTCCTGTTGGATCGCTCCCCGTCGCGTGAGATAGTGCGCGCCGTGTCGGGTACCAAAGACAAGGACAGCATCCAGACGGACATCGGGCAGGACGTGATCGACGAGGCGGTTCGCAGCGTCGAGCGTCGGATGGACGGAGACGCGGACAGTGCGGGCTCGGAGACGGAGGTGGAGCTGGACGTCTCCGCCCCGGCCGCCGAAGCGGACGTCTCCACCCCCGAAGTCGCTCCCCCCACCGAGGACGCGGCCGCGCTCCGCCAGGAGGTGGAGTCGCTGCGCGCGCAGCTGGAGTTCAGCCAGACCAAGGCCCGCGAGACGCTGGAGCGCCTGAAGGAGGCGCACGAGCGCGCCAAGGACTTCCAGGACCGGGCCATCCGCTCCGCCGCGGACCTGGAGAACTACCGGAAGCGCGCGCAGAAGGAGAAGGAGGACGTCCAGAAGTTCGGCGTGGAGAAGCTCCTCAAGGACCTGCTCCCCGTGGTGGACAACATGGAC
The DNA here is from genome assembly GCF_003611605.1 of Corallococcus sp. AB011P. Classification (NCBI taxonomy): domain Bacteria; kingdom Pseudomonadati; phylum Myxococcota; class Myxococcia; order Myxococcales; family Myxococcaceae; genus Corallococcus; species Corallococcus sp. AB011P. The sequence goes on from NZ_RAVX01000001.1 coordinate 458,176, forward strand.
CGCGCGCTCGACGCCGCCGGCAAGTCCCCCGACTTCGACAGCTTCCAGAAGGGCGTGGCCATGACGCGCAAGTCCTTCGAGGACTCGCTCGCCCGCCATGGCGTGAAGGGCTTCTCCGCCAAGGGGCAGCCCTTCGACCCGCGCCTCCACGAAGCCATCCAGCAGGTGGAGTCCACGGACGTCCCGGCGGGCCACGTGCTCTTTGAGGTGACGCGCGGCTTCTACCTCAACGACCGCCTGGTGCGTCCCTCCATGGTCGTCGTCGCCCGCGCGCCGGAAGTCGCCGCCGCGCCGGAGCCCGCTGCCGCGGCGCCTGAAGCCGCCGCGCCCGCGGCTGGCACGGAAGCACCGAAGGCCTCTGAAGAAGGCAGCAGCGCGGAGCCCCAGACTTCCGCGCCGTCCGACAGTTCCTCCGGGGGGGGGCAGTAGTCATGGCGAAGGTGATTGGAATCGACCTGGGCACCACCAACTCCTGCGTCGCCGTGATGGAAGGCGGCGAGCCGGTGGTCATCCCCAACAGCGAAGGCAGCCGCACCACGCCCTCCATGGTGGGCTTCACCGACTCCGGTGAACGCCTGGTGGGCCAGATTGCCAAGCGGCAGGCCATCACCAACCCGGAGAACACGGTCTTCGCGGCCAAGCGCCTCATCGGCCGCAAGTTCGACTCGCCGGAGGCGAAGAAGGCCATTGGCGTCTCCTCCTTCAAGGTGGCGTCCAGCCCCAACGGCGACGCGTGGGTTGAAATCCGGGGCAAGGGCTACAGCCCGCCGGAAGTCAGCGCCATCGTGCTGATGAAGATGAAGCAGACGGCGGAGGACTACCTCGGCGAGCCCGTCACCGAGGCCGTCATCACCGTCCCCGCGTACTTCAACGACAGCCAGCGCCAGGCCACGAAGGACGCGGGCCGCATCGCGGGCTTGAGCGTGCTGCGCATCATCAACGAGCCCACGGCCGCCGCGCTCGCGTACGGCCTGGACAAGGTGAAGGACGCCACCACGGAGCGCGTCGCCGTCTACGACCTGGGCGGCGGCACGTTCGATATCTCCATCCTGGAGCTCACCGCCGGCGTGTTCGAAGTGAAGAGCACCAACGGCGACACGTTCCTGGGCGGCGAGGACTTCGACCAGCGCCTCATCGACTACCTGGCCAAGCGCTTCGCGGAGCAGAACAACGGCCTGGACCTGCGCAAGGACCGCATGGCGCTCCAGCGCCTGAAGGAAGCCGCCGAGCGCGCCAAGCACGAGCTGTCCAGCGCCCCGGAGACGGAGGTCAACCTCCCGTTCATCACCGCGGACGCGTCCGGCCCCAAGCACCTCACGGAGACCGTGGACCGGTCCACCTTCGAGGCCCTGGTCGCGGACCTCATCGACCGCTCCATCGAGCCGTGCCGCATCGCGCTCAAGGACGCGGGCCTCACCGCGCAGGCCATCAACCAGGTCCTCCTGGTGGGCGGCATGACGCGCATGCCGCGCGTGCAGCAGAAGGTGAAGGAGTTCTTCGGCAAGGAGCCCCACAAGGGCATCAACCCGGATGAAGTGGTCGCCGTGGGCGCCGCCATCCAGGGCGGCGTGCTCAAGGGCGAGGTGAAGGACGTCCTCCTGCTGGACGTCACGCCGCTGTCCCTGGGCGTGGAGACCGCGGGCGGCGTCTTCACGAAGATCATCGACAAGAACACCACCATCCCCTGCAAGAAGGGCCAGGTGTTCTCCACCGCGGTGGACAACCAGCCGCTCGTGTCCGTGCACGTCCTGCAGGGCGAGCGCGAGATGGCGGCGGACAACAAGACGCTGGCGCGCTTCGAACTGGTCGGCATCCCGCCCGCGCCGCGCGGCGTGCCGCAGATTGAAGTGTCCTTCGACATCGACGCGAACGGCATCGTGCACGTGAGCGCGCGCGACCTGGGCACCGGCAAGCAGCAGCAGGTGCGCGTGGTGGGCAACTCCGGCCTGTCGGAAGCCGAAATCCAGGGGATGATCAACGACGCCCAGTCGCACTCCGCGGACGACAAGAAGAAGAAGGAGCTGGCGGAGCTGCGCAACAACGCGGACGGGCTCATCTACACCACGGAGAAGAGCCTGGAGGAGTACGCCAGCCTCCTGTCGGAGAAGGACCGCGGCGAAATCCAGGCGGACCTGGAGCGCCTGCGCTCCGTGCTCAACACCTCCGACGCGGGCGTCCTGAAGGAGTCCTTCCAGCGCCTGGAGGGCAGCGCGTACCGCATCGCGGACGCCATCTACACGGACCAGGCCAAGTCCGGCTGATGCCTCACCCCGGGGACGCGGGCCGGGCGGTGCAATCGCCCGGTCCCCCCGTTCGTAGGCCCGGGGTCCGCCTTTCTTTCCCGGAGCCTCCCCCATGGAACTGACCGAAGCCGTCATGATCATCATGGTCACCGGCATGACCGTCGGTGTGCCGCTGCTCGGCCTCACGCTGCGCTTCGCCCTCAAACCCGTGGTGGAGACGTGGCTGCGCGTGCGCGAGGTCCAGGCCCGGGGGCAGGTGTCCGCCGTGGAGCTGGAGGGGCTGCGCGCGCGCGTGGCGCACCTGGAGCACATGCTGGACCGGCACGGCATGCTGGAGCACCCCGTGACCCGCGCCTCCCCGGAGCTGCCGGAGCGCCTGGCGCCGGTGGTCCGCGTGGACCGCGAGCGCGTCTGACGTCCCACCCGGTGGGCGCTCCATCCCCGCCGGGTTTTCGGGTATTGATGGGCGCGTGGCGTTCCAATCCCCGGAAGAAGAGCTGGCCTTCCTGCGCGGCCTGATGGCCGTGAACCGGATGGCCGACGACATCCTCGAGGACTGCCTGGAGCGGGGGCTGGACCTCGACACCGGCCTGGATGTGTTCCTCACGCAGTGCGCCCGCATGGTGCACGCGAAGGCGGGCTTCGTTTCGCTCCGGGGCACACGAGGCCCGGTGCTGACGCGCGTGCTGGGCGAGCTGGGCGTGGACGTCTTCGAGGCGGCCCACTGGAGCGGCCCCCGGAAGCTGCGCGAAGGCCGGATGCTCTTCTGCCAGCAGCTCACCCTGGGGCGGCTGAACCTGGGCGGACTGGGCCTGGTGGTGGACGGGGCCTTCGAGGACGGCGGCCAGCGGGTCATGGGGCTGGTGGAGGCGATTGGCGAGCAGCTGGACTCCGCGGTGCTGTCCTTCCTGGCGCTGACGGACGGCCGGGGCCCCCTGGAGCGGCTGGACGAGCTGGACGTGGAGGGCACGCCCGTCAACCGTGGGCGCATTGGCCGCTATGAGGTCGTGAAGCCCCTGGGCACGGGCGGCATGGCGCAGGTGCTCATCGCGCGCACGCGCGGGCCGGAGGGGCTGGGGCGGCTGGTGGCGCTCAAGCGCATCCTTCCCCACCTGACGGCGCAGCCGGAGATGGTGCAGCAGTTCCTGGACGAGGCGCGCATCGGCCTGCGGCTGTCGCACCCCAACCTGGTGCACGTCTACGACTTCGGCGAGGCGCAGGGCGCGTACTACATGGCCATGGAGCTGGTGAACGGCATCGACCTGGACCGGCTCTTGCGCGCCAACAAGGGGCCGCTGGAGCCGGCGGTGGTGTCCGCCATCGTGTCGCAGGCGCTGATGGGGTTGCACGCCGCGCACTCGCTCAAGGGCGAGGACGGCGCGTCCCTGGAGTTGGTGCACCGCGACCTGTCCCCGCACAACGTGATGGTGGGCTTCGACGGCCAGGTGAAGGTGCTGGACTTCGGCGTGGCCAAGGTGCGCGCGCAGCGCACGGTGACGCTGCCGGGCATCGTGAAGGGCAAGCCGCTCTACATGTCCCCGGAGCAGGCGCTGGGCCAGCGGCTGGACGCGCGAAGCGACCTGTTCGCCATGGGGCTCGTCCTCTACCAGGCCCTCACGGGCCGGCGCGCCTTCGAGCGCGAGGACGAGTTGGACACCATGAAGGCCATCTGCCAGGAGAAGCTGACGAAGCCCCCGGAGCTGCCCACGCCCCTGTGGAGCGTGCTGTCGGTGGCGCTGTCCAAGGCCCCGGAGGCCCGCTTCGACAACGCCCACGCCATGGCGGACCGGCTGGTGGCCGCATGCCCCCCCGCGCGCGATACGGCCCTGGCGGCGCTGGCGGGACGGCTCTTCCCGGAGCGGCTGCGCGACTCGCAGCGGTTGGAGACCGCCGCGAACCACCAGCGGGAGGCCCCCACCCGCGCGACGCCGCCCACCCGCGCTCCGCGCTGACACGACGATGTGCCACCTCCCCCGCACACCGCGCGCGTGAAGGCGCGGCAGGCGGGGGGCGGAGCACAAGGACCGCGAGGCTTCCTGCCGCCGACGCTACGAGCGCTTGAGCGGATCGATGTCCGGGGTCGCGGTGTAGCCGGTGCGGCGCGTCTCGTCGGTGACGTCGGGTTCGGTGCGCACCACCTTCGGCTCCTCCAGCTCCTCGTGACGGACGCGGCCCTCCATGGTGCGGCGCTCCTCGATGGGGCGCTTGTGGATGGTGATCTCCTCGTCCGTGTAGGCGCGCTTGGTCAGCTCCGCCTCCTCCGCGTTCAGGGGGATGCGGATGGTCTCCTCCTGGAAGGTCGCCACGTCGCCGGGAATGGTGTCCTTGCCCTTCACCGCGCGGCGCACCACCTCCACCTCCTCGTGGCGCAGCGGGACCTCCACCGTCTTCATCTCCTCCACGACGATCTTGCGCACCTGCGCCTCGCCCGCGGAGCGCTGGCGCTTGGTGACGTCCAGCTCTTCATGGTGCGTGCGCAGCGTGACGTCGTCGCTCGCGATGCGCTCGGCGGCTCGCATGTCGGTGCGCAGGTCGCGCTCCTTCAGCTCCCGTTCCTTGAGGCCGACCTTCTCCGCGCCGGTCCGGGCCACGTCCCCGATCTTCTGGGTGCCCGTCTTCGGCCCCGCGCCAATGCCACCCGCCGCGCCGCCGGTGGCCGTCGCCGCCGCCGTGCCCACCGCGCCGGGGGCCGCGCTCGTGCCGGCACGCCGGGCCGCCATCGTGTCCACGTCGGCCGAGTCGGACAGCCCTCGCAGCGCCTCGCGGCCATGGTTGAGGTAGATTTCCCCGTTGCGGATGTCGCTCACCTCCAGGTAGCGGACCAGGTAGTCCTTCGGGAAGAACATCCCCTTCTCGATGTGGAACTCGCCCTCGCTCACGGCGAACACCTTGCCCAGCTTCTCGCCGTCGCTGCTGCGGACCGTCATCCCTTCCTTGATGTCGTTGCGCTTGATCATCATGGACTTGGCTCCTTGTGCCTTCACGTCGGGTCGGATGTGGTCGCAAGCGGAGCGCCAGGGCCGTCCAGCGCGCTGGAGAGGGTTTCCTGGGGGGAAGTGGAGGCTGACGTGTCCGCCACGGCCATCTCTCGAAAAGTGGGTTCAATGACGCCCAAGAAAACCCCTGGTGCTGGATGCTCCAGGGGCTCGACGCGCCGCACGCCGTTGGCAATGCCGCGCAGGACGCCTCCCCGCCTCTTGTCCGAGGGGCAGGCATGCAGGAGCGGACCCCCCGGGCTTCACGCTGGCCGCGCGCGTCCCCACACCTCACTGTGAGGGCGCGAGTCCGGAGGGGCCGGCCCGCACGAGGAGGCGTCTGCGATGCGAGCCACGAGACCTGGCCGGGGACTCGGATGGATGACCGGCGCGGTGGGACTGCTGGTGGCGGGCCGATTCCTACGCCGCCGCGCGGGAGCGGCGCTTCCGGAGTCCGCCCCCAAAGAGGCATCAGGAGGCGAGGCGTCAGGCCTGGAGCCCGTCTCCTGGGCGCCCACCGCGCTACCAGACGCCGGGGACCCTCCCTCCGCCGGGTGGTCGCTGACGCATGAAGACATGCCGGCCTGGGAGGACGGCGAGGGGCAAGAGGACGGGCCTCAGGTCCCGCCGAGGATCCGCCGGGGACCGTCGGGCCGGGAGCACTTCTGGCTGGAGCCCTGAGCGGCGCGGCGCGCACTCATGGTCGGGGCAGGGGCTCGCGACAGCGATGTTTCGAGGTGTTGGCGGGACTCCGGAGCCAAGCTGTGCGCTTGACCCATGGGGAGGGCTCCCCTAGAAAACCGGGGCTTTGCCCGTCATCTCCCCCGGAGGAAGCCCCCGCATGCGACGACTTGCCCCGATGCTCCTCGCCGCGCTCGCCGTCCTGGCGGCCGCCTGCGAGAAGAAGCCGCAGCCCACGGGAGAGGCGGGAGGACAGCCCTCGGCGCAGGCCCCGGCCACCGCGCAGGGCGGCACGCCCCCGGCCGGTGGCGACGTCATCGTGCTGGGCGAAGTGGGCGCGCTGACGGGCGGTCAGGCGACGTTCGGCATCTCCACCCGCAACGGCATCGCGTTGGCGGTGAAGGAAGCCAACGCGGCCGGCGGAGTGAAGGGCAAGAAGCTGGTCGTGCGTGTGTACGACGACCAGAGCAAGCCGGAGGAGGCCGCGCAGGCCGTCACCCGCCTCATCACCCAGGACAAGGTGGCGCTCATCCTGGGCGAGGTGGCTTCGTCCAGCTCCCTGGCCATGGCGGAGAAGGCGCAGGCGGCCGGCGTGCCCATGATCACCCCGTCGTCCACCAACCCCTCCGTGACGGAGAAGGGCGACAACATCTTCCGCGTCTGCTTCATCGACCCGTTCCAAGGCTTCGTGATGGCGAAGTTCGCGCGGGAGAACCTCAAGCTCAACAAGGTCGCGGTGCTCCAGGACAACAAGAGCGCCTACTCCATTGGCCTCACGGAGGTGTTCCGCCAGAAGTTCGCGGAGATGGGCGGGAAGATCACCGCCACGGAGAGCTACAGCCAGGGCGACACGGACTACCGCGCGCAGCTGACGGCCATCAAGAAGACGCAGCCGGAGGGCATCTACGTGCCGGGCTACTACAGCGAGGTGGGCATCATCGCCCGCCAGGCGCGCGAGCTGGGCCTGAAGGTGCCGCTGATGGGCGGCGACGGCTGGGACTCCGAGAAGCTCTTCGAGCTGGGCGGCAGCGCCATCGAGGGCAGCTACTTCTCCAACCACTACTCGCCGGACAACCCGGATGAGCGCGTGAAGAAGTTCATCGCGGACTACAAGGCTGACAACAACGGCGCGGTGCCGGACGCGCTCGCGGCGCTGGGCTACGACGCCGCGCGCGTCGCCATCGAGGCGCTCAAGAACGCCCCGGACACCAGTGGCCCGGCGGTGCGCGCGGCCATCGCGAAGACGAAGGACTTCCCCGGTGTGGCGGGCAACATCACGCTGGATGCGAAGCGCAACGCGGTGAAGTCCGCCGTGGTGCTGAAGGTCCAGGACGGCAAGTCCACCTACGTCACCACCATCTCGCCTTAAACCCAGGGCCCCCCCCGGCATGTCGCAGCTTCTCCAGCACCTCATCAATGGTCTGGCCGCCGGCACCATCTACGCCCTGGTCGCGCTGGGCTACACGATGGTGTACGGCGTCCTCAAGCTCATCAACTTCGCCCACGGCGACGTGATGATGGTCGGCGTCTACATGGGCTACGCGACCGCCTTCGCCCTCGGGCGGCAGGCGCAGCGTTCCCTGTGGGGCGTGGTCGTCATCTTCGCGGTGGCCATGGTGGGGTGCGCGCTGCTTGGCTTCCTCATCGAGCGCTTCGCCTACCGCCCGCTGCGTGAGAAGCCGCGCCTCACCGCGCTCATCACCGCCATCGGCATCTCGTTCGCGCTGTCGTACGGCTTCCAGCTGGACATCGGCTTCCTGCCGGGCGCGTCCCCCCGGGCCTTCCCGGAGGTCATCGTCCCCAGCGAGTGGTTCATCATCGGGGACCGCGACGTGGTGGTGTGGAACTGGCAGGTCATCAGCTTCCTCATCGCCGTGGGGCTGATGGCCGGGCTCCAGTTCCTCGTGTACCGCACGCGCTTTGGCAAGGCGATGCGCGCGGTGTCCTACGACCACCGCACCGCGGCGCTGATGGGCATCCCCACCGACCGCATCATCGCGCTGACGTTCATGCTCTCCAGCGCGCTGGCGGCGGGCGCGGGCCTGCTCTACGCCATCAAGGACACGTCCGTGAGCCCGCTCATGGGCCTGTACGTGGGCCTCAAGGCCTTCGTGGCGGCGGTCATCGGCGGCATCGGCAACGTGCCGGGCGCCGTGGTGGGCGCGCTCCTGCTGGGCCTGGTGGAGGAGTTCGTGGTGGGCTACGCGGCCAGCACCTGGCGTGACGCGGTGGCCTTCGGCTTCCTCATCCTGGTGCTGCTGGTGAAGCCGGGCGGTCTGTTCGGCCGCGTCGCGGCGGAGAAGGTCTGATGGCCGTCCCCCAGTCTGGAAGCCCGACGACGTTGGCCGACGAGGCTGTGGGCCGCGTGCCCCCGGCCCTGCGCGGCATCCTGCCCGTGCTCCTCGCGGTGCCGGTGCTGGCGCTGGCGGAGGTGCTGCTGGGCGCCTCGCCCTTCGCCACGTACCTGCTGTCCGTGGTGGGGGTGAACATCATCCTCGCGGTGAGCCTCAACATCGTGAACGGCATGACGGGCCAGTTCTCCATTGGCCACGCGGGCTTCATGGCCGTGGGCGCGTACATCGCGGGCGTCACGTCCCTGGAGTTGAAGGAGGTGGCGCTGTCCTTCCTGCCGGTGGCCGCCAGCGACCAGGTGCTCTTCACCGTGGCGCTGCTCGCGGGCGGCACCTGCGCGGCGCTGTGCGGCTTCCTGGTGGGCCTGCCGTCCCTGCGGCTGCGCGGGGACTACCTGGCCATCGTGACGCTGGGCTTCGGTGAAATCATCCGCGTGGTGGTGCAGAACACGGAGGCCTTCGGCCGCGCGCTGGGCCTGTCCGGCATCCCGCAGTACTCCAGCGTGGCCATGGTGTACTTCTGGGTCTTCCTGGTGGTGCTGGTGGCCCGGAGAATCGCGGGCTCCAGCCACGGCCGCAGCCTGTGGGCCATCCGCGAGGACGAAGTCGCCGCCGAGGCCATGGGCGTGGACACCACCGGCTACAAGGTCCGCGCGTTCGTCATCTCGTCGTTCTTCGCGGGCATCGCCGGCGGCCTGTTCGCGCACTTCGTGCCCATCATCAACCCGGGCTCGTTCACCTTCGTGAAGTCCATGGAGATCGTCGTCATGGTGGTGCTGGGCGGGCTGGGCTCCAGCACGGGCGCCATCGTCGCGGCCATCTTCCTCACGCTGCTGCCGGAAGGGCTGCGCTCGCTGTTCAGCGTGCTGGGCGCGGAGGGCAGCCTGGCTCAGAAGGTGGATCAGATCCGCATGCCCGTGTACGGCCTCTTGCTGGTGGTGCTGATGCTGGCCCGGCCGCAGGGCCTGTTCGGCACGAAGGAGCTCTGGGACGTGCTGCCCCGGTGGCTTCCCCGGAAGAAGAAGGGGCTGACATGAGCGCCGCCGTGACGACAGACGCTCTGCTCCAGGCGTCCGGCGTGAGCATCCGCTTCGGGGGCCTCAAGGCCCTCACGGACTTCAACCTCACCGTGCGCCAGGGCGACCTGCTGGGCCTGATTGGCCCCAACGGCGCGGGCAAGTCCACAGCGTTCAACGTGCTCACCGGCGTGTACCAGCCCACCGAGGGCGAGGTGCGCGTGGCCGGGCAGCGGGTGAACGGCTGGGTGCCGCATCAAATCAACCACCTGGGCCTGGCGCGCACGTTCCAGAACATCCGCCTGTTCCGCGCCCTGACGGCGTTGGACAACGTGAAGGTGGCCTGCCGCGCGCAAGGCGCGCTGCACCCGGTGGTCATGGGCCCCCTGGCGAAGGCGGGCACGGCGATGCGCAACTACCGCGACTGGTGGCGCGCGCTGCTGCTCACCCCCGGCTTCCAGGCCGAGGAGCGCGAGCTGACGCGCCAGGCGGAGCACCTGCTGGAGGTCATGGGCCTGTCGCACCGCCGCGATGAAGAGGCGAAGAACCTCCCGTACGGCGAGCAGCGCCGGCTGGAGATCGCCCGCGCGCTGGGCACCCGCCCCAAGGTGCTGCTGTTGGACGAGCCCGCGGCGGGCATGAACACGCGTGAGAAGGCGGACCTGATGGTGCTCATCCGCCGGCTGCGCGACGAGTTCTCGCTGGGGGTGCTGGTCATCGAGCACGACATGAAGCTGGTGATGGGCATCTGCGAGCGCATCACCGTGCTGGACCACGGCGAGACCATCGCCCGCGGCGCTCCCGCGGAGGTGCGCAGCGACCGCAAGGTCATCGAGGCGTACCTGGGCGACAGCTACCTGGAGTCCCACGGAGGCGCGGCGTGAGCGAGCCGGTGAAGGTGCTGGGCGAGCGGCGCGCGTTCGAGCCGCTCCTGTCGGTGGAGGGCATCCAGGTCCGCTACGGCGCCATCCAGGCGCTCCGGGGCGTGTCCCTGACGGTGGGTAGGGGCGAGATGGTGGCCCTCATCGGCGCCAACGGCGCGGGCAAGACGAGCACCCTGCGCGCGGTGAGCGGCATGCTCAAGCCGACCGCGGGCCGCATCACGCTCGCGGGGCAGGACATCACCGGCCTCAAGGCGCACCAGCTGGTGCCGCGCGGCATGGCGCACGCGCCGGAGGGCCGGGGCATCTTCCCCAACCTCACCGTGTTCGAGAACCTGGAGCTGGGCGCGTACCTGCGCAAGGACACCGCCCAGGTTCGCCTGGACATGGACAAGGGCTTCGGCCTGTTCCCGGTGCTGCGCGAGCGTCAGAAGCAGCTGGCGGGCACGCTGTCCGGCGGCGAGCAGCAGATGCTGGCCATCGCCCGGGCACTCCTGAGCAAGCCGCAGCTGCTGCTGCTGGACGAGCCGTCCCTGGGCCTGGCGCCGCAGGTGACGGAGACCATCTTCCGCACGCTGCGCGAGGTGAACGCCACCGGCGTCAGTGTGCTCCTGGTGGAGCAGAACGCGCACCTGGCCCTCAACGCCGCCCACTACGGCTACGTGCTGGAGACGGGCGAGGTCGTGATGGCCGGCCCCGGCAAGGCGCTGCTGGACAGCGCCGAGGTGCGGCGCGCGTACCTGGGCGAATAGCCCTCCCGCGCCGACTTTCCGGCCCCGGCTCGGTGTCCGCCCCCGGACGCTTCCGGGGGCGGGGCCAGGGCAAGTTGCTCGCGCCGCGTCGAAACTCGGGTAGTCAGCGGCGGAGGACTTCGTCTAGCGTCCGATAAGACAGTTGGTTTTCTTCCACTTCCCTCTCAGGAAGCGTGCCCATGCGCCCGTTGTCCCGCCTCCTCCTTGCCTCGCTTACCACGCTCGCGCTCATCGCCGGCGCGTGCGCCAACCAGCAGAAGACCGACGGCTCCTCCTCGGGCGGCACCGGTGGTCCCTCGGCCACCTCCACCATCGAGGACGTGCCCAACGAGCCCACCCCGGGCGCGGATGGCACCGCGGCCACTCCGGCCCCGGAATTCAAGCCCTACGAGGCAGCGGAAGGCTTCACCATCGGCATGCCGATGGAGCCCCAGGTCGCGCGCAGGCAGATCCCGCTGGGCGCCAACACGGTGAACACCGCGGCCTTCACCGTGCGCACCGAGGACAACACCGTCTACTCCGTCAGCACCGCGGACTACCCGGAGCGGCTGGTGGCGAGCCGTCCCCCGGAGGCCCTGCTGAACGAGGGTCGGGACGGCCTGGTGAAGGAGGTCCAGGGCACCCTCAAGGAAGAGGCGGATATCACCCTGGATGGCTACCCCGGCAAGGCCTACTCGGTCAGCTCGCCTGTCCACGGCGAGGTGAAGGCGCGCAACTTCCTGGTGGGCCCGCGCCTGTACACGCTGCTGGTCATCTACAACCCCAACCACCCCAACACCACGGCGGAGCCGTTCCTCACCTCGCTGAAGCTGGTGAACCCGCCCCCTGCCATCACCACGGTCACGCCGGACGCCGGCACGGCCGCGGACGCGGGCACGCTCGAGGGCGCGGACGCGGGCACGGCCACCGACGCGGGCACCGCCGCTCCGCGCCGCCGCAAGAAGTAGTCGCAGGACACTGACGCGACGCTCCCAAGGTCCGGGGGCGTCGCGCGGTGCGCGGTGTGTTCACCTGTCCGCGTGGAGAACGCCGGGCCCTTCGGGTCCGCCTCCGCCGGATTGCCCCCGGGTCTGCCGTCCCTACCTTTCGGGAGGGGATACGACAGGGGGCGCGAAAACACATGATGTCCTGGGTGGGGGCCCTGCTGACCACGGTGGTGGCGGCGGGAGGAGTGTCCATGGTGCCGGCTGGCGGGGGCAATGCCCTGACGCTGCCGGCGCATCGGCACGCGGTGCGGATCGAGACAGGCAATGGGCATGCGCCCACGTGGCTCCTGGCCATCCAGCAGCAGGGGGCGGAGGGCGAGGGGCTGAACCTGTTCCGTTCCGAGGATGGGTTCCAGGGCTTCTCCAAGCTGGCGGAAATCCAGCCGGATGCGTCGCACCACGACCGGGCGGAGCTGGTCGCCGTGGGGCGCGACGTGGCGATGGTCTACGCGTACGAAGGCCCCTCGCTGGCGGCGTCGTCGCGGCACGACGTGTACTTCCAGTGGTGGCGCTACGACGCGGCGCAGGACACCTGGACGCCGGAGCCGGCGGTGCGGGTGTTCAACGCGGACAGTGCGACGGCGTATTCGCGGGCGCTGCTGGCGCGGGACTCGAAGGGGCGGCTGTGGGTGCAGGCGTTCCGGCTGGAGCCGGACGGCGGCTCCACGGCGGTGGTGGCGGTGTCCACGGACGGGGGCACAAGCTTCCAGAAGCAGCCGGACCTGGGGCGCACGCGGAAGCGGGGCGGGGGACGGCTGCTCAGCGTGGGGTCCAAGCTCGTCTTCTTCTGGGCCATGCACGACGGCTTCGAGCCCACGCGGCTGCGGGTGCGTGACGCGGCGGATCCGCTGGACACGTGGGGGCCGCAGCGGGACGCGTTCTCCGACGGCATCTACCACGGCGCGGCGCTGAGCGCGGTGGAGGACGGCAAGGGCGGCATCCACCTGGTCTACAAGGACGAGACGGAGCGGCTGTACTACCGGCGCTTCGACGGGACGTCGTTCGGCTCGCGCATCCTGGTGGAGGGGACGCCGGACTGGGCGTTGCAGCCCGCGGTGACGCGCATCGGGGACGCGCTGTATGTCTTCTACAATCACTTCCAGACCGCGACGGATTACGAGATTCGCGTGCGGGTGCTGCGCAACGGCGTGTTCAGCGACCCGGTGACGCTGGATTCGCGCACGAGCTTCAAGGGCTACCTGAGCACCCTGGACGTGCTGCCGGACAGCGTCACGGAGGTGCCGTGCTTCTACGGCGACGCGGTGGACGCGAACTCCAGCGGCCGGGTGATGCGCGTGGCACTGGCACGCCAGCCGGAAGGCGGCGGCTCCGGGCAGGACGGCGGGACGCCGGATGGTGGCGGTGCTCCGGATGGCGGTTCGGGGACGCCGGATGGCGGTGGCGCGAGCGACGGAGGCTCGGGCACGGATGGCGGCGTGGACGCGGGGACGCCGGATGGCGGCTCGGGTACGGACGGCGGTGTCGATGCGGGCACGCCGCCGGTGGATGGCGGGACGCAGGGGCCGGTGACGCTGGAGCCGGTGTTCACGAACACCACGCACGAGGTGCTGGCCGTGGACGGCGCGGGCACGGTGTACGCGCTGGCGCTGGACGGGAGCCGTTCGAAGCTGTGGGCGAGCACGGACGGCGGGCGCACCTTCAGCGCGAGAGGGCAGGGCGTGGGCGGCGCGTCGTTCTGGGTGATGGCGGCGCTCAAGGACGGGACGCTGCTGGCGCAGATGAGCCGCAGTGGCAGCTACCACCTGGAGCGCTCCACGGATGGCGGGCGCACGTGGGCGGACGTGGCTTCACTGGGGAGCTACCGCGCGATGTCGCCCGCGAGCTTCGCGGAGCTGGGCAGCACGGTGTTCTTCCTGGAGTACCAGACGTTCACCTCCGGGAACACGCCGCTGCGGCTGTGGGCGAGCACGGACGGCGGAGCGACGTGGGCCACACGGGCGACATTCCAGGACCACCGGCACGGCACGGCGCTGTACGCGGATGCGACGCGCAGCGTGTTGTGGGCCACGTTCGGGAGCAGCAGCGCGCAGGCGGCGGTGGTGCGCTCCACGGACGGAGGCCGCACCTGGACGAAGGTGATGGGCGGCTACGCGGCCAACGCGGTGACGGGCACGGTGTTGCCGGGAGGAGAGCTGCTGCTGGGACAGTCCACGCTCTATGAGCCCGAGCACCCGAAGCTGTTGCGCGTGTACGCGAGCGGACGGGTGGACGCGCTGATGACGTTGCCGGGGCCGGCGTACTCGCTGGATGCGCTGACGGGAGGTGGCTTCGTGCTGGGAACGGCGAGGGCGGACGTGGGCGACGTGCAGCCCGCGTCGGACCTCTACGCGCGGCTCTTCACCAGCACGGACGGCGTGACGTGGCGTGAGGCCCGGCGCTACGAGCGGGCCACCAGCGGCGTGCTCGCCCGCGCGGAGGTCTGGGGCGTGCTGCCCGGCGGCGACCTGGTGGTGCGGGCGGAGAACCTGAAGGGCTTCGGAACCGGAGGGAAGGGGTTCCAGGTCCTGCGCGTGAAGCGCTGAGGCACGGCGTCACGGAGCCCGCGGGAAATTCGAATACACGACCGCGAGCCGGGCATCCGCCGCCAGGCTCGCGGGCGTCACCAGCTCCAGGTCCACCGGCACCGGACCCCGGTAGCGCTCCGCGATTTCACGCCGCAGCCCCGCCACGTCCAGGTCGCCCAGCCGCTCCATCCTGCCGTACTCCACGCCAGCGCCTGCCGCGTACGCCTTGCGCACCAGCTCCGAGCAGTACATCGCCTCGTCCCCCCACCCGAAGAGCGCGTCGTACGGCTTGCCCAGGTGCCGCTTCGCCTCCTCCACCGCCCGCGCCTTCGCCGCCTCATCCACCCCCTGCGGCCGCATCACCAGCAGCCGCCCCTTCACCCCGCGCGCCTTCCATTGCGCGAACGGTGTGCGCTTCACCGGCTGAACGGCCTCCACCACGAACGTCCCCTCCGGCGTCACCTCCACCAACCCCACGTGCGACAGCGGGCTGTGCGTGGCCACCTGGATGGCCTTCGACTGGCGTGATCCCGACGTCTGGAACACCACGTCCCCCGTCCTCACCTTCGCCGCCACGCCCTCCACCTCGCGCGGCGCCGCCTGCGTCCCGCGGCCCACCAGCCACGCCGCCCCCACCAGCACGAGGGCCAGCAGCCACAGTCCCCTGGCAATCCAGCGCATCCGTCCGTTCCTTCCATGGGTTGCACCCGTCCACCCACCCTCAGTGCAGCCCTGGTGCCAGCCATTTCAGAGCGGGAATTCACCCTTGGTACGTGGAAGTCGCTTTCGACCCTGGGTCGGAGCATGGTAAACCTGGGGAATCTACTTATTACAGCGAATCAAGAATAGTGTGGCATTGCCGTAAATTTTCAGCTAGGGATGTAGCACTCGCGAGCCGACAGTCCGGGCGTGCGGGAGAGGGGGCTCATCGGAGGAATTCGTCGTGACCGCATCGAACGCGCCCATCCGTTGCCTGCTCTATCCGTCCCTCGGCGAGGTACGGGAGCACGTGCGCGTGGAGCTGTTCGCGCGGGCGCTGTCGGAGCGGATGGGCCGCCCGGTGGTGATGTCCATGTCGCCCACCTACGAGCACCTGGAGGCGGAGCTCGCTTCAGGCCGGGTGGAGATGGCCTGGGGCACCGCCGAGCAGTGCAACGCCTTCGAGCCGCAGGCGCGCGCGGTGCTGCGCGCGGTGCGCTCCGGCAGCTGCTACTACCACGCCGCCTTCATCTGCCGCTCGGACGAGCCGCTGACGCTGGAGACGCTGCAGGGCAAGCGCGTGGCGTGGGTGGCGCCGCGCTCCACTGGCGGGCACCTGCTGCCGGTTCGCCACCTGGAGTCGCTGGGCCTGCGCCCGGACACGCTCTTCTCCGAGCAGCGCTTCCTGGGCACCTACCGCAAGGCGCTGGACGCGGTGATGCGCGGCGAGTCGGACCTGTGCGCGCTCTTCTGCAACCACAAGGACGCGCACGCGATGCGCGCCACGCTGACGACGTACCTGGGCGCGGACGCGCCGCGGCTCACGCCGTTCCTCTTCACCATCCCCACGCTCGCCGACGGCCTCATCCTCACCAAGCGGATGCCGGAGGCGGATGCGCAGGCGCTCATCTCCGTCCTCACCCGGATGAACACCGACGGCGCGGGCCTGGAGATGCTCATGGGCCCCTTCCGGGTGGAGACCTTCGTTCGGTCTCCTGGCCTGGACGCGCCCGCGTCCGGCCCGCGTCCCACGGGGGTCGCCGAGTACGTGGCCGGGGAACTGGACGCGGAAGGCCGGTGCCTGCGGCTGTGGTCCCCGTCCGGCCGTGCCTTCGGCCTGGACATGCGCGGCGGGGAGGGGCGCCTGCTGGAGGAGGTCCTGGGCACCGCCGCGAGCAAGCCCCTCATGTCCCTGCTCCAGGTCGTCCTCCAGGGCGGCTCCGACGGGCGGCTGGAGTACCGGCTCACCGTGAACGGCGACGAGCGCGTCTACGCGGCGGAAATCACCCCCTGCGAGCCCTCGCCCGGGGACACGGGCGTGCGGCTGGGCCTGCTGGTGCGCGACGTCAGCGGCCTGCGCGCGCTGGAGGATCCGCTGTACCGGCTGGCGTCGTTCCCGCTGCTGCACCCGGAGCCGCTGCTGGAGCTGGGCATGGACGGCGAGCTGCGGTACGCGAACCCCGCCACCCACGCGGCCTTCCAGGACCTGGTGGAGAAGGGCGCCGAGCACCCGCTGGTGAACGCGGCCATCGTCTGGGCGTGGCGGGGTGCGCCCCCGGGAGAGCCCGCGCCCACGGTGCACCTGGACGGGCGCTACTGGGAGCTCACCGTCGCGCAGCTGTGGGATCCGCCGGGCCTGCGCGTGTTCGCGCGCGACGTGACGCTGCGCAAGCAGATGGAGGCGCGGCTGTTCCAGGCGGACCGGCTGTCCGCGCTGGGCTCGCTCGCGGCGGCGGTGGGCCATGAGATGAACAACCCGCTGGCCTTCGTGCTGGCGAACCTCTCGTTCATCCGCGAGGAGATGGACCGCCTGAAGCAGCCGCTGCTGGACGGCAAGCCCGTGCCGCGCGCGGACCTGGAGGACATGGTGGATGCGCTGAGCGA
Source organism: Corallococcus sp. AB011P (assembly GCF_003611605.1). NCBI lineage: Bacteria > Pseudomonadati > Myxococcota > Myxococcia > Myxococcales > Myxococcaceae > Corallococcus > Corallococcus sp. AB011P. The sequence goes on from NZ_RAVX01000001.1 coordinate 475,169, forward strand.
GACGGTGGAGGGCGCCACCCGGCTCAAGCACATCGTGCAGGACCTGCGCACGCTGTCGCGCAAGCCGCCGGAGCACCGCGCTCGCGTGGCCGTGCAGCCCGTGCTGGAGAACGCGCTCAAGCTGCTGCGCGGCGAACTGCAGCACCGCGCGCGGCTGGAGCGGGACTTCCACGACATGCCCACGGTGGACGCGGACGAGGCGCGCCTCACCCAGCTCTTCCTCAACCTGCTGCTCAACGGCCTGCAGCAGATGGACACCCAGGACGCCGCGAACAACGTGCTGCGCGTGGCGGCCTACACCAGCGAGGACGGCGAGGTGGTGGTGGAGGTGCAGGACTCCGGCAAGGGCCTGTCCCAGGACGCGCTCGCGCACATCTTCGAGCCCTTCGCCACCGCGCGCCCCAACAGCACCGGCCTGGGCTTGTCCGTGAGCCACACCATCGTCACCGGGCTGGGCGGCACGCTGCGCGCGGAGAGCCGCGAGGGCCGCGGCACGCTGCTCACCGTCACGCTGCCGGCGGCGGTGCCCGTGGCGGAGTCCCTGCGCGCCTGCTAGCCGCGCTCCAGCATCACTTCCAACCGGGGCACGTAGTGGCCGCGCGTGCTCTCGAACAGCATCAGCCGGTCCACGCGCCCCTCACCCCACGAAGCGCTTTGCAGCTCGCGTGCGCACGCCGCCAGCGCCGGGTCTCCGCGCGGTGGCCGGGCCCGGGCCAGCGTCAGGTGCGCGATGTACTCGCCGTGCTCCGACGTGAAGCCCAGCGGCTCCAGCGCTCGCGCCACGTCCGCCTGGAGCGCCTTCAGCGCGGCGGTGTCTCCGCGCACGTCCGCCCAGAGCACGCGCGGGTGGGACGGCGGGCCGAACGCCCCTCCGCCCGCCACCGACAGCACGAACGGCGCGTGGTACAGCCCCACCGGCTCCAGCGCGTCGCGCAGCTCCGGCAGGCGGCTGTCGTCCACGTCCCCCAGGAAGAGCAGCGTCAGGTGCACGCCCTCCGGCCGCACCCACTTCGCGTCCGGGGCCAGGGCGCGCAGGCGCTCGATGCCCCGCTCGGTCTCTGCGGTGAGGGCCTCTCCCAGCGTCACGGCGGTGAACAGGCGCATCGCAATGCTCTCCTTCAGGGAACCTGGACGCTCCCCGCCACGCGCGCCTTCTTCCGGGGCCACAGCGCGTAGAGCCAGGCGGGCAGGAACACGAGGAACTCCACGCCGCTCACGTACAGGCCTCGCGCGGACAGCATGCCCGCGCCAATGGGGGCCACGGGCAGCGGCCGCACCGGGGCGAAGACACGCGCGTTGGAGAAGGGCCAGAAGAGGGCCGCGCCCAGCCCGCCGTCCGTGAGCGTGTCCAGGATGCCGTGGCTGGCCACCGCCGCCAGCGTCAGCAGGCCCCAGCGCGTGGCGGACTCCCCCTTCCACCGGGCCAGCGCCGCCACCGCGAGCGCCACCGCCGCCGCGAACACGAACGAGTGCGACGCGCCTCGGTGTCCCCACGTCGCCGCGTAGGGGATGCGCAGCGCGAACGCCACCACGTCCGCGTCCGGCAGCAGGGCGAGCAGGGACAGGAACGCCATCACCGCCACCCGCCGCCGCCAGGGCGCGCCCGAACCCGTCTCATAACGCCCCAGCGCCATGCCCACCGCAACGTGCCCGATGCTCGCCATGGGCCAGGACCCTAACGCAGGGGGACCCCGCCTGGAGAGGGCTCCACGCGTGGGGTAGCCTCCCTGATACATGCGGTCCCTGCTTTCTCGCTTTCGTGTCGAGTCCACCCTGCAAAGGCGCCTGGACGAATGGCGCGCGGACGTCGGCTCCTGGCTCAATGTGACGCGCATGGGCGCGACGGCGGCGTGGCTGGCGCTGGCCGTGCTGGATGACTGGCACGTGTCGCGCGGCGTGCTCGCGGGCTACATCGCGCTGGCCGTCCTGCTGTGGGCGGGCGCGCGCCGGGTGCCGGACCTGCTGCGGCGGCCGGCGCTGGGCGTGGCGCTCCTGGACATGCCGCTCATCTACTTCCTGCAGGAGTGGTCCATCCGGGGCTCCGCCAACGGCGTGGCCATCGCGCTGCTCACCATGGGCGTGTACCTGGTGCTGGTGGTCATCGTGTCCATGGTGACGCTGTCGCGGCTCATCGTCGCGGCGGCCACGGCAATGGGCATCGTCGCGGTGGCCATGCTGACGCTGGGCGCGGGGCTGCCCGCGTCCCAGTTCCTGCCCGGACTGGTGCTGGTGATGGTGCTCGCGTCGTCGGTGGCCTTCTTCATCAGCCGCACGGTGATGGGGCTCGTCACGGACGTCGTGCGCGAGGAGATGCAGCGCGAACGGCTGGGCCGCTTCTTCTCCCCGGAGGTCGCGCGGCGCATCTCGGAGAAGGGCACGGACGGGGAGGCCGGCGAGCACCGCGAGGTGACGCTGCTCGTCTCAGACATCCGCGGCTTCACCACGCTGTCGGACCGGATGGACAGCCCCCAGGTGGTGGCGCTGCTCAACGAGTACCTGTCGCGCATGGTGGAGGTGGTGTTCCGCCACGGTGGCACGCTCGACAAGTTCATGGGTGACGGCATCCTCGCGTACTTCGGCGCGCCCCTGGAGCAGCCCGACCACCCGGAGGCCGCCGTGTCGTGCGCGCTGGCCATGCTGGAGGCGCTGGACACGCTCAACCAGGAGCGCGCCGCGCGGGGCGAATTCCCCCTCGGCATCGGCGTGGGCATCCACACCGGCCGCGTGGTGGTGGGCGCCGTCGGCAGCGAGCAGCGCCGCGAGTACACCGTCATCGGCGACGCGGTGAACCTGGCCAGCCGCATCGAGGGCCTGACGAAGAAGGTCGGCGCCCCGGTGCTCGTCTCCCACGCCACGCGCGAGCGCTGCAGGGACACCTTCGACTTCGAGGCCGCCGCCCCGCTGCCCGTCGCGGGCAAGCCGGAGCCGGTGGCCACCTTCCTGCCCAGGAAGCGCGTCCTGCTCGCCGCCAGCTGACGCGCTGAAATGACAACGGGGCCGGGAGTCGCCTCCCAGCCCCGCGAGTGCTGCACACGTCAGCGCGTGCTTAGTACGCCTTGGAGAACACGATGCGGCCCTGCGACGGGTTGCCGGTCATCACGCACTTGCCCGGCTCCTGCTTGAGGCTGAACGGGCGGCAGCGGGTGGTGAGGCCCGTCTCCTCCTTGATGCGCGCCTCCGTCTTCGGGTCGCCGTCCCAGTGCGCCAGCAGGAAGCCGTCCTCCGCGCGCGCCTTCAGCTCCTCGTAGGAGTTGACCTCGAAGGTGTGCGAGTCGCGGAAGTCCTTCGCCTTCTGGAACAGGTCCTTCTGCATCTGGTCCAGCATCACCTGGGCCTTGGCGACGGCCTCGTCCAGCGACACGAACTCCTTCTGGCGCAGGTCGCGGCGCACCATCACGCACGAGCCCTTGGCCAGGTCCTTGGGCCCCAGCTCGATGCGCAGACACGTGCCGATGAGCTCGTGCTCGTTGTACTTGAAGCCCGGGCCCTTGCTCTCGTCGTCGTCCACCACCACGCCCAGGCCCGCCTTGCGCAGGTCCGCGGCCAGCGCGTGCGACTTCTCCATCACCTGCGTCTTCTCCACATCCGTCGCCTTGCCCGCGATGGGGATGATGACCACGTGCGTGGCGGCGATCTTCGGCGGCACGATGAGGCCCGCGTCATCCGAGTGCGTGAGGATGAGCCCGCCGATGAGGCGCGTGGAGGAACCCCACGACGTCTGCCACACGTGGTGCACGCGGCCGTCGCGGCCCTGGAACGTGGTGTCGAAGGCCTTGGCGAAGTTCTGGCCCAGGTTGTGGCTGGTGCCCGCCTGGAGCGCCTTCTTGTCCTGCATCATGGCTTCGATGCTGTACGTGCGCAGCGCGCCGGCGAACTTCTCCGACTCCGACTTGCGCCCCGGCAGCACGGGCATGGCCATGTAGTCCTCCGCGAACGTGCGGTAGACCTCCAGCATCTGCAGCGTGCGCTCCTCCGCGTCCGCCTCCGTCTCATGGCAGGTGTGGCCCTCCTGCCAGAGGAACTCCGTGGTGCGCAGGAACAGGCGCGTGCGCATCTCCCAGCGCATCACGTTGGCCCACTGGTTCACCAGCAGGGGCAGGTCCCGGTAGCTCTGGATCCACTTGGAGAAGCTGCGGTTGATGATGGTCTCGGACGTGGGCCGGATGACCAGCGGCTCCTCCAGCTTCTGGCCGCCCGCGTGCGTGACGACCGCCAGCTGCGGGTTGAAGCCCTCCACGTGCTCGGCTTCCTTCTTGAGGTAGCTCTCCGGGATGAGCAGCGGGAAATAGGCGTTCTTCACGCCCGTGTCCTTGAACATCTTGTCCATCGTCCGCTGGATGTTCTCCCACAGCGCGTAGCCGTTGGGGCGGATGACCATGCAGCCCTTCACGTCCGAGTAGTCGGCGAGCTTCGCCTTCTGGACCAGGTCGACGTACCACTCGGAAAAGCCCTTCTCGCGGGGCGTGAGCTTCTCGGCCATGTGCTGGGCACCTTGCTAGGGGATGGAAAGTGGGAGGCTGCCTACGATGGGATGTTCCGGAAATCAACGCCGGACCGAGGCCGGACTCGTCCCCTGAACGCCGTCCATGCTTGGAAAAGGACCCGCCATGCCCACGCCCCCTGACACCGCGCCCCGCCAGCTCACCGAGGACGTCCACGTCTTCGACGCCCCCTTCTCCCTCTTCGGCGTCCCCGTGGGGGGCCGGATGACGGTCCTCCGCCTGCCGGACGGCGGGCTGTGGGTGCACTCGCCTGTCGCCTTCACGCCGGAGCGGAGAGCCGCCGTGGCGGCCCTGGGGCCGGTGCGCTTCCTCGTGGCCCCCAACCTCTTCCACCACCTGCACCTGCCGGACTGGGCCGCGGCCTTCCCCGACGCCCGCGTGGTGGCGCCCAAGGGGCTGCGCGCGAAGAAGCCGGCGCTGCGAATCGACCTGGAGCTGGAGGACCTCCCGGACCCCGCCTGGGCCCCGGTGCTGGACCAGATGCACGTGCGCGGCATGCCCCAGCTCAACGAGTTCCTCTTCTTCCACCGCCCGTCCCGCACCGCGCTCGTCACCGACCTGGCCTTCCACTACGCGCACTCGGAGGGCTGGAAGCTGCGCGCGTACCTGTGGCTGGACGGCGTCCTGGGCCGGTTCGCCGCCCCGCGCTTCCTGCGCCTGTTCACCAAGGACCCGGAGGCCGTGCGCGCCTCACTCCAGCGTGCGCTGAAGTGGGACGTGGAGCGCGTCGTCGTCTGCCACGGCCAGGTGCTGGAGCACGGCGGCCAGAAGGCCCTCCACGACGCCTTCTCCCGGCTGTAGGCCGCGGTACGCCCTGCCTCCGCGTCACAGGGGAGTGTCGCCTGCTGCACTCCACGCCGCGCCGCGCTACAAGGGAACCTCCTCTTTCCTGAGTTCCCCCCAGGAGGTTCATTCCATGCGGTCCATTCTTTCGTCCGTGGGCGCGGTCGCGGTGTGCCTTGTCGCGGGCTCCGCGTTCGCCAACTCCACTGGCATCAACGGGCGCAGCGGCAAGCAGAGCGGCCTGTCCTGCACGGCGTCCGGCTGCCACAGCGGCGGTTCGAGCACCCCCACGGTGACGCTGGAAGGGCCCACGGCGCTGACGGCGGGCCAGACGGGCCAGTATTCGCTGACCATCACCGGCGGCCCCGGCGTGAAGGCGGGCATGAACGTGGCCGTGGACGGCGCGACGCTGACCGCGGGCTCGGGCACGAAGGTGATGAGCGGCGAACTCACGCACTCGCTGCCCAAGGCCTTCGCCAATGGCTCGGCGCGCTTCGACTTCTCCCTGGTGGCCCCGGCCACCAACGGCACCTACAAGGTGTTCGCCGCCGGCAACTCCGTGAACGGCGACAACAACCAGGGCGGGGACTCGCACGCCAACGCCACGCTGGACGTCGTCGTCACCGGCGGCAGCGACCCCGTTACGCCGGATGACACGAAGGACGAGGGCGGCTGCTCCGTGGCCACCAGCGGCGCCCCCGCTGCGCTCATCGCCGTGTTCGTGGCGCTGGCCGCGCGCCGCCGCCGTCAGTCCCGCCAGGCCTGAGCCCGCCTGCTCTCCGGCCGGGCCCCGGGGGGCGGGACGACAGCGCGAGGGCGGGCGGCCTACCATCGCCCCCCTTGATGCGAACGAGCCCCCTCCTCACCGCCCTGTTCGTCGCGGGATCGCTGGCCTGTGCCTCCGGTCCCGCCGTGCGTCCCACCCTGTCCTCGGGCACCACCCCCGTCGCCGCCGCCCCCGCGCGCGACCCGGGCGCCCTGCGGGTGATGACCTTCAACATCCAGTCCGGCCTCAAGGGCCTGGAGCAGGTGGCGGAGGTCATCCGCCAGGAGGGCCCGGACGTCGTCGCGCTGCAGGAGGTGGACGTGGGCTCCACACGCGCGCGCGGCGAGGACCAGGTGGAGCGGCTGTCCGCGCTCACCGGCCTGAAGTACCGCGCGCACTTCGGCACCACGCGGCTGTATGGCGGCGCGTACGGCATCGCGCTCCTGTCGCGCTACCCGCTTCAGTCCCTGGCGCAGTACCCGCTGCCCACGCCCCGGGGCGCGGAGCCGCGCACGCTGGCGCACGCCGTGCTGGACGTGGACGGGCGCGAGGTGAGCGTCTACGCCACGCACCTCATCCGCCGGCCCTTCAACGGCGCGGCGCGTGTGCGCCAGAGCGTCTTCATCTCGCGGCTGCTGGCGAAGGACACCCGGCCGCGGCTCCTGATGGGGGATTTGAACGACGACCCGGACTCGCGCCCGGTGCGCCTGTTGCGCCGCCAGCTCCAGGACGTGGCGCGTGTCACCCGCTCCGACGGGACGGGCACCTACCCGATGCCGCTGTTCCTGAAGTCCCTGCGCATCGACTACGTGATGGCGTGCGGCGCGTTCACGCCGGTGTCCACGCGCGTGCTGCGCGTGGGCGTGTCCGACCACTACCCGGTGGTGGCGGACCTGCGACTCGCGCCCGCCGAGGCTCCGGTCGTCGAGGCTCCGGTCGTCGTGGCTCCGGCCGCGCCCGCGGGCACGGCCACGGCCGCCGCGGCGCCCTGAGGTTCAAGCCGGGGTGGGCAGGGTGAAGCGGTAGAGGACCTCCATGTCCCCCTTGCTGAAGCCCTTCACCACCTCGTGGTGGATCTCCTTGCGGCCGCTCAGGTACGCGAGGCCCCCGGCGGCGAAGCCCATCACCGCGAGCTCGAAGTAGATGTGCGGCCGGGGCACGCCGGTGATGCGCAGCTCCACGGTGTCACCCTGCAGCTGCGCGGTCAGCTCGCCTTCGGTGAAGTAGCCCTTCCAGATGCCGGGGGTGAACAGGGCGAAGCGGCGGAAGTCGTCCTTGCCGAACATCGTCTTGAGCTGGCCCTGGCCCAGCGCGTACTCGGCGGACTTGATGCCGTATTGCCAGTAGGCCTTGGTGTCGCCGCCGTAGAAGCGCTGGGTCATGGCCTCGTTGAAGCGCAGGAATGCATCCGCCGGGATGCGCGACACGGGCATGATGAGCTGCCCGAAGATGGGGTCCCGCTTCGCCTGCTCCGCGAGGAAGGCCTTCCATGCCGGTTCGCCGAAGGCCTGCACCGCCATGGTCTGCCGTGCCAGGAATGCGACGCCTTTGACATCCATCCGTATGCCTCCCACCGGCCGCCCCGGGTTCACCTCGGACCCCGGCCGGGTCATCTTACGCATTGTGTCTTGAGACCCACTCTCCGGCGATACGCATCGCGACAATTCACCCGGTCGTTCGTCCAGCCCACACCGTGAAACCTGTTATCGCGGACACAATGCCTTGCTGAAGGTGTTTGCAGGGCCGCGGGATGTCCGGTGCAGGACTAGGTTCCCGGCGGTGCGTCCCCTTTCCCTTTTTCCCAGACCCGGACGTGCGCGCCGGGTGCTGCTCCTGTGCGCGGGAGTCCTCACGGGCGGAGTGTTTGGACTGGCCTGGTGGGTGGACCGCTTTGGCCGGCGCGAGCGCGTGACGGACGCGGACGTGCTGGTGGTGCTGGGCGCGCGGGTTCTACCGGGCGGTGTGCCGTCCGGCGCGCTGGTGGCGCGCGTGGAGCAGGCGGTGGCGCTGTATCGCCGGGGCGTGGCGCCGTGGCTGCTGTTGTCCGGCGGCGTGGGCACCCATTCGCCGTCCGAGGCGCGGGTGATGCACGAGCTGGCGGTGGCGGCGGGCGTGCCCGCGTCCGCGTGCGTGCTGGAGGAGGACAGCCACTCCACGCAAGCCAACGCGCGGTTCAGCGCGCGCGTGCTGCGAGAGAGAGGGGCACGCCGGGTGGTGGTGGTCTCCGACCCGTATCACCTGCTGCGCGCGAGGCAGTGCTTCCGGCGCGAGGGGCTGGAGGTGGCCACGAGCCCCGCCCCCATCGCCGGGCGGATGCGCGCGTGGGACCGGGCGTACTGGACGGTGCGGGAGGCGTTCGCGCTGCTCCTGCACCCGCGCCTCTTGTGGGCGCGGGCGCCGGGCGGGCGCTGAGGGCCTCAGGTCCCGGACGCGGCGTCCGGCGTGGGCGCATCCAGCTTGCTGAGCACCTTCTCCAGGACCCGGAAGAGGGCCTGGCGGTCATCAGGGTCGAGCATTCCCATCACCACGCCCATCGCGCGGTGCATGGAGCGGTCGAGCTTGGCGAAGGTCTGTTTGCCCTTGTCGGTGAGGCGGCAGCGCACGATGCGCCGGTCGGCCTCTCCGCGTTCGCGCTGGATGTGGCCTTCGCGCTCCAGTCGGTCCACGACACCCGTGACGGTCTTTTCGGTGACGCCCAGTCGCCGGGCCAGCTCACCCATGGTGAGCGAGCCATCCAGCCCCAGCCACAGCAGGGCATGCACCTGGGGCGGCGTGAACTGGAGCTGCTCGCAGGTGCTGGCGATGGGGTCACGGAGTGAACGGCGACGGCCCAGCGAGAACATCAACTCCTGCATCCGGTCGATGTCCTTCGAGAGCGCTTCATCCTCTTTATGGATATTCCGTGACACAGAGTATTCATTAGCGGCGGGGTGCCTGCGGGTCAACTTGTAGGCTCAAGACGGCTTCCGGCGCGGGGCCGGCGGGAGGGAGGAGCGGACGATGCGGCGTGCGTGGTGGGGGTTCCTGCTGGTGTGGGTGACGGTGTCGTCGGCGCGAGCGGAGGAGGTGCTGGTGTTCGCGGCGGCGAGCACGACGGACGCGCTCGAGGCGCTGGCGCCCGCGTTCCAGCAGGCGTCGGGGCACCGGGTGCGGTTCGCCTTCGGAGCGTCCAGCGACCTGGCGCGCCAGGTGGTCGCGGGGGCCCCTGCGGATGCGTTCCTCTCCGCCGACGAGGCGAAGCTGGACGCGGTCGACCGGGCAGGGCTCGTGCAGGCGGGCTCGCGGGTGGACCTGCTGTCCAACCGGCTGGTGGTGGTGGTCCCGGTGAAGTCTGCGGTGAAGGTCGCCGGACCGGCGGACCTGAAGGGGCTCAAGCGGGTGGTGCTGGCGGAGCCGGCGGCGGTGCCGGCGGGCGTGTACGCGAAGGCGTGGCTGACGAAGGCGGGCGTGTGGGCGGACGTGGCGCCGCGCGTGGTGCCGGCGGTGGATGTGCGGGCCGCGCTGGCGGCGGTGGAGGCGGGGAGGGCGGACGCGGGCGTGGTGTACGCGACGGACGCGGCGGGCTCGAAGAAGGTCCGGGTGGTGTTCACGGTGCCGGAGGGGGACGCGCCGCGCATCGTGTATCCGGCGGCGGCGCTGAAGCAGGGCAAGGCGCCGGAAGGCGGGCTCGCGTTCGTGCGCTTCCTCCAGACGGAAGAAGCGCGGAAGGAGTTCCGCGGGCTGGGCTTCCTGGACGCGAGCACGGCGAAGGCGGCGCCGGACGCGGGAGTGACGGGCACGGCGCCGGATGCAGGTGGGCTCCAGAACGCCCCGTCCGGGACTCGCGGCGGGATGCCGGATGCGAGCACGGGGCATCACTCACCGTGATGGACGAGGGGCTGACAGGGCTGGTGCTGTTCACGGTGGCGGTGGCGGCCCTGTCCACGGTGCTCATCCTGGTGCCGGGCGTGGCGGCGGCCTATGCGCTCGCGCGCTGGAAGGGCCCGGGGCGCGGCGTGGTGGAGACGCTGCTGGCACTGCCTTTGGTTCTGCCTCCGACGGCGGTGGGCCTGGTGCTTCTGGAGTTGCTCGCGCGGGACTCGGTGCTGGGACGGATGCTGGATGCGCTGGGCGTGGAGGTGGTGTTCACGCCCAAGGCGGTGGTGCTGGCCAGCGCGGTGATGGCGTTCCCGCTGCTGGTGCGCTCCGCGCGCGCGGGCTTCGAGGAAGTGGATCCCCGGCTGGTGGCCGTGGCGCGCACGCTGGGGGACACACGCACGCGGGCCTTCTTCCGGGTGACGTTGCCGCTGGCGTGGCGCGGGGTGCTCACCGGCGCGCTGCTCGCGTTCTCGCGGGCGCTGGGTGAGTTCGGCGCGACGGTGCTGGTGGCGGGCAACATCCCAGGCAGCACGCAGACGTTGTCCCTGGCCATCTTCCAGCGCACGCAGGTGGGGCAGGACGCGGAGGCTCTAAAGCTCGCGGGCGTGTCGGTGGTGCTCGCGTTCGGGGCCATGTACGTGACGGAAGTGGTGACGCGGCGGCGCGGGGCACGGGGGCTCGCGTGAGCCACGGACTGGCACCGCGAGCAAGGTCCCGTGTGCCCGGCAGGGCAGGGCCTGCTTTGAAGGAGCCCGTGTCCGCGAAGGACGTACGAGGCGCCACGCGAACAGGAGGCGCACGTCCGTGATGGAGCTGTCACTCAGGCTGCCCCTGGCGCGCTTCACTCTGGAGGTCGAAGCGCGCTTCACGTCCGCTTCGGTGGCGGTGCTGGGGCGTTCGGGCTCCGGGAAGACGTCGCTGCTGGAGGTGCTCGCGGGCCTGCGGCGGGGAGCCACGGGGCGCGTCGTGGTGGATGAGCGCGTACTCCTCGACACAGCCGCTCGTGTCGATGTGCCGCCCGAAGCGCGCCGCATGGGCTACGTGCCGCAGGACGCGTTGCTCTTCCCGCACCTCACCGCCGGACAGAACGTGCGCTTCGGCGTGCGCGCCGGACGACCGTCGCGCGTGGACGAAGCCGTGCACCTGCTGGAGCTGGAGCCGCTGTTGCACCGCTACCCGGTGACGCTGTCCGGTGGCGAGAAGCAGCGGGTCGCCCTGGCGCGGGCGCTCGCCACCGACCCGGCGCTGCTGCTGCTCGATGAACCCCTGGCCGCGCTGGACGTCGCGTTGAAGGAGCGTGTGCTGCCGTACCTGCTGCGAGTGCGCGACGAAGCCCGGGTGCCCCTGCTCTACGTCACCCACCAGCTCGGTGAGGCACGGGCCCTGGCTCGCGAGGCGCTGCTCCTGGACGGCGGCACGGTGAAGGCCGTGGGCCCGGCGGACACGGTGCTGGGCACCGTGGCGCGAGGTCTGCTCACCGGTGAGCCCGAGGAGAACATCCTCGAAGGCACGCTGGAACATCCCGCGTCCGGGGGCACGCGGCTGCGCGTCACGGAAGGCCTGTCGCTCTGGGTGCCGGACGCGCCGGAACTCCCCCATGGAACCCGCGCCGCCTACGCCGTGCCCGCGGAGGACATCCTCCTGTCCACCGGACCGCTGACCGGCGTCTCCGCGCGCAACGTGCTCGAAGGCACGGTGACGAAGCTGGAGAACGTGGGGGCAGGGGAGTGCGCGACCCATGTGGACGTGGCGGGGGTGCACTGGGTGGTCCGTCTCACGCATGCCGCCGTGCGCGAGCTCCGCATCGCACCGGGCCTGCGCGTGTACCTCGCGGTGAAGTCCTCCGCCTGCCGCCGCCTGGCTGGCCGGGCTTCCTGAGCAATTGGCCAGAGGCTCGTTGACGAGTCCAGAGACCCGAAAGCCTCCGCGAGGATACGCGTCTCGCGGAGCCCAACGGTGAGCCGATCCGATGTGATTGCGCGGACCGCAAGGCGGAGCCATCGACAGAGGCCGCCCGCCGGGCGCGCTGCCTCAAAACCTGTCCGACAGTCGGACAGGTTTTCACCGCACGACGCCCGAGGCCGCGAATGTGTCCGACTGTCGGACAGGTTTTCATCGCTCGGGGCCGGAGGGCGCGCCCTCCCGGCAGGCGACGCGGACGGTTTGCCCTCGCGTCCATGTCAGACCCCTGTGGTTGGATGGCAATGCTGGGACGAGGAGAGGGGCTGGGGATGGGACGGCGAGGACTCGTGGCGTACGTGGAGGAGCAGCTTGAGCGCGATATCGCGCTGGGGAGGCTGCCGCCATGCGGGCAGTTCGGCTCGGAAGCGAAGCTGGCGCGTCGCTATGAAGTATGCCGGGGCACCATTCGCGAGGCGCTGCGGCGGCTGGCGGCGAGGGGCCTGGTGGTGCAGCGCTCGGGGCGCAAGACGCGCGCGGTGGCGCTGGATGAGTCGCTGACGTTGGAGAACCTGGGACTGGCGCTGCATGACGCGCGCTCCCCGGAAGCCCGGTGGCTTCTGGAGGGCTCCTTCAGCCTCAAGCGGCAGGTCCTGGTGGAGCTCCTGGTCGACTGCTGCGCGAGGGCCTCCGCGTTGGACCTGAACCGGCTGACGGACACCTGCTTCAAGTTGCAGGACGCGGCGCGCTGGGAGTCGGGGGCCTGGTGCGCGCAGGTGGAGTTCGAGTTGCTGCGGCTGGCGGCCCGGGTGGCGGAGCGTCCCGGGTACGTGCTCCTCGTTCAGTCCCTTCAGCGGGCCTTCCTGGGAGGCGCGGCCCGGATGCTGCCCCTCATGGGCGGAGAGGCGCTGCGCGAGTGGGCCTGGTTCGCGCTGGGGGCCCTGGGGGAGCGTGACACGCGGGCACTCCAAGACAAACTGCCGGCGCTGCTGAAGGCGTGCGACGAACGCGTGCTGGACGCCTTCTCTCCCGTCCTCCAGGGGCCGGCCTCCCCCGAAGCCGCGTGCGCTCAAGAAGCCCCACTCAGCGCTCCCGGATCAGCCCCCGTGCCGTGCGGCACGCTGAAGGCACGGCCTGACGTGGATGAGGGGAGGCATGGCCACCTTGTGCCAGCCGTGGAGAATACCGAGGCGGACGAGCAGGGCGCGGCCTCGGGACATCCATCCGACTGTCGGACAGGTTTGGGTGTCTCGGCTTCGGAAGGGGGATTCCAGCATGCGGCTCCACACGCCGAATCCCGCGGACAGACCTGTGTGCCGGTGCGCGAGGAGGGCGGACCGCATCAGGACACCGAGGGCCGCTTGGGCAGGTGGGTTGCGCGACTCTGGCGCTTCATTGCCCATGTCCTGGGCCCCCCTGATTCGTGAGCGGAGCACCGGGCAATGGACCTTGGATGCGTCCACCCGAGCCATGCTCCCACGCTGGGCTTGTTGATGAACGGCTGGCTCAGTCCCCGCGCGCTTCCGCTTCGAACCGCCGGTGGGAGGACTCCATCCGCTCCAGCGCATCCAGGATGCTGCGCTCGATGTCCTCGCGTTGGGCCTGCACCAGGGCTTCCGGAAACCCCATGCGCTCCAGCAGGTTCAGCTGCATGTAGAAATCCTCGCACTGCCGGCGGCCGCTCCTGCCATCCAGGTACTCGCCTGCCCGCAGCAGGAAGTCTCCCCAGGAGATGGACCCGTCACGGTGGCGAAGGAACAGGCTCGCCAGGTGGTCCGCGTCATTCACGTCCTGTTCCTCGACGGTGAGGGACTGCGCAAGGCCCGGCATGTCGAGGAGCAGCCCGAGCGCTCTGTCGACCTCCGGCACCGTGCACAGCTCCAGCAGCCAGAGTGGTGGGGCGTCCAGCTTCATCACCCACGCATCCGCCCATGAGATGAGCTGCTGGAGCCCGACGCGCCCCGTCCGCACCATCACCGCGATCCGCGCGACGGCGACCGGGTCGAACGGGGTGCCATCCCTCACCGCTTCGCTCCCGTCTTTTTCGCCCCGCCGCGTCCCGCCGGCTTCGCGTGGTAGCCCTCCACGCGCATGCCCAGCTCATGGACCACGGACATCGCCGTGTCCTGCGGGATGCGCGTGTCCTTCAGCTTGTTGCGCGCGGGGTCCAGCACCAGGCCCGTGGCCCCGGAGAAGTCCGTCCGGGTCAGCGTGCAGCCGCGGAAGTTGCTGCCGGTGAGGTCCGCGCCGGTGAAGTCCGCGTCCGTCAGGTCCATGTCGAAGAAGTTCGCTTCCCGCGCCACGCAGCGCACGAAGGACGTCTGGCGCAGGCTCAGCCCCACGAACGAGCTGTAGGGCATGGCGCACTCCTCGAAGTTCACCTCCGGGTTCGCCGCCACGCCCGTCCAGTCGATGCCCATCAGCTTCGAGCCCTCGAAGCGCACGTCCCTCAGCCGGATGGCGTTGAAGTTCGCGCGCGTCAGGTTGCAGCCCTGGAACACGCACACTTCCAGCAGCGCTTCCTTCCACCGGCTCTCCTGCAACTCGCAGTTCACGAAGGTGCACCGGTAGAACTCCTTGTCACCCAGGTCGACGTTCTGGAGGTCCAACCCCTCGAACGTCTCCTTCTCGAACGAGTCCTCCTGCTGGAGCCGCTTCACCACCGCGCTGTCGTCCTGGGCCATGGCGGCCTTATACCGGCCCGCCGTCACACGCGCGCGGGTGAGCCGCCACTGCACCGCGAAGGACCCGGCGACAGCGCACCGGGTCCTCCACGGACTTCAGACTACTTGGCCACCAGCACCAGCACGCCACGGCCGCACAGGCCGTAGTTCGAGCTGACCAGGTCCGCGGTGCCCGGGTTGAGCAGCACTTGATTCGCGCCCCGGCTCTCAATCCACGAGCAGGTGTCCGTCACCCGGTACCACTGCTTGCCGGTGCCGGGCGAGGGCAGCACGAAGTTCACGCTGGCGGACCAGCCGTTGTACGCGACGTAGATGGCGTTCACCGTCTCACCGGAGAACTCCGACGCGTCGATGCGGTAGGCCAGCGAGTGGTTGCCCGCGCTGTCGAAGTACGACGCGTCCGGCGTGGCGCCGTCCGGCTTGAACCAGCTGTGCTGCACCAGCCCGTTCCCGTTGCTGTCCGTCGTCGCGTAGAACGACGCCGGGCGCAGCGCGGGATGCGCCTTGCGGAACGCGATGAGGTTCTGGGCGAACAGGCGGAAGTTGGACTGGTCCGCGCTCCACGCGTAGTCCAGCCAGTTCTTGTTCGAGTCCAGGTTGTACACGTTGTTGTTGCAGTACTGCGTGCGCAGGAACTCGTCACCGCCCGTGATCATGGGCACGCCCGCGCTCAGCATCAGGAACGCCAGGCCGTTGCGCGCCGCCTGCCGCTGGAGCGTGGCGCTGCCGCCCTGGTCCCAGCTGTGGTTGCTGTCCTCGCCGCCGTCGGACGGGCCGTAGGGCCACGGCTGGCTGTTGTCCTTGCTGTTGCACGAGTACAGGTCCTTCAGGGTGAGGCCGTCGTGGGCCACCATGAAGTTCACGGACGCGGCCGGCTTGCGGCCGTCATCCTGGTACAGGTCCGACGAGCCCGCGAAGCGCGTGGCCAGCTGCCCCGGCGTCACGTTCTCCACGCCCATCTGGTTCTGGTCCTTGCGGAAGGTGTCGCGGAACGCGCCGTTCCACTCCCGCCACTTCGCCGGGAAGTTGCCCACCTGGTAGGAATTGCCGCCAATGGCCCACGGCTCCGCGATGAAGTCCGTGCCCGCGCCGCCCGCCTCCGGACGCGGGTCCAGCTGCGTGGTGATTTGATTGAGCGCCGTGTTCGCGTTGTCGCGGTTGTACTCGAAGCCGCCGTGCGTGGTCGTCTCGTGCTCGTAGATGTTGCCCAGCACCGACGCCAGGTCGAACCGGAAGCCGTCCACGCCCAGCGTGTCCTTCCAGTACGACAGCGAATGCAGGATGACGTTGCGGGCCGTGGGGTTGAACGTGTTGAAGTTGCCGCCCACGCCCGTGTTGTCCCAGTTGAACTGCATGTCCTTCGTCAGGCTGTAGTACGTGGGGTTGTCCAGGCCCCGGTACGACATGACGTTGTACGTGCTGGGGTTGCCGCTGATCCACGCGCCGCCCTCGCCGGTGTGGTTGTAGACCACGTCCACCAGCACCTTGATGCCGGCGTCGTGGAACGCCTTCACCATGGCCTTGAACTCGCGCGTGGGGCCGCCCGGCGTCTGGTCGCACGCGTAGCGGCGGTCCGGCGCGAAGTAGCTGAGGTTCATGTAACCCCAGTAGTTGTCGCCCGCCGTGCTCGCGACCGTGTCGTTGTTGCCGTTGTCCGTCTCGTGCAGCGGCAGGAACTCCACCGCCGTCACGCCCAGCGCCGCCAGCTGCGCGGCCTTCTGGCCCGCCGTCTTGTAGGTGCCCAGACAGGCGGCATCCAACCCGGAGCCGGTGTCCTGCTTCGTCAGGCCGCGCAGGTGCACCTCATAGACGATGTCGTCCTTGAAGGCGCGCGTGGGCTTGGTGCCGGTGGCCGTGGTGTCCGGCGCCAGCACGATGCCCTTGGGCGCGAACGGACCGCTGTCCTTGTAGCGGTGCAACGGACCGGACGCGAACACCGTGGCGTCCGCGTTGCTGGGGTTCACCGGGTCGTGCGACAGCTCCAGCGCGTACGGGTCCCACAGCAGCTTGTTCGGGTTGAAGCGGTTGCCCGCGGCGTCCACGTCCGCGATGAAGCCCACCGTGTTGTTCGACTTGCTCCAGCTGGAGTTGTACGTCCAGTTGGGGCCCCACGCGCGGTAGCCGTAATAGACGGTGCCGGTGACGCCGTAGCTGTTCTTCAGCGTGGCGACGGAGGCGGTCTTCGTCCAGACGTTGGTCGTCGCGTTCTTCGTCATCACGTAGCTGACGCGCTCCTGCGCGCCCTGCGCCGTGTTGTAGATCCACACCTCGATGCGCGTGGCGCGCGACGAGTACACGTTGAAGGTGATGTTGGCCTGCGTGGCGTCGTACTTCGCGCCCAGCGCCCAGGTGAGCAGCTCCTGCTCACGCTGCGCGGTGTCCTCCACGGCGGGCGCGGCGGGGACGGGGGCTTCGTCGGACTTGTCCGGGGCGGCGCAGGAGACCAGCGCCGAGGCGAAACCCACGGCGACGAGGGGATGCCACCGCGTGAGCCAGGGGCTCCGGCGGTGACGACGGGGAGGGGTCATCATGGGTGTGGCTCCAGACGCGGCAAGCGAGGTTCACGACCGCTGCAAGGCCACCGGGCCCGCGACTACCCGGGGCGCGTCCGGTTCACCACCCCCACGACGGTGAAGTCAACCGCACGTTCCCCCACTCGCGCACCCCGGCCCGCTCGCGTGTGACGCAGGACATGGCTCGGCGCGTCAACGCGTGTGACCTCCCTGTTTCAAGAGGGAGGTCACACGCTGGAGAAGCCGCGTTCAGGGAGCGGTGATGGGCGGGGCGACGCAGGTCTTGCTCGCCCCGCACACCAGGTCGAGGGCGCAGTCCTCGTCGCCCACGCACTTGGTTCCCTGGGGGCAGTCGTAGCCGCTGCCGCCGTTCATCCCGCTCACCTTGAAGTTGCTGTTGTTGACCCGCTCCGTCATCGCCTGGTTGCCGATGGAGCCCTTCAGCTTGTGGGTGACGTTCACGGTGATGGAGCCGGTGACGACCGACGCCTCGATTTCAAACGGCTCCTCCACCGCGTTGATGGCGTCCCGGATGACGAGGGCAATCTGCGCCGCGGGCGTGCCGTTCACCAGGACCACCCGCTGGTTGGCGGGGTTCTTGAGCTTGTTGTCGCGGTCGAATTCGAAGGTGACCGGCGTGTTGATGCCATCGCTGAGGGTGAACGTCTCCTCGTCGACCAGGTTCGCGCTGGTCGTCGCCGCGATGGTGCCCGTCGCCGCCTGGAGCGTCTGCACCTTGCAGTTGGCGCTGCAGGAGCCGCAGGTGAGGGTGTTGCCGTCGTCGCAGGCCTCATTGGTCGCGTCCTTCACGCCGTCGCCGCAGACGTTGCCCGAGAGCGTCAGGAGTTGCTGGCAGTCGCCGCGGCACATCTGGCAGTTGGCCTGACCGTAGGGGCAGGAGGACTCCGTGTTGGTGTTGCCGTCGTCGCAGGCCTCGTGGTCCGGGTCCTTCACGCCGTCGCCGCAGACGTTGCCCGTGACGGGGACCAGCTCCTTGCAGTCGCCGCGGCACACCTTGCAGTTCGCCTGACCATAGGGGCACGAGGACTCCGTCTGCGTGTTGCCGTCGTCGCAGACCTCGTTCGAGGCGCTGGGGTCCTGCTTGCCGTCGCCGCAGATGTTGCCCGTGAGCGTCAGGAGTTGCTGGCAGTCGCCGCGGCACATCTGGCAGTTGGCCTGACCGTAGGGGCAGGAGGTCTCCGTCTGCGTGTTGCCGTCGTCACAGGACTCGTGGGTCGGGTCCGCCACGCCGTCGCCGCAGACGTTGCCCGTCACCGTCAGCAGTTGCTTGCAGTCGCCGCTGCACGTCTGGCAGTTGGCCACGCCGTAGGGGCAGGAGGTCTCCGTCTGCGTGTTGCCGTCGTCGCAGGCCTCGTGGGTGGCGTCCTTCACCTTGTCGCCGCAGACGTTGCCCTGGAGCGTGAGCGTCTCCTGGCAGTCGCCTCTGCACCTCTGGCAATTCGCCTGGCCGTAGTCGCACGCGACTTCCGTCTTGGTGTTGCCGTCGTCGCAGGCCTCGTGGTCCGGGTCCTTCGCGTTGTCGCCGCAGATATTGCCCGTGCGCGACAGGCTCTCCTTGCAGTCGAAGCGGCACACCTTGCAGTTGGCGGTGCCGTAGGGGCAGGCGTCCTCCGTGTCGGTGTTGCCGTCGTCACAGGCCTCGTTCGTGGCGTCCTTCACGTTGTCGCCGCAGACGTTGCCCTTCAGGTCCAGCCGCGCCTTGCAGTCGCTGCTGCACGCCTCGCAGCTGGCGGTGCCGTAGTCGCACGCGACTTCCGTCCGGGTGTTGCCGTCGTCGCAGGCCTCCGGGCGGTCCGGACCGTTGACGTTGACCACGCTGTCGCCGCAGACGTTCGGCTTGCAGGTGCCCAGGCAGTCGTCGTCGTCGCGCGTGTTGCCGTCGTCGCACTGCTCCTTCGCGGTCGTGTTGGTGACGCCGTCGCCGCAGGCCGTGGGGGTGCAGTCCACGTCGCAGATGGCGGAGTTGGGCCCGTCGTCGCACTGCTCGCCCGCCGCGGTGTTGAGGTACCGGTCGCCGCAGGCCGCGGGCGTGCAGTCCGAGTTGCAGGTGCGGGAGTTGCCCGCCGTGTCGCACAGCTCGCCGCGCGTGGTGTTGGTGAAGCCGTCGCCGCAGAAGGCGATGGAGCAGTCCGCGTCGCAGGTGGGGCTGTTGACGGGGCCGGGGTTGTCGCACTGCTCGCCGGAGGACGTGTTCACCACGCCGTCGCCACAGGCGCGCAGCGTGCAGTTGGCGTTGCAGTAGGCGGACTCGCCCTTGTCGTCGCACTGCTCGCCCGCGGTCCGGTTGACGATGCCGTCACCGCAGACGCGCACGGTGCAGTTGAGGTTGCAGGTGGCGGACTCGCCCTTGTCGTCGCACTGCTCCTCGCCGTCGCGCACGCCGTTGCCGCAGCCCTCCGCGGAGCGGCAGTCCGCGCTGCAGCCGTCCTCGCTGACGTTGTTGCCGTCGTCGCAGATTTCACCCTTGATGGTGTCCAGGACGCCGTTGCCGCAGGTCTCGTTGGACTTGCAGTCGGAGCTGCACCCGTCGCCGTTGCTGTTGTTGCCGTCGTCGCACTTCTCACCCTTGGCCACGTCCACGTAGCCGTTGCCGCAGCTCTCCTGGGAGCGGCAGTCCGCGCTGCACCCGTCGCCGCTGACGGTGTTGCCGTCGTCGCAGCGCTCCTCCTTGGAGGGGTCGGTGTAGCCGTTGCCGCAGACCTCGGTGGAGAGGCAGTCCGCGCTGCAGCCGTCGCCGCTGGTGTTGTTGCCGTCGTCGCACTTCTCGCCCACGGCCGTGTCCACGACGCCGTTGCCGCACAGTTCGTTGGACTTGCAGTCCGCGCTGCAGCCGTCGCGGTCGTTCGTGTTGCCGTCGTCGCACTTCTCCTTCGTGACCTGGTCCACGACGCCGTTGCCACACGTCTCGGTGGACTTGCAGTCGCGGCTACAGCCGTCGCCGTCCACGATGTTGCCGTCGTCGCACTGCTCGTGGTCCTGGACGATGCCGTCGCCGCACTCCGTGGAGATGCAGGTGGCCTGGTTCGCGGCGCACTTCAGGCCATCCGGACACACCAGCCCGGCGGGGCAGTCCACCGTGGTGGGCTGGAAGCAGGAGGAGAGGAGCAGCAGCGGCGCGGCCAGGAGCAGCAGGGCGCGTGCCATGGAAGAGGGAGAGACGCGTGTCATGCGAGAGCCTCTAGAAACGGAACGTGGCCACGGCACCGCCCGAACCCGCGCCGAGGAGCGGCGTGACCTGCACGGTCGCCGCCTCCTGGCCCGGTTCGATGCGGTACGGCTTGGGTTGGTTGAGGACGGCGAGCACCGCGCCGGTGACGATGACGGCACCGCCCACGGCGTACCCGGCGATGGCGCCGGTCTGCATCAGGTTGCCCTGCGAGCGCTCGTCGGCGACGGCGGCGGGCGGCACGCAGCCCCCGCATTCGGTGATGCCGGACTCGAAGGCGCGGAAGTGGTCGCGGGACTGGAGGTGCAGGAAGGTGCTGCCGCCCGCCACGGCCACGCCCGCGCCCATCACCAGCCAGGGCATCGCGGCGGACCAGCGGCGCTTGTAGCGGATGAGGTCGTCGGAGGTGAAGAGCTTCAAATCCAGCGTCGTCGTCTCACCGGGCAAGAGCGTGCGGCTCTGGTCGCTGGGCAAATAGCCCGCCATCGTCGCGACGATGCTGTGCGCGCCGGGGCGCACCAGCGCTTCGTAGCGGCCGGGGGCCACGAACAGCGTCTGGCCGTCCAGGGTCACCGTGGCGCCGGGCGTGGCGCAGGTGATGGCCACCCGCGCGAGCTGCTTCTCCACCAGCGTCTTGTAGTTGCGCGCGTACTCGTACTTCTCCTTCTCCAGCGGCGCCGGTCCGAAGCGCAGCGCCGCCACCAGGTGCTCGTGCACCTCCACGGGCTGGTCCAGGTTCATCAGCGCCAGCGCGAGGTTGTAGTGGATGGCCGGGTGGTCCCAGCGCGCCAGCGCCTGGCGGTACTTCTCCACGGCCTGCACGAAGATGGATTCCTTCAGGAGCGCGTTGCCTTCGCCGAACAGCGCGAGCGACGCGTCCTGGTCCGTCTTGGTGATGCCCTCCGCCCAGGGGCGTTCATCCGCGCCGGACTGCGAGCCCTCCAGCGTGCTGCTGGCCTGCTCCTGCTGGGACTCCACGGCCTTCGGCGTGGGAGGCGGGGGCAGGGGAAGGGACTCGGAGAGGGGCGTGTCCGAGGGGGCCGGCGTGGGTGTCCGCGCGGCCTCGGCGGCGGTGGGCTTGCGCCGCCGCTTCGAGGTGCCGGTGCCGGACACCTTCGTCTTGCCCGTGGCCTTCGACGCGGTGGGTTTCTTCTTCGTGCTCCGGGACGTCTTCGTGGTGCGGGTCCGTGGCGCCGGCTCCTGCGCCAGCGCGGGCACCGACTCCAGCGCCAGCAGCACCGACAACACGAACGCGGACCTGCTCATCACCCTGTTCAAGATGCTTCTCACTTCAGGACCTCGATGACCGGACTGCCGAGCTGGGATTGCAGACGGGAGACGCGCTCCTTCTCCCGCTTGAGCAACGTGGAGAGTTCTTCCGCCGCGCGGAGGGCTTCCTCGCGGGCGTCGCGCGCGGAATCGGCGCTCTCCTCGGCGCGCTTCTTGGCGCTCCGGGCGCGCAGCTGCGCTTCCTGGGCCCGCTTCAGCGCGGACACCAGTTCGTCGTTCTTGCTGAGCAGCTCCTGGTTGGCCAGCGCCACCTGCTCATTGGCCGACTCCGCCGCCTGCTGCGCCTTCTGGCGCTCCAGTTCCTTGGCCTGCACCTCGGCCAGTCGCTGCTTGGCCTCGACCTCCGCGCCGCGGGCCGTGGACTCGGCGGCGCGCGCGATGATCTCCGCCGCCTGGGCCGCCTGGGCCTGCTTTTCGGCCTCCTGCTGCGCGTTGCGGATGACGACGAGCGCCACCACCGCCGCCACCACCAGGAGCCCCAGGAACGTCGCGCTGCCGATGAGCAGCGCCCGCTTCAGCCGGCGCCCCTTCTTCGCCTGCGCGAACACCGCCGTGAGGAAGTCCTGCTGCAACCGGGGCAGCTCTCCCCGGTAGCGCCGCTGGAAGCGCTGGGCCTCCTCCACCAGCTCACCGCGCCACAGCAGGTGCGCGTCGAAGTTCTTGCCCTGCCACTGCCGGGCCGCGTTGCGCAGCTGCTCCAGGAACGCGGAGTCCTCCTGTCCTTCATCCAGCCAGCGCCGCAGCGTGGGCCAGCTGTGCAGGAGCGACTCGTGGACGATTTCGACCGTGGCGCCCGTGGCGCCGCCGCCGGTCTGCACCACCAGCAGGCGCGCCTGCACCAGGTGGTCGATGAGGCGCTGCATCTCCCCCGTGTCCTTGGTCAGCTCGCGCAGCTCGTCCAGGGACACGATGGCGCGCGTGCGCTCCGGGGTGACGAGCCGCAAAAACAGCGCTCGCACCAAAGTGCGCTCCTGCGTGGACAGGCTCTCCAGCACGCTGTCCGCGTGGCTCGCCAGCGCGCCGGCGATGCCACCCATGGCCTGGTACGCGCTCTCCGTGAGCAGCCGGTTGGTGACGTCGCGCGCCTCCCACAGCTGCGTGGCGGCGAACTGCAACAGGGGCAGCGCGCCCTGGGAGGCGTCCAGGTGCTCCAGCATGCTGGACACCATGGTGGGGCTTTCGAACTGGTAGCCCGCGCGCTCCGCCGGCTGCACCAGCGCGTCCTTCAGGCCTTCGCGGGCGGGCGCGGTGAGGAAGTAGAGCCCCTGGCTGAGCTCCGACATGAAGCGCTCGTCCTCTGGCACCCGGTCCAGGAAGTCCGAACGGATGGAGAGGATGACGCGGATGGGCGTGGTCGCGTCGTCCGCGATGCCGGACAGGCACGCGGTGAAGGCCATCCGGTCCTGGACGTCCGGCACCAGCGTGTAGAGCTCCTCGAACTGGTCGATGAAGAGCAGGATGCGCCGCTTCTCCCTCCGCGCGCGGCTGCGCAGCACGTTGCCCACGTAGCCGGGCTCCGCGCGCAGCCGCTCCACCACCCGTTGCTGCTCCTGCAGGTCGTCCTCGATGGTGGTGGACGAGCTCATCAGCGGCGCGACGATGCTGGCCAGCGCCGACAGCGGGCTGCGGCCGGGGCGGATGACCAGCGCCTCCCACGGCGTGCCGGACCGCTTGAGCACGGGCACCAGACCCGCGCGCACGAACGACGACTTGCCCGTGCCGGACGGGCCCACCACGGCCAGCAGCGGCCGGTCGTTGATGCGGTTCACCAGCGCCGCGATTTCGCGGGTGCGGCCAAAGAAACGGTCCGCGTCCGCCTCCTGGAAGGAGCTGAGGCCCGCGTACGGGCTCTCGTCCACGCGCAGCTCGCGGCTCATGCGGCCGGGCAGGAAGGGCTCCAGCGCGCGCAGCAGCGACGCCGCGTCCGGATAGCGCTCCTCCTTGCGCTTGAGCAGGCAGCGGTCCACCACGGCCGCCAGCTCCTGCGGCACGTCCGGCGCCATGGTCCGCAGCAGCGGCATGGGCTCATCCAGCATGCCCGTGACCATCAGCTGCGGACCGCGCAGCGGATCCAACGGGTGCTTGCCGGCGAGCATGCGGAAGAGCATCAACCCCACGGCCCAGATGTCCGTGCGGTTGTCCACGGCCACGCCAATGCCCCACTGCTCCGGGGACATGAAGGCCATGGTGCCCATGATGGCGCCCTTGCGGGTGAGGTTGGACACGTCCTCGCCCATGCCCTCCACCGAGTGCAGCCGCGGCTGGGCCTGGGGGCCGCCCGCGGGCGCCTCCACGGGCTCGTCACCCTGGAGCACCTTGGCGATGCCGAAGTCGAGCACCTTGATGGCGCCCGAGTCCGTCACGACGATGTTCTCCGGCTTGAGGTCGCGGTGGACGATGCCCTGCTCGTGGGCGCACTCCAGCGCCCGCACCACCGGCACCATCAGCTCCACCGCGCGCGCGGGCGGCAGGCGCTGGTTGCCCAGCACCTTCGTCAGCGGCTTGCCCTGCAGGTACTCCAGCACCATGAACGGGCCGCCGGTGAACTCGCCGACCTCGTAGATGATGACGATGTTCTCGTGGCTGCACCGCGCCGTGGCCCGCGCCTCCAGGATGAAGCGCCGGGTGATGTCGGCGTCCTCGCTGTGCAGGAACTTGATGGCCACCCGGCGCCCCAGCCGCACGTCGCGCGCCAGGAACACCGTGCCCATGCCGCCGGAGCCCAGCTCTCGGATGAGCTCGTAGTGCTGCAGGCGCATGCCCGGGCGCAGCGCGTGGCCCTGGATGGAGGGACTCGTGTTGTTGCCGGTGTCACCGGTGCCACCCGTGCCCGGACGCGACGGCCCGTCCCACGTGGACGAACCCGTGTTGGAACGCGACGGCGGCTCCACGGGCGCGGGAGCGGCTCCAAAGAGCGACTCCACGTCCGCGGCCTGTGTCCGGTCCGAAAGGTCCGAGGACACACCCGTCACGCCCACCGCGGGAGGCTCCCGCCGCACGGCACCTGCTTCGTTCTTCATCATGTCCGGCCACTTTTCCCGCGACGCATTCACAGCCATGGCGCGACCCGGGCACCTCCGCCCGATGCATCCATGCGCTGGCTACAGCCCCCCGGCCCTGCCACCACGGACCGAAATCATACACGGACACTGAATCGCGGACACTTCACGCCCCTCCGGCAGAGGCGTGTCTGTTTTGACCTTGGGGGGTAGGAAGGCAGACGGGCGCAGGGTTCAACGCCATGTGACATCCGCTCGCACATGCGCGCGGAGAGTCATTGCATCGCCGCGACACGAAGTGCGTTGGCCGCATGCGTCGTTCCATAGCGTTAGGACTTTTCTTGTGACGCATTCGGTCGGTGGATGGACTTTCCAGAGAGAAAGAAGGCGCGTTTCAGTAAAAATACAATCAATCTGTTTTCCTTGATTGAAACAAGGAATCCATGGTTATTTGGATTCCCATGGTTCCTTCCACTCCGACCCAGACGCCCGCATCCGGTCCTTCGCGAGCACGGGGTGTCCCCTGGAGATGGGCGGCTGCGGGCCTGGTGGCCGTGTTGGCGGCCGTGGGGCTGGTGTGGCGTGGCGGTGACGACGCACAGGCGCCGTCAGCGGTGGTGGCCCCCACCAAAGCCACACAGTCCGGGGGAGCGCATGGCGGCGGAGGGGGCGCGGCGGCGGCGCCGTCCGGAGTGGCGGAGGCGGAGGCCGCGGAGCGCCGCTTCTCGGACCAGACGTGCTTCCCGGAGCTGGCGCGCTTCAACGACGGCGTGACGCTGGAGACGTTCCGCGACTGGGCCGGGCCGCTGCTCGCGTCGAAGGACTCGCTCGTCCGCGACTACCTGAAGTCGAAGCTGGCGGAGCTGATTGGCGACGACGCGAAGAAGGCGGGGCAGGTGGTGGACTGGGCCCGGGACGCGCAGGGCGCGGAGTTCCAGGTGCTGCTGTCCGGGCTGCGTGAGTCGGACGCGGTGCAGAAGCCACAGGTCGCCGCGCGGCTGCTGGAGGCGGGGATGGACAAGGGCCTGTCCATCGAGCGGCGCGCGGGCATGCTCTCCGCGCTCGACACGCAGAAGCACCTGACGCCGGACGCGATGGACCGGATGGCGGACTTCGCGCGCGACCCGGCGTCCACCGAGGCGGGCTGGGCCGCCACGCGCACGCTGGGCCGCGTGATGGCGCGCGAGTCGGAGAACCTGGGCGACGCGTCGCCGTACCTCGACCGGCTCATCACCATCGCCACGGACGCGCCGGACGAGCAGATCCGCCACCTGGCGCAGACGGCGCCGCTGCACAACTCACCCGTGCTGGACGCGAAGGCCACGGCCCGCTTCGAGCGCATCCTGCGCAGCGAGGGCAACGAGGACGGCCGCGACGCGGCGGCGCAGGTGCTGGCCATGTCCTCCGACAAGGAGCACGTGCTGAAGATGTTCACGGACGCCTTCCAGCGCGAGCAGTCCGTGTGCGTGCGCTGGGCGCTGTTCCGCTTCTCCGCGCGCGTCGCGGGCCGGGACGCCCTGCCGGTGATGGCGAACATGGCGACCGTGGATCCGCGCTTCCAGCCGCTCTACGGCACCTTCGAGACGCTCTACGCCCAGGGCAACGTCGACTTCATCCGCATCTGGAACGAGCTGCCGGACCAGAACCCCTTCGACTGCATGGACCGCCACCAGTAGGAGCCCTCCGCATGCCCCGCTACCTCCAAGGTCTTCGCGCGTTCGGGGGCCTGACGTTGATGCTCGCGTCCCCGGTCGTCACCGCCGGGTCCACGCCCTCCGCCGCGAAGCCCGCGCTGCAGGCGGAGAGCTGTTCGGTCCAGGGGTTGATGGATCAGCTCCGCCAGGGGCTGGGCTCCAGCTCCAAGGCCTACCGCGACTACCTCCAGACCGTGCTGCGCGAGGCCGCCGTGTCGCTGCCCTCCGGCGAGCTGCACGCGGCGTTCGACCGGGAGACGGACCCGGCGATGGTGGAGCAGCTGGCCGCGGCGCTGGTGGCGCGCAGCGAGCGTGAGGCGGAGAAGGACGCCATCCAGGCCGTGGCCCGCCGCGCGCTGGAGGACCGAGACCCGTCCGTCCGCGCCGCCACCGTCCGCGCCATGCGCCGCACCGGCGCGTTGGAGAAGACGGGGGACATGTACGAACGGCTCATGCGGGACGGCTCGCCGGAGGTCCGCATGGAGGCGGCGAAGAACCTCATCGAGGACAACGAGTACGTCTATTCCGCCCACCACGGCCCGGCGACGGACATGGCGGTGAACGCGGCGACGGCGTCCACGGATCCAAAGGTGACGGCGAGGATTCTGGAGTCCCTGGACACGCGCAGGATGGGGCCGGAGGCGGGGCAGAAGCTGCTCGGGATGCTAGGCCACGAGAGCGCGGACGTGCGGCGCTCGGCGGCGCTCGCGCTGGGCAGCGTGCCGGCGGCGCAGATGGGACCGGCGCGCGAGGCGCTGGTGGGCATGTACCGGGGCGAGCGGGACGCGGGCGTGCGCAAGGCGCTGGTGCAGGGCATCGCGGAGCTGGGCTTCGCGGACGCCGTGCCGGAGCTGCGCAAGCTGCGGAGCGTGGACCCCAGCATGGCGCCGGAGATCGACGCGTGGATCCGCGCCCTGGAATCAGGCGTTCAGGAGTGGGGCCTGCTCCTGAGAGAGAAGCAGCGGCAGCAACAGGTCCGTTGAGCGGCACCCTCATGGGGCCGGACCCGCCGGCCCGAAAGGAACACCCCCGATGCGTCACATGAAGAAGAAGGCCTTCGCGGCCATCCTGGCCCTCGCGCTTCCCTCGGTCGCGGCTGCGTATTCGTACACGGTGAAGTCGCCCTTTCCGGGCACGGTGACGGCGACGACGTACTACTCCAGCGGCACGTTCCACGGCGCGTTGGACATCTCCAGCGGCCGTTGCAACTACTGGGGCGTGGAGACGGGCGTGATGGCGTCGCTGTCCTGGAACGTGACCATCCGTACGTCGGGCGTCTATTGCAACGGCACGGGCAGCGGCACGCAGAACGAGGCGAAGCACGCCTTCTCCAACGGCAAGACGTTCCGCCTGTGGCACTTCATCAAGACGTCGGACTCGTTCGACCGCACGTGCAACCGCTGCCAGGTGGGCAACGAGGGCGGTACGGGCAACGCCACGGGTCCCCACGTCCATGTGCAGTATGACCAGTCCGGCAGCAACCTGACCGGCTGGTACTCCGGCTACACCACCAAGGGTGAGTCCGTGGACCGCTCGGAGACCATCGGCGTGCTGCAGTAGTTTCGACGTGCCCCCGGAGGCGGAGCGTCGTGGGGCGCTCCGTCTCCAGTGGTGTTGGGAAGTCAGTAGCAGAAGCTGTTGCAGTACGGCGCGCCGCCAGGCTGGGTGCAGCAGGTCTGGCCATTGGAACACGTGCCGTTGATGCACGCGGGGCGGCAGAGCCCTTCATCGCCAGGGCCGTCGTAGGCACAGACGGTGGTGCCAGGGCAGGCGCCGGTGCCGGCCTCGCACGCGAGCCCCTGCTCCTGCGAGCCGAGGTCTACGTCCGTGTCGGTGTTACCGCCGCAAGCCGTGAGACCGAAAACACAAGCTGCCGCGACACACAGGGAACGCCACATGGATGCCTCCAGGAGTCAGGTGGGACGTCCAGAGGATACAGGCACCGGAACCGGAGCGTGCTCCACGCGCGCGGAGGCCGCGATGCAGAGCTGTGCGGCCCAGTACAGCAGCATGACGGCGTAGCCCAGGCCGGGCAGGGGCGTGACGAAGAGCCGGATGGAGAGCAGCCCATCGCTGGCGGAGAACAGCAGCGCGCCCAGGAATGCCAGCCATTGCTCGCGCCGAGGCAGCTCCGGAGCGCTCATCATGGCCGCCGCGCGCCAGCCCATGGTGCAGATGACGGCGACGTAGGCCGTCACCGGCGGCGCCATCCCGCCCAGGCCGGGCCACAGCGCCACGGTGGCGCCCACGGCCAGCAGCAAGAAGGGCAGGGCACGCAGCAGGGCCAGTCGCCGCGTCACGGAGAAGAACGCGGCGGTGTAGCCCACGTGGGCCAGCAGGAAGGCGCCCAGACCCGGAAGGAACAGGTCCGGGCCCACCTCCAGCAGCACGTCACCGAGCAGCGACAGCGCCAGCCCCGCGAAGATGAGCCGCGCATAGCGCCCCCGCGCGGGCCACAGCCAAAGGAGCAGGCACACCATGGGCAGCGCCTTGGTGACGAGCCGCGCCTCCCGGGGCCCCACGTCCATGGCGAAGAGGAAGCCCACCGCGCCCGCGAGGCTCGCCGCCACCAGGAGCTTCGTCCCACCTGTCCACGACTCGCGCGTGGAACTCATGGCTCGAACGTCTGGATTTCAAGGCCAGCGGCGGCCAGCTCCGCCAGCGTGACCTTTTGTTCGAGGCGCTCCAAGGGACAACCCCAAAGCGAAACGATGGCCCGGTCCAGCTTCTTGGCGAGCTCGCGCGAGGCCCGTGCATGGCCCAGCAGGCTGTCCGCGACTTCCTCCGCCATGGGATGAAGCGGGGGCGGAATGTCCCGGTGGCGCACCGAAAGCTGGAAGGGATGTCCTTCAAGGACTCCCGAGACCATGCTGGGTAGCGCAAGCACATGCCGCCGGAAGGCCCAGGCCCGTCCGAGGCCATCGAACCATTTGGGAGTATCGGTTGCGCCGAGCGCATGCATGAGGTCGGCTCCCTGGGACGCCTCCGCAACCGCGAGGCGCTGAGAAAGGTGCGAGAGCCCGAACTGCTCGAACAAGGCGAGCCCGAGCGGGCGGTACCAGCCCGCCAGGTCCTCTGGTTCCACATCCATCATCCAGGCCAGGTCGGTGCAGATCGTGACGAGATCCACCGGCTCGAGTGTCGCCTGCGGGTACATGTCGCAGTAGTCGCGTGGGACGAAAGGGGTCGCTTGCTCCTCGGTCCAGGGCATCCGACGAAGGTAGCGGGTCGCAACCCTTTGCATCAACAGCGCGGGACGAGGCTCAAAGTAAGTGCGTCCCGTGTCTCCAGGGGTTGCGGACAGGTCAAGAAAGACTCGATTGCGTGAAGAATGTTTCCAGTGGGTCCTTCCATCACGCAGCCCCGCTGAAGCATACGGACGTCCAGCGGCACGGGCTGAAGCATTGCCAGCCGGCCGCTGTTCAAACTCAAAGGGAGATTTCTCCATGCGTCTGCCATTCGCAGGTCCGCTCGCGCTCGCCGCGTTGATCAGCTGTTCCCCTCCGCCGCTGGAAGAAGGTGGGCCGGCTCCGGCGAACTCGCGCGCGGGGCTGACTTCACCGCAGCCTCAATTGCTTGCGTCCGCAACCCATGCGCCCTCGGACGGACTGGCCTATGTGACCCTCACCGTCACGCCTCGCGACGCGAATGGTGACCCCCTGGGGATGGGGCTCCATGTGGAGGTCCTGAGCAGTGATGGGTCGGTCACGCTGGGCGGCACGGGGACCTCCGACTGCACCGTGAACACGCCGGGCGCGACGTGCCTCACGGCGGTGGACTCCGGAGCGGGGAGCTACGTCGTCACCGCGCGCAGCTCCACGGCGCTGAGCGTGCCGACCATGTTCTCCGCCACCGTCACGGACGGGAGCGGCACCACCACGCTGCCGGACACGGCCTCCGTCACGTTCGACTCGGCGCTGTTCAATGGCAGTGCGGGCACCACCATCACCTCCGGCACCGTCACCCTCACCTCCAGCAACGCGGGCGGCCGGAACCTCTACATCACCGGCGGCACCGTCACGTTCGACGCCAGCACGGTGGGGCAGACCTTCGGTGACGTCTTCATCACCGGCGGCACCGTGACGCACCTCCAGGCCACCAACGCCGCCATGTTCAAGCTGGACGTGCTCACGGGCTCCTGGAACCTGCTCGGTGGCTCCATCAACACCACCAACAAGGGCTACGGCATGACCTGCTTCGCCAATGGGTCCTGCAGCGGCAACGGCCTGGTCAGCTTCGGTCCCAACGGTGTGCCGTCGGCATTGCTCTCGGGCACCAGCAAGCTGTACGGCGCCAGCCACGGCGGCATGGGCTCCGGCAACTACCGGATGAACATCTCGCAGGCCAACAACAACCAGGCGGGCAACGCGGGGACGACCTACGGCGACTACCGCGACCCGAAGTTCCCCGGCGCCACCAATGACACGTATTCGGGCACCCACGGAGGTGGCGTGGTGCGCATCACGTCGACAGGGCCCTGCGTGCTGGGCGGTGCGGCCACCGTCGCGGCGTCTGCTTCGTTCAATGCGGCGGGTGGCTCCATCAACCTTCGCTGCGGTGCCATCGTCTCCACGGGCTGGACGGGAAGCATCAGCGCGGATGGAGGCCAGGGGGCGGGGAACTCCTCCATCCCGCTGGGAGCGGGTGGCGGTGGCCGCATCGCCCTGGTCAGCACCGGTGATGCCGCGACGATGACGGGCACGGTGAGCTACCCGCCCACGAACCTCACCGCGCGCGTCCACGCCTTCGGCGGCGCTCCGGCCAACTCCAGCTACGTGGTGGGCGCGGGTGGCGCGGGCACCGTCTACCTGAAGCACAGCGGGTTGACCTACGGCGACCTCATCATCGCGAACAACTCGCCCGCGCATTACCAGAACGAGGGCACCACCCGGCTCCCCGCGCTGGCCGGCACCGTCACGGCGAACGTCACCGCGGGCGCCACCTCCATCCCCGTCTCGGTCGCCAGCACGATGTTCAACGCGACCTACTACGAGAACGCGGGCGCGCCGCTGAACTTCAACCCCGCGCTCACCCAGGTCACGACCCCGTCGTCCTCCTCCATCTACAACGGCGTGTTCGCGGGTGGCTGGCTGCGGCCGGACATCACCGCCGCGGGCGGGGCGCTGCTGGATCCGTCGAATCTGGTGAGCGTCACCACCAACGCCGTGGGCACCCTGACCACGAGCGCCGTGCCCTCCGGCGTCGCGTCCGGCGCGTTCTTCCGCAGCGTGGACGTGCTGGACCACCTGGACGTGCTCGGCAACGCCATCCTGGAGACCAATGGCGACATCCACGTCCTGTCCGGCAACACGACGAACTCCGGCGCGCCCACGATGACCGTGAACGGCCTGGTGCTCTTCGACACGACGAGCGGCAGGACCGGCCGCATCGAGTACGCGGCTGGCGCGGTGAACGTCGTGCAGGCCACGCAGGCCATGCCGCCCATTGGAGGCGGGACGCTCGTCGCGGACAACGTGACGGTGTCCGCGGGCTCGGTGACCGTGCCCGCCATCATCGCGTCCGGTGACGTGACCTTGAGCGGCGGCACGCTGGTCACCAACTCGCTCCAGGCGGCGCGATACGCGCAGAGCGCGGGCACCCTCAAGCACTACCTGCCGGTGTTCAAGACCTCGCCGGCCGCAGCGCAGGTGTCCGGCCTCCAGATGACGCTCGCGGAGACCTTCAGTCTCACGGGCGGCGCCGTGGACGTCGCGGGCCTGGGCTACCCGGCGGCGATGGATGCCCAGGGCTCACCGCAGACCATGTGGGGCTTTGGCGCGACGGGGCCCTCGTCCGCGACCGGCTCGGCGGGTGGTTACGGCGCGGGTCACGGAGGTGTCGGTGGTGGCTACGCGGCTGGCGCGGTCCGGGGCATGGTCTACGACGACTACCGCGACCCCCGGTATCCGGGCGGGGCGGGGACGACGGTCGGCGCCTCGCCGTCGTACCTGGGCTTCCGGAGCCCCGGCGGTGGTGTCTTCCGGCTCAATGCCTCCGGCGTCTGCACGCTGGGCGGGACGTCCCTCATCAAGGCGGGCGCGGTGACCACGGGCGCCCAGTACGGCGCGGCGGGAGGCTCCATCTCCCTGCGCTGCGGCGGCTTCGACACCACGGGCTGGAACGGCACTCTCACCGCGAACGGGGCGAACGCCTACAACTCCAGCTCGGTCGGCTCCACGCGCGCGGGCGGTGGCGGGCGCATCGCGATGGTGAGCACGGGGGATGCTTCCAGCTTCGTGGGGGCCGTGGGCTACCCGTACCCCTCGACCAGCGCGCAGCTCCAGGCGCGCGGCGGCACCGGCATCAACGCCACGTACACCGACGGTGGCGCGGGCACGGTGTTCCTGAAGCACAGCGGCGTGGCGTATGGCCAGTTGATCATCAACAACAACAACCAGACGCACTACGCCACGGGCGGCTACACCCCGTTCGTCTCCATCGCGGGCACG
The DNA here is from genome assembly GCF_003611605.1 of Corallococcus sp. AB011P. Taxonomy (NCBI): domain Bacteria; kingdom Pseudomonadati; phylum Myxococcota; class Myxococcia; order Myxococcales; family Myxococcaceae; genus Corallococcus; species Corallococcus sp. AB011P. The sequence goes on from NZ_RAVX01000001.1 coordinate 507,793, forward strand.
GTCAGCAGCGCGGCCAATGCCGGTGACACGTCGCTCAGCGTCAACATCACCAGCACGCCGCTCCACAACTCGGCCGCCTTCAACCAGCTGCTCGCCGGCATGTGGCTGCGGCCCGACACCAGCGTGAACAGCGGAAACCTGCCCGCGGACAACCTGGTCACGGTCGCCGGCAACACCTTCGTCAGCACCACGCAGTCGCAGTTGACGACGTCGCCCCTCCTGGCCCCGGTGCCGGCGGGCGCGAGCTTCAAGAGCGCCGACCTCTTCGACGTCTACAACGTCGTGGGTGGGGCCATCACCCAGACGAACGGCGACCTGTACGTCGTTCCGTAGCCCGGTCCGTCCGGCCCGCCGCGCGACAGGGGCGGCGGGCCGGGGATGTACGTTTAACTCGGCTTAATTCAATTCGGGTGCGGCTCCGCGTGACTTGGGGAAACGACGTTTTCGTCCCCGAGGCCGCTCCCGATGATTCAGTTCCCCCGCTTCATGTCCGCGTTCGTGCCGCCCCGCCCGGAGCCCCTGCCCGCTCCGGCGGGAAAGGGCCCCACGCTCCAGCCCGCGCCCCGTCCTCAGCCGTTCGGGTCGGTGTCGGCGTTCGACTCCACGACCGCGCCCGCGAGCAATCTGCACACGGAGCGGCTGGGAGACGGCAGCGCCAACTGCCTGGAGAAGGCGGTGGGGCTGGCGCGGCCGGGGGACTCCATCGTCCTCATGCGTGACGCGAGCGACGGCGTGGGGCACGCCCTGGTGCGCAGGCCGGACGGCTCCGTGGTGGACCCCAACCACCCCACGGTGCGCTACGAGACGCTGGGCCAGTGGCAGGCGACGCATCCTCGCTACTCGCAGCCCGTCCCGGTGCCCGCGGACAGGATGCAGCAGGTCCTCTCCACGCCCCCGGGACCCCAGCGCGAAGCCCTCATCCAGAAGCTGGGGCTGTCTGGCGTCGCGGACCGCCGGGTGGCGGATGGCGAGCAGTGGGTCACGCCCATCAAGGACGACATCAACACCCGCGCCAGTCCGGGCACCCAGGGAGCCTGGGTCGCCACCATGAACATGGGGGACCGGATGAAGGTGATTGGCCAGAACGACGATGCATCCTGGCTGAACGTGGAACTGGAGAACGGAACCCAGGTCTGGGTGAAGGCATCCCTGGTCGAGGAGGAGAAGCCCCCGGTACCGCCCTATGAGTCCCCCGTCCCCCGATGGATGGCGGACGGCACACGCCCGCCCGACATCGAGATGCACGTCTGGAACGCCCTGCCGCAAGAGAGCCGCGATCAGATCATCCAAACCGCCCGGGAGAAGGTGGTGGCGGAGAACTGGCCAATGCCGGAGTTCGACGTCAACGGCCCGCCACCCTCCACCGTGGACTCCCTGGTGTGGGACCACCTTCCGCCCGAGGGCAAGCAGTCCCTCTTCCAGCAGGAGTGGCAGGCCGCCGTGCGCGAGCAGACGTCGCTCATCTTCGACGGGGTGCCAGAGGGCGGCGCGGTGGCGGAGCACCCCTTCCTCGGCGTGGACAGCTCGTTGGGCAATGGCCAGGTGGGGGAGTGGCTCGACAACGCGCTGCAAGAGGGCTCCGCCGCGCAGTACATCAACCTGGAGAAGGCCCTCGGCCCGGGCTGGCGCCAGGTCCACTACAACCTGTGCGGCCCCCTGGCGGTGGGCGCCTCGCTGGGCATGTCACCCAAGGAGGCGCTGACGGCCTTCGCGGCGACGAGCGCGGGCATCCTCAATAGCGGAGATACGACCACGGCGACGCCCCTGGCGAAGGTCTACGAGGCCCGGGGGTGGACGACCGGCTACACGTCGGGGTCGGCGTCGATGCCGGCGCCGGAGGACATGGCGCGGATGCTCGACGACGGCAAGGCGCTCATCGCGCTGGTGAACATCGACACGAAGATCGGCGACGAGGACAAGGACGGCATGCTGCGCCTCCATGGCGACAGCACGAAGGCGGTGTCGCACTGGGTGAACGTGCGCGCGGTGGAGGACAACGGGAACGGAGGCTGGACGGTGCGCGTCTACAACCCCTTCGAGAACCGCGAGGAGATCTACTCGTGGGAGGACTTCGAGGCGTCCTGGGGGACGAACGGCGGGATGGTGCCCTCGACTGAAGTCGAGGGGGAGTTCGTCTTCCGATTCAACGCGGGCCACGGCCTGCTCGTCGCCACGCCGCCCCCGCCGGACGCCGCGACGTCTCCCTAGGCCGGAGGAGGCGGGAGGCTCAGGGCCACGGCGCCGCGGCCCCGGCGCTGCTCGCGGACCCACTGTTTGGAGTGGTGGATCTTGCGCAGCATCCCCTGCAGCGAGGGCTGCTGGCTGGCCATGAGCAGCAGGTAGCTCCACACGGAGCTGCCCCGGCGGTTCAGCAGCGCGTAGGCGAACTGGGTCGCGTCCTGGTCCACGTAGCTGGGGACGTTCTCGAACCACTCGGAGCTGCTGCGCGCCGCCAGCTGGATGGCCAGCAGGGAGGCGCGCCGCTCCTCGTCATACGCCTCCAGCGCGGTCGGCACGTCCGGCTGCGCTCGCAGCTGCCGCGCCAGCCCGATGGCGTCCTGCATGGCCAGCTTCGTCCCGGAGCCGATGGAGAAGTGCGTGGTGTGCGCGGAGTCACCCATGAGCACCAGGTTGTCGTGGTACCAGCGCTGGTTGGTGATGCGCTTGAAGTTGAGCCACGGCGCCCGGCCCATGCCCTTCAGCTGGTTGAACAGCGACTTGCCCTGGAGCCGGCTCTGGAAGATGCCCTCCAGCTTCCGGAGCGTCTCATCCGGTCCCAGCGAGTCGAAGCCCAATGCCTTCCAGGTCGTCTCCTGGCACTCCACGATGCAGGTGCTGGTCTCACTGTTGAAACGGTAGCCATGGAACCAGAGCCAGCCGGCGGGCGTCTCCTCGAAGGCGAAGGTGAAGGCGTCGAACACCTTGTTGGTGCCCAGCCAGATGTACTTGTTGCGTCCCTCCTCCACGTGCGTCTGGAAGTGATGGGCGTGGCGCTGGCGCAGCCGGCTGTTGACGCCGTCACAGGCGACGACGAGGTCCGCGTCCATGAACCCGGAGAGGTCCGTCACGTCGTGCTCGAAGCGGACGTCCACGCCCAACCCCTTCGCCCGCCGGATGAGGATGTCCAGCAGCCGGTCCCGTCCCAGCGCGAAGCCATAACCGCCAATGTGCGTCGCGTACTGGCCCCGCAGGTGCACCTCCTGCGTGTCCCAGCGCGCCGCGGCCTGGGCGATCCGCTGCGCGCTCACCGGGTCGTTGCGGAAGAGGTCGTCCAGCAGGTCATCCCAGAACACGACGCCCCAGCCATACGTCATGCCCGCGGGGTTGCGCTCGACGACGGTGACGTCGTGCTTCGGGTTGGACAGCTTCGCCAGGATCGAGAAATAGAGCCCGGCAGGGCCTCCGCCAACACAGACCATCTTCATCGAATCCCCCCAGCGCGCGAACGGCCCGGATGCTACCGGCCTGTCAGGGAAATCGACGCTGGCCGGAAGCGCTGTCTGTCGTCGCTGGCAGGACAGAACAGGGGATGGCTTGCGCGGTGGAGGACAGGCCGCGGGGCGCCGCGCTGCGGGTCGACGGGGGCGTGGTGGACTCCATCGCCTGATATCCCACATGTCCTGGCGGTGATTGCTTTTGGGGGCCATGGGTAGACAAGCTTTCGCTAGCTGACAGATGTCTGCCTGGGAGTTGCCCTTTCAGGCAGGCGTTGGTGGCAAGGACTGGTCAATCCCTTCCGGCCTGTGTGAGGCTGGAAGCCAAATGCAAACGGTCAATTTGGCCAGCCGGGGGGAGTCGGGTCAGGCCGCCGTGGAGTCCGCGCTGGTGGTGCCGCTGATGGTGTTCCTCATCCTGGGGACCCTCCAGCTCACCACCCTGCACCATGCAAGGTTGATGACCGAGTACGCCGCCTACCGCGCGGCCCGCACAGGCATTGTCAATCATGGTGATTGCGAGACCATGAAGAGCGCCGCTTACATGGCGCTCGCGCCGACGCTGGGACCGCCCGAGTCCGGGGGGCGGGGGCGGACGGACACGCTCCTCAACGCCATGGAGGTCCATGACGCCTATACGATTGGGACGCACTGGCAACAGAACCAGCGCTTTCCCGGCTCGACCCTGGAGCGGGTGCGCGTGGAGGTGCTCAACCCCAGGGCCGGCCCGTACAGCAGCCTCTTTGCCTCCTATGGCTCGCACCTGGGCGGCAGGGAGATCGACTTCGATGACTACCGCGACGCCACCGTCGTGGCGGCGAACCTGCTGTCCGTGCGGGTGACGTACTTCTACGAATTGCGCATTCCGTTCGCGAACTGGCAACTGCATACCTTCTACATGGGCCGGGAGGCCCTGGGCCAATTGGAGGGCGTCACCTTCCTCACCCAGCGGGCCCCCGGAGGCGGCTCCGCGTCCCAGTACCTGGAGGCGGAAGGGGCCAAGCGCGCGAAGTCCTATTTCAAGGAACTCGCCAGGCTGGCCGGGGCGCAGACGTATGCGATTCCGGTGGTGGCCACCTCCACCATGCGGATGCAATCCAACCTCATCCGGGGCGACCAGGGCCGGGGGCCCGTGTCCTGCGCGGTGGACGGCTAGGAAAGGGGCACTGGATGTTTGGCATGGTCAGGCGGATGCGCCGGGACGAGCGGGGACAGGCCCTGGTGCTGGGCGCCGTGTGTATGCTGGTGGTGGCCGTGGCGGTGATGTCATCCGTCAGCATCGGCCATGGCGTGTATGAGAAGATGAAGCTCCAGGACGCGGCGGACGCGCAGGCCTACACGCTCGCGGTGAAGGAGGCCCGGGCGTACAACTTCCTGGCGTACACCAACCGCGCGATGATCGTTCACTACAACGCCATGCTCACGGTGATGTCCTACGTGAGTCACGCGGTGTACCTGGACCGGACCATCGGCGCCGCGGCGAAGTTCCTGAGGGTCCTCCCGGGCATCGGGCCGGTCTTCGCGGCCATCTCCGCGATGATCAAGGCCTGGGTGAAGACGGTGGAGAAGATCGCCCCGACCCTGGTGAATGTCCTGACCCAGTTGAACATCGCCCTCTGGATTGCCCAGGAAGGCATGCTGTCCGCCACGCTGTATGACCTGTACAGCGATGCGAAACGCGACAAGAGCATCCACGTGACGGACCCGCGGGCGGAGGTGGAGTTCTCCATGGCCCGCAATGCCAGCTTCCGCGACGTGCCGCTGCCCGCGCTGTACGCGGACATCGGGACCATCAACCACTCCAACGCGAAGAACTTCCTCCACGTGCTGGACGACGGTCCGCGCAGCAGCAGCCCCACCATGGGGCCGGACCCCACGGGCATGCAGACGCGAGGGAGGCTGCTCAATCGCAACCGCAACCGGCTGTCCGACCCGGACATGGCCAAGTACCGCCTGCTCATGGGCAGCATGGCCAACGCGGTGCGCAGGGACTGGACCGCCACCGGCGAGGGCCCGGTGCTCATCGGGCGCGAGTGGAGCCTGCGGCTGTGCCTCGTCGTGGGAGAGCTGCGCGTCCAGAAGACCGCCGACAGTCAGATCAAGAGCTTCTCCGAGCGGTTCGAGGGCAACCGCAACGACCAGCTCTTCGCGGCGGATGACATCAAGATGGAGGTGCGTCCCGGTTGCGGCCTGGGCTTCCTCGACTGGTCCACCGTCTTCGAGCTGCACTTCCGCGTCGCGGCGGACGCGCGCAATGGCTTCCATCAGGAGTATGGCAACCAGAAGGTGTCCGCCCACCATCCATGGCAGGGCATCACTCCGTTCGTCACCTCCGACACCAGCTTCGTCGATCCCTGGCACAACCACTTCGGCTACCCCTGCAACATGGTGGTGCTGAGCAAGGACATGGGCGCGGAGCGTGGTGATGGCGGGGACGGGAGCCAGAAGGAGGTCTTCCAACTGGACAACCTCAGCCGGAACCACTTCCTGCGCAAGCAGGGGACCGGCCGCTTCAACTCCGGCACCGCCGAGTCGAATGGCACGACGAACCTGGAGGCGGGCATCCAGGAGTCCGTGCTGGACCTGACCTGGAAGTACGTCGGGGGAAAGCAGGATGCCTTCGCCCAGGACTTCCGGCAGTACTCCGGCGGAATGATGGCCATGTCCGTGGGACGCGCCATCTACCACCGGCCGGGTGAATGGAAGGAGGAGCCCAACTTCTTCAACCCCGTCTGGACCGCGCGCCTGGCGCCCGTGCAGACCCACTGGGACGAGGAGAACCTGGGGTGGCTGATTCCCTCCTACCGGGACGCGAAATGGCTGTTCAACGGCGTGACGTACTGAGGAAGGGGCGGGTGATGCGTTCCATGTCCCGGAGCCGGAGGGGCTCCGCCACGGTGGAGCTGGCGCTGCTGGCCCCCCTCTTCGTGGCGCTGCTCTTGTGGGTGAACTACTTCTGGGAGGTCCAGCGCGCGCGCCTCAAGACCGCGCAGCTGGCACGCTTCATCGCCTTCGAGCGCGTCGCGCGCTCGGACCTGACGGGCATCACGAGCGATGCCCTGCGGCGCTTCCAGGACCTGGACAGCGCCACGGAGGATGGCGAGCTGGGAAGCGCCTACCGCAACGAGGTGACCTTCTCCGCCAGGATGCAGGACGCGGACGCCCCCTTGAAGCGCCTGGGACTGGCGGACATCGCGTCGGCGGCGGGTGCCTCCGGGTCGGTGGGCGGGACGCTCGCGGCCCTGGGCAGCACGCCGGAGCAGATGGCCCGGCGGATGGGGCTGGACACCCGAACCGGCGCGGTCCAGGTCGACGTGGAGGTCCGCCTGGTGAACCGCATCATTCCCCAGGCGATCGGCCTCTACACCACGGGCTTTGGCGATTCGCGGCTGGACCTGGTCTTCCGGGAGAACTTCTACGTCTACCACGACACCTGGAGGGCCTGGCGCTCCGGGGACAGGCCGTCCCAGAGCTACGACCGGGTGGAGCAGCTGACGCGCGACCGCGTGCGTCCCATCGTCTACGCGGGCGCCGCCGATTCGGGCGTCGTCAACGCCATCAGCAACGCGCTGCAGGTGCTCCAGCTCGATTCACCCTTCGACGCGGCCTACATCCGAGACTCCATCCGGCTGCGCCACGTGGAGGAGCCCGGCGTTCCCACCGTCACCGCCACCCGGATGACCCCGGGTGACGTGCTGGAGGCGGCGTACTGGCTGGATGACACGAACTGGTGCCTCGGCTCCTGCGAGCCCCGGGAGATCCAGATGAAGCGCGGCATCATCCCGTCCAGCGGCTACGGCGCCAACTGGCCCATGCGGGCCTACCGCTGCCGCGGGCCGTACTTCCAGGGCGCAAGCGAAACCGGCTTCCCCGAGGCCGAGTACGTGAAGAAGGGAGAGCGCGGCTACTTCCACGAAGCCGACGATGCCTGCACCGGCTTCACAACCAAGGAAGAAGACGAATGAACGGCTGGGTGTGGAGGAGCTATCGCTGGCTGCGCAGGCCACGCTCGCGGGGACAGGCCGCGGCGGAGTTCACCCTGCTGCTGATGGCCCTGATGTTCGGCACGCTGGCCATCACCACGTTCGCGCCGGACATGTTCGCCGCGCTGACCATCTACGTCCGCGGCTACTACTGCGTGCTGGGCTACCCCTTCGGTTGAGTCAGGGCCCCTTCGGGGGCCGCGGGGCGTCGCGTGTGCAACAGTGTGGGCAGGCCCGGGGGTTCATGGGCGTGCAGGTCCGGCGATACACCGTCGCATCCGGCCCTGCGGGGGATTAAGCCTGGGGACTCGGCTCCCCGGGTGGGACCCTCCAGGACTTCATGCCCAGCACACCCCATCACGACCCCGCGCCATCCCCTTCGTTGAGCGCGGTGGGACGCGCGCTTCCTCCGCACTACGCCAGCCAGGAGCAGCTCATCGCGGCGCTGCGCGACCTGTGGGCGACGAAGCACTACAACCTGGAGCGGCTGGAGGACCTGCACCGCAACGTGCAGGTGGGCGGCCGGCACCTGGCGCTGCCGCTGGAGGAGTACCCGGCGCTCGCGACGTTCCAGCAGCGCAACGACGCGTGGATCCGCGTGGCCACGGAGCTGTCGGAGAAGGTGGCGCGGGAGGCGCTGTCGCGCGCGGGGCTCACTCCGAAGGACGTGGACCATGTCTTCTTCGTCACGGTGACGGGCATCGCCACGCCCAGCGTGGACGCGCGGCTGGTCAACCGGATGGGCCTGCGCGAGGACGTGAAGCGCACGCCCATCTTCGGCCTGGGCTGCGTGGCGGGCGCGGCGGGCCTGGCCCGAGCGTCGGACTACCTGCGCGCGTTCCCGAAGCAGACGGCGCTGCTCATCGCCACGGAGCTGTGCTCGCTCACGCTCCAGCGCGAGGACCTGTCCATCCCCAACATCATCGCCTCCGGCCTCTTTGGTGACGGCGCGGCGTGCGTGGTGCTGCGGGGCGCGGAGGCTCCATCCACGGGGCCGCGCGTGGTGGGCTCGCGGTCGGTGTTCTACCCGGACACCGAGCGGGTGATGGGCTGGGACGTGGTGGACACGGGCTTCAAGGTGGTGCTGTCCGCGAAGGTGCCGCAGCTGGTGAAGGAGCACATCCGGGGCAACGTGGATGGCTTCCTCGCGGAGCACGGGCTGGCCCGCGGGGACGTGAAGCACTGGGTGGCGCACACCGGCGGCCCCAAGGTGCTGGAGGGCTTCGAGTCCGCGCTGGAGCTGGAGCCCGGCGCGCTGGAGCGCTCGTGGAAGTCGCTGCGGCAGGTGGGCAACCTGTCCAGCGCGTCGGTGCTCTTCGTGCTGGGGGAGACATTGGAGGAGGCGGACACGAAGCCGGGAGACTGGGGCGTGGTGATGGCCATGGGCCCGGGCTTCTGCGCGGAGATGGTACTGGTGCGATGGTGACCGGCACACAGGCGTTGTTCGCGGGCTTCATGGGGCTGCTCGTCGCGGAGCGGCTGTTGGAGCTGGTGCTCTCCAAGCGCAACGCGGCGCGAGCCTTCGCGCGGGGCGGGGTGGAGACGGGGCAGGGGCACTACCGGTTCATGGTCGTGTTCCACACGCTGTTCCTCGTCGCGTGTGTCGCGGAGGTGTTCGGCCTCCAGCGGCCCTTCTGGGGCGCGTGGAGCTGGGCGGCGCTGGTGGGCGCGGCGGTGGCGCAGGGGCTGCGGTACTGGGCCATCGGGACGCTGGGTGACCGGTGGAACTCGCGCATCATCGTGGTGCCGGGGCTGGCGCCGGTGACGGGCGGGCCGTACCGGTTCCTGCGGCATCCGAACTACGTGGCGGTGGTGTTGGAGCTGTTCTGCGTGCCGCTCATCCACGGGGCGTGGGTGACGGCGGTCGTGTTCACGGTGGGCAACGCGGCGCTGCTCTACGTGCGCATCCGCGCGGAGGAGGCGGCGCTCGGAGCGGTGTACTCCGAGGCCTTCGCCCACCGTCCCCGCTTCATTCCGGAGGTTCGCCGTGGCTGACATCGTGATGGAGGCGATGGCGGAGATCCGCCGCATCGCCCGCGAGGAGCTGGAGTTCGAGGGCGCGGTGGAGCCCGCGCACGACCTGCTCCGGGACCTGCACCTGGACAGCCTGGGGCTGACGGTGCTGGCGGTGGGCCTGGAGAACCGCTTCCGGGTGCTGCTGTCGGAGGAGGACGCGCAGGGCGTGCGGACGGTGGAGGACCTGGCGCGGCTGGTGGCCAGGCGGGTCGAGGCCGCGAAGCTGGACGTGGGAGCGCACCCGTGAAGGGGCCGCCCCTGCCGGCGCTGAAGCACGCCACGGTGAACGCGATGCTGAAGGCGACGTCGCACACGTCGCTGGGGCTGGTGTTCGTGGACGCCGCCGAGCACGAGACGTCCCTGCCGTGGGCCCAGGTCTACCGGCGGGCGAAGCGCGCGGCGGCGGGGCTGGCGCGGATGGGCGTGCGTCCGGGAGACCGGGTGGCGCTGCTGTTGCCCACGTCGCCCGCGTTCATGGATGCGTACTTCGGCGCGTTGCTGGCGGGCGCGGTGCCGGTGCCGCTGTATCCGCCGGTGCGGCTGGGGCGGCTGGACGAGTACCACCGCTCGACGGCGCGCATGCTCCAGCTGACGGGCGCGGTGGTGGTGCTGACGGACACACGCGTGCGGCTGCTCCTGGGCCCGAGCATGGCGCTGGCGCGGCCGAAGCTGGGCTGTCACACGGTGGACGCGGTGCTGCACGGCGACGAGGACCTGGAGGTGGAGGTGGGGCCCGACGCGCTGGGGCTCATCCAGTTCTCTTCTGGTTCCACGGTGGAGCCGAAGCCGGTGGCGCTGACGCACGGGGCGCTGGTGGCGCAGGTGGCGGCGCTGGAGGAGGCGATGCCGGTGGCACCGGGCGTGACGCCGGTGGGCGTGAGCTGGCTGCCGCTGTACCACGACATGGGGCTCATCGGCTGTGTGCTCGCGGCGCTGTACTACCCGGGCAGCCTGGTGCTGATTCCGCCGGAGACGTTCCTGGTGAAGCCGGCGCTGTGGCTGCGCGCGCTGTCGCGGCACCGGGGCTTCGTGTCGCCCGCGCCGAACTTCGCCTATGGGTTGTGTTTGAAGCGGGTGAAGGACGCGGACCTGCAGGGCGTGGACCTGTCCGGGTGGTTGCACGCGCTCAACGGCGCGGAGCCGGTGTCCGCGGACACGCTGCGCCGCTTCGCGGAGCGGTTCGAGAAGTGGGGCTTCACAGCTCGGGCGCTGCGGCCGGTGTATGGCTTGTCGGAGGCGTCGCTGGCGGTGACGTTCCCGCCCGCGGGCCGGGGGCCGCGCGAGCTGGGCGTGGATCCGGACGTGCTGGCGCGCGAGGGGCAGGCGCGTGACGGGGCTCGCACGCTGGTGAGCGTGGGCGCGCCGGTGGCGGGCTTCGAAGTGCAGGTGAGAGGCGAGGACGGCGCGGTGTTGCCGGAGCGCCAGGTGGGGCGCGTGTTCACGAAGGGGCCGTCGGTGATGCGCGGCTACTTCGAGGACGCGGAGGCGACGGCGCGGGCGTTGGTGGGAGAGGGCTGGCTGGACACGGGAGACCTGGGCTTCAGCGCGGACGGAGAGCTGTACCTGACGGGCCGCGAGAAGGACCTGGTGATCATCCGGGGCGCGAACCACGCGCCGCAGGCCTTCGAGGATCCGCTGCTCAAGGTGGACGGCGTGCGCACGGGCTGCGCGGTGGCGCTGGGCTTCACGCCCGAGGGCGGCGAGGACGAAGCGTTGCTCATCCTGGCCGAGCGCGCGGAGCGGGGCGCGGACGTGGCGTCGGTGGAGGCGGACATCCGCGCGGCGGTGGTGGAGGCGACGGGAGTGCAGCCGCACACGGTGAGACTGCTGGAGCCAGGGACGCTGCCACGCACGTCCAGCGGCAAGCTGCGAAGGAGCGAAGCGCTGCGGCGCTATCTGGCCGGAGAGCTGACGGCGCCGAAGAAGGTGGGCGCGGTGGGGCTCGCGGTGGAGATGGCGAAGAGCGCGCTGGCGATGGTGCGTGCGGAGCACGACTCGTGACGTGGCTGGACACGTGAAGCAGCATGACGTGGTCGTGGTGGGCGGAGGTCCAGCGGGGCTCGCGGTGGCCATCACGGCGGCTCGGCGTGGGCTGGACACGGTGGTGGTGGAGCGTGCATCCACGCCCGTGGACAAGGCGTGCGGTGAAGGCCTGATGCCCTCCGGCCTCGCGGCGCTGGAGCGGCTGGGCGCGCTCGCGCACCTGGACCGGAGCGACAGCTCGCCCTTCGTCGGTATCCGCTACGTGCAGGAGGACGGCAGCACGGCGGAAGGAAAGCTGCCCGCGCCGGGTGGGCTCGGTGTCCGCAGGCTGGCCCTGTCCCAGGCGCTGGCGACCCGTGCGCGCGAAGTCGGCGTGGACCTGCGCGAGCACACGCATGTCGTGTCGCACGTGCGCACGCCGGACGGGGTGACGCTGGAGACGCCCGTGGGCCGCGTGTCCGCGCGCTTCCTCGTCGCGGCGGACGGCTTGAACTCACCGCTGCGCAGGGCCGAGGGCCTGGATGTAGAGCAGGCCGTGCCCCGGCGCTACGGACTGCGGCGCCACTTCCGGCGAGTGCCTTGGACACCCTACGTGGAAGTGCACTTCGCCTCCGGCGTCGAGGCCTACGTGACGCCCGCCGGATCGGAGCGCGTGGGCATCGCGTTCCTCTGGGAGGACGGCACGGTGCCGGGCCGCGTGGGTTTCGACTCGATGCTGGAGCGCTTCCCCCGCTTGGCGGAAAAGCTCACCGGCGCGGAGCCGGACTCCCAGCCACGCGGCGCCGGTCCCCTGGCCCGCGTGGCCCGCACTCGCATCGCGGATCGCTTCGCCCTCGTCGGTGATGCCGCCGGCTACGTGGACGCACTGACAGGCGAAGGACTCACGCTCGCCTTCGCCTGCGCGGAGTCCCTGGGCGCGCTGCTCCCGGACGCCCTGGCGAAGGGCGCGGGCCGCGACACGCTGCTGCCCTACGAGCGCACCTTCCAGCAGGTGTTCCGCAAGTACGCCTGGACCACGCACGGTCTGTTGATGCTCGCGCGCCGCCCGAGCCTGCGCAGGCCCGTGGTGCGACTGCTGGGCCGCGCCCCCTGGCTCTTCGAGCGCATCCTCGCCGCCGTGGTGACGTGAACCGCCTGTCAGCCCGTTCCTCGCTCCCACGTCCGCGCGGCGGCCATCATCCACGGAGCCGCGCATGCACTGGGTCGTCCAGAACAACCTCTTCAACGAGCAGGGCTTCCACACGTTGATGGATGTCCTGGCGCACGGCTCCATCCCGCACACCCTGGTCAAGGTCATCCCGTTCGGAGGTGGCATCGAGCCCGCGGTGCAGCCGTCCGGCCCCGTCATCGTGATGGGCTCGCTCTCCCTGACCCGCTACGCGCGCGAGCAGGGCTGGACCCCCGGCGCCTTCATCAACGACCAGTTCGACTTCCGCGTCTGGCGGCGGCACCTGGGCCCGCACCTGCTGAACGCCGAAGCCACGGTGCACCGGTTCGCGGACGTGCCGGAGCAGCCGGGGCCGTTCTTCATCCGCCCCTGCCTGGACGACAAGGCCTTCTCCGGGATGCTCACGTCCTGGGACGCGTTCACCCACTGGCGCGAGCAGGTCCTGAAGCTCGACACGTACGCGACGGTCACCGCCGACACGCCGGTGGCCGTCAGCGCGCCCAGGTACATCCAGCGCGAGTACCGCATGGTCGTCGTGGACGGCCGGGTCATCACCGGCTCGCTCTACAAGCTGGGGGACCGCGTGGTGGCCTCGTCCCAGGTGGAGCCGGAGGTCCAGGCCTTCGCGCAGCGCATGGCGGACACCTGGGGCCCGGACCGGGCCTACGCGCTGGACGTGTTCATGCACGCAGGCGAGCTGTTCATCGGTGAGTTCAACAACCTGAACTCGGCCGGCTTCTACGCCTACGACGTCGGCAAGATGGTAGCCGCCGTGGAGGCCATGCGGTTCTGAGCGTGCCGGACCTTCCGGGAGCGCACCTGCTCCCGGAAAGCCCGGAGCCACCTGGCCCCCGGACGCGGATCCGCACGACCCGGCCCTTGTTCCACCGCCGCGCGCCGGGGACACTCGTCCCCATGGCATCTGGCCCCGCGGCTTCGCGTCCCTGGTTCGCGTTCTCCCTCGACCTGGCCCCGGCCTCGGCGAGCCGGCACCTGCACGGCCTGCCCCCCGTGCCCGACTTTCCCGAAGGCGAGCTCGCCGAAGCCCTGGACGTGGACGTCGTCTACGACGTGCACGTGCCCAACTGGGGCGGCCGGGTCGCACGCCTGGTGGATGCGCCCGGACACCGGCTGTCCGGGCGGCTGCGCCCCGTCGCCACCGAGTCCTGGCCCGCCCTGGCCCGCCTGGAGACCGCGCTCGCCCTGGCCACCGAGGAACTCCCGGTGAAGGTGCGCACCGCCTCCGGCACCGTGGTGGACGCCCACGCCTTCACCCCCGCCGAGCGCAACACCTCCACGCAGGGGCCCGTCAGCGAGGCCTTTCTGATCACCCTCGCCGTCGCCGCCGAGCGCGCCCGCCTGCCTGCCGCCGTCGTCGAAAAACTCCAGGCCGAAGCCCGCATCGTCCACGCCGTCCAGCACGCCCGGCCTGACGGACACTCCCCTCCGCCCCCCTCCAAGTCCGGCATTAAGTGACAGCCGGGTCCAGCCGGACCGAAAAACGCCCCGCCCCCTGAGAAAAAGGGCGGAGTGACGCAACCGGGCGCCGCGTCACTCCGACGATGAAGAGGAGGGGCCCTCTCCCCGCCATCACCCCCGCCGGCCCCGAGGACGTTCACCGCATGTCGTCGCGAATCCCGACGCGAGTCTCCACCCCGCGCCCCACGCCCGCGAATGCGGCTGTCCCCACCGCCGCGCCCGCGAACACCGCGGTGCCCGCCGGGGCGGACGCTCCCGTCAGCGCGCCCGCGTCCAATGTCGTGGCGCCCACGGGGGGCAGCTGGAAGCGCTCCGCCACCAAGGAGGTGGCCATCTCCGACCTCCAGCAGAAGTTCGGCTGGACGGACGAAAGCTGGCAGGGGCGCCTGCTGCACGCCGCGGACGAGGGCGCTGACGGAAGCCGGACCTCGAACGGCAAGGTGTCCGCGAAGGAGCTGGAGGCCTACCTCTCCGCGCCCACGGACGCGCAGTTCCTCACGTCCACGGCCCTCCAGCAGCAGCGCGCGGCGCTCGACGCGAAGCTCGCGGGGGGCGCGCAGTCCGCGAAGGTGGACAGCTTCGACAGCCCCTGGCAGCAGTCCGTGGCGAAGCGCGCGGACCTCCTGGGTGGCAACGGCGACGGGGAGCTCTCCGCGGACGAGCTGACGGCCTACATCAACGCGTCCAAGGCGAACCAGGCCAAGGGCACGGGCACGGCCGCGAACACGCAGTGGGTGCCCGACCAGCAGATGGCCACCTTCCAGAGCCGCGTGGCGGAAGTCGCCGGCGAGGTGGATCCACTCCAGGGCGTGGGCCAAAGCGGCGCGACGCCCGGCCTGAACATGGTGAAGGAGTACTCGCGCACGCTGATGGACACGGACAAGAACGTGCCCACGTTCGTGAGCTACATGCTGTCCGCGGCGGACGTGAAGGAGACGCCCGCGGACGTCAGCCGGCTGGACAGCACCTTCGTGCGCGACCCGGAGCTGAAGCAGGGCGGCGTGGTGGACTCCGACTACAACAACACCGGTTTCGACCGGGGGCACATGAAGCCGGCCGAGGACTCGCCCACGCAGGCGGCGATGAACGAAAGCCACTACATGAGCAACATCGCGCCCCAGCACGGCAACCACAACCAGCAGGTGTGGCGCACGCTGGAGCGCGG
Organism: Corallococcus sp. AB011P; assembly: GCF_003611605.1. Lineage (NCBI taxonomy): Bacteria > Pseudomonadati > Myxococcota > Myxococcia > Myxococcales > Myxococcaceae > Corallococcus > Corallococcus sp. AB011P. Next base: position 523,021 of record NZ_RAVX01000001.1, read on the forward strand.
CGTGTCGGAGATGGTGAAGGAGACCGGCGGCAAGGCCTACATCGTCACGGGCAACCTGTACCTGGACGACAAGGGCAAGCCGCTGCCGCCCGAGTCCCTCCAGACGACGGGCTCGAAGGTCGACCGGCAGATCGCGGTCCCCACGCACAACTTCAAGACGGTGCTCCTGGAGCTGCCCAACGGCAACCTGTCCATGTTCGCGTACATGGTGCCGAACGCGAAGGAGGGCCCGTCCAAGAAGGAGGGCATCCTCCCGCTGCTCCAGCAGTCGCGCGTGCCGGTGGACCAGCTTGAAGGACTGCTGGGCCAGGACCTCTACGCGCAGCTGCCCAAGAGCGTGCAGGACAAGCTGGAGAAGGACACGTCCGCCGCGGGCGTCTTCCAGCAGCAGAGCCTCTACGAGTCCGCCACGCTGCTGCGCGCCCCCTGAGCATCTGCCGGGGGCCGCACACGCTGGACAGGGGGCACCGGGAAGGCTCAGCGCCGCACGCGGTACTGGAGCCACACGATGCCGGAGTCGCGGCGCTCCACGTGGGTGAGCTCCAGCGCTGCGCCCGCGCCGGTGGAGCCCTGGGGCCGGTCGAAGAGGGTCGGGGTGCCGGGCAGGCCGTCGGCGGTGGGGTGCACGAGCAGGCTCACCTCGTCGATGAGGCCCGCGGCGAGGAAGGAGCCGTTGATGCCGCCGCCACCCTCCAGCAGCACGGTCTTGATGCCGAAGGTGTCTCCGAGCTTCTCCAGCACGCGGGCGAAGTCGATGTCCTGCTTGCCGCCGAAGACATAGGAGACGCCGCGCTCGCGCAGGTGGGCGAGGTGCGCGTCGGGGACGGACTCGGTGAGCACGACGACGAGGTGATCCTCGTCGATGGCGCCGGACTCCCAGCTCAGCTTGCCGTGGGCATCCAGGGCGATGGCGTAGGACTCCGCGTCCTTTCGAGCGACGAAGTCCGTGCGGGGCAGGGGCGACGCGGGAGCGGGCTTGGGCACGTCCCCTTCGGCGGCGAAGTCCTCCATGGTGATGCGGCCGCACATCCAGGCGTCGGCGTCGAAGGTGTCCGCGGTGCGCTCGTATTCACCGCGCATCGACGCCGGGTCGGGCCAGTGCTTGACGACGATGCGCCCGTCGATGGACGAGATCATGTGGCAGATGACGTGGGGCTTCATCGGGTGACTCCGGAGCACGGCCCGCCTTCAGGTGGCGGGCGGCGGAGCGCGGATGGTTCCCGAGGCGCCACGGCCTGTCGAACCGGTTCCGCGCCGGTCCGTTCACAATCCCGCGAGCCGTTACTGCGTCGCGCCGGGAGTGTCGGAGGCCTCGGCGGTGGAGGCTTCCTCCTCCGTCTTCGGCGCTTCGAGGGGTGCGGGCTCCGGCTTGCCCACCCGGATGACCACCGGGCCGGATCCGGTGGGCTGGGTCGAGAGCCGGCTCCTTGTGGGCGTCGGGCCAATTCCCACGTAGGAACAGCCGGCCAGGGCGAACAGCGGAACAGCGGCGAGCAGTCGGCGCATGAACGCATCCAAGCGGACGTCCTGGTGGGAAGTCCAGTGATGGCGGCGTTCAGTCGGTGGCCGTCGCGCGGGTGAACTCCATCACCCAGTTGGTCTCCCAGCTCTCTCCGTCGAGGGAGAAGGCCTGCTCCCACCGCGCCCGGTCGTTGCCCAGGCGGGTCCAGTGGAACACGACCTGGACCGGGCGGCCTCCCTCGGTGTCCTCGCCGTAGAAGCGGCCGTGGTCGCCGGTGAAGCCTCCGTGCACGGGTGGCTGGAGCACTGCGTGGCGGCTGTCGATCCAGTGGATGGACCAGCGGCGTTCCCGCACGTCGAACAGGCGCAGGGCCATGCCGGAGAAGCCCCGCTCGAAGACGGTCTCCTCGACGTTGGACAGGCCGCCCAGGTGGGGCTGGCAGCGCATCCTGGACGTGAACACGTCCCAATCGTCGCTGCCCGTCAGCCGTTGCTTGAGCTTCCGGTTCACGCACGTCCATTCGCCCATGAGGAAGTCGAAGTCGTGCACGTCGCCGGTGGGCAAGGGGGGAAGGGGCTTCATGGAGTGGTCCTTTCGGGGAAATGGTCAGCGCAGCTCGGAGCGCGCGGTGGGGGCCAGCGTCAGGTGTTCGAGTGGCGCGCTCAGCCACGGTTGGAGCGGCTCCGCCCAGCCCTTCGCAGCGGCTCTGCGTCGAAGGTGCTCGGCATCCGGGAACACGGTGAGCCAGGCGAAGACGTGCTCTCTCGTGCGCACGGGCAGGGCAGGGAAGGTGTTCTCCGCGGGCTCGGTCTGGAACAGGGCTTTCGGCGTGGCGCCCAGTTCCATGAGCACCGGGCGCACGTGCTGTTCGAAGCAGGCGGTGAGGGCTTCATCGGCGGGAGCCCTCAGGTAGCAGACCGTCACCTCCACCCGGGAGTCGGGACGTGTGTCCGCGTCTGTCGGCGGTCGGGGCGTGCCTGGATGCACGAGGCCCGTGTCCGACCGCACTGGTCGCAGGAGGAGGACGTTGTCGGAGTCCTGCATGGTCACGTTCGCGGCGTTGCGGTGCTCCTTCCACACCGGACCGCCGTAGAACGCACTCAGCGCTTCGCGCCGTGAGGCCATGTCGCGGAAGCCTCGCAGCCACACGAACCGGTCCGGACGGTCCTCGTCGCGGAACTGACCGACGACGTGCATGCCGGTGGCTTCCTGCGACTCGATGAAGGCCCGTTCGAAGAGCGAGATGAGCACGTCCCGCTGACCGGGATGCAGCGTGTACTGGCGCAGCTCGAGGACCGAGCAGCAGGGTGGCTGGGACGGCATGGGGGCTTCCGGGGTGCGGGTGCGGAGACCATCCTTGTCAGGAAACTGGTAGGGTTATGAAGACCACTTCCGCCAGGACTGGCCATACCAGTTGAAGACCTCCAACGGCGTCGCGTCCTCGCTCCTCCTGCGGCTCGACTCGCGGAGTCACACGCCGCTCCATGAGCAGCTCTTCGAAGGCATCCGTGCGCGCATCCTCGCGGGAGCGCTGGCACCCGGGCTGCGGCTTCCCTCTTCCCGTCAGCTCGCCACCGAGCTGGACGTGGCCCGCAGCACCGTGCTCCAGGCGCTGGACGCGCTCACGGCGGAGGGCTACCTCGTGGCCCAAGCGGGTTCCTGCACGCGCGTCGCGCCCGAGCTGCCCATCCTCTCCGGAGACCGGAGCCGCGAACCGGGGCGCCCTGCTGCCGCACGTGCGTCAAGCTCCGGGGAACGGGGGCCTCGGCTTGCTGCCTCCGCACGGGCGCTGAAGCCCACACCTGTCGGTGCTCCGCGCCTCGGAGCCGCGCCTCGTGCGTTCCGGCCCGGAGTGCCCGCGCTGGACCTGTTCCCCACCGCGCTCTGGGCTCGCACAGTGTCTCGCGTCCATGCTCGCGCGAGCACGGGGTTGCTCGACGGGGGGGACCCTTCGGGCCATGCGCCGCTGCGCGAAGCCATCGCGACCCATGTGTCCGTGTCGCGGGGCGTGCGCTGCTCCCCGGCGCAGGTCTTCATCACGGCGGGCACCCAGCAGGCCTTCGATGAAGTGCTCCGGCTCGCGCTGAACCGTGGGGACTCCGTCTGGGTGGAGGACCCTGGCTATCCCGGCGCCCGTCGCGCCGTGCTCGCCGCCGGAGGACGTCCGGTGCCCATCCCCGTGGATGGGGACGGACTCGATGTGGGGGCGGGCCTGGCTCGCGCGCCTCGGGCCCGGGTCGCGCTGGTGGCTCCTTCGCACCAATACCCGCTGGGCGTCACGCTGAGCCTGGCGCGGCGGATGGCGCTGCTTCGGTGGGCCGAACGCACCCGCTCGTTGATCATCGAGGACGATTACGACAGCGAGTTCCGGCACCGCGGCCGTCCCCTCACCGCGCTCCAGGGACTCGATGACGCCGGCTGCGTGGTCTACGTGGGCACGTTCAGCAAGTCGATGTTCCCCGGCCTGCGCCTGGGCTTCCTCGTCGTGCCGCCTTCGCTCGTGGACATCTTCTCCGCCGCACGCGCCGCATCGCCCGCGCCCGCCTCCACGCTGGAGCAGGCCGCGCTCGCCAGGTTCCTCGCGGAGGGCCACTTCGCCCGTCACCTGCGCCGCATGCGCGCGGCCTATCGGGAGCGCGGTGAGGCCCTGCTTGATGCGCTGGTCGCTGAAGGCTCGGGTGTCCTGGCGCCACGTCCGTGTGACACAGGCATGCAGTTGTGCGCGTCCCTTGCTGCGCCGCTGTCCGACCTGCGCGTCCGCGACGAGGCGGCGCGTCTGGGCGTGGAGGTCGCCGCCCTGTCCGATTACTTCCTCGGCAGGCGAAGGGACGCAGGCCTCGTATTCGGCTTCGGTGGCGTGCGCCCGGACGACATGCGCACCGGGACACGAGCCCTGGCCCGGGCAATCGAAGCCGCGCGCCGCCGCGACCTCCGCACCTCCCCACCGCACCCGAGAGGACTTCCCCGATGAGCGACTCCCTCCCCGTGAAGCCCTGACCCACGAGATGGGTCCGGACGGCGAGCAGTGGAAGGACAGCACCGAGAAGGGGTGGTCCAAGATGCTGGGTGCGCTGGACACGTGGCTGGTGTGGGCCCCGGCCACCGTCCAGTCGCCCTGACATCCCTTCCCGGGCGCGGGCCGTCTACGATGGCGCCATGACCTGGCGTTCCCTCTTCCTCTCGCTGGTGCTGCTGTCCGCATGCGGGCAGCGGCGCAGCGACCCCGCCCGCGTGGCGGAGGACCTGATGCGCCCCGCGCCCATGGGAGCCTTCGCCGCGGGCACGCCTCCGGTCTCCACGGAGGACTGCACGGTGCGCACGGCGAAGCAGTGCTTCGACCAGGCGCTCACGCTGCTGGCCACGAACGCGCAGGGCCCGGAGCGGCTGCGCGCGTTGTCGCTGATGGGCAAGTCCTGTGACGGGCAGGTGAAGGACGCCTGCTCCTGGCTGTCCCAGCACGTGAAGGAGCCCCGGCGCGTGCGCGGCGGCCCACCGGACGACCCCGTGTTCCAGGAGGCCTTCGAGCACTGGCGCGAAGGCCGCAAGCACCACGTGCGCGTGACGTGCCGGCTGGTGCAGGGCGGCGTGCCCCAGCAATGCGAGGTGCGGGAAGCGACGCTGCCCCCGGACCTGCTGGCGCAGGCGCTCGCCAGCATCCAGGCTTCGCGCTACGTGCTGCCCACCCTCGACGGAGAGCCCTTCGAATGCGACTGGACCATCGTCATCAAGTGACGCGGCTGTGGCCCGTGCTGGCCCTGTCGCTGCTCACTGGCTGCTTCGCCGGCACCGTGCACCGGGGCCCGGTGACGGACCACTTCGACGGCGAGTCGTTCCAGAACATTGGCGACGCGCCGAAGCTGTCTCCGCTCACGCTGATAGCGGCCGTGATGGAGGAGAGGCGCGGCCCCTGGCGCGACTACGCGGAGGAGCCCGCCGGCCCGAAGCCGCCGGAGCGCGTGGGCCCGGGCGAGCTGCGCGTGACGTTCATCGGCCACGCCACGGTGCTGCTCCAGGCGGACGGGGTGAACGTGCTGACGGACCCCATCTATTCGGAGCGGGCGAGCCCCGTGTCCTTCGTGGGCCCCAAGCGCGTGAGGCCGCCGGGCATCCGCTTCGAGGACCTGCCGCCCATCGACATCGTGGTGGTGAGCCACAACCACTACGACCACATGGACCTGCCCACGCTGCGGCAACTGGAGGCCGCGCACCACCCGCTCTTCCTCGTGGGCCTGGGCAACCGCGAGCTGCTCATGGATGAGGGCTTCCAGCGCGTGGAGGAGCTGGACTGGTGGCAGTCCGCGAAGAGCGGTCCCCAGGCGTTGAAGGTGTGGGCTGTGCCCGCGCAGCACCGCTCGAACCGGGGACTGACGGACCAGGAGGAGACGCTGTGGGCGGGTTATGTGCTGGAGACGTCCGGAGGCCCGGTGCTCTTCGCGGGCGACACGGGGCTGGGGCCGCACTTCGACCGCATCGCGGAGCGCTTCGGGCCCATGCGCCTGTCGGTGCTGCCCATCGGCGCGTTCCGTCCGCGTGTCCTGCATGCGGTGCACATGGGGCCGGAGGACGCGCTGAAGGCGCACCACGTGCTGCGCTCGGGCACGTCCGTGGCGATGCACTACGGCACCTTCCCCATGGCGTGGGATGGCCAGGACGAAGCGAAGTACCTGCTGTTGCGGCTCTTGCTGAAGGAGGAGGTGCGGCCGCGCTTCTGGGCGCTCGGCTTCGGCGAGGGCCGGGACGTGCCGCCGCTGGCGCCGGCGAATGACGGGCGCGCCGATGCCGGACGCTGAAGGCGCGGTGCCGCCGGAGGTGGAGGCGAAGGAGAAGATGGACCGGGCGCGCGCGTGCATCCGCGCGGGGGAGCTGGAAGAGGCGATTCCGCTCTGTGACGAGGTGTACCGGCGCTTCACGTTGTCGAAGGTGCCGGCGCTCCAACTCCAGGTGGCTCGGGCGTTGGGGAACCGGGGCGCGGCCATCGCGGAGCAGGGGATGTTCAACGAAGCGCTGGTCCACTTCGACGAGGTGGAGCGCCGCTTCTGGAGCCCGCGCAGGCCGGAGCTCTGGGAGGGCGTCGCGTGGGGGATGCTGTACCGGGCCCGCGTGCTCCTGGAGATGGACCGGGAGGACATGAGCAGCAACTGGCTGGAGCGGATGCTGAGCCGCTTCAAGGCGTTCGCGCAGCGGCCCGACCTGCGCATCCCGGTGGAGATGGCGCGAACGGCGGTGGTCGCCGCGCACAACCAGGGGCTGCGCTTCGAGGAGGCGCTGAGCCAGTCCGAGGCGCTCCTGAAGGAGTACGACGGAAGCACCGAGCCGTTCCTGGTGGAGCAGACCGCGTCGGCGATGTTGGGGCGAGCCGTCGCGCTTCAGGGCCTGGGGCACGTGGACGAAGCGCTGGAAGCGTTCGACGAAGTGGACGTGCGCTACTGCGAGGACACGGACCCGAGGATGCGAGCCCTGGTCTCCACCGCGCTCATGGGAAGGGCGCTCGTGTTGCTCAGGGAGGAGTTCCTCCCGGAGGCCCTGGGCGCGCTCGACGCCATCCTCGAACACGCGGGCCCGAACCCGGGACGGCGTCTGCTGGAGCCCGTGAACTTCGCGAAGTTCCACCGCGAGGTCGTCGAGCGTGAGCTGCAACTCGAACGCGAGCGGGCCGCGCGCAGGCCGAAGCCGCGTTAGCCCGGAGGCGGAAGGGATTTCCAGAGCCAGCCCAGCCGCAGGTCCCGCTCTTCGAAGGGCGGGGCACGGATGAGGTCATCCTCCTCGCCGTAGACGCCCACCTCCACCCAGAGGCCATCCCGCAGCTCGCTCACGGTGAGCGTGCGCGCGTCCAGGTCCACGAACCACAGGTGCTTGATGCCGATGCGTGCGTAGAACGGCCGCTTGATGCGTGTGTCGTAGGCCCGCGTGGAAGGTGAAAGGATTTCACACGCCCAGTCAGGGACGTCCGTCCACTGCCCTTGGGGCATCAGGGGCACCCGTTCGCGCCGCCAGCCTGCGAGGTCGGGACTGAGTTCTGGAGAGCCGCCCACCCGGATGCCGGGCTCTGCCATCAGCCACCAACTGCCCGGCCCTTCACGGTTCAACTGGAATGCATCATCCAGCTCCCGGAGGAGCCTGTACTCGAAATGGCCATGCGCGGCGAGCGGCCGCGCATGCGTGTACATCGTCCCATCGATGATCTCGCCTACCACGCCCTCGGGCAGAGCTTCGATGTCAGCGAAGGTCGCAGGACCATCGAGTGGTTTCGCGCCATAGGCCATGCCCGAAGTGTGGGGTTGGCAGCACGGTCTGACAAGCAGGCCGGGCGGGCGCTCAGGACGCATCAGTAACCGGCCACCACTCGCCGAGCCGCAGCTCGATGGCGTCGAACGGTGCCGCGCGGATGATGTCGTCCTCGCCGTACACGCCCATCTCCACCCAGCGCCCATCGTGCAGCTCGCTCACGGTGAGTGTGCGCACCTCCAGGTCGATGAACCACAGGTGCTGGACGCCGATGCGCGCGTAGAACGGCCGTTTGATGCGCTGGTCATACGCCCGCGTTGACGGCGACAGGATTTCGCAGACCCAGTCTGGTGCGATCTTGCACCTTCCGCCGGGAAGCACGGGCACTCGCTCGCGCCTCCATCCTGCGAGGTCCGGACTGAACTCCGGCGCTCCCTCCACCTGGATGCCCGGCTCCACCAACACCCACCAACCGCCCGGGCCATTCTGGCCGCGCTGGAAGGGGCCTCGCAGCCCTTCAATCAGTGCACCCATCAGGTCCATATGCCCGGCCCGGGGCCGCGCATGCGTGTACAACGTTCCATCGATGATCTCGCCCACCACGCCCTCGGGCAGGGCCTCGATGTCCGCGAGGGTCGCCGGACCCCCGAGTGGTTTCGCGCCATAGGCCATGCCTGGAGTGTGGAGTTACCTCCACCGTCTGACAAGCAGGCGCCGGGACCGTCAGTCCGGCTGCGCGATGATCAACGTCTGCAATGGCAGATGCCGGATGGGCCGCGTGCTCTGTACCTTGAAACCCGCGTCATCCAGGAATCCCTCGACCTCCGCGGGCGTGTACGACGCCGCTCCGGACGTGAGGAAGTAGTGCAACCCGATGAGCGGCGCGGACGTCCCTTGCGTGTCCCGCTCCTCGCGCAGGTACTCCAGCACCGCCAGCGTTCCGCGGGACACCATGGCCCCGCGCACGCGCCGCAGGAGCGCCACGTTCTGCGCGGGCGTCAGGTGGTGCATCACCTGGAACAGCAGCGCGCCGTCATACGGCCCGCCCAGCTCCGCGTTCAGCACGTCCCCTTCCTTGTGTGTCACCCGGTGCGACAGCCCCGCCTGGGCGATGATGTCCCGCCCCACGCGCACGCTGCCCTCCAGGTCCACCACCGTGGCCTTCAGCCCCCGGTGCATCCGGCACAGCTCCGCCGCGTACCAGCCGTGCGCGCCGCCCAGGTCCAACAGGTGCCTCGCGCCTCGGGGCAGGGGAATGGCCGCCGCCACCTCCGGCGAGGCCAGCCGCGCCAACTGGTACATGGCCTGGATGTAGTCGCGCCAGCGCGGGTCGTCCGGAGCGAACTGGTGGATGTCCACCGACTGCCCGCTCTTCACCGCGGTCTCCAGCTGCCCCCACCAGTCCCACTGCGCGTAGTTGAACTCCAGGAATGCCGTGATGGCCTGCGGCGAGCGTGGGTCCAACCACCGCCGCGCCCGGGGCGCCAGCCGGAAGCGGCCCCGGCTCAGCTCCACCACCTCGCAGGCGATGAGCGCTTCCAGCAGCGCCCGCATGCCTTCCGTGCTCGTCTTGAGCCGCGCCGCCAGCGCCTCCGCCGTCGCCGCGCCGTCCGCCAGCGCCGCGTAGACGCCCAGCCTGGCCCCGGCCATCAGCGTCCGCGACGCCATCATCCCGAAGAAGGCGTGCGCCAGGGGCTGCGGCGCCAGGTTGAGGAAGTCCGCCACCCGCTCCAGGAGGTTGGTTGCCTTCAGGCCCAGCCGCATCGCGCGTCGCTCCTTGGAGTGGGGGGAGTGGGGCCTGCCGGGGCTACCGGCGGCGCCGCGAGCCTGCCACGGCGGCCACGCCCAGCACCATCAGCGCCGCTTGCGGGCCCAGCAGACAGCCCTGCGTCTCCGCCTGGCGGATGCCGGTGTACTTGCACTTGCCCGCGTTGCAGCTGAAGCGCGGCGCGCAGTCGCTGGTGCTGCGGCAGTCCGTGGGCACGCGGCCGGTGTTGTCGTCCCCTTCCGGCGAGTTCGGATCGTCCGGCTGACCCGCGTCCTGCTGCGGGCCCTCCTGCGCCAGGACCGCCATGGGGGAGAACAGGAGGAGCCCGGCCAGGAGCCCTGCCGGGGAGATGCGGGCGAGAAGGGAGGACATGAGGCGGGGGACACCCTAACGCTCCAGCGGGGCGCTTGCATCCATCGTCTGAAGCGGGCGGCCTTCCGGGGTTCCCTGGAAACGCTGGCCGCCCCGGCGTCCGAATCTGCTACGGTCCCCCCGCGATGGCGCCTCGAATCCTCGTCGTGGACGACAACCAGGAGCTCCTCTCCCTCCTCACGCAGCTGTTCGAGGACGCCGGGTATGAGGTGGTGGGCGCCAGCCGTGGCAAGCAGGCCATCGAGGCCGCCCGCGCCCAGCCCCCCGGCTGTGCTGTCTTGGACATCCTGTTGCCGGACATGATGGGCTACCACCTGGCGGACACGCTGCGGAAGGACAACCCCCAGCTGCCGCTGCTCTTCATCACCGGCGTCTTCAAGGGCGGCAAGCACGCCACCGAAGCGCGCCAGAAGTACCAGGCCGCCGGCTACTTCGAGAAACCCTTCGAAGCCCAGAAGCTGCTGGAAGCGGTGGCCAAGGTGCTGCCCGCGGAGAAGAAGGTCCCCGCCGCCTCCATGGCCGATGCCTTCGAGGTGGAGCTGGACATCGACGTGGAGGAGGAGGGCCCGCAGGACGCCATGGAGCTGACCGGCCGCATCAAGGTCACCGGCGGCGGCAACCTCACGGCCGAAATCCGCGGCGCCAACCTCACCGCCACGCCCATGCAGAAGGTGTCCACCACCCAGGTGCGGCCCCCCACGCCGGGCCGCCCGCCGGATCCGCTGCCGGTGGGCGCGGGCGCTCCGGGCAGCCGCCGGGGCGAGCTGAGGGACAACCTGCCCTCGCTGCTCACCGCCTTCTACCTGTCGCGCGAGACGGGCGAATTGGGCGTGCAGCGCGGCAAGGTGAAGAAGGTCGTCTACTTCGAGAACGGCACCCCGGTGTTCGCGCTCTCCAACCTGCTGGCGGACCGCTTCGGGCAGTTCCTGGTGCGCGTGGGGAAGATCAAACCCGAGCAGCTCCAGGACGCGTCCGCCGTCGCCGCGCAGAGCCACCGGCGCACCGGTGACGTGCTGGTGGAGCGCTCCCTGCTCAAGGACACCGAGCGGCTGTACTACGTGGGCCAGCAGGTGAAGGCCATCATCTACTCGGTCTTCTCCTGGGAGGAGGGCACGTACGTGATGAGCTTCAAGGAGAAGGCCTCCTCGGAGTCCATCAAGCTGGACGTGCACCCGGCGAACCTCATCGTCCGGGGCATCAAGAAGCTCTACAAGCCGGAGCGCCTGCGCCGCCTGCTCCAGCCCGAGGACCGGCTCATCCCCGCCGTCGCTCCCGCCTACGGCCTCAACGAGGTGGAGCTGGAGCGCTGGGAGGCGGAGCTGCTGCCGAAAATCGACGGCAACCGCGTGGTGGCGGAGCTGCTCGCGTTCGCCAACCGCCCGGAGCACGTCGTCTACGGCTTCCTGGTGTCGATGATGGCGCTGGGCATCCTGGACAAGCGCTCGTAGCGCTTCCGGTGCCGGAAAGCGGGCCTGGGGTGCTTCCGGGCCCGGCTCTTCAGACGAGCCGCGAGCCGATCCAGAACAGGCCCAGCGCGCCGGAGCCCAGCGCCACGCCGCGCTGGATCCACACGCTGATGCGCGCGTTGACCCGCGACAGGCCCTCCGCGAACAGCAGGCCCACCGCGCCCATGCCAATGAGGATGCCCAGCGCGAAGCCGGGCAGGTACGTCCACGCGGACAGGCTCATGCTGCCGCCCACCAGCAGCGGGGGCAGCGCGATGAGCAGCGACCGCACGCCGCTCACGGCCATGAAGGCACCGGCCGCGGTGCTCACGGTGTGCACGTGCTCGTGCGGCTCTCGGTCGTGACCGGGAAGGTGCGGGTGGCCGTGGTCCAGGCTGTGCGGGAAGAGCAGGGCGGTGACGGCCAGCGCCACCAACACCGCGCCGCCAAACACCTCCGCCCACCGCTCGAAGGTCTCCGACAGGCCCACGCCCGCGACGAGGCACACCGCCGCGATGCCGCCCAGCATGGCCGCGTGGCCCAGGGCGAAGCGCAGCGCCGTCATGATGGCGACGCGGCGACGGCCGCCGCCCAGGGTGCCGAGCGTGGCCATGGCGGCGCAGTGGTCCGGCCCCAGGGCGTGGAGCAGGCCTTGGGACAGGCCGAGCAGGAAGGCGAGCAGGATGGGAGCCACGACGGCGCACCCTAGCCGTGGTTTAACCCTGTGGCCAGCAGGAGGACGTCCCACACCATGCGCATTGCCCATCCCCGAACTTCCGCCGCGCTGCTGCTCGCGGGTCTGCTCGCGCTGTCGGGCTGCTCCACCGACCCCGGTCCGGAGCAGCTGAAGAAGGCCGAGGATCGCTACCAGGAGCTGATCAACCAGAAGCTCCCTGCCCAGGACCCGGCGTGGACGGAGGTCGCCGCCCAGTTCGAGGCCGTCCCCAAGGACTCCAAGGCCCGCCCGGAGGCCGACAAGCGCCTGGCCGCGCTGAAGGCCGCGCAGGAGAAGGTTCCGCCGCGCCCCCTGGCCCGGCCCGGTGCGACGGGGCGCGGGGCCAGCGACGTGGAGGCCAAGCGCGCCGCGTGTGAATCGCTCGCGAAGAAGATGGGCGAGGCCCGCACGGACGCGACGCGCAACATGCTGCGCAAGGTGCTGGAGGGCTGCCAGGTGGACCTGGTCAAGCTGGAGGCCCACGACCACCCGCCGGGCGAAGAGGTCCATCCGCCGGGCGAAGGCGCGCGCTGAAGTCCCTGGCGCACGCGTGGAGTTGAGAAGCCCCCGGGGTCTGGGTATGGAGCCGACGCATGCCCATGCCCCAATCAGGTGACAAGGCCCCCGGCTTCTCTCTCCCCGACCAGAGCGGCGCCACCGTCTCCCTCTCGCAGTTCAAGGGGCGGCACGTCGTCCTCTACTTCTATCCGAAGGACGCGACCCCCGGCTGCACCACGGAGGCGTGCGACTTCCGCGACGAGCACTCCGCGCTGGTGAAGGCCGGCGCGGTGGTGCTGGGCGTGTCGCCGGACAGCGTCGCGTCCCACCAGAAGTTCGCCACGAAACAGGGGCTGCCGTTCTCGCTCCTGGCGGATCCGGACCACGCGCTGGCGGACGCGTACGGCGTGTGGGGGGAGAAGTCCCTCTATGGCCGCAAGTTCATGGGCCTCATCCGCGCGACCTTCCTCATTGGCCCGGACGCAAAGGTCGTCCGCGTGTGGCCCAAGGTGAAGGTGGCCGGCCACGTCGCGGAGGTCCTGGCCACGCTCCAGGGCGGGTCGTCCTCCGACGCGGCTCCACCCCCCAGGAAGGCTCTGGCGAAGGCTCCGGCGAAGGCTCCGGCGGCGAAGAAGGCCTCCGCGGCGGAGGCGAAGCTGGCGACTGTCAAGAAACCGGCGGCGAAGAAGGCTCCTGCGGCGAAGGGCGCGGCCCGGAAGGGCGCTCGCGCCTGAAGTGGGGCGGGCGCCGGTGCACTCCTGGCGGGACAGGGAGGCCGGGACCGTGTATTCCTGCGCCCCGTGGCTGGCTCCTCTCTTCCCGAGCGGGGCCGGCCGTTCACGATGAAGCCCTGTCGGCCCTTGGGTCGGACAGCGGGCGGCCGGCAGGGCCTGCCCTCGGGTGGATGCCCGGTGGTGGGCGAGAACGGCATGACCATTCCTGGGGAATGGCGGAGACGATGAACATGCGCGAGCGAGGCATTCAGCGGTGGATGGGGGCGGCGGCGCTGGCGGCGGGCGTGCTCTTGGGCACGGCCTGTGGCGGGCTGCCCGAGACGGGCGGCAAGCAGCCGGACGAGTCGCGGGGCAATGCCTTCGCGCAGCGTGGGACGCAGCCGGAGGCCGTCTACAACGTGGCCGAGCAGCAGGGGCATGAGAACCCCGCTGACGCGCACCACGGTGACGCGGCCGCGAAGCTGCCTCCCCACGTGCTGACGGTGGACCGGGGCTACAACTCCACCATCGAGAAGATCGGCTCCAGCATCGACCCGCGCACGCCGGCCAAGGCGGGCAAGTCCAACAACTCCAAGTGGGATGACGCGGGCGGCATGATGGCGCACCGCTACGGCGTGCTCGGCGGGGCGACCTATTCGCCCGCGGCCGAGGGGCTGGGCGGCTGGAGCATCTCCACCGCGAACGAGCTCACGCGCGGCTTCGAGGCGCCCTACTCCTACGTCAGCCCGCCCGTCTACCTGCACGACCGGTAGTTGGACGGAAGTCCCAGGGCGCCCGCCGGCCAGCGTGCCAGCGGGCGTCCGTGCTCCGGCCCCGCCACTCCCGGTGGGGCGCCGGGGTGGCCACTCCTTCTGTCGAGGCCATGACGGCTTCTGGAGGGAGCAGGCCATGCACTCACGAAGACTTCATCACTGGACGCTGGTGGCGGTGTGCGCCGCGACGGCCGCGCTGGTCGGCCCCGGCTGCAACCGTGACAAGCCCACGATGCCGCGCGCGGGGAGCCGCTACGAGGGTGTCGCCAACACGCAGCAACCCGCGCCGCCGGGAACGGGTGGTTCTGGCGCCACAACGCCCACGGACGCGAAGGGGTCACCGCTGAAGCCGCAGCCCGCCGGGGCCCAGGGCCTGCAAAACCAGATTGGCGCGCCCGGCTTCACCACGCCGCAGGAGCCGGTGCCTGGAGACCGGGGCGGGGCCCTCCGCTTCCAGGGCCCCATGGGCCAGGGCTCCGAGCTGGGCTCCAGGCACGCCACCCACTAACGCAACGCGAGCATGACCTCCGTGGGGTCCTTGCCGGTGAACGCACTGGCGAGGCCCTCGGCCAGCGCGCGGTGCTCCGCGTCGCCCAGCGTGGCGAGCCGGTCCTCGGCGGGATGCGCGAAGCGGGCGGCGAGCGCGTCCAGGCGCCGGTGCGCTTCGGTGATGCGCTCGCGCGGGACGCGGCCGGACTCCACCGCCTTCACCAGCGCTTCGATGGCGGTGCGCTGCACGTCCGCCTTGTGGCACACGAGGAACAGGTCCACGCCCGCGAGCGTGCCCTGCACCGCGGCCTCCGCCACGGAGTAGTGGTCCGCGATGGCCTTCATCTCCAGGTCGTCGCTGACGACCACGCCGTCGAAGCCCAGCTCCTTGCGCAGCAGGTCGTGCAGCGCGCGGTGGCTCATGGTCGCCGGCACGCCCTGCTCCAGCGCGTCGAACAGCACGTGCGCGGTCATCAGCGACGCGAGCCCCGCCTTCGCGAAGGCCTGGAACGGCACCAGCTCCACGCGGCGCAGTCGCTCCAGGTCGTGCGGCAGCTTCGGCAGGGTGAGGTGACTGTCCGTCGTCGTGTCGCCGTGGCCGGGGAAGTGCTTCCCGCAGGACGCCACGCCGCCGGCCTCCAGTCCCTTCGCGAGCGCCACGCCCAGCCGGCCCACCTCCACCGGGTCGCGGCTGAAGCTGCGGTCGCCAATCACGGGGTTGGCCGGGTTGGTGTCCACGTCGAGCACGGGCGCGAAGTCCCAGTCGAAGCCCACGGCGCGCAGTTCGTGCGCGAGCAGCCGGCCCACGCGCTCGGCCAGGGCTTCGTCGCCGCGCTGTCCCAGCTCACGCATGGGAGGCAGGGCGGTGAAGGGCTCACCGCGAAGGCGCGCCACCCGGCCGCCCTCCTGGTCCACGGAGAGGATGAAGGGCCGACCCGCGCGCGTCTTGATTTCACGGCACAGCGCCGCGGTCTCCGCCGCGGTGCCCACGTTGCGCTTGAAGAGGATGGCGCCGTAGATGCCGTCATCCATCAGCGCCGCGAGGTCGGCGTCGATGCGGGTGCCAGGGAAGCCCACCATGAAGAGGCGGGCGCAGTCGCGATAGAGGGCGGAAGCAGGGCTCACGGCCGCGCAGTGTGGCAGAGCCCGCCGCCCATGGGGCACTGCGAGCGCATCCCGAGCGTCGGCTGCCTGTCAGGGCACGGGCCGGGCCGGCCCTCAAGCTTCCGGGCTGGGCCCCCCCGCCAGCGGCGCCCCGTACAAACCTGTCCGACAGTCGGACAGGTTTTGGAAGACCGAGGCCGGCAGGGGCGCTGGCCCAGCCGGGCGGAGAAAACCTGTCGGACAGTCGGACAGCTCTGGAGGACCGTGACCGGGATTGCTCCCGCCGCAGCCGGGCGGCGGAAACTGGTCGGACAGTCGGACAGGTCTTGAGGAAGCGTGGCGGAGAAGGGGCTCCCGCCGCAGCCGGGCTGCGGAAACTTGTCCGACAGTCGGACAGGTTTCGAGGAAGCGTGGCCGAGAAAGGGCTCCGGTTCAGCCGGGCGGCGGAAACTGGTCGGACAGTCGGACAGGTTTTGAGGAAGCGTGGCCGGGAAGGGGCTCCGGTTCAGCCGGGCTGCGGAAACCTGTCGGACAGTCGGACAGGTCTTGAGGAAGCGTGGCCGGGAAGGGGCTCCGGTTCAGCCGGGCCATGGAAACCTGTCGGACAGGGTGGAAGAGCGTGGTTGAGGGCCGTTCGCTCCGAGCGGTGGAGACCTGTCCGACTGTCGGACAGGTTTTGGAGCAGCGTGGCTGGGGGCGGAGCTACTTCCGGAGCAGGGTGCCCTCGAAGAAGAACGCCAGGCACGCGGCCAGGATGAGCCACGTCCACAGCGGCACGGCGGGCTTGTCCGCGTCCCCCGTGGAGGCCTTCACCGTGTCCTCGCCGAAGTAGGCCGTCAGCGTGTCCTGCGGCACGCGCGTCAGGTCGCTCTCCGCCGGGTCCAGCGTGGCGGCGAAGTCCAGCGCGGCCACGGGCTTTCCGTCCGCGCCCAGCACCGCGTGCACGCCCGGCTCCACCGTGGGGCCCGCCACGAACGAACCGTCCGGCTGTGCCTTCACCGGCAGCTCGCTGCCATCCGGCGCGCGCACGCCCGCCACCTTCTGCGTTCCCTCCGGGCGCAGCGTCACAGTCTCACCCACGCGCACGCGCACCTCCTCGCGCTCCTCCAACGAGCCCGTGAGGTACGCGGCGAAGCGCTGCATCAGCGGCAGGAAGCTCGTGCGGATGGCGAAGTCGCTCCAGTCGCGGTCCACCGTGCTGGTGAACAGCGCCACGCGCCCCTTGCCCCGGCGCGCCACCGCCACCGCGGGTGCCCCGTCCTCGTACGTGGCCAGCACCTGACTGGTGCCCGGCGCGGACGGGCTGTCCGCCTCCAGCAGCATGTACTTGTAGAAGCGCGCCCCGATGAGCCCCTCCTCCGCGCGGCCCGTGAAGGGCGCGAACAGCGGATGGTCCACCTTCACCTGCGCCAGCTTCGCCGTCTTCGTCTCCGCGTCCGGGTCCTCGCGCTCGGCGCTCGTGCGCACCAGGCGCAGGGGGCGCGGCAAGAGCGTGCCCAGCCGTGAGTTGTACGCCTCCGGGTTCACGTGGTCGCCCACGCTCACGAAGAGGCCGCCGCCGTTCTCCACGAAGGCCGCCAGCTTCCGTGCTTCCTCCTCGGACGGCGCCGTCGTGTTGAGCAGCAGCACCAGGTCGTACGCGCTGAAGTCCTCGCGCAGCCCCACCTCCGCGTCGCGCACCGCCACGTCCACCGGCGAGCCCGGCGACGTGAGCGCCGCGTCCACGAAGAAGGCCTCGTCCCGGTAGCGCGTCGCGTGCGGCGAGCCGTTCACCACCAGCGCCTTCAGCCCACGCGGCACCGGCAGCACGAAGGACCGCCGGTCGTCCTCCGCCAGCGCGTCCGGCGCGAGCGTCACCTGGCCCACCACCGTGCCGCCCTGCGGGAAGCGCACCGTCAGCGTCTTCTGCGTCGTGCCACCCGCGGGCACGTCCACGAAGCCCTTGGCTAGCGTGGACTCGCCCACGCGCACCGCGGCCTCCAGGTCCTTGGCCGGCGTCGCGCCGAAGTTTCGCACCGTGAAGGTGAACTGGTACGCGCGCGGCCCCGCCTGCAGCGCGGGCTCCACCCGCAGGTCCACCAGCGCGTGGTTGTCCAGCGACTCGCGTCCGGACGCCACGTCGCGCAGCACGACCTCCGGCTTCACCATCGTGCCCGTGGGCCCCTTCACCGTGGGCGGCGGCGCTTCCAACCGGAAGCCGGAGACCGTCATGTCGGAGACCACCACCAGGCGCTTGCCCGGCATCGGGTTCTCCTCCAGCGACCGCGCGGCCATGTCCAGGCATCGCGACAGGTCCGCCGTGCCGTAGGTGGGCTTCGCCTCGTCCACCAGCGCGCGCAGCCGCGCCCGGTCGAAGCCCGGCGGCGGGGGCGCTTCCGGCGACGCCGTGCACACCATCACCGTGGCGGGCTCCTCCGGCAGCAGGTCCTTGAGCGCGTCGCGCGCCTCGTCACGGCCCTTCTCGAAGTTCGACGTGCCGTCCGACCAGCGCATGGACAGCGATGCGTCCAGGATGACCGCCGTGGCCGCCGGGCCGCGCGTCACCGTGGCAGCCTGCGCGTCGCGGGTAAACTCCGGCCGCGCCAGCGCGATGGGAATCGCCAGCAGGATGAGCGTGCGCAGCGCGTACAGGAGCAGCCGCTTCAGCTTGAGCCGGCTCGCCGTGCGTTTCTGGCTGCGCAGCACGAACGCGAGCGGCCCGAACGGATGCGCCCGCGGCCGGCGCCGGTCGAACAGGTGCACCAGCACGGGGATGAGCGCACCCAGCGCGCCCAGCAGGAACCACGGGTTGCCGAACGTCACCGGCGCCTCCCTCGGCGTCCAAGGAAGCGCAGCAGCACTTCATCCAGCCGCTCGTCCGTGCGCACCAGCTCGTAGTCCACGTCCGCCTCGGCGCACTTCGCCTTCACGTCCGCGAGGAACGCGCCGAACTCCTCCAGGTAGCTCTGCTTGATTTCGCGCGGGTTCACCTCGATGCGGCCCTCGCCCTCCATGTCCAGGAAGAGCGTGGGGTCGTCGAAGGGGAACGTCAGCTCCGCGGGGTCCACCAGGTGGAACACCGCCACGTCGTTCTTGCGCTGCCGCAAGGCCAGGATGCGCTTGAGCGCCTCCTGCCGTTCATCCAGCAGGTCCGACAGCACGATGACCGTGGAGCGCCGGGGCAGCACCTCCGCGAGGTGATCCGCCGCGCTGCCCAGGTCCGTGGGGCCCTTGGCTTCCGTGTGCTCCAGCGCGTCCAGCAGCACGTTGAGGTGGCCGGCGGAGGCGCGGGGCGGCACGTCCTTGAACGCGCCGCCCACCATGACGGCCAGGCCCGCGGCGTCCTGCTGGCGCACGAGCAGGTAGCTGAGCGCGCCCGCGAGCGTCTTGGCCACCTCCAGCTTGGACATCGCGCCGCTCTGGTAGCCCATGGACGCGGACGCATCCACGACCATCACCGAGCGCAGGTTCGTCTCATGTTCGAAGCGCTTGACGTAGTACTTGTCGAACTTGCCGTAGGCCTTCCAGTCCAGGTGGCGCAGCTCGTCGCCGGGGGCGTACTCCTTGTGCTCGGCGAACTCCACGCTCTGGCCCTGATGGGGGCTCTTGTGGAGGCCGGACAGCACGCCCTCCATCACGGCGCGGGCGCGCAGCTTCACGCCCTGGAGGCGGGACAGCGTCTGGGCGTCGAGCAGCGCCATGGGTGGACGCGCCTAGCCCTTCACCACCGTGAGGAGCTGGTCGATGAGCTTCACGGACGTGATGCCTTCGCTCTCCGCGGTGAAGTTGGGCAGCACGCGGTGGCGCAGCACGGGCCTCGCCAGCGCCCGCACGTCCTCCACCGTGGCCACGAAGCGGCCGTTGAGGATGGCGCGCGCCTTGGCCGCGAGCACCAGGTACTGGCTCGCGCGGGGACCCGCGCCCCAGGACACGTTCTTCGCCACGAAGTCCGGCGCGCCCGCTTCCTTGGGACGCGTGTGGCGCACCAGCTCCACCGCGTAGCGCACCACGTGGTCCGGCACCGGCACGCGGCGCACCAGCTCCTGGAGGGCGAGGATGCGCTCGGGGGACAGAATCTTCTCCAGCTTCGGCGGCGCGCCGGCGGTGGTGCTCTTGACGATCTGCACCTCCTCTTCGGCGGTGGGGTAGCCCACGTCCACCAGGAACATGAAGCGGTCCAGCTGCGCTTCCGGGAGGGGATAGGTGCCCTCCTGCTCGATGGGGTTCTGCGTCGCGAAGACGAGGAAGGGCAGCTCCAGCGGGTACGTGCGGCCACCGGCGGTGATGCGGTACTCCTGCATGGCCTGGAGGAGCGCGGCCTGCGTCTTGGGCGGCGTGCGGTTCACCTCGTCCGCGAGGATGATGTTCGCGAACAGCGGCCCCTGCATGAAGCGGAAGGAGCGGCGGCCCGTGGTCTTGTCCTCTTCCAGGATGTCCGTGCCCGTGATGTCCGACGGCATCAGGTCCGGCGTGAACTGGATGCGGTTGAAGGATAGGTTGAGCACGTCCGCCAGCGTGGAGATGAGCAGCGTCTTCGCCAGGCCCGGCACGCCCACGAAGAGGCAGTGGCCGCGGCTGAAGAGCGAAATCAGCAGGTGCTCCACCACGTCCCGCTGGCCGACAACGCGCTTTTCAATCTGCTCGACGATGGCGTTGCGGGCCTGGGCAAGCTCCTCGACGG
This sequence comes from Corallococcus sp. AB011P, assembly GCF_003611605.1. Taxonomy (NCBI): domain Bacteria; kingdom Pseudomonadati; phylum Myxococcota; class Myxococcia; order Myxococcales; family Myxococcaceae; genus Corallococcus; species Corallococcus sp. AB011P. The sequence continues at coordinate 543,245 of NZ_RAVX01000001.1, forward strand.
CGCGCAGGTCCTCGGGGGTGGCGTCGGACGGGGGGAGAGGGGCGGGGGCGGCGCTTTCCATGGAAGGGTTCTCTTAATCGGCGCGGAGGGGGCGGACCAACGGTTTCCGTCGCCCTGGGGCCCCGAGCGTGGGGTGCCAACCGTTCCAGGGGGCCGGTATTCCTCCGGGGAGGGCTACGGGTCCGCCCGGCCCCGCGCCTGTCCCCGTGCCTGCCCCCCGGCCTGTTTCGATACCCCCTGGACGGGGGGAATGCCGGACCGTGGACACACTGCTTACGTTCCCAAGGCACCTGCGATGGAGCAGGGCAGGCATGGGAGCACGGCATGCGTTCAGCACGGCGAGTCATCTGGGGCGGGTGGGCACTTCTGGGCGCGGGACTCCTCGGGCTGGGAAGCACTGCATGTGGTGGTGGTGCTCCGGCGGACGAAACTGGGGATGTGACTGGCGGTACGGAAGCCCAGGGGACGCTCCCCGCGCCGGCCCCGGAGACGGCTGCTCCCTCGCCTGGGACCCAGGCACCCACGCAGGCGCCCTCCGCGGAGACTCCGGCGCCCGCGGCCCCGGCGGCGAGCCCCTGGTCGCTCACGCAGGGCGGTCCCCAGGACGACACGGGCGCGGGGCTGGCGGTGGGGCGGGGCGGGGATGTGCTGTGGGTGACGTCCGGCACGCCGCGCTCGGACGAGGACCGGGACCAGGTGGACGGTGAGCGGCTGGTGCTGACGCTGTCCCGTTATTCGGCGGACGGGACGAAGCAGTGGGCGAAGGAGTTCGAGCGCAACCGCCTGTCGGACCTGCGCGTGGCGGGCTCCACGGGGAGTGACGGCGCGGTGTTCCTGTCCGGCAACGCGTTCCTGTACTCGGCGGACTTCGGGCTGGGCGAGGCGCAGGACGGCTTCCTGGTGAAGTTCACGCAGGCAGGCGAGCCCGAGTGGCAGCGCCGCGTGGGCCAGAAGGTCTACGCGGTGGCGGCGGACGCGGCGGGCGGAGTGGTGGCCCTGGGCGAGGAGTGGACGCCAGAGGCCCACACGCCCCAGTTGGTGCGCTACGCGGCGGACGGCACGGTGCGCTGGACGAAGACGTTCGACGGCGCGCAGGAGGGCACGCTGCTGTCGGCGGTGGCGCTGTCGGGGACGGGCACGTCGGTGGTGGCCGGGCGGCTGGTGGGCCCGGTGACGGTGGACGGGCGCACGTTCGACGCGCGGGGCACGGGCGGCTTCGTGGTGCTGGCGTTCGGCGCGGACGGAGCGCTGGCGTGGGGCCGCGAGGTGCCGGGAGTGAACGGGCGCGTGGGCTCCGTGTCGGTGGGCGCGGACGGCACGGTGGCGGTGGCCGGCGAGGCGGTGGGCCTGCTGGTGTGGAACGGCGTGGCGCTGGATGAGGGCGGCCCGTTCGTGCTGACGGCGACGGCGGACGGGAAGGAGCGCTGGGTGAAGCAGCCCACGTGCGGCGCGACGTCGGTGGGCACGGTGGCGGCGGTGGAGCCCGCGGGCCCGGTGGCCACGGCGTGCGGCAATACGGTGACGCGCTACGCTGCGGACGGCGCGCTCCTGGGCACGAAGTCGCTGGCGCCGGAGTCGTGCGAGAGCGGCACTTGCTCGCTGGCGGCGACCACGCTGGTCGCGGCGCCGGAGTCCGGGCTGGTGGTGTCCGGCTGGCAGCGCGACGGCGCGGGGAACACCTGGAACCAGGATGCGTTCCTGCGGCTCGTGACCCCCTGAGCCTGACGGAGCCGTGGGCCTACGCGGTCGCCAGGCCCACGGCGCGTACAGCGTCATGAACGAGGCCGCGGACCCATGCGTGCTTCGGGTCGCCCTCGTTCCCAAGATGCCAGGCCAGGAGCATCTCGAGGGGAGGCATCGGGACAGGCAGTGGCCGAAGCGCGAGCCCAAGTGCCTTCGCGTGCGAGGTGGCGAAGCTGCGCGGAAGGACGGCGAGCCGGTCCGAGCCTAGGACGAGCGGCAGTGCCAGGGAGAACGTGGTCACCACACGCGTCACTCGACGTGAGAACCCCTCCTTCTCCAGGAGCACGTCGATGCCGCCGCGGCGCGACTGCGCGAGTGGGGCCACCAGGACGTGCTCCCACTCGGTGAACCGTTTCAGGGTCATGCGCCCGGTGGCGAGGGGATGCGCCCCGCGCATGACGCAGACGAAGTCGTCGACGAACAGGCGCTGCGAGCGCAGGTCCCGCTCCTTCGCGATCTCCGGGACGATGGCGATCCCGCCGTGCTCACGCAGGAACGCCCCCAGGTCCGGTGTCTGGGTCCGGAGCGTGAGCAGGGCCCCGGGAGCACGTGCCGCGAGGAGACGGTCGAGCGTCGGCAGAAGCAGCTCCGCGACGCGGTCCGACGTCGTCACGTAGATGTCCCAGGTCGCGGTCGCCGGGTCGAAGGGACGCCCCTGGTCGAACAGCCGCCCGGCCGCCAGCATCACCTCCCTGGCGGGCGCGCGAAGCGCCTCGGCCCGCTGCGTTCGCACGAGCGACCTTCCGTTGCGGACCAGGAGCGGGTCGTCGAAGTCGACGCGCAGCCGGTGCAGGGCATTGCTCGCCGCCGCGGGCGTGATTCCCAGCTTCTTCGCCGCACGCGTGACGTGAGCCTCTTCGAGGAGGTGGTGGAGCGCGCGAATGTGGTTCAGGTCGAAGGCCGAGAGTTTCACGGCATGAACAATAGGCCTTCCAACCATCAAGTTCCGCGAATTCATGCAGCCCCGTAGCTTGAGGGCCATGAACGCACTCACCTACAGCCGCTTCGGCGGTCCCGAACTCCTGCAACACACCCAGCAGCCGGCGCCCCGCGTCCGCGCCCACCACCTGCTCATCCGCGTCCGAGCCGTCTCGGTGAATCCCATCGATGGGAAGATCCGGCGTGGCGAGCTGCGGTTGCTCAGCGGTGCCCGCTTCCCGAAGTCAACCGGCTCGGACTTCGCCGGTGTCGTCGAGGAGGTGGGTGCGGGCGTCAGCGGCTTCTCCGTCGGAGACCGCGTGTTCGGCTTCCCCGGAAGCATGCGCGAGGGAACGCTCGCCGAACTCATCACGGTCGCGGCGACATCCGTCGCCAGGGTTCCGCCAGGGCTCGACGACGTCGGGGCCGCGGCGGTCTCGATGGTGGGGCTCGCGGCGCTCCAGGCATTGCGTGACGTCGCGCGTGTCGCTCCCGGCGAGCGCGTCCTTGTCAACGGCGCGACGGGAGGTGTGGGGCTGATGTTGATCCAGCTTGCCCGGGCGCGTGGTGCGCACGTCACCGCCGTCACCTCCGCCGCCGGTCTGGCCGCGGCACGGCAGTACGGCGCCGAGGTGGTCCACGATTATCGCGCCCGGCCGCTCTCGAAGCTCGGTGCGCGTTTCGACGTCGTCTTCGACCTGAGCACGAAGCTGTCCTTCGCCGAGGCGCGTGGCCTCCTCACGCCTCGCGGCAGGCACGTGGGGTTCGAGCCATCCCCCCTGTCACTCATGGCCTCCGCCCTGCTCGGCCCTTTCCGTCGCCAGAAGCAGCTGGTGCTCGTCACCAAACCGTCCGCGAGGGACCTCGCGGAGCTCGCGGGGAAGTTCCAGGCCGGGGAGCTCCTCCCGCCGCCCGTGGAGGTGTTCGAGCTGCCCGACGCTCGAAGCGCGTTCGAGCGGTCCGAACGAGGGGGCGTCATCGGCAAGGTCGTCATCCGCGCGGCCCCCGCTCCCACGTCGCCTTGAAGGCCCGTCTCAACCTCACACACCGCCGCATCCAGGAGTCACCCATGTCCACGCGTCATCTCGTCGACCCTTCTCTCCTCCCCCTCATCGCCCACGAGTTCCTCCCGGGGCTCTCCCGCGAGAACCTCGCGGACGGCCGCACGTTCATGGACCAGATGATTTCGTCCATCGCCCCCCGGACCACCGCGCTCCGGAGCGCGGTGCGCATTCCCGGGCGGAACGGAGCGCCGGACGTCCGGCTCGTCATCCAGACTCCGCCGGGCCACGCCACGGCACGGCCCGCCGTGCTGTTCCTGCACGGCGGCGGCATGGTGATGGGCAGCGCATCCATGGGCGAGGGCTTCGATGCCGAGCTCGCCCTCGCGCACAACGCCGTCGTCGTTTCGGTCGATTACCGCCTCGCGCCGGAGGTGCCGTTCCCGGGTCCCATCGACGATGTCTACGCTGCGCTGCGCTGGGTCCACGCGAATGCCGCGTCACTCGGCGTCGACCCATCGCGAATCGTCCTCATGGGGCAGAGCGCTGGTGGCGGGCTGGCCGCCTCGCTGGCGCAGCTCACCCGCGATGACAACGGGCCACGGCCCGCGGCGCAGATTCTCATCTACCCCATGCTCGACGCCCGCACGGGGACGCCCCTGGAAACGGACCCCAACCCGACGACGGGCGAGTTCTCGTGGACGCGTGCGCACACCCGCTTCGGCTGGGAGTCCCTGCGCGGGGACTACCTCCCGACCGACTCTCGCGCCGGGCACTTCTCGGCCTCGCTCGGCCAGGACGTCTCGGGCCTGCCTCCCGCCTTCATCGCCGTGGGCTCGCTCGACGTCTTCTTCGACGAGTCCATGGACTACGCCCGCCGCCTCTCCCGCGCGGGAGTCCCGGTGGAGCTCCATGTCTACCCCGGGGCCATCCACGGCTTCGATGCCATCCCGAACGCCTGGATGACCACGAGCTTCAAGCGCGAGCTGAACGAGGCGCTCACCCGTGCGCTCCGTGCGCCGCCCGAGCTGGCGTCGTGAACCTAAGCCGCCGCGGTGTTCAGCTTCAGGTCCTGGTTCAGACCCGCGTCCTTGCGCACGCGCCAGATGTACTGGTCCAGGAAGTAGTGGTGCAGCGCGAAGCCCCAGATGAAGCCTTCCATCAGGTCCCGCAGCATGAGCCCGCTGCCTCCCATCGCCAGCTTCGCGTCGAACGCGCCGCAGCCCGGATGCACGCCCATGCCGCAGCCCAGTGTCCGGTACGCCAGCGTGAACGCGAGCCCGCAGAGCGCGTAGATGATGAAGCGCTGGCTCACCTTCGGCGCCCAACCGAACGCGGTCCGGTCCACGCCTTCCGCGTGGTAGCGGTTGCGGTGAAAGAACCAGACGATGCCGTGGTACTGCACGTTGTGGAACGCCGTCACCGCCACGGTGAACATCAGGAAGTCCATCCGCCGCGACACCGACGGCCAGAACACCAGCGACGTCAGCCCCAGCGCCGCGCCCAGCATCAACAACTTGGGCCCGTTCACTCCCAGCCCCCGGCGCCACCGCCACACCTGCCTCGCCGCCAGCACCCCCACCACCGCGAGCACCAGCGCGAAGCACGCGTGCGCCACCCCGACCTCCCAGGTCGGCTCCGCCATCAGCCCCAACCGGCGCCGCGCCCCCGGATGCGTCAGCGCGAACGCCACGAACGGCGCGAGCAGCCCCACGTACAGGGTCACGCTGTCCAGCCGCCGGTCCCACGCGTCCCGCTCTCCGGCCTTGCGCTGGTAGAGCACCATGATGCCGTAGTGCTGCCGCACCACGTGCCAGTACGCCCACAGCGCCGCCAGCGTCACGAACACCGCGAACGGCCAGCGCTGCCCGGACAGCACTGACGCCGCGAACACCGCCGGCCCCGCCGCGAACCAGCCCATGCTGCCCCAGAGCAGCCGGGCTCGCGCCTTCCGCTCCCGAGCATCCAGGTACGTGCGCGACACCGTCGCGAACAGGTGCGGTCCGTCCAAGAGCAACACCCACGCCCACCACAGCGGCGGCCCGCTCACGCCCCCCAGCACGTGCAACGCCATCAGCGCCAGGCTCGCGCCCAGTCCCCCGACCGTGGAAAGCAGGTCGTGCCGTCGGTCCACCAACCACCGCGCATGCAGGGGAACAGGGGCGAAAAGGGGAACCGCGTTCATCGGGGGACTCCCGTCCGGTGGACCCGGATCCCTTTCAGCGGGAAACGAAGTCCCAGGATAGCGGGGACATACAGGTAAGTCAGATGCGCACCTGGAGGTCTCGAATGGATACCGGACGGACGGGCAGGGGGCCAGAACCCCCTTGAGGGAATGGCCCCCGGACGCGACAGTGCTGAACCATGGATCAAGGTCGGCGTACCTCGGACCGCAAGTCGGTCGGTCTGTTGGTGAAGCTCAAGCATGAGACTGTGGGGAGCTTCACCGAGGAGTTCGCCACCAACATCAGCCCCGGGGGCATGTTCATCCGCTCGCGCACGCCGCAGCCGGTGGGCACGCCCGTGCGCTTCGACGTGCAGATCGCCAACGGGGTGCGCGTGCTTCAAGGCACCGCGACCGTGCGCTGGGTGCGCGACGTGAACGACCCCGCGGGGCCTCCGGGCATGGGGTTGCAGTTCCAGGAGCTGGATACCGCGAGCCGCGCGCTCGTGGACCTGATGCTCCAGCGCAAGCCGGGTGGCAGTGCCGTGCCCGCCGCCGCGCCGCTGCCGTCCATTGCTCCGGTCGTGGCGCCGGGCATCGCGCCGTTGGCCGCGCCAGGCATCGCGCCATTGAGCGCGCCGGGCATCGCACCGTTGAGCGCGCCGGGCATCGCACCGTTGAGCGCGCCGGGCATCGCACCGGTGCGTCCGCCCGTGGCCGCGCCGCCGGTTTCCAACGCCGCCGCGCCCCGGCCCGCCGCCGCCCCCGCGCGTCCCGCAGCCGTCGCACAGCCCGCGCAACCGGCCGCGGGCGGCGTCGCGCTCGATTCATTGTTCGACGACCTGGATGCGCCGTCCGCCCCCGTGCCCGCGGCGGACGAGCCGTTCTCGCTGGGCGGCGCGGACGAGCCGTTCTCGTTGGGCGCTCCGGACGAGGACATGGGGCTCGCGCAGGCGGACTCCGCGAACGACGTGGACATCCCGCTGGACGAGCTCATCGCGGGGACGCCTCCGCCCACCGTGCAGGGCGTGCTGTCGGGAGACGACGAGCCGCTGCCGGGGCTCGACTTCGAGTTCGAGGCTCCGGCCATGGATTCGCCCATCGCCATGGGCCAGCCGCTGGATGAGGTGCCCATCGAAGTAGGGCTCTCCGTGGAGGACGACGCGGCTTCGGACGCGGGCGACGCGGGTGGGTTCGAGCTGGATTTCTCGGATGTCGCTCCCGCGCCGCCGCCTCGCGCCGCGCCGGTGCCTCCCGCGCCCGTGCAGCGCGCGGCCCCTCCGCCTCCGCCCGCCGCGATGCCGGTCGTGCCGCCGGTGGCTCCCGCCAGGCCCTCTGGCGGCAGCGCCGAGTTCGACTTCGACCTGTCATCCCTGGACGACGAGGCCCCGCTGGAGCTGGCGCGCGAACCCACGTCCTCGCCGGGCCGTCAGCGGCCGTTGGGGCGTGAGCCCGCGTCCTCGCCCGGCCGTGCCGCCGCGCCGGGGCTGGGGCGTGAGCCTGGATCCGCGGCGGGTCGTGCCCCGGGGCTGGGGCGTGAGCCTGGATCCGCCGCCGGCCGTGCCGCCGTGCCGGGCCTGGGACTCGAGCCTCGCTCTTCCGGTGGTCGCCCTGCCGCGCCGGGCCTGGGACTGGAGCCTGGATCCGCCGCCGGCCGTGCCGCCGTGCCGGGCCTGGGACTCGAGCCTCGCTCTTCTGGAGGTCGCCCCGCGGCACCGGGCCTGGGACTGGAGCCTCGCTCTTCTGGTGGTCGTCCCGCGGCGCCGGGCCTGGGACTTGAACCGCTCTCCTCTGGCGGACGTACCGCCGCGCCGGGCCTGGGGCGTGAGCCTGGATCCGCCGCCGGACGTCCCTCCGTGCCAGGTCTGGGGTTGGAGCCTGGATCCGCGGCGGGTCGCGCCGCCGCGCCGGGACTGGGCCGCGAGCCTGGATCCGTGGCGGGGCGTCCCTCGGCGCGCGCTCCGGGTGAGCTGCCGTTGGAGCCCGGCTCCTTCGCCAACCGTCCCGCGGCGCCCGGCCTGGGCCGCGAGCCCGGTTCCGCCGCGGGCCGCGCTCCCGACCTCTCCCAGGAGCCTGCGTCGTCCTGGGGCCGCGCCGTCCCGCAGCAGCCTCCCGCGCCGCAGCGCCCGTCCGGCGGCAGCGCCGAGTTCGACCTGGACCTGTCCATCGACGACGACGGGCCGCTGGAACTGGCGCGCGAGCCCGTGTCCTCTTCGGGCCGTCCCGCCGCGAGGCCCATGGCCCCGCCGCCGCCGAGCGTGCTTCCTCCCTCCGTGCGCCAGGCCCCGCCCGCGCCCGCCGCCCCGAGCGCCCCCGCGACGCTCGCGCCCGCCGCCGCGCCGGTGGCCTCCGCGCCGCCTCCCCTGGACGCCAACGGCCAGGTGCGCCCCATCTACCTCACGCCGCCGCAGACGCTGGCCGGCACGGGACCGGTCATCGGCATCGACCTGGGCACCACCAACTCCTGCGTGGCGCTCCTGTCCAACGGCCGGCCCGTCGTGCTCCGCTCGCGCGAGGGCTACAACACCATCCCGTCCGTCATCTCGCTGAGCGCGCAGAACAAGCTGCTCGTCAGCCACCGCGCGAAGAACCAGCTCGTCCTCCGGCCCACGCACACCATCTACGGCGCGAAGCGCCTGGTGGGCCGTCCCTACGACAGCGCCGTGGTGAAGCAGGTGCGCGAGCGCTTCCACTACGAAATCACCCCGGACGCCGCCGGCCGCGCCGCCGTGCGCCTGGGCAACGACGTGCTGTCGCTGGAAGAGGTGCAGGGCCTCATCCTGCGCGAGTGCAAGGAGATGGCCGAAACCCACCTCAACCAGAAGGTGGAGCGCGCAGTGGTGACCGTGCCGGCCTACTACTCCGAGCCCCAGCGTGAAGCGGTCCGCAAGTCAGGCGCGATGGCCGGCCTCAAGGTGGAGCGCATCCTCAACGAGCCCACGTCCGCGGCGCTCGCGTACGGCCTCAACCGCGAGCTCAACAAGAAGGTGCTCGTCTACGACCTGGGCGGCGGCACCTTCGACGCGACCATCCTGCGCATCGAGAAGAACGTCTTCGAGGTGCTGGGCACCGGCGGCGACATCTTCCTGGGCGGTATCGACTTCGACAACCTCATCGTCGACTTCCTGCTGGAGCGCTTCCAGGAGAAGGAAGGCATCGCGTTCAACGGAGACGGCATCGCCCTGTCGCGCGTGGGTGACGCCGCCGAGCGCGCGAAGATGGCGCTGTCCGAGCGCAGCACGTTCGAGGTCCACATCCCCATGTTGATGATGGACGACGCAGGCCGTCCCCGGGACCTGCGCGTGACGATGTCGCGCCAGGACCTGGAGAAGATCTGCGACCCGCTGCTCAACCGCACCGTCGACGTGGTGCGCGACGTGCTCCTGGACTCCAAGCTGAAGGCCTCGGAGGTGGACGACATCATCCTGGTGGGCGGCATGAGCCGCATGCCGCTGGTGCGCGACAAGCTCAAGGGCCTGTTCGGCAAGAACGCGCAGGCGAGCGTCAACGCGGACGAGGCCGTGGCGCTGGGCGCGGCGCTGTACTCGGGCTCGGTGGACAAGGTGAGCAGCGTGGTGCTCATCGACGTGCTGCCCATGACCATTGGCGTGGCCATGCCCGGCGGCGGCTTCAAGCGCGTCATCGAGCGCAACAGCCCGCTGCCCACGCAGCGCTCGTTCGCCATCAGCACGTCACAGGACAACGAAGAGCGGATGGAGCTGTCCGTCTTCCAGGGCGAGGACAACCACATCTCCGCCAACGAGTACCTGGGCACCGTGCGCATGGAAGGTCTCCCACGCGGCCCCAAGGGCTCCGTGCGCGTGGCGGTGACGCTCAAGCTCGACTCCGAATGCGTGCTGCACGTGGAGGCGCGTGAGTATTCGACGCGCAAGGAAGTGAAGGCGACGCTCGCCACGCGCTACTCGCCGGAGGAACTCCAGAAGCAGCTCCAGGTGAGCAAGGAGGCGGTGAGCGCCGCCGAGGAGCGCCGGGGCGCGGACCTCAAGGATCGCGCGGGCCGCTTCTGGGGGTTCGTGAAGAAGGCGCTGGGGCGCAAGTAGACTGGCGCGATGACGGCCTCCGCCCCCCGCTACATGGCGCGCTTCCGTTGCATCGCGGAGGCGTGCGAGGACACCTGCTGCGCGGGGCTGACCGTGCCCATCAGCGAGTCGCGCTGGAGCCTGCTGCGCCAGAAGGTCGAGGGCACACCGGACGAAGCGCGCGTCGCGGCGCTGATTACTCCGAACCCGGACGGCGCCACGGGCCAGCAGGCGGGCATCCTGGGCAAGCGCGCGGACGGGCACTGCGCCTTCCTGGACGAAGCGAAGCTGTGCTCGCTCCAGCGCCGGTATGGCGAAGCGGTGCTGCCAGACGGCTGCTCCGTCTTCCCGCGAGTGCTCACGCGCTGGGGCGCGCAGGTGGAGATGTCCGGGTCGCTCGCGTGTCCGGAGACGGCGCGCCTGTGCCTGCTGTCCGAGGACGCGCTGGTGCGCGAGCCCGTGCCCGAGGAACAGGCCCTGCGTCCACAGGTCGCGCGGCAGGTGGCGGCGGGGGACGACGCGTGGACGGCCCACGCGGACACCGTGCGCGAGGCGATGCTGCGGCTCTTGAATCGCCGCGAAGCCCCGTTCGCCGCGAGGTTGTACGCGCTGGGCCGCATGGCGCTGGACCTGGGCGACTTCTACTTCCCGGGGACCACGGCGTTCGGTTCAGCGGCAGGCGAGGCGTCGCAGCCTCCCAGCGCGAGCGCCGCCTCCGCGCCCGAGGTGCGCGGGCCCATGGCGGACTCCGCGCCGGATACGGGCGAGGGCCGCGCGGAAGCGGCCGAAGCGCGGCTCGCGCGGGTCCTGCGCGAGTACGACTCGCCGGACACGCTTGCGTCGCTGCACGCGCAGCTCGAAGCGCTGGAGTTGCCTGGAGGTCCGTGGGCCGGCATCTGCGCCGCCGTGCTCCGTTCACGCGAGGCCGCCGTGAGCAGCCCGCGCTTCCTCTCGCTCATGAGCGCCGTGCGCGCGTCCTACGGTGGCGCGGACACGCATCCAGACAAGGCGTGGGAACTCCATGCCGCGCGGCGCTCCGCCCTGGAGTCCCTGCATGGCGAGCGCGTGCACCAGTACTTCCTGCACCACGCGCTCAACCACGTCCTGCGCCACCCGTTCACCGAGGCCGAGAGCCTCCTGAACGCCGTGTTCCTGCTCGTGCTGCGCGCCTCCGTGGTGCGCTGGGTGCTGCTCGGGCACCCGGCCGTGGAGGCGCTGCTGGAGGCTCCCGGAACGCCCGAGGCCGCGCTGGACGCCGCCGCCGTGGAGGCGTTCCAGCTCGTCGCCAAGCACGTGGAGCAGGCGCCCTCGTTCCTGGACTTCGCCAAGGGACTGGCCGGCGAAGGTCCGGAGACCTTCGCGCGGCTGCTCATCCTGGTGAAGGGCCTGTAGCTCCCGTCAGCCCTGCTGATTCTTCGGCTTCGCGCCCAACTGCTGCATGGCCCGCTGGAATGACGGGTACTCGTGCGCGCCCTGGATGGCGAGCTTGTCGCCCAGGATGAAGGTGGGCACCGCGCGGATGCCCATCTCCTGGGCCTCGCGCACGGACTCCTCCACCACCTGCCGGTAGCGGCCTTCCTCCACGGCGCGCTGGAGCTCGTCCGGATCCAACCCGGCCTCCACGCCCGCGGCCCGCAGCGTGTCCCACTGCCAGAGGTCCTGACCTTCACTCCAGTAGCGGCGCAGGATGGCTGCCTGGAAGGGCTCCAGCCTTCCTTCCGCGCGCGCGTACTCCGCCGCCTCGTGCGCTCGGCGCGTGGACGGGATGATGTCCCGCTGCACCATCGTCAGCCCGGCCTTCGCGGCTCGGAGCTTCAGCGGATTGTTGGGGTCCTTCATCCCCTGGCGCACGTACTCGGGTAACGGCAGCCCTTCCGGAGGCGTCTCCGGGCGCAGGAAGTAGGGGTGCCACTCCACCTGGACGTCGTATTCCTTCTTCAGCTTCTCGACCTCACCGAGGCCGACGTAACACCAGGGTCAAACGAAGTCGGACCAGATGTGGACGATGATGGGTGCGCTCATGGGCTGAATCTCTAGCACCGCGCGTCAGGGCCTTCCACCTGTTCCACCCGGGCCCGCATCCATCGGTGGACAGTCCGCCCTCCCGAGGGCACGGTCCGGCTTCCATCTCTCCGGAGGAACCTTCCGTGCCCCTGTCGCTCCTCGCGGCCCTGGCGCTCGGCGCCAACCCCGCGCCCGCGCCTCACCCGTTCAATCAACAGGACCTGGTCACGCTGCGCCGGCTCAGCAGCCCGCGCGTCTCTCCCGACGGCCGCCAGGTCGCCTACGTCCTGCGCTCCACCGACCTGGAGGCGAACCGCGGCCGCACCGACCTGTGGCTCGTCAACCTGGATGGCGCCGCGCCGCGCCAGCTCACCTCGGACCCGAGCAGCGACAGCGACCCCGTCTGGGCCCCGGACGGCAAGAGCCTCTTCTTCCTGTCGTCACGCGGCGGCTCGTCGCAGGTGTGGCGCCTGCCCGTGGACGGAGGTGAGCCGCTGCCCGTCACGAAGCTGCCGCTGGACGTGAACAGCTTCGCGCTGTCGCGTGACGGCCAGCAGCTCGCGGTGGCGCTGGACGCGCGCCCCGACTGCGCGGACCTGGCGTGCAACACCCAGCGCGCCGCGGAGGCCTCCAAGAAGAAGACCACCGGCCGCGCGTATGATCAGCTCTTCGCCCGCCACTGGGACACCTGGAAGGACGGCACGCGTTCGCACCTGTTCGTCGTCCCCGTGGCCGGCGGCACGGCGGTGGACGTGATGAAGGGCATGGACGCGGACGCGCCCAGCAAGCCCTTTGGCGGCGCGGAGGAGTTCACCTTCACCCCGGACGGCAAGGGCATCGTCTTCGCCGCGCGCGACGTGGGCCCCACCGAGTCGTGGTCCACCGACCTGGACCTGTTCCTCGCGCCCGTCGACGGAAAGACGAAGCCGCGCAAGCTCACGGAGAAGAACCGCGCCACGGACACCAGCCCGGTGTTCAGCCCGGACGGCAAGACGCTCGCGTACGTGGCCATGTCCCGCCCCGGCTTCGAGGCCGACCGCTACCGCGTCATCCTGCGCACGTGGCCGGGCGGCCAGGAGCGCGTGCTGACCCAGGACTGGGACCGCTCGGCCGGCTCGCTCGCGTGGAGCAAGGACGGCGCCACGCTCTACACCACCGCCAACGACGTGGGGCAGAATACCGTGTTCGCCCTGGACGTGGCCACCGGCAAGGCGCGCAGCCTCACCCAGGGCGGCAGCGCGGACGGCGCCCAGCCCGCGGCGGACGGCCAGGTCGTCTACGCGATGGATGACCTGGACTCGCCGGCGGACCTGTACGCGGTGAAGGCGGACGGCACCGGCGCGCGGCAGCTCACCCAGGTGAACAAGGACGCGCTCGCGGGCCTGAAGTTCGGCGCCTTCGAGCAGTTCAACTTCCCGGGCTGGAACAACGAGACGGTGCACGGCTACGTCGTGAAGCCCGTGGACTTCGACCCGAAGCGCCAGTACCCGCTGGCCTTCCTCATCCACGGCGGGCCGCAGGGCAGCTTCGGCAACCACTTCCATTACCGGTGGAACCCGCAGGTGTACGCGGGCCGCGGCTACGTGGCGGTGATGATCGACTTCCACGGCTCCACCGGCTACGGCCAGGCCTTCACGGACTCCATCTCCGGGGACTGGGGCGGCAAGCCGCTGGAGGATTTGCAGAAGGGCCTGAACGCCGCGCTCCAGAAGTACCCCTTCATCCACAAGACGAAGCGGTGCGCGCTGGGCGGCAGCTACGGCGGGTACATGATCAACTGGATCGCCGGCAACTGGGCGGACGGCTTCCAGTGCCTCGTGAACCACGACGGCATCTTCGACGAGCGCGCCGCCTACTACGACACCGAGGAGCTGTGGTTCCCCGAGTGGGAGCACAAGGGGCTGCCCTGGGAGAAGCCGGAGTCGTACGAGAAGTTCAACCCGGTGAACCAGGTGGCGAAGTGGAAGACGCCCATGCTCGTCATCCACGGCGGCAAGGACTACCGCGTGGTGGACACGCAGGGCATCGCCACCTTCACCGCGCTCCAGCGCCGCGGCATCCCGTCCCGCTTCCTGTACTTCCCGGACGAGAACCACTGGGTGCTCAAGCCGCAGAACAGCATCCAGTGGCACGACGAGGTGCTGGGCTGGCTGGACCGCTGGACGCGCAAGTAGCCAGGCCCGGCGCGAAGTGAGCCCTGGGGCCCAAGGCCCCAGGGTTTCATGCGGGTTTCAGGGAATGCCGAAGCAGTCATCGATGCAGCTGGCGATGACCTCCGCGCAGGTGCGGTCGGAGATGCACTGCGAACACTCCGCGGTGCGCTCGCGGCGTTTGTCCTGCTCGCTCTCCTTCTCCTCCTCCCAGGCGCTCACCTTCTCGGCGCACTTGCCGGTGTCCAGGTCGGAGTCGAAGCACTGCTTGCGGTAGTCGCAGATGGCGTCGGCGTCGTTGGAGCAGCCGGTGAGGAGCAGCACGGAGACACAGGAGGCCAGGGCAATCAGTCGGGACATGGCCCGGCACTATGCACGCGGAGGGCGCCTCCCGTGAATGCACTTCCAAAGGAGGCGCTCCGCACTTCAGCGCCGCTGCATTACTTCGTCTTCGTCGCATCACCCGTGGAGCCGTGGTCCATGGTGCCGCCCTGCATGCCGGCGCCGCCCACGCCCATGACGTCGTCCAGCTTGCCCAGCGTCTGGTAGGCCATGTCGCGGTGCTTGGGCAGCTCCTGGGTGAGGTTCGTGAGCAGCGTGGCCAGCTCGCCCGTGGCGCTCATGCCCTGCTGGGCGGCCATCACCTTGCCGATGGCGGCGTCATGGGCGCCGACCTGGGCGGACATGTACATCGAGTCGAACGGCGCGCCCTTCAGCGCCTGGAGCTTCTCCATGTCCGCCTTGTCCGCGGCCATGGACTTCTTCTCCAGGTCATTGGTGGGCTTGGGCATCTCCGCCAGCTTCATGTTCTGCGACTTCGCATAGTCCATGACCTTCTGGTCGGCGGTCGTGTGCGCGTCCACCATCATCTTGGCGTAGCTCTGCACGTCCGGGTTCTGCGAGTTCTGCTGCGCGAGCTTCGCCTGCTTGATCTCCGACTGGTTGATGTAGTGCAGGCGCTCCAGGAAGGCCTTCGGATCCGCCGGGACGACGAAGCCCTTGAACTCCACCGTGCCCTTGGCGGCGGTGGGCGTCTTCTCTCCGACCGGCGGGTTGGGGGACGTGGCGCTCTGGGCCAGCGAGACACCGCCGGTGAAGAGGACCGCGGCGAGGGTGACTCCGTGCAGGGTGCGCTTCATTGGGTGCTGCTCCTTTTCAGGGCCTCGGAAGTGAGGCGGGACAAGGTCGGTGGACCGGACACACTCCCGGATCCGCGCGGCGCACGTTGGAGCAGGGCGCGACAGCGAACCCAGGGGGTGGGAGGGCGGACGTGTGCCAATTCACGTTGCATCCCGGACCCGGTGCGGCAGTGGACAGCACCCCTGCCCCAGGGAGCGGGCGCGGACGTTCAGCACCACACGGCTGTCTGGGAACGCCATCCCGTCCTCCTCGTGCCCGGAAAGCCAGGCATCCCGGGAGGGAGGGAAGAGAACGGAGGCAGGGCCCCGGCTGGCTGGCCGCCGGGGAGGAGGGCTACTTCGCGGGCTGCGGCGCCGGTTTCGGCGCGGCCTTCTTCTCAGAAGCCGGCGCCGGCTTCGGGGCGTCGGGCGTGCTGGCGGGGACGTTCTTCGTGTCCGACAGCTCGTCCTCGGCGCGCAGGAAGGCCTGGGCGGCGCGGTCCACGTCATCGGGCTTGAGGCCCGTGAGGTTGGCGGCGGCCGCGCGCGTGCGCGACGCGAGCGCCGTCTCCCCCAGCGCGCCGTGGATGCGCGTGAGGGCCACGTGGATCTCCGGGTCGAACGGATCCGAGGCCAGCGCCTCCAGGTACGCCGTCTTCGCCTTCGGGTAGTCCTTGCGGAACAGCAGGATGCGGCCCAGGTGCACGTTGGTGGAGGGCGAGCCCGGGTGCATGCGCAGCGAGCCGCGCAGCACGGACTCCGCCTCATCCAACCGGCGCAGCTCCAGGAGCGCGAGCGCGAACTTGTTGGACACCGACTCGTACTTGTCGCCCACCAGCTTGTGCGCCCGCGCGTATTCCTCCGCGGCGGCCTTCACGCGGTTGCGCTCGCGCAGCACTTCCCCCAGGTGCGCGAACTTGCGCGCGGGGACTTCGGTCACCTCGGAGAAGCCGCCGAAGGAGATTTCACGCCCCTTCTTCTCGCTGTCCTTCTGCGCGCCCTTGGCGTCCTCCTTGAGCACCACGCGGTCATCGCGCGGCACCAGCTCCTGCGGGAAGGGCTGCTTCTTCACGTAGGACAGCCACGTCTTCTCGAAGAGGGGGAAGGGCATGCCCGTCGCAGCCTCCACCGCCTTCTTGTCCGGCTGGCCCGCCTTCAGCTCCTGGAGCAGGGCGCGCAGGCCCGCGGTGCCCTTGGTGCCGTGGATGTAGTCGATGGCGTAGAACACCTCCGCGAACGCGGTGGCCGCGTCCTCCGCCGTGGGCAGCATGGCGATGGAGGGGTGCATCTTCTCGAAGGGGATGAGCTTGTCCTCCTTCACGCGCTTGCCCAGGAGAGCCTGCGTGGAGGGCGTCATGGCCAGGCCGCCCTTGCCGCGCCAGCGCGACTCCAGGAACTTGGCCAGGCCTTCGTGCAGCCAGATGGGCACGGTGTTGTGGGACATCTGGCTGACCACCAGGTGCACGTACTCGTGCGCCAGCGTGTCCTGCCAGTCGTAGCCCTGCGCCACGGCCTTGGGGCTCGTGACCATCAGCTTGTTGAACTTGCAGATGGCGATGGTGCCCGTGGTGCGGATCTGCTTCTCCGTCAGCGTGCTGACGCGGGACAGCTCGCGCGCGTTGTTCACCACCTCCACGCGCACCTTGCCCGGCGGCGTCCAGCCCAGGTCCTCCGCGAGCGCCCGGTGGATGGCCTCCAGCGTCTCCAGCGCGTAGGGCACCAGGATCTCTTCCTTGCCCTTCGGGTAGAAGAAGATGAAGTGCTCGCTCTCCGCGCGCTGGTGGTCCTTGACGATGGTGCGCGTGTCCTTGGCGAGGCGCAGGTAGCTGCCCGGCTTGTCCTCGATGTTGGCGCCTTCCAGCAGCGTCACCGCGTCGTCGTACTGGCCCTCCTCGAAGGCCACGCGCCCCTGGAAGTACTTCAGCGGCTCCAGTTCGGACGGAACGCGCTTCTCGACCTCGGCCAGCTCGCGGCGGGCGCTTCCCACGTCCCAGTCGTCCAGCGACTGTTCCACCTTGCCCAGCCGCTGCTTCACCTCTTCCTTGAGGGCCGCGTCGGGCGGTTGCGCGAAGGCCGTGGGGACGGCGAGGAGGAGGGCGCACAGGACGCCCAGGCCCGGGATGGTCGCGTGCATGCGGCGGCTCACTTCACCAACTCCTCGTAGTAGCGCTTCACCTGTTCGCGGTACTTCTCCGGCGCGCCCTGCTTCATCGCGTCCAGCAGGTCCTTGCGGAACTCGCGAGGCGCCTGGAACGCGTCCTCGTCCGGCAGCTCCACCTTGTCCTGCGGGTTGCGGCCATTGCCTTCCTGGCGGCGGCCGGAGCCCATGGGCATGGGCAGCCCGCGGCCGCCCTTGCGGCCCTGCTGGCTCTGCTGCATCTGCTGCTGGAAGCGCTTGAGGCCTTCCATGGCGGCCTGCTGTTCACCGTAGCCGCGGCCTGGGTCCTTGCCCTGCATGCGCTGGGACGCCTCGCCCATGCGCTGGCCAATCTCATCCATCTGCTGGCCGGCCTCTTCCCCGAACAGCGGCGCCGTCTGCTCCATGTCCTCCATCTGCTGGCGCAGGCCCTGCGCGCGCTGCTCCAGCTGCTGCTGGCGCTGGCCCAGCTGCTGGAGCTGCTGCTTCTCCTGCTGCGACAGCTGCGAGCCCGGCGGCGGGAAGAGGTTCTGCAGCTGCTGGCTCACGTCCGCCACGTCGCGCGCGTCCTTCTTGAGCTGCTCCGCCATCTTCGCGGACTGCTGGCGCACCTCCGGCGGGTTGCCGAACATCTCATCCAGCTGGCGTTGTTGCTCGCCCATGCTGGACAGCTGGCGCGCGGCGTCCTCGGCGCGCGCGGCGGACTCCGCGGCGAGGTCGAAGTCGTCCACCTTGAGCGCGTTCTCCACGTTGCGCAGCTCGGACTGGGCCTCCTCCAGGGGGCGGGCCGCGCGGCTGTTGAGCCGGCCCGGGTCCAGCTTCTGGTAGTCCTCCTGCACCTGCTTCAGCTTGCGGTTGAGCTCGTCCTTGAGGGCCTGGCCCTTCTCCTTGAGCCGGTCGCGGTTCTGGCCGCGGGCCTGGTCGCGCAGGGCGCGAGTCTGCTCCGCGACCTTCTGCTGCTCGTTCATGGTGCCCTGCAGGTCGTCCATGAACTTGCCGAACTTCTCCGCGAGCTCCGGGTACTGCTCCGCGCCGAAGTCCTCCTGGGACTTGTCCATGGACTCGAGCATCTCGTCCATCTGCATGCCCAGCTCCTGGAGCTTCGCCAGGGCCTCGTCCGCCTTGCCCTCCTGCATCAGGCGCTCGACTTCATCCATGGCGCCCTGCATGTCCTCCTGCTGCATCATCTCCGACAGCGCCTCCGCGTTGAGGTGCTCGTCGCGGATGCCCTTGCGCAGCTCGGCCATGCGCTGCATCAGCTCCTGGATGCGCGACTTGAGCTGTTGGATCTGCTGCATCACCTGCTCGCGCGCGGACTCGTCCGGGTTGGCCTTGAACTGTTCGATGAGGCGCGACAGGTCGCGGCGCTCGTTGGCCAGCTGCTTCGTCAGCTCCTGGAGCGCCTCCAGCTTCTGCCGGTCCAGCAGGGACTCCAGGTAGAGGATGTCGCGCTCCAGGCCCTCGATTTCGTCCTCCACCACGGCGGTGAGCCGGGTGCCGGTGCCCCAGTCCTCGCCGCGCGCGCGCTGGGTGCGCAGGTACAGGCGGCGGAAGTCGGAGGTGGTGCCCACGCTGCGCTTGAGCTCCCCGCCGATGTTCAAGAGCGCGGAGACGATTTCCTTGGGCACGTCCTTCTCCCGGGACAGCTCGGCGCCTTGAGCGCGGAAGTCATCCGCGAGCTGCTGGCCGCTCGTGTCCACGGACTTCGCGGTCTCCACCGCGGTCGCGTCCTTCTGCTTCGCGCGGTCGGGCCCCTCCAGGCGGTCCGCCAGGTGGTCCACGAGGCGGCCCCACAGGACCTCGGCCTTCTCCAGGGCGGCGCGGCGGTGCTCGGCGGCGCTGTAGACGCGCAGGGTCTGCGTGCGGCTGACGCCCTTCTTGGGGCCCTCCACCGCGTCGTTGTCCCGGGCCTCCACGTAGTAGGTGATGCGGTCGCCGGGGGCGGGCTTGAGCGGGCCCAGGTCCCAGTTGAAGGTGCCCCGGCTGCGGCGGCTGTCCTCGCGCGGCAGGTTCACGCGCGTCTCCTGCTTCGCGCCGGGCATGCGGTACACCAGCGCCAGGCCGGACAGGCCGTAGTCGTCGGTGGCCTCGAACTTGAGCGTCACCGTCTGGCCGGGGTCGACCTCAATCTCCGTGGACGGCGTGAGCAGCGTCACCTGGGGCGCCTTGTCCGCCTCCACGGTGAGCGGGATGTCCGGGCCCACCGCGAGCGGCTTCGCGCGCGAGGCATAGAAGACGAAGTGGTAGTGGCCGCCCTGCTTCGCGACGAAGCTGCCGGCGAGCTCCCGGCCGCCGGTGACGGTGAGGGGTAGCGTCTGGTCGTTGACGACGACCTCCGCGCGCTCGATGGGACGGTCCGAGCGCGTCTTCAGCACGACCTCGGTGCCGGCGGGCGCGCTGATCTCGCCGTTGGTGCCGGGCACGGTGCGCGGCGCGAGGCCGGTGTACGCGGGGTATCGGTAGGTCAGCTCGATGTCGCCGGTGATGGGCTCCGCCTGCGCGGCGGTCTCCGGGCGCGCGGCCTGCTCACGCAGGTGCTTCCAGCCCGCGGCCCACCGGCCGCCCACGAAGAACATCAGCACCGCGAGCGCCAGCACCACGCCGCCGCACGCCATGGCCACGCGGCGCAGCGGCTGGCGGTCCACCACGAGCCCGGGGTCCACCGTGTGGGCGCGCTCGTCCATCTGCCGCAGGAACGCGTCCGCGAGCTGGGGGGACCAGCCGGCCTCGTCACGGCGCTCGCGCGACAGCTCCACCGCGGCGAGCACGTCCAGCGACAGCTCCGGGCGGCGCTGGCCCACGAGCCGGGCGGTGCGCGCGTCGTCGCCCACCTGCCGGTGCGCGAGCACGACGCCAAAGACGTACGCCACCGCCGCGCCCACGGGCAGGGCGAGCCACAGGAGGCTCCGGGCGAGCCCTGGCACCGCGCGGCCCAGAAGGCCCGTGGCGAACAGGAGCACGAGGGCCGCGACGGCGCCCAGCAGCAGGCCCTGGGCCCAGAGCTGGCGGCGCTGGCGGGCACGCACCTGGGCGAGCAGCTCCGCCACGCCTCCGGAGCGCGCTTCGCGCCGGGCCTGGGGAGGCGGGGCCGGAGGAGGCGGCGGGGGCGGCAGCTCGGGGGCTGGGCTCTGCGGTGTCTCGAGGTTCACGCTGGCTTGTCCGCTCGTCGGTCGCGAGCCAACCCCGGGCGGGGCGGCCTATTTCCCAATTGTGGCGCACTCCCGCCGTCTTCGCGCGTGCATCGCCGGGGCGGAGGACAGAAAGGGAGGAGCCTGTGTCCGCCGCACGAAGGAGGGGCGGACGGCAGGGTTCTGGGGATAACGCGAAAGGGGGACCCGGGCCCTCCCCGTCCGGTGGGGACGGTGGGAGGGCAGGGGGGCGCGCTCAGCCTTCGGCGGGAGGAACGGGGCGGGAGGAAGCCGGAGTGTCCTCCAGGGGCGCGGAGAGGCCGCCCAGCTCCTCGGCGAGCGCCTTGAGCACTTCCTGGGTGAAGACGATGCGGTCGCGGGCCAGGCGGGCGAGCACGCGCTGCACGGCGGACTCGACGGTGCCCTCGGACGGAATGTCCAGCGCGCGGCCGGAGTCGGTCAGCGCGAAGAGCGCCTTGCGGCCGTCGAGCGGATCCGACTTGCGCTCCAGCAGGCCGCGCTTCTCCAGGCGCTTGAGCACGCCGGTGAGCGTGCTGGGGTGCACGTGGAGGATGTTGGCGAGCGCGCCGGCGGTGATGCCCGGGAAGCGGCCCACCAGCCGGATGACCAGCCGCTGCGGGCCGGTGAGTCCCAGCGTGGACTCCATCCGCTTGGACGTGGACTGCAGACCATGATCCACGGCCCACAGGAGGCGCATGAACTCCAGCACCTCACCCAGCTGCTGCTGATGCGGCTGCGAACCCCGGGACCTGCTGCCGTCCGGGCCTGGTATCGACTCCGGGGCTTGTGTGTCCTTCATGGGCGCATCCTCCCTCACCTCCGGCCTCCCTGTCTTTCCGTTGTGTTCCAAAGGTGGGCGTGTCCTAGCGCGTCGGCCTGGGCGTTCCAGCAAAATCCGGAAGGGGTGCTCTCAGGCGGACGGGGCCGCCCGTCTGGAGGCCGTGGGAGGCTGCGGAAAGCCGCCATCCCCGGGGCATGCCGGGACCTGGGAATGGCGGCCTTCCTGAGCCTGACTCAACCGATGGTTGTATTTTTCATGGGTTCGTGACGCTTGCCTCCCTTCCCGGCGGCAGGGAGGCGGGGACCTGCTCCTTCTTGAGGGTCGTGGGGCCGCTGAGGGCCAGGTGGGCCCTCAGCTTGAGGAACTTCTTCTTGCCGAAGCCCTTGACCCGGACCAGCTCCTCGACGCGACCGAAGGGCCGCTTCTTGCGGTGCTCGAGGATGCGCTGCGCCGCCTTCTCACCCACGCCCGGCAGCAGGTCCAGCTCCGCCGCCGTGGCTTCGTTCAGGTTGACCACCCCCACGTATTGCATGCGCGGGCTGGCGGCGTCCGCACGCCCCGGCCCCATCAGCACGCAGCCCAACACCCACGCCCAGGCCCACTTCACGAGTGGCCCCCCGCGCCCGCCTCCAGCGAAGGCTCGCCGCCGAAGCGGCTGCCGGCCGCCGTGTCGCGCTTCTCCGCCGCCTCGCGCACGTGCAGCTTCCCGTCCAGGGGCAGCACGTCCAACAGCACGTTGAGCGAACCGTCCTTGTTGACGAACGCGCTGCCCGCGCGCACCCAGATGCTCCCGCCCTTGCCCTCGCGGATGGAGAACACCGCCAACCGCTTCCCCGCCATCAGCATCGACACGCTTCCCCCTTCAGAATCCCGCGCCACCACGGCCCGGGCACCTCGCTGGCTCGACCGCCTGAGGTCGCGTCCGGGCTTGAGCAGCCCGCGTGCCAGCGGCGTGCTCCTCTGAAGTGGAGTCAGCGCACCGTGCGGCGGTGCGCGCGGTGTCCACGCGCGGGGATGGGCGCGGATGCTCCAGTGGGGGTCTTGGATGGTGAGAGTCGGGCCTGCTCGGCACGCACCCTGTTGCCGGGCTCGCTGAGTACCTGACGGAACTGCCTCCGCGTGAGGTCCTCCAGGCGCGTCTCCACCGCGCGATCGAGTCCGCGCGTGCGAGGCTCGAAATCAGTGCGGGGGGCGACGTGGACGTAGCGTCGAGCACGCACGCCGCCGCGATTCGTGGCTCGAAGCGGAGGCCCAAGGGGCGGAAGTGACGGGCGCGCGGGTACAGAGCGCACCTTGACGGGCAGGGCGTGTCCGCAACCCAGAGCCAGAGACGGATGGAGGCGCGATGAGGACCATCACCAGGCAGTTGGCGGCGCGTTTCTCGTAGCGCGTCGCCACGCGGGTGGGCTCACACCACGCTGGCGTCGACAGTGCCGCGTCCAGTCCAGACGCCTTGCGGACGCGCTCCAGCTGCGTCACGGCGTCAGGAGTTGGCCGGCCACATGAGGACCCCGGGCCATTCGTCGCAAATCTTCCGGGGGTAGCCCGGGTCCACCCGGTCGCTCTGCCAGTCGTAGCGGACGTAGGAGTCTCCCTTGAAGAAGTAGCACTTGCCGGCGAACTGCCCGCCTCCGTTGAGGATGGCGTCGAAGCCCTCGGTGAAGCCCGGGGGCAGGCCATGCCAGCCGTCGGTGATGATGCGGGGCCCGGAGTCCACCCGGTCGCTCCGCCAGTCGTAGCGCACGTAGGCGTCGCCCTTGAAGAAGTACCCCTTGCCGGCGAAGGGGCCCTGACCGCACACGGCCGCGTCGAGGCCCTCGGTGAAGCCCTCGGGCAGGCCGTGCCAGCCATCGGTGATGCGCCGCGGACCGGAGTCCACCCTGTCGCTCGCCCAGTCGTAGCGGACGTAGGCGTCGCCCTTGAAGAAGTAGCACTTGCCTGCGAAGGGGCCGCCGCCGGTGAGGATGGCGTCGAAGTCCCCGGTGAAGCTCTCGGGCAAGCCATGCCAGCCGTCGGTGATGGGACGGGGCTGGCCCGGATCGGCCTGGTCGCTCGCCCAGTCGTAGCGGACGTAGGAACTGCCCTCGAAGAAGTACGCCTTGCCGTTGAAGGGACCCTCACCGCAGACGGCGGTGCCCACCCTGTCCAGCCCGTAGTTCCAGCCGAGCTGCCCGCGAGTGAACGCGCACAGGGCCAGCGTGTTCTTATTCATGATGCAGTCGACGTGCTCGTCGGGACAGTTCTCGCAGTTGCGATTCGGAACCTTGAAGGCGCTGTACGGGGTGCCGTCACACGTGCATCCGCTCGACGCGTATTCGTCCAAGGCCCAGAAGATGTGACAGGCCTCGTGGGCGAGCGTGCGGTTGATGTTGTCCGGTCCCCAGCCATCGTTGTCGTAGTGGAGGACGATGGAAGGGCCGCCGCGCAGGGCGTAGCCGAAGTGGGTCAGCGGGTAGCGGGTGAAGAACACCACGAGCGCCTGGGGGACATTCATGCGGCTCGTGAGCTGCCGGACGTACTGCTCCACCCCGGTCGTGCCAGGGTCGAACCCCATCTGCTGGAGTGCGGCGTCCCGCCAGGTCGCCTCGCAGGGCTCGTAGTCCCTGTCGGAGCAATACGGGTCGGCCCTGTCCCGGGCCCAGTCGTAGCGGGCGTAGGCGCTACCTTTGAAGAAGTAGCACTTGCCGGCGAACGGCCCGTCACCTTCGAGGACCGCTTCCAGGCTCGCGGTGCAGCCCGGGGGCAGGTCGTACCAGCCGTCGGTGATGAGGCGGGGCCCGGAGTCCACGCGGTCGCTCTGCCAGTCGTAGCGGATGTAGGAGTCGCCCTTGAAGAAGTAGCCCTTGCCGGCGAAGGGCCCCTGACCGCACACGGCGGCGTCGAAGTCGCTGGTGAAGCCCTCGGGCAGGCCGTACCAGCCATCGGTGATGCGCCGCGGCCCGGAGTCCACGCGGTCGCTCTGCCAGTCGTAACGGACGTAGGAGTCGCCCTTGAAGAAGTAGCACTTGCCCGCGAAGGGACCGTCGCCATTGATGACAGCGTCGAAGTCGCTGGTGAAGCCCTCGGGCAGGCCATGCCAGCAGTCGGCGATGAGGCGGGGCCCGGAGTCCACGCGGTCGCTCTGCCAGTCGTAGCGGATGTAGGAGTCGCCCTTGAAGAAGTAGCCCTTGCCGGCGAAGGGGCCGCGCCCGCACACCGCCGCGTTGAAGCCGCCAGTGAAATCCGCAGGCAGGCCATTCCAACCGTCGGTGATGCGCATCACGCTACCTGGAGGCGCGGAGACGCTCACGGGGCGGATGTCATAGGAGAAGGACACGCGCGCCCGGGGCTCCGCGCCGACCAGGAAGTTCAGCCCCTCCAGCGCCTCCTGGACGACCTTGCTCCGTTGCTCCGAGGAGAAGTCCAGTCCCTCGCCGGGGCCCGAAACGATGACAAGCCCGATGCCCACGGGGCCTGTCAGGGCCCTGCGCGGGATGACCTTCAGGGCCTTTTCCTTCTCCGCGTCCTTCTTCCTCGGGGGCTGGTAGCCCGGAGCATCCCAGGGCAGGCCTTCGGCCGGACCCATTTCCTTCCGTCTGGCTTTGTCCTCCATCGCCCGCCATGCATCCACCGCCAGGCTCGAGGCGCCGTCGAGCGCCTCCGGCTGGAGCGGCTGTGAATACTTCAGCGCCGCCACCTCCACCCCCTCGGGTAGCTCGGCGACGAACACCGACTCGGAGAAGCGGTGGAGTTCCCGCCCCCCGAGGCTCTCCCATTCCTGCATGGCTGCTGCAGGGTCCTTCGTGGACAGCACGTGCTTGAACATGTCTCGCCCTCCCTTTGGAACCCTGGGCACTTGCGGGGCCGTGACAAGGTGAGCGGCACGTAACGCCCGAGCGGGAGGTCACCAACCGAGCACCTTTGCCCCGAAGATGCCGACCGCCAGCGCGGACACGAGGACGAAGTACGGCCATCCGCGCGTGCGCGGCCCTCGCGCTCCAGCGGACTGCGACTTGTCCGGTACGACCTCGGGGCGCCTCTCGCGAGCCATGGGTATGTGCAGGAAGCGCTCCAGCACCGGCTTGCGCGGTGGCGGCGTACTGGACTCGGCGGGCCACTCGGGCCGGCGGATGCGCCGCTGCGCTACTCCTTGCCCTTCGGCCGGGGGCACCTCCTCCCACTCGAGGAGGCCCGCCTCCTCGGGCTTGAGGTGGCGGTGCAGCACGCCCCTCTCGTGCAGGACCCCGGGGCCAAGGCCACCTTCCCGGCCTTCTCCGACAGAACGAGTAAGGACGGGTGGAGTGTCTCGGCCCAGGTGTCCAGCGCCAGCCCGTCCACCCAGTTGTCGACGCCAGCGTGGAGTGAGCCCACCAGCACGCGGCAGGCGCCCGGGGGACGCCGGCAAAAGGGGGGGAGGCGTCCCGCGTGCGCATACGCCAGGAGCGCCGCGCCGACTGCCGGACGCCCTCTTCGGGGACAGAGTGGTGAAGCAGCCGCCGTTGTCGAGCACCAGCACGATGCGGCGGCCCGGGCACCTCGCTGGCTCGACCGCCTGAGGTCGCGTCCGGGCTTGAGCAGCCCACGTGTCAGCGGCGTGCTCCTCTGAGGTTGAGTCAGCGCACCGTGCGGCGGTGCGCGCGGGGAGGGGCGCGGATGCTCCAGTGGGGGGCTTTGCGCGGTGAGAGCCGGGGCATTGCGTCCGCACCTCGGTCACCGGGGGGCAGGGATGGCGGCCGAATTGTCTCCGCAGTGCGGAGACAATTGGGGGCACGCTCCTGCCGCGGCTTCGGCGAGAAGAACCTGCGCCGGTCGCTCCAACTCGCCACCGACTTCCCGACGCGAAGATTGTCGCAGCACTGCTGCGACAATTGGGGCGAGGAAATGGAAAGCGTCTCAGCGCTCGCTGTCGAGCATCTTCATCTGCTGCTCGGGGTAGCGCGTGCCGGCGATAGCTTCCTTCGGGAGGATCGCCTCGACGGCGGCCACGTCGTCGGACGACAGGGGCTTCTCCAGCGCGCCGAGCACGTCGAGCAGTTGCTTGCGCGTGCGTGCGCCGACCACGGGCACGAATGCCGGTTGCTTCGCCAGCACCCACGCCACGGAGAGCTGGGCCGGTGTCATCCCGCGCTCCGCGGCGTACGCGTGGAAGCGCGCGACGGTCGCTGCGTTGCGTTGGCCTGCCTCGCCAGCAAAGCGCGGGTAGTGCATGCGAGCGCCCTCCACCTTCGCGCCCGTCAACAGTCCACGGGAGAGCACGCCGTACAGCGTCGCGCTCATGCCCAGCTCGGTGAGTGTGGGGAAGAGGGTCTTCTCCGGCTCGCGCGTGATGAGCGAGTACTCGATCTGCAGGTCGCTCAAGGGGTGCACCTTCGCCGCGCGGCGAAGGGTCTCGGCGCCCACCTCGGAGAGCCCGATGCTTCGCACGTAGCCGCCCTTCACCAGGTCGGCGATCGCGCCCACCGTGTCCTCAATCGGCACATTCGGGTCCAGCCGGGCGGGGCGATAGACGTCGATGTGATCGACGCCGAGCCGCTGCAAGCTGTACGTGACGAAGTTCTTCACCGCCGCGGGGCGGCCATCGAAGCCCACGGGCGCCCCGTCCGGCCCACGCATGGCTCCGAACTTCACCGAGAGCCGCACCTTGTCGCGCTGGCCCTCGATGGCGCGGCGGATGAGCAGCTCGTTGTGCCCGCTGGCGTAGAAGTCGGCCGTGTCCAGCAGCGTCACCCCACGGTCGATCGCCTCGCGGATCGTCGCGATGCTCTCGCTCTCGTCGGACGGCCCGTATGCTCCGGACATGCCCATGCAGCCGAGCGCGATGGGAAACACCCGCGGGCCTGTCCTGCCGAGTTGCGTCGTGCGGTGGGTCGGGGGCATGGCTTCCTCTCCTCCTGCGGTTGAGCTATACGGAACGCTGTTCCGGTACGAACCCTCATATGCGGAACGTTGTTCCGTTTGTCAAGGCGATGAAGAAGACCCCCAGAGCGGATGCGCAGCGAAACCTCGACTCCCTTCTCGAAGCGGCGAAGGCCGTGTTCGCCGAGTCCGGGGTCGACGCGCCCGTCCGCGAGATCGCGAGCCGTGCGGGTGTCGGCATCGCGACGGTGTATCGACACTTTCCACAGCGGGCCGATCTGATCGCCGCCGTGTACCGGCGCGAAATCGACGCATGCGCGGCCGAAGCCCCGGCGCTGGCGCGCGAGCATGCGGCGTTCGAAGCGCTGACGCGGTGGCTTCACCGGTTCACGAGTTTGATTGCCACCAAGCGAGGCCTTGCCGCGTCGCTCAATGCCCAGGATCCGGCGTATCAGGCGCTGCCCGCGTATTTTCGGGAGCACCTCGAACCGGCGCTCCAGTCTCTGCTCGCTGCTGCCGCGGCGGCAGGGCAGGTGCGCAAGGACGTTGACGCGTACGAGCTCCTGCGAGGCGTGGCGAATCTCTGCGTTCCCGTCGCGGAGGTCGGCCCCGGCTTCACTCGCAGGATGGTCGACCTGCTCATCGACGGGCTGCGCCACGGCGCGTCGGCGCCCGTGCCTTGACGGGCTGGGAGTGACCTCCTAGAAGGGCCGGGCCCTTGGGTGCCCATGCCGGGCCTTCAAGAGGGAAGCCGGTGCGAGTCCGGCGCGGTCCCGCCACTGTGAACGGGTTGCCCTGAGGTCCAGGGCTGGAAGCCTCGGCTGTCACCACTTTCGCGTCAGCGGATGCGAAGGGAAGGTGGAGGGTTCCTTCCAGAAGGGCGCAGCGTGCGCCCACGTCTGGAGCCTGTCAGCCAGGAGACCTGCCCAGGGGTGCGGCAGCGGTGCTGCCGTGAGGCCTTCTCTCTTCGACGGAGGGAGCGGAAGGCGGAGCATGTTGCGCTCGCTTCTCGCCCGGGCCGTCGTCGGTCTGGTGCTCAGCTTCCAGGGACTGGCCCAGGCCGGGCAGGAAACGCCTGCGCCCGAGGCCAGCGAGGCGCCCCTTCCTGAGTTCATCCTCCCCACCGTGGAGGTCATCGGCAAGGAAGTCCCCGAAGCACCCGTCGACTCCGCTCGACGCCGCGACCCCACGGGCGCCATCACCGTCATCGATGCTCGCGAGCGCGCGGGCGAAGCGCGCGACACCGCGGAGTTGCTCGGCGGCTCCGCGAGCCTCGTCGTGCAGGACTCCGGTGGATACGGGCAGAGCAAGAGCCTGGTGGTTCGCGGCGCGTCGTCCAATGGCGTGCTCGTGTTCCTGGACGGCATCCCGCTCAACGGCGCGGGCGGCGTCGCGGACCTGTCGCTCATCCCCGTCGCGCTGCTGGAGCGCATGGAGATCCTTCGCGGCGCGGCCGGTGCCCGCTACGGCGCGGGCGGACTGGGCGGCGCGGTCAACCTCGTCACCCGCGCGCCTTCGTCGCGGCTGCTCTCCAGCGGAGAGGTCACCTACGGCAGCTTCGATACCGTGATGGCCCATGTCGCCGCGTCGGGCGCGCTGCTCGAGGGCCAGGCGCTGGTGCTGCTGCATGGCGGCCGTTCCCAGGGCGACTTCAGCTACCGCGTCGACGAGCTGCCCGCGCTGGACGACAACCCGCTCACGCAGGAGGTGCGCACTCGCAATGACGCTCGCGGTGGCGGCGCGCTCCTGAAGTACCGGCGTGGTCTGGACGGTGGCGGACGCGTGGACGTGCTCGCGGAGTTGTCGCTGGAGGACCGTGCGCTCGCGGGCACCGTGCAGAACCCGACCGTGTCCCGTCGCCAGGACCAGACGCGCCTGTCGCTGGGCGCTCGCTGGGCACGGCCCTTCGGTGACACGGGCGAGGGCAGTGCTCGCGGCTTCTTCCGTCGCGACTGGCTGGACGTCACCGGTGGCACCA
Source organism: Corallococcus sp. AB011P (assembly GCF_003611605.1). Classification (NCBI taxonomy): domain Bacteria; kingdom Pseudomonadati; phylum Myxococcota; class Myxococcia; order Myxococcales; family Myxococcaceae; genus Corallococcus; species Corallococcus sp. AB011P. The sequence continues at coordinate 572,263 of NZ_RAVX01000001.1, forward strand.
CCGGCGTGGACGCTGGTGCGCAGCGCTACACCGTGGGCGGCGTGGAGGTGGAGGGGCGCGCGGTGCTGGGACGCAACGCGCTCGCTGTCACGCTCGCTGGAACATCGGAGTCCGTCACGCAGGCGGTGGGCGCGCAGGCCGCGTCGTGGTGGCGCGCGAGCGTCATGGCCATGGACGAACTGTCCCTGTTCTCCGAGCGCTTGAAGCTGGTGCCTTCTGTGCGCGTGGAGCGCGTGGGGCACTACTCGCTCCTGTCGCCCAAGCTGGGCGCGAGCGTGGTTCTGGGCCACGGCTTCGGCGTGCGCGCCAACGCGGGCCAGTCCCACCGCGCGCCGTCGTTCCTGGAGCTCTACATCCGTCAGGGCCTGCTGCTGCCCAACCCGGAGCTCAAGCCCGAGCGCGCCCTCTCCGTGGACGCCGCGGCCCTGTGGAGCGACGACATCTGGAGCGTCACCGTGGGCGGCTTCGCGGCGGTGTACGAGAACCTCATCGCCTACGAGCTGTACCCGCCGAATCTAGCCAGGCCCTACAACTTCGCCGCCGCTCGTGTGTGGGGCGCGGAGGTGGAACTGGAGGCCCGGCCTCGTGCGTGGCTCACCGCCACCAGCAGCTATGCGTGGACCCGCACGCAGAACCGTTACGGCGACCCTCGCTATTTCGGCAAGGAGTTGCCGTATCGCCCTCGCCACAAGTGGGTGGGCCGGCTGCGCGTGGGACCGGATTGGCTCAATGGCCGCACGGAAGTCCTCGTCCAGTCCGCTCAGTTGATCAACCGCGTGGGCGAGGCACGGCTGTCGCTGCCTTCGCGCACCTGGGTGAGCGTGGGGGCCTCCAGCACCTTCCTGCACCGGCCGGACCTCACCGTGTCGTTCGACGTGAAGAACCTGCTCGATGCGCGGACCGCCGACTACACCGGCATGCCGCTGCCCGGCCGCGCCGCCTACGTGACGCTCTCCGTGGCGCTCGACCCTTCCCCCTCCGAGGACTCCCATGTCGCGTCCCCTCCCTGATGCTCGGCTCGCGCTGCTGCTGTCGGCCCTGGCGGCGGCGCTCCTCACCGGCTGCCCGGAGGAGAAGGTCCTGTGCACGTCCGGCCTCAGTGTCTGTGGCACCGAATGCGTGGACCTCCAGGGCGACCCGTCGAACTGCGGCGCGTGTGGTGCCTCATGCGGGGCAGGGGAGACGTGTCAGGCGGGCGTATGCGGATGCCAGCCGGGCACGGAGACGTGTGGTGACGCGTGCGTCGCGCTCGCGAGCGACCCGCTGAACTGTGGTGCTTGCGGCGCCGCGTGTCCGTCCGGCCAGGTCTGCGAATCCGGCACCTGCCGCGAGGGATGCTCCGCCGGCGCGGATCGGTGCGGGGACAGCTGCGTCGTGCTCGCGAATGATCCGCTCAACTGTGGCGCTTGCGGCGCGGTGTGTCCGGATGTGCAGTCCTGCCACTCGGGCCGGTGCATGTATGACGTGGTGACGGCCTGCTACACCAACGGGCAGCTCGTGGGCATCCAGGCGGGGACGGACCGGATGGGGCCCCGGCGGCAGTTCGGCTCGGGGGTGCAGGTGCTGGCGGCCTGGGATGGCGTGGTGCTGGCGGCGGACGCGGCGCGCTCGGTGCTGTCGCAGGCTCCCGCGGGGGCACTGGGGACGGTGGCGGAGGAGGACTCGCTGGGCGCGGTGGCGGCTTCGCCCAATGACATCTTCGTGGACCCTCCGTATGTGTATGTCCTCGACTCGGTGAACAACACGCTCCAGGTGCTCAAGCGGGAAGGGGCGGCGCAGGGCGGGGGGCTGGGATTGCGCACGGTGGGGCAGGTGAACCTGGGCGCGAACACCAGCCCGCAGGTCATCACGAAGCGCGGCGACACGTTCTACATCCCGCTGTTCGGCACGGCCGGCTCCGACTTCAAGCAGGGCAACGCCGTGGCTCGCGTCAACGTGAGCGACCCGGAGAAGCCCCGGCTCGTGGACACCGTTCCGCTCACCGGCCTGGACCTGAAGTCCTTCGACGGCGGGACGACGATGGCGCTTCCCTACGCGGCGGTGTCCGTGGACGCGGGCGTGTACGTCGCGCTCACCAACCTGAACCCCGCGAATGACTATCTGCCCAACGGGCCCGGGATGCTCGCGCGCATCGACCCGGCGGATGGTGGGGTGCATGCCATCGACCTGGGCGCGAAGGACTGCCTCAACGCGGGTGACGTGCGGGCCGTGGGTGACCAGTTGGTGGTGAGCTGCCTGGGCGAGGCGGTGTTCGACACCGCGGGCGGCTACCAGGCCAAGGCGGTGCGGGCCACGGGGCTGGTGCTGGTGAAGGATGACAAGCCCGTGGCGTCGTATGCGCTGTCGCCGGGCTGCACCGGGGGGCTTGAGAATGGCTGCGACCTCGCGGTGGGAGGACGGCTCGCGGTGGTGGGCAATGCCGTTTACGTCACGGACGTGAACGCGGGCCGCGTGTTCGTGGTGGAGGTGCGCGACGGCCAGTTCGTCGAGCGGCGCGGCAACTCCACGCCGCAAGCGACGGGGCCGGCGCTGGATGCGTGTCCGGTGGATCCTCGGCGCGGCATCTCCAATGCCATCGACATCGTCGCGGTGCCGTGAGGCTTTGGCCTGCTTGTATTGACAAGCCCTGCCGTCCGCCATACTCCAGCGCCTGTCGTTGGTACGCCGCATCCGCACGGTGTGGCGTTTAAAGGGAACCCGGTGTGAGTCCGGGACTGCCCCGCAGCGGTGAGCAGGAACGAACGCCGTCCTCGCAAGCACTGGCCCTTCAGTGGGCTGGGAAGCGACGGCCAGTAGGTGGGTGACCCGATGAGGGCCACCCGCGCCTGTGAGTCCGAAGACCTGCCACGACCCATGCCTCCGGGCATGGCCAGACCGGAGCCTCCGAGGGGAGGTGACGGAGGTCTTCCGCTCGCGCGGCGTGTCGTGTCCTGACGTGTCCCTCGTTCGCGGTCCGCTCTCCGTCCATGCCCCTTGGATTCACCTCGCCCGTGGGGGCGATGCAAGGGAGCAGTCGCGGATGAAGACAGAGCGGATGATGACGGGACGGGGACTCCAGGGCTTCGCGTGGGTGCTGACGACCCTCGCGATGGCGCTGACCAGTACGGGCTGCGGCGATGAGTGCGTCGATGATTTCGACTGCCGCGAACAGGGAACTGCTCCCGCGGGACAGCGCTACACCTGCGCCGAGAAGCGTTGTGAGCTGAGGTCCATCTCCACGCCGGATGCCGACACGGAGACCGATGCCGGCACGAGCACGGACGCCGGTACGAGCACGGATGCGGGTACGGGCAGCGATGCCGGTACGACCACCGACGCGGGCACGGAGACGGACGCGGGCACGGAGACGGACGCGGGCACGGAGACCGACGCCGGTACGACCACTGACGCGGGCACGGAGACGGACGCCGGCACGGAGACGGATGCAGGAACGGACACCGATGCGGGCTCGGATCCGTGCGAGGTCGCGACCTACGACCCGAAGCTGGGCACGCTCCAGCTCCAGGCGGGCTTCGTGGCCGGTGAGGCCGCGTCGCTTCCCGCGGCCGCGGGCCCGGTGGGCGTGACGCCCGGTCCCACGTACTCGCTCTACACGGTCGTGTCGGACGGCTACTCCGGTCCGCATGCGCTGTACTCGCTGGGCACGTGGCCGCAGGTGTCACTGGGCGCGGCGCCGCTGTTCGACGTGGCCGCTCCCGCGGATCGCGGGCCCTCCGCCTCACTTTTCCTCAGTTCCTTCGTGGAGACGGATGGCCAGCGCGTCCTCACCGGCTACACGAAGTCCGGCGCGGGCTTCCCGGGCACCGTGGGTGTGTACGACATCGCCGTGCCCGCCAGCTCCACCTACGTCTCCGCGCCGAGCAACTTCTCCGCGGGCGTCGTGCCGGGCGCGTTCCTCATCAACGGCGGCGGGCTCGACACGGTGTCGGCCGGTCTGGCCGTCTACGCGCTGAAGACGGACAGCTCGCCGTTCACCGCGCTGAAGGTGGGCACGCTTCCCCCGGAGACGGGCGGCAGCGGCTTCACCGCCGTGGCAACCAACGGCGTCGCGATGCTCGGCTACTTCTCCGACGACACCTACCTCAACGAGGGCCGCGCGGTAGGCCCGGCGGCCATCACCGAGGCGCTCAGGTCCGGCACGCCCTTCAACGTGGCGGATGCGCCCGCGCTCGACGTGGGCTCCAACTTCATCGCCGCTTCGGGCCACGGCGAGGGCGTGTCCGTGCTCCGCGGCGACTACGTCCCGCCCGACTACAACTTCGCCGGCACGGACGTCTCGCGCTTCGCCTTCACCGTGACGGAGGCCGGCGCGACCGTGACCGTCGGTGCCCGTCAGCCGGTCCTCGTCTACGCGGACCAATGCACGCGCGTGACCGGGATGACCGCCATCGGTTCGGATCTTCTCGTCGGCGTCGATGACAAGAACGGCGGGCGCCTGGTCCGCATCCAGCAGGCCCCTCAGCTCCGGTGAGCACGCCCATGAAGAAGACCCTTCTTCCAAAGTCGTTCGCGCTGGGCTTCACCGCGCTCCTCGCCGTGGCGTGCGGTGGCGAGGACTGGCAGGACTCCCTCCAGGGCCAGCCGCTGGTGGGGGACCCGTTCGCGGACCGCATCGTGTCCTTCGCTCCGGGAACGGGCGCCGGGTTCGGTCAGAGCCAGTTGCCGGGCATCGTGCTGGGCGCTCCGCAGGGGGATGGCGCGTCGTCGGGCTCGCTGGACGTGCTGTCGCTCGGGCGCAATGGCGTCATCGTCCTGGAGTTCACGGACATCGCCGTGACGGACGGGCCGGGCGTGGACCTGCTCGTCTTCGAGAACGCGTTCCTCAAGCCCAGCGGCAAGCCGTTCGCGGAGACGGGCGTGGTGGCCGTCAGCGACGACGGCGTCACCTGGCACGAGTTCCCGTGCGCGTCCTCCGACGTGGCGAACAACTACCCGGGCTGCGCGGGCGTCACGCCCGTGTACTCGCACCCCGCCAACGGCATCCCGGCCACCGACCCGGCCGTGGCGGGCGGGGACGGCTTCGACCTGGCGGACGTGGGGCTCACCCGTGCCCGCTTCGTGCGCATCCGCGATTCGGGCGCCAACGGCTACGCGGGCACCAGCGGCGGCTTCGACCTGGATGCCGTCGCCGTGGTGAACGGCGTGCAGCTGCCGTAGTCGCGCACGAGCGCCGGGGCCGTTCTCCAGCGGACGGTCCCGGCGGACTCGCGCTCGCATCCGGTGCGTCCGGGCCGGGGGAGGCTTCCGGGGTGGGAGTGGCGGCATTACATGCCCGCTGTCCCTCCCCCGGGTGCGCTTCCATGAACAGTCGTTCCGCCTCACTCCTCGTGCTGCTGGGCGTCCTGCTCGGCGTGGCCGCTCCGTTCCTTCTTCCCTCGGTGGTCTGGGCGCAGACGTCCCGCACCGCGCCACGGAAGGAAGTGCCTCCGCCGCCCGCGCCTCCGCCGGCACCGGCGTACGAGTACACCTTCGTCAAGCGCGAGAGCCCGGATGAGGACCTCGTGGAGCTCCAGCGGCTGGGCGGCGAGGGCTGGCGCGTGGTGTCCACCGTCGTCGTGGACGGCAGCACGCGGCGCTACGTGCTGATGCGCGAGCGACGCGCCGAACCCGCGCCGCATTGACTTTGCCCCGGGGTCGCCATAGTCCGGCCCCGTCATCGATGCCTTCCCGCCATGGGGCGTGAGGGCTTTCAGGGAACCCGGTGTGAGTCCGGGACTGCCCCGCAGCGGTAAGCAGAAACAGTGTTCACACGAACGCCGTTCCCGCGAGTCCGAAGACCTGGCGACGACCCGGCGTCCTCTTCACGGAGGGCCCGGCGACAGACCGGAACCTCCGCGGGGAGCTGACGGCGAAGGCAGACCACCAGGGGGCGACGCGCGCCTGGCGGTCGGATGCCTTCCGTCCGCGCAGCCTCCCGCCAGGGAAATGCCTTCCGCCTCTGGGCGGGAAGGCCAGGAGCGAGGACGCGATGCGGACCGACATGATGCGGATGGGCACGAAGGGCCAGCGCGCGGCGCTGATGGGCGCCCTGCTGGCGGTGGTGCTGGGCGGCACGGGCTGCGGCGATGAGTGCGTGGACTCCATCGACTGCCGCGACAAGGGCGCGGTCCCGGCGGGCCAGGCCTGGGCCTGCGTCGAGGAGCTGTGCACCCAGGTCGTCGTCGACATCGAAGAGGACGACGCGGGCACGGACGCGGGCACCGGCACGGACGCGGGCACGGAGACGGACGCGGGCACGGAGACCGACGGTGGCACCGGCACGGACGCGGGCACGGATGGCGGCACGGTCGCTTGTGCCCCGCTGCCTCGCGAGCAGGTGCTGGGCACGCTCCAGCTCCAGACGGGCTTCAGCGTCGCGGAGTCCGCGGACCTGTCTCCGGAAGTGGTCGCGGTGGTGTCCACGCCGGGCCCCACGTATTCGCTCTTCGCGGTGCGCCAGACGGCCACCGGCCGTGACGTCTTCTCGCTGGGCACCTGGCCGGAACTGGCGCTGGGGGACACGGCGATCGACACGGTGATCGCGCCCGCGGATCGCGCCAACCCGACCGCCACGTTCGCGTCCTACTTCCTGGCCCATGACGGCACGCGCCTGCTCGCGGGCTACACGAAGAGCGGCTTCCCCGCCCCGGGCTCCGTCGCGGTGGTGGATCCGTCCAAGCGCGACGCGACGACCTATCTCGATGCGCCGGACAACTACTCCGCCGCGGGCACCACGGACGCGTTCTTCGTCAATGGCAGCGGCCTGGAAAGGCTGTCGGGCTCCCTGGGCGTCTACGCGCTGGTGACCTCCGGCAAGCCCTTCGTCAAGTTCAAGGTGGTGGACTTCCCGGCGCAGGTGGGCGCCAGCGGCGTCACCGCCATCGCGCAGAACGGCATTGGGGTGTTTGGCTACGCGGCGGCGGACACGTACGTGAACGTGGCCCACGCCGTGTCCAGCGCGAAGCTGGGCGAGGCGCTGGCTTCGGGAACGCCGGTGGTGCTCACCAACGAGCCGAAGGTGGACGTGGGCAGTGACTTCAACGCCGCCGCCAGCTTCGGCAACGGCGTGGCGGTGGCGCGCGGCGCCTACGGTGCCACGGGCTTCGGCGTCACGGACGTGTCGCGCTTCTCGCTCACGCCCGGCCTGGGCGGCGGTCAGCCCGTCAGCGTGGGCACGCGTGAGGCGGTGCTCAACACCGCGGATGCGTGCACGGCCGTGGAGCTGCTGTCGTCGCTGGGCGCGGACCTGCTCGTGGGCGTGAAGGACGTCAACGGCCGCCGCCTCGTGCGCATCCAGCAGGGCCAGTGATGAAGCACCCACTGCTCGCGCTTGGCGCGCTGCTGGCCCTGGGTGCGTGCACGGGCGACTCGGAGCCCGGTCCACTTCCGGGGGATGACATCGTGGATTCCGGCACCCACGCGGATGCCGGTGTCCCCGATGCAGGCTCGGAGGTCGACGCAGGGACGGACACGGATGCCGGTGTCGACGCGGGCTCGCGGCCGGTGGATCCGTTCGCGGACCGCGTGACGGCGTACCAGTTCGGCGACTCGGCCGGCTTCGGGCAGGACCGCTTCCCGGACGTCGTGTTCGGGCCGCCCGTGGGTGCGGGGCAGAGCACGGGCTCGCTCGACGTGCTGTCGCTGGGGCGGGGCGGCTCCATCACCCTGGAGTTCACCGACCTGTTCGCGGTGGACGGCCCGGGTGTGGACCTGCTCGTGTTCGAGAACGCCTTCCAGAAGTACGGCGGCGACATCTTCGCGGAGACAGCCCAGGTGTCCGTCAGCGACGACGGCGTCACCTGGTTCGACTTCCCCTGCGCCGCCACCGACAAGGACGGCGGCTACCCGGGCTGTGCCGGGACGCATCCGGTGCACTCGGCCCCGGACAACGGCGTGTCCCCCACCGACCCGGCCGTGGCGGGCGGGGACGGCTTCGACCTGGCGGACGTGGGCCTCCCCCGTGCGCGCTTCGTGCGCCTCACCGACACGGGACTCAACAGCTACGGCGGCACGTCCGGCGGCTTCGACCTGGATGCGCTGTCGGTGGTGAACGGCCAGCTCCCCGACGGCGGCGTGCCGTGAGCACACGCGCGCCCCACCTGCCTCCCGAAGACGCGGAGGCGGGTGGGGGGCCTCCGAGGGACTCCAGGGGCCCGCGTCCTGTCCGTTGACCGCATTCCGCACACTGCGCGTGGGTGAATTCCTCTTCATCCACCGTCCCAGGTGAACTGCGACCCCAGTATCGGGCGGGGCCTCCGGGTATGACGCGACGCGGGAGGGCGTCCGGGGCCTCGGCTGGACGCCCGTCTTCCACGGGAAAGCGTCTCGGACTCTCGGAAGATTGGGAGGTCGTGTAATGTCTTGCGCCCGATGTGGCAGATCATCATCAACGGGCCCGGCTACTTCGACACGTCGTACGACCTGCCGGAGGGCGTCACCAGCCTCGGCCGGGCGGACGAGAACGACATCGTGCTGGGCGGCGACCTGGTGTCGCGCCGGCACGCGCGGCTCTACGTCGAAGGTGACGTGCTGCGCATCGAGGACCTGGGCAGCCGGAACGGCAGCCGGGTCAACGGCGCGCCGCTCCAGGGCAGCAAGCACCTGAACGCGGGCGACACCGTGGCGCTGGGGGAGAACACCCTGGCGGTGCGCCAGCCGCACACGGTGGAGAACGCCGCCACGGAGATGATGGACCTGGGCGCGGGCGGCGTCGTGCGCTTCGGGCACGGCACGGACGTGGGCCCGTCCGTGCTGATGGCCAAGAACGTCAAGGACGCGGATGTGCTGCGCCTGCTGGACAACGTGGGGCCGCTGCCGTTCGACGACGCGTTCTCCGGTCCCTCGCCCGTGCCCGCGAGCTCCGCCGTGGCCAGCCCGCGCGTGTCCTACGAGACGCTGGTGCTTCTGGTGCACGCCGCGGAGGCGCTGGCCACCGCGCGCACGCTGACCGCGTTCCTGGAGTCCGCGATGGACCGGCTCCTGGAGCGCACGGACGCCACCACGGCGGTGGTGCTGCTCAAGCACGCCACCGGGCCGCTGGTGCCCGCGGCGGTGCGCCACCGCGGACGGCTGGCCAAGGGCGAAGTGCCCGTGTCGGACGCCATCGTGGACGAGGCCATCCGCCAGGGCCGCGCGATCGCCGTGGGCGACGTGAAGGACGACCGCCGCTTCGCCGGACGCGAGAGCGTCATCATGTACGGCGTGGACCGGGTGCTGTGCATCCCCATCGGCACCGAGCCGCCCTTCGCGGGCGTGCTCTACGTCAACGTGCCCGGCGGGGGCGACACCAGCCTGGAGTTGATGCTGGACGCGTGCACCGCGGTGGCCCACCTGGTGGCCGCCGGCGTGCAGCGCTTCGCCGTGCGCGACGGCTCCAGCACGGACCGGATGCGGCGCAACCTGGAGCGCTACCACTCGCCGGAGGTGGCCGAGCGCCGCGCCGCCGAGGCCCAGCGCACGGGCGGCAAGCTGCCGGGCCTGGAGGAGAAGAACCTCACCGTGCTGCACGCGGAGCTGGCGGACTTCGGCGCCGTCATTGGCCGGCTGGGCGCGGCGCGGGCCACGCAGCTGCTCAACGACTTCCACGCGCGCATGAGCGGCATCGTCTTCAGCTTCGAGGCCACCGTCGAAGGCTTCATGGGCGAGTCCATGCGCGCGCTCTTCGGCGTGCCCTACGCCAAGGGCGACGACGCGGTCCGCGCGGTGCGCGCGGCGCTGGCCCTGCGCGCGGACTGGGACCGGGGCATGGCCCGCCGGCCCCAGGATGAGCGGTGCGACCTGCGGATCGCCCTGCACTCCACCAAGGCGCTGGTGGGGATGATCGGCACGGAGGCCCGCACGGAGTACAGCGCCGTGGGAGAGGGCATGGGGGTGGCAGGCTGGCTGGTCTCCACCGCGGCGCCCGGCCAGGTGCTGATGACGGGCAAGCTGCTGGCGGCCACCGGGGCCCGCTTCGACGTGATGCCCCTGGGAGAGCGGGTGGTGCGGCCGCCCCGCGACAAGGTGGCGGTTTTCGAGGTGATTGAAGAGGACATGGGCATGCTGACCAACCCCGGTATCCGGTGAGGCGGCCGGCGCGGCCGGTTGACGGGTTGAAGCGGGGGCCCTGCCCGGGGTTCAATGCGGTTTCCGTGGTGGACCCCCGCACCGCATGAACTCTTCGACCCAGCCCGCCCGATTGCGTCCCTTCCGGCCGCAACCCTTCGGCCGGTACACGCTCCTGTCGCATCTGGCCACCGGCGGCATGGGGGAGATCTACCTCGCCCGCCTGGAGGGCGCGCAGGGCTTCGAGAAGCTGTGCGTCATCAAGAAGATCCTCCCGCAGTTCGCGGAGGACCAGGACTTCGTCGACCGCTTCGTGGGTGAGGCACGCACGCTGGTGCGGCTGGGGCACGGCTCCATCGCGCAGGTGCTGGACATGGGCGTGCACGAGGGCGAGGCCTACATGGCCCTCGAGTACGTGGACGGCAAGGACCTGCGCAAGGTGGCCGCGCGCGTGCGCGACAGGCAGACGCCGCTGCCGCTCACCTTCGTGCTGTACGTGATGGGCCGGGTGCTGGACGCGCTGGCGTACGCGCACCGCAAGCGGGACGAGGAAGAGAAGGAGCTGAAGCTCGTCCACCGGGACATCTCTCCGCAGAACATCCTCATCTCCTACGAGGGGGAGGTGAAGGTCATCGACTTCGGCCTGGCCAAGAGCCGACTGTCGGCGGCGAAGACGAACCCCAGCATCATCCTGGGCAAGTTCCTCTACATGTCGCCCGAGCAGGCCCGGCACCAGCCGGTGGACCGCCGCAGCGACCTGTACGCGGTGGGCCTGTGCCTCTACGAGCTCATCTCCGGCAAGAACCCGTTCGACGCGTTGCCGCCGGGCGAACTGATGTCCGCGGTGGCGAACCCGAAGGTGGCGCCGCTCAGTGAAGTGGAGCCGCTGACGCCGCCGGCGGTGTCGCAGCTGGTGGCGAAGGCGCTGGCGGTGGACTCGGCGCAGCGCTTCCAGACGGCGGAAGACTTCCGGGTGCGCCTGCAGGCGTGCCTGATGGAGATCGACACCAGCGCGGGACCGGAGAGCGTCAGCAAGTTCATGCGCGACCTGTTCTCCGCGGACTACCAGTCCGAGCGCCGCCTGCTGACGTCCCTGCGCGAGGTGTCGCGCGACGTGCGCGGCAGCGGCACGTACGAGTCGCTGGCCCCCGCGCCGCGCGCGACGATGCAGGCGCCCACGCTGCCGGCCAAGACCATCCGCCTGGATGGTCCGGTGGAGCCCCTGTCCTTCCACCCTACGCCCCGGAGCCGCGAGGACGGCGGCGGCGCGCGCGACGACGGTGAGACGCGCCCCGGCGTGGTGGTGGACGAGTCCACGCGCCCCGCGTTCCCGGTGGAGGCGCTGGAGGAGGCGGCCCGCGCGAAGATGCGGCCCAGCCCCGCGTCGTCGGAGCCGTCGCCCACGGTGGAGGTCCGCCAGGACGCGATGGACCGGCCCACCATCCTCGAGGGCCTGCCGGCCATCCGGCTTCCTTCGGACCGCGCCGTGGAGGCGGAGGCTCCGGCCCCGCTGCTGGGAGAGCCCACCGCGCCCCGGGCGGACGCGCTGCCGGCCTCCGAGGCGCAGGCAGAGCCCACCGCGCCGCGCGCCACGTCGCTGCCGCACGCGGAGCCAGGGCTGCCGTCGCGTGACGCGCCTCCCGTGCCGGACGTGCCGGTGTCGCGGCCGTTCGCGGACGCGGGAGGGCGGGGCGCTTCGTTGCCCTTCTCCGATTCGGTGGGCCCGCGGGGTGTGCCGCCTCCGCCTCCTCCGATGGCCGCGATTCCCGCCGTGCGGCCCGCGGATGGGCCCGTTCCCTTCGTGCCGGTGGATGCGTCGCGGCCGGTGGCGCCTCCTCCGATGCCTTCCTTCGACTCCGCGCCGGGGCGGTTCGAATCGGCGGGTGAGTCGCTGCCGTTCATGGAGCCGCCGCCTCCTCCGGACGGCCCGTTCGCCGATGACGAGGAGCTTCCGGAGAGCCCCTATCCGTGGCCGGAGCCCATCCCCGAGGGGGGCCGCTCCGCGGGAGCCGAGCTTCGCGCCGCGGAGGCGCGCATCCCGGAGGGGCAGCGCCCCACCTCCGCGATGCCGTCCCTGGCGTCGGCGCGTCCTGGAGTCACGACGCCGTCGAACGGCAGCCGTCCCGCGCCGCCGTCCGCGTTCGATGCGGCTCGTGCCCCGGAGCCCCTGCCGAGCTACGAGCCGGTGCGCGCGTCGGAGCCGTCGCGTGGCTTCGATTCGCCCCGGGCTTCGGAGTCGTCCCGCGGCTTCGATGCGCCCCGCGCCCCCGAGCCCGCGCGCGCCGTGGAAGCCCGCATCCCGGAAGGCCAGCGCCCCACGGCCGCGATGCCGTCCGTGGCGTCCTCGCGCCCCGGTGTGACGACGCCGTCGAATGGCAACCGGCCGGCGCCGGTGCCGGTGCCGGTGCCGCTGCCGTCGTACGCGGCGCCCACCATCCAGGTGCCCTCCATCCAGTCCGGTGCTTCGCGCTCCTTCGAAGCCGAAGAGGACTCGCGGAACTCCGAGCCGCTCGATTCGGGGCCGACTCCCCGGCCCACGATGCAGGACACGCGGCCGTCGGAGGACCTGGTCTCGGTGGATGCCCGCGCCCTGGAGGCGGACTCCAGCGTGCCGTACATCTCCGCGGATCCGGACGAAGCCCTGGCCGCGCGCGAGGGCGACGGGGACACGCACCCGCGCATCTCCATGCCCCGGGCCTCGCGCCGCGAGGAGCCTCAGGCCCGCGTGATGCTGGACGAGGAGCTGCTGCGCGAGACGTCCTCTTCCACCGGCAAGCGTGAGGCCGACACCGGCCCCACCGCTCCGGCCAAGGGCCGCACGGGGTCGCGGCGCGCCGTGCGCGGGTCGTCGCCGAGCACGCCGCCTCCGCGCTCCAGCACCGCGTCGAGCATGCGCGCCGTCGCCCGCGCCCCCGCGCCCGCCGTGGAGCCGGACGAGTCGTCCACCTCGCGCACGTCGCGCGACGACTCGACCCGGCGCAAGGCCATGCCGGTGCGGCCGGAGCCTTCGGAGCCGCCGCGTGCCGCGCGGCGCGAATCAGCGCCGGTCCGCAAGGGCGGCGCGCTGCGCTCCGCGCTGATGTTCGTGCTGCTGATGGTCGTCGCGCTGTCCATCGTGGGCGCGGGGCTCTACTTCGTCCCCGAGCTGCGCGTGGCCGTGGGCCTGGAGCAGTCGCGGACGTCGACGCCGCCTCCGCCCACCCCGGTGCAGCAGATTCCCACGCGGCCCGCGCGCCCCCAGGGGCGTCCGCCCGCGTCTCCTCCGGACCAGGACACGCCGGCCGCCGCGCAGGACACGCCTCCTGCCCAGAACGTGGCCGCGGCGCCCACCGCAGCGCAGGCTGAGCCCACGCCGCCGTCCGGCGAGCCCGCGCAGGCTCGCACCGAGCCGGGTTCCGCGGGCACCAAGGAGCTGGCTCCGGACGACCTGCTCGCTCCGGATGCGCCGACGGAGGGCGCGGCCGCTCCCGCTCCCGCCGCGAAGAAGCCGCCGCCGGCACGCCCCGGCAAGCGCGCCGCGCCGGCCCGCGCTCCCGCCAAGGAGAGCAGCCTCCCCCCGGAGCTGGAAAAGGAATGGGCGCAGACGAAGACGCTCTTCCGGACGCTCAAGACCAACCATGGCTGCGAGGCCATGTCGATGCAGTGCACCCTCTTCGACAAGCTGGCGGACGACTTCATCGTGGGCGGCAGTGAGACGCCGACCCTCAAGCAGGTGAAGGACCTGCACGAACAGCTGAGGACCGTGAAGCGCCGCCAGGACTACTAGGCGCCCGCGAGGACGCCTTCGCCGGGGGCGTGCTTCAACGCCCCGTGCCCGCGTCGAGCCCGGAGCCTCCCGTGCCCGCGTCGAGCCCGGAGCCTCCCGTGCCCGCGTCGAGCCCGGAGCCTCCCGTGCCCGCGTCGAGCCCGGAGCCTCCCGTGCCCTCCGAGGCCGTGCCCCGGTAGCTCTCCGCGAGCCCCGTGCCCAGCTCCCCGCTGCCGCCTGTCCGCTGGCGGGTGTTTCCCTCCATCTGGTTGGGGGCCGCGGTGCCGCCGCCCAGCGAGCTCCGGCTGTCGCTGTTGTAGGGCTTGCCGCCGCCCTCCTCGCGCAGCGGGCTGCCGGCCGGTTCCGCGCGGGAACGGTGCTGGAGCTGGACGGGGTCCTGGAACCCTCGCGTCTCCTCCGGGGGCGCCTCCTTGCCGCAGCCCCAGCCTCCCAGGGCGCCGCCCACCAGCAATCCCAGTCCCACCGCGCGCTTGAAGCCCGTCATGATTTCCCCCTCGGGCGCGAGGACGTCCGCGCCTGTCCGTCCGGGAAGTTAGGACCGCTGTCCCATGGGGCCACCCACCCACCCCGACGGATGCCCGCCTGGCCGCCCGCCGGGCTCCGGGATGTGCCCGTGTTGACAAGACTGTCGCCCAGGCGGGAAACACCCGGAGCGCGGGACGCCTACGCCGTGCGTCTTCCCCCCGCCCCCGAGGCCGCATGGTGCGCTACGCCCTCGCCATCTTCACCAGCGCCTTCCTGCTCTTCGGCGTCCAGCCGCTGGCGGGCCGCTACGCCCTGCCATGGTACGGCGGCACGCCCGCGGTGTGGACCGCGTGCATGCTGTTCTTCCAGGCCGTGCTGCTCGCGGGCTACGCCTACGCGCACGCGGTGGCCTCAAGGCTGCGCCCGCGCGCGCAGGCCGCCCTGCACCTGAGCCTGTTGGTGGTGGCGCTGGCGGCGCTCGCGGCGCGGGCCTCGTGGACGGGCTCGCCGCTGGCGCCGGGGGACGGCTGGCGCCCCGTGGACGACCACCTGCCCGTGCTCCGGTTGATGCGGATGCTGGCCGCCACGCTGGGCCTGCCCTTCTTCGTGCTCAGCACCACCGGTCCGTTGCTCCAGTCGTGGTTCGCGCGCGCGCGGCCGGAGCGCTCGCCGTACGTGCTCTACGCGCTCTCCAACGCGGGCTCGCTGCTGGCGCTGCTGGGCTACCCGTTCTTCGTGGAGCCCTGGGTGGGCCGGAGCGCGCAGGCGTGGGGCTGGGCCGTGGGCTTCGTCCTCTTCGTCCTCTGTGTCCTCGCCTGCGCGCGGGACCTGCTGCGCCGCGCCCCCGCGTCGAACGCCCCCGAGTCCTTCACGAGCCCGGGTGCGGAAGCTCCCCCTGAAGCTCCTTCCGAGGCCTCCACGGCCGCGGCCTCGCAGCGTCCGGGCGTGGGCCCCACGCTGACGTGGCTGGCGTTGAGCACGTGCGCGTCGGTGCTGCTGCTGGCCACGACGAACAAGCTCTCCCAGGACGTGGCTGCGGGCCCCTTCCTGTGGGTGATGCCGCTGGCGGTGTACCTGGTCACCTTCATCCTGGCCTTCTCGCGCGAGTCCTTCTACGCGCGCACGCCGTACTCGGTGGGGCTCATCGCCTCCGTGGTGCTGGTGACGTACGCGCACAAGGAGGGCCCCGCGCTGGGCCTGGGGTGGCAGGTGCTCTTCCACGCGTCCACCCTCTTCACGGGCGCCATGGTGTGCCACGGCGAGCTGTACCGGCGCCGTCCGGCGCCGCGCTACCTGAGCGCCTTCTACCTCTGGGTGTCCGTGGGCGGCGTGCTGGGCGGCGTGTTCGTCAACCTGGTCGCGCCCGCCCTCTTCACCACCTACTGGGAGCACCCGCTGGCGCTGGCCGCGTGCTGCGCGGTGGCCTTCGCGGGGCTGATGCGCAAGCCGAAGGAGGAGACGGCGGTGGCGCGCACGCAGCGCCTGTTTCGCGGGGCGCTGCTGGTGGGTGTGGCGGTGCACCTGCCGGTGCTCGTCCTCACGGACCTGGGGCGCGTGCGCTTCGCCGCGCGCAACTTCTTCGGCGTGGTGCGCGTGCTGGAGCTGTCCGCGAACGATCCCCAGCAGCACCAGTACGTCCTGCGCCACGGCGCCATCACCCACGGCTGGCAGTACATCCGCCCGGAGCGCCGCAACCTCCCCACGGCGTACTACACGAAGGACGCCGGCCTGGGGCTCGCGCTCGCGGAGCAGCGCCGGTCGCGTCAGGCGCAGGGGCTGCCCACCGGCTTGCGCGTGGGCATGCTGGGGCTGGGCGTGGGCAACAGCGCGACGCTGATGGCCGCCGGGGACGACGTGCGCTTCTATGAAATCAACCCCGACATCATCGACCTCGCCAAGGGCCAGGGCGGCTTCTTCAGCACGCTGACGGACACGCCCGCGCACGTGGAGGTCGTCGAGGGCGACGCGCGCATCTCCCTGGAGAAGGAGCTGGAGCAGGGCTCGCGCCAGTTCGACGTGCTGGCGCTGGACGTCTTCAGCTCGGACGCCATCCCGGTGCACCTGCTGACGAAGGAGGCGGTGGCGCTCTACCTCCAGCACCTGGCGCCGCACGGCGTGCTGGCGATGCACATCAGCAACCAGCACCTGGACCTGGTGCCCATCAGCCTGGCGCACGCGCGGGCCGCCGGCCTGTCCGCGGCGCTCGTCGCGAGGGACAGCGACGGCGACGCGGTGGCCAGCTCGTGGATGTTGCTGAGCCGGGACAAGGAGTTCTTCTGGGGCTCCACCTTCAGCAAGAGCAAGGCGCGCGTGCGCCGGCTGGTGCTGCGCGGCGAGCCGGAATACGTCTGGACGGACGAGCGCAGCAGCGTGCTCCAGGCGCTGCGCCCCATGGCCCAGGGCCCCGCGGCGGCCAACGCGAACGTCATGGACGTGCCCGCGCAGGCCCGGGTCCAGCCGGCGCAGCCCGTGGTCCAGCCCGCGTCGCCCTAGCTTCCCGGCGCGGTGGGGGACGGTGCGGGCTTCACGGTCAGCCGCGCGTCCAGCGCCGCCAGCACGCCCAGCACCGCGCACGGCAGCACCAGCGTCACGGCCCCGTGGCGCAGGAACAGGTAGGGGCCCAGCGTGCAGCCCACGAGGAACGCCAGCACCAGGCCCAGGTGCAGCCGCGTGCGCTCGAACTCCACGGCGGAGGGCAGGTGCCGCACGCGCTGCCAAAGCCCCGTCGCGCTTTCCCCGCGAACCCCGTCGCGCACCCACGCCAGCATCTGCACCAGTTGGATGCCGATGTCCGTGAGCATCCCCGTCACGTGCGTGGTGCGCACCACCGCGCCGGACACCCGCGTGACGAGCGCGTTCTGCATCCCCATGGCGAAGGCGAAGCCCCAGAGCAGCTCCGGCGCGCGCGTGTCCGGCATGGACGCCAGACCCACGCCCACGCCGCTCAGCACGAGCAGCTCCACCAGCAGCGCGGCCACGTGACGGCCCCGCGTGCGGTGCCGAGAGGCATCCAGGAGCGCCGTGGCGCAGAAGGCCCCGGCGACGAACAGCCCCATCAGCTGCGCGGGCAGCCGCGCCGTGTCCCAGCGGCCCTGGGCCAGGGACTCGCCCATCGTGGCCATGTTCCCGGACATGTGGGACGTGTGCGCGCCCAGCGCCACGAACCCCATGGCGTTGACCGCGCCGGCCACGGAGGCCAGCAGCACGGCGAGGCGGGAGTAGGCACGGCGGGACTGGGGCGACGACTGGGCACTGAACATGACGGGCGGGCCTGGACGACGGCTAGCCCGGCGGCCAGTGCAGGGTGCGGCCCGCGAGCAGGTGCAGGTGGATGTGGAACACCGTCTGGCCCGCGTCGCGCTGGGTGTTCATCACCACGCGGTAGCCCGTGTCCGCGTGGCCCCGCTCACGCGCGACCTTCGCCGCGGCCATGTAGAGGCTGCCCACCAGCTCCCGGTCCTCGGCCGTGATGTCGTTCACCGTGTTGATGTGCTTGCGCGGGATGAACAGCACGTGGGTAGGGGCCTGGGGGTTGATGTCCTCGAAGGCCAGGCAGTGCTCGTCCTGGTGGACGACCTTCGCCGGGATGAGGCCATCGCGAATCTTGCAGAAGAGGCAGTCGGATTCGGGCATGGCCGTGGCTTACCAACCCGACGGGGGGGCCGGAAGGGTCTTGCGCGTCCCAACTGTCCCGCTCAGGGCAGTCGCCACGAATAGCCGGGGTCCGGCGTGCAGTCCGCGATAGGCAGCTGCACCAGCGCCAGCCGGCCGTCCTGGACCAGCAGTGTGCCCGCGCCCTCGAAGCCCGCCCGGGTGATGACGTGGCTGAAGCGGCGGGAGTCCCGCCCGGGGCCGGTGTGGGGATACAGCGGCACCTTCCGGTGGAAGTAGCTGTAGCCCCCCGTCCACGCCAGGTGCACCGCCTCCACCTTGAGGCCGCACACGTCGTCGCGCCGGCCCGCCGCCTCCAGCAGCCGGTTGACCGAGCCCTGGTCGTCCCAGGCGCTGTCCTTGGGGCGCACGCGTTCGTACTGGCCCACGTCGCCGAAGGTGAGCGCCCCCGCGCCCGCGCCGGACAACAGCGCCCCCGCCACCACCGCCACCGTGGCGGTAGCCCTCGCCGGAGCGCCGCGCAGCACCCGCAGGGCGGAGTCCAGCCCCACGCCCGCGAGCGCCGCGAACAGGGGCAGCACCGGCACCAGGAAGCGCAGCTCCTTGTGCGGCTGGTTCGCGTGCAGGAGGAAGAACGCCGCGGCCAGGAAGGACAGCCCCCACGCCCGGGGCACGGCCAGCACGGCCAGCGCGGCCGTGAAGACGGTCAGCACCGGCATCGCGGTGCGCAGGATGCGCGGGTAGTACTCGAAGGGCTCCGTGCCCCACTGGGCCGCCTTGCCCTGCACCACGTTGAAGTCCAGGTAGACGATGGCGGAGTGGAACCACCGCCCCCAGGTGAGCTTGTCCAACAGGCCAAAGGCCAGCGCCCACCCGGACAGCACCGCCAGCGCCACGCCCGCCTGACGCCACTGGCGACGGCAGAGGAGCACCGCCACCAGGCCCACGCAGAACACGCCGTTCTGCAGCCGCAGCAGCACCGCCAGCCCCAGCAGGGACGCACCGGTGAGCAGCGAGCGCCGGGACGCGGCCTTCGGCAGCGCCAGGGCCAGGCCCAGCACCACCGGCAGCACGGACGCGTTCTCGCTCATGGCCCGGGGCGCGAAGTACAGCGGCACCGACGCCAGGGCGAACAGCGCGGCCCCGCCGGAGGCCGCCAGGGTGGAGGCCCCGGACGCGCGGGCCAGCCGCCACGTGGCCCACGCCGTCGCCGTGCCCACCAGCGCGAAGAAGCCCTTCACCAGCCCCAGGTAGCCCGCCGGGTCCGTCAGCCCCACCAGCCGCCCCAGCCCCAGCACCCCCGCCACCAGCGCGGGCAGGGCCCAGTTCCGGGCCCCCTGGACGAACTCCCAGGCGACGAGCCCGTAGCCGTAGACCAGGCGGTGGGCCGGCTCCAGGCTCTGGTAGACCTCGTCCGGCCAGTAGATGCCGTCGTCGTTCAGCGCCCAGTACAGGCGGAAGGCCGCGCCCAGGACGAGCACGCCCCCCAGCAGGAGGAGGCCCAGCCGGCGCTCGAAGGGGTCTTCGGTCGGAGCCTCGCCGCGAGCCTCGGGGGACGCATCCGTTGGGACACCGACCAGCGCTCCGGGCCGGGGGTTGGCGGCTGTAGGGGAGGCGGGGGGGACGGCGGACACGGTGCGGTTCACCTCCGGAGGCCGGTGGGTGATATCCAGGTCCCGACGATGAAATCCATTCGCATCTCCCAGCTCCTCGAGGACCAGGGCCACGACCTGCGGCTGACCCTGATGGCGGGCACCCAGGGGCTGGCGCGCACGGTGGACTCCTCGCGCATCCAGAAGCCGGGCCTGGCGCTGGCGGGCTTCACCGAGCACCTCCACCCGCACCGCGTCCAGGTCTTCGGCAACACCGAAATCTCCTATCTGGCCACCCTGCCGGAGGACGCGCAGCACGCCTCGCTGGCCAAGCTCTTCAACGAAGAGGACCTGGCGTGCGTGGTGGTCACCAAGGCGCTGGACGTGCCGCGCGCGCTGGTGGACGCCTGCGAGGCGGCGGGCCTTTCGCTGATGAAGACGCCGCTGCTCTCCAGCGAGTTCATCCAGCGGGTGCAGAGCTTCCTGGAGGACGCGCTCACGGAGTCCAGCAGCCTGCACGGCGTGCTGATGGACGTCTTCGGCGTGGGCATCCTGCTCTTGGGCAAGAGCGGCATCGGCAAGAGCGAAATCGCCCTGGACCTGGTGATGCGCGGCCACCGGCTGGTGGCGGACGACATCGTGGATGTCACCCGGCGCAAGGGGGCCGTCTACGGCGCGGGCAATCCGGTCATCAAGCACCACATGGAGATTCGCGGACTGGGCATCATCAACATCAAGGACCTCTTCGGAGTGTCCGCCGTCCGGGAACAGAAGAAGATTGAGCTTGTGATTGAGCTGCAGGAATGGGATCCGCACCAGGAGTACGACCGGCTGGGCGTGGAGGACAAGCACCTGCAGATTGTTGGCGTGGACATCCCCCTGTCGGTCGTCCCCGTGCGTCCTGGACGCAACATGGCCACCATCGTGGAGGTGGCCGCGCGCAACCAACTGTTGAAGCTTCAGGGCCACCATTCGGCGCGAGAGTTCGCCGAGCGCCTCAATCGAGCCATCGCCCAGGGGGCGATGCGCCGCACCTTGGGAGAAGAGGTCGAGTGACCGCCCCCGCGAAGCAGATCATCGTCATCACCGGCATGTCAGGTTCCGGTAAGTCCACCGCCATCCGCGCGCTGGAGGACGCAGGTTTCTTCTGCATCGACAACCTGCCGGTGCTCCTCCTGCCCAAGCTCACGGAGCTGGCGGGGGGGGGCCACATCGAGCGCATGGCGCTGGTGATAGACGCGCGCGAGGGCGTCTTCCTCAAGGACGCCCCCCGCGTGCTCGACGAAGTGCGCCGCGCGGGCCACCAGGTGGACGTGCTCTTCCTGGACGCCAGCGACGACAGCCTCATGCGCCGCTTCAGCGAGACGCGCCGCCGCCACCCGCTGGCCCCGGATGGCACGGTGGCGGAGGGCATCCACGCGGAGCGCGAGGCGCTGAAGGACCTGCGGGAGATGGCGGACCAGGTCATCGACTCGTCGGCGCTCAACGTGCACGACCTGAAGCGCATGGTGCAGGGGCGCTTCAGCCCGGAGCCCACGACGGGGCCCAGCCTGTCCATCATGTCCTTCGGCTACCGGTACGGCGTGCCGCCGCAGGCGGACCTGGTGTTCGACGTGCGCTTCCTGCCGAACCCGTACTTCGTGCCGGAGCTCAAGGGGCTCACGGGCAAGAACCCGAGGGTGTCCGGGTACGTGCTGGAGCGCGAGGAGACGCAGCAGTTCCTCGAGAAGGTCGTGGACCTCTGCCGGTTCCTGTTCCCCCGCTACCAGAAGGAGGGCAAGGCGTACCTCACGGTGGCGCTGGGGTGCACGGGCGGCAAGCACCGCTCGGTGTCGCTGGCGGCGGAGATGGTGCGCCGGCTGTCCGCGGACTACGGCCGTGTGCAGCTGTGGGACCGGGACATCGAGAAGGAGTAGGGCGCGGGACCGCCTTCGCGGACCCCGGTCTTCAGTGCTGGGTGTCCGTGATGGGCGTGAAGCGAGCGCCGGTGATGCCTTCCTTCTCCAGGGCCTCCTTCACGACCTCGGAGACGACGAGGGTGACGGGCCAGCCCCAGGGGCGGAACACGCGGGCGCGGCCCACCTGGGTGGGGTCGATGCGGAGTCCTCGCACGGAGCGGTACTGGCCCACGCGCGCGGGAACGCCGTCGCCGGGGCCGTAGCGGAGGACCTCCAGGCAGGCGGCTTCGTCCACGCAGCGGATGAGGCGCGTGGCGACGACGAGGAAGTACGGCTCCGGCTGGCCCTCGATGTTCACGGGGATGAGCTGCACGTCCTCCGGCGCCAGGCGCGCGAACACGGCGGCGACGCGCGGGTGCACCACGGGGGTGAGGCTGGCGCCCGCGAGGCTGAAGTCCAGCGGGGCGGCCCTCAGCTCATTGGGGATGTGGAGGGGGCCGGGTGGGTTCACGGGGCGCCCGGCGGTGAACATCCACACGTCGCCCACCTCCTTGTCCTCCGGGTCCAGCGGGTCGCCGGGTTCCCAGCGGCCGGGGGCGCGGAAGTCGTCGTGCAGGTCGTAGAAGCGGGGATGCGTGACGCCGGTGCGGCGGGACGTCTTGCGGTTGCTGACATGCGGGGCGGCCCCGTGCGCGACGATGCGGACGGCCGGGCGGCGCGGGCGGCTGGTGCGGACCGGAGGCGAGGCCTCCTCCGCGACCGACGCGCGCGAGCGCCGGGGCGTGGCGACGGTGGGGTCGGTACCGCCGGGCAGACTCTGCCGGTCCGGGAGGCTGCTTTCGGAGGGGCGGTGCCACAGCCGTCGCAGCGCGTTGGTGAGACGCCTGAACATCAAGCGATGTTACCCAAGCGCCTGCTGGAGGGCAGCCCTTCCTGTCGTGCTTCCTCGCCCGTTCTCAAGGCAGGCCGGCAGCCGTCCCGGTTTCCAAGGAGGAGGGGCTTCCCGGGGGCCGTTTCCAGCGTGGTCGGGCCATGACGGGCCATGTCATGGTCCGCGCCCATGACGACTCCGAGCCCGAAGTCCGAAGTCCCCGCCACGCCGGAAGCCGTGTTCGCAAGCCTGCTCCAGAAGCTGGGGGAAGCGGGCCGGGCCCCCACCGGAGCGACCGCCTCCCCGAGGACGCCGGAAGCGTTGGCGGCGGCCCTCTTCGTCGTCGCGGGACAGACGGGCGCGGCGATGTTCTCCGTCTGGGCGGCGGACGACACGGAGAGCGTCGAGGACGAAGACGACAGCGACGAAGCCCGAGCGGAGACGGGCGGTCGGGTGATCAGCGCGGGCATCACGCTGTTCTTCATCGCGAAGGACACGCCGGGCACGGTGGGATTGCTGGGCGCCGAGCGGGTGCCGGTGCGTCAGCCCCTGGCGTACGAGCTGTATCGGCCGCTGGGGAAGGCGCTGGCGGCGCACGCGAAGCGGGGCGCGGATCCGGTGATGCCCGACCGGGGCCACGTGTCCTTCCCGGTGGGCGCGTCGGACCCGGAGGTTGAGTTCCGCGTGTCCTTCCGCGAAGACGAATTGGGCACCTGGACCACGGTGCTGGCGAGGGACCGGGAGACGCGCCATGCGTACCCGAGCATCACCAGCCTCTCGCTCTCCGCTGAACACGCGGCGTTCCTCAAGGGGCTCTTCAACCGCCTGGACAAGACGCTGTTCAACGGTCAGTTGGTGATGCTCACGGGAGCATCCAACACGGGCCGCAGCACGACCCTGCGAGCGGTGATGGATGCGCTGCCCGACAACGTGCACGCGCTGGCGGCCGTGGAGGAGCCGAAGGGAGGGCCGGGAGGCGCCATCGGTGTCGTGAAGGTGAGCGGAGAGCTGCCGCTGGTGCAAGCGCTGCGTTCGTTCCTACGGCAGGACCCGGACCTCGTCTTCGCGGACGAGGTGCGCACGCTGAAGGACATGGAGATGCTCTGCACCGCGGCGCAAACGGGACACGCCACCATCTGCGTCCTGGAGGCGAAGACCCCCGAGGAGGGCTACGCATGGCTGACGGAAGCCATGCCCGGGATTCCCACCCCTGCGCTCATCGTGCATCACACGCGCGACGCGGCAGGCGCCCTCGCGATGACGCTCCACGAGACGAAGCCCGTTGAGGACGGCAACACGCTGCACGTCGTCCCGTGGACGCGCGGGAGCTGATCAGGGCTTTCGGATCGCTGTCAGTTGCCGCATGCGATAGGGGACCGCACCATGCCAATGCCGCCGCACAAAGTGGGGATCGTGGTGGATCAGGGCTTTGGATACCGGGTGGCTGAGCTGGCTCGCGTCTTTCACGTATGGGTCGTTGAGTCGCGCGAGAACACTCCCGTCGTCCAAAGCGTTTGGAAGAGCGGCCTGGCGGATGCGGCAGTTGATCCTCTCTCGGTGGGCGTCACGTCATTCGCCGTGCTCGAGGGAGAACCGCCTGAGGCGATGTGTGCCCGGATCGCCGGTGATGTGAACGAGCACCACGGTGCGTTCGCACATGATCCCCCGTGGTCCGAAATCGAGGTCTTCGGGGTCAAGCTGACTGCAACCTTGCGGCACGTCTTCGAGGAGCTCGGAGCAACGGCCTGTACTCCCACTCAGGAGGGGTTCGTCTGTCGGCGGTTGTTGCCGAGCGGCACCTGAGCGCCCGGCCACGGAAGCAGACAAGGCACTGCACATCGTCTCCTTCTCAGCTTGTGCATCCGCGCCCTCTTCCTTCGGGGAGCGGGCGCGGTCTTCTTGGGCTCGGGCTCTCGGAAGAGGGTTCCGGGAGTATCCAGCGGAACGCTGTATTCGAAGCGGAACGGAAATCCCGCGACCAGGGGCCTCCACCCCGCCGAGAGTGCCCGCTGGCTCATGTCGCGAACCTGGCCCGGAGTGATGGCCCTCTGGTGCGACTAGAAATGGGTCTCACCGAAGCGAACCCGGCGGCTGCCCTTCTTGGGAAGCGTCATGTCGCGAGAGCCTCCCGTGTCGCCGTCAGTTGCCGCATGCCCCAGCGCAACGGAACGCTGCCATCCGCGCGCCGCAGCGGTTCCACGGCCTGGAGGAAAGCGGCCTTGATCGATGCCTGCGCCGCCGGAGACAAGCGGTCCGCGTCATATGTCGTGAGCAGCGACTCCCAGACCTCCTGCGGGGGCCCATCCCCCTGCACGGAGAGGGACCGCACCGTGACCTCCACGAAGCCCTCGGCGAAGAGCTCTCGCAACCCATCGCTGGATCGGACCAGAGGGTCGCCCAGCCACGTGGGAGGACCCGCCGCCGCGCTCTTCATGAGTCCAGCGAACACCTCCAGCGCGTTGCCCGGCACCAGGTCTCCACCGACGACGATGGACACCCGTCCACCCGGCTTCAGCACGCGCCGCAGCTCCGCGAGCACGGTCTCCACGTCGTCCATCAGCATGAGCGCCAGGTGGCTCAACACGACATCGACACTGGCGTCGCCGAATGGAAGCGACTGCGCGCGTCCCTGGAACAGTGTCGCCGCCCCGTTCAACCGCCCCCGTGCCGCGGCAAGCTCGTGCTCACTCATGTCGAGCCCCATCAAGGACAGCCCGGGCTGCTTCCTCCGAGCGAGCAGCTCCAGGAGGTAGCCATCCCCACACGCGAGGTCGAGCACCGCCAGGGGCCGCGCGTCGAGAGGCACGACTGCCTCCAGCAGCGCATAGGTCGAAGGCGCCGTCTCACCATCCCACTGCACGGGCGCGTGCCCGAACCATCGCGACGTCACGCCCGCGAGGCGCGCGTGGAAGTCCAACAGGTACAACTCGGAAGGGGAGGGCATGGGCACCTTCAGCGCCGGGGCTTCTTCTGTCCCGCGTTCGTGGCCTCAGCAGTGAGCGCCAGCACGGAGTACAGGTTCATCGTGTAGACGCTGCTCTCCGGCTCCAGGTCCGACGCCTTCTGGAAGAACGCACTGGCGCGTTCGTAATCGCGCTGGTGGTTCAGGAGGATCATCCCCATGCGGTTGTAGAGCGGCGCGGGCTTCGGCAAGAGCCCGATGCTGCGCTCCAGCAGGTCCAGCGCCTCCGCCAATTTCCCCGCCTGCTCCAGCCGAACGACGCGCTGGAGCACTTCCTCCTGCGCGTCCTCCTTCCTGGCCACCGGAGCCGGCGCCACGGGAGGAGGCTTCGCCGTCAGCGCTGCGGCCAGCGACACCGAAGGCATCGGCGCCTGACGCGGAGCCTGTGCACGGGCCGCCGGCGCCGCCGCCACCTTCGCGGACGCAGCCGGAGGCACGGTCTTCGGCTCGCGCGAGAACGCGGGCACACCGTCCCCCGTGAACGCCACCTCCGCCGACGCTAGCGTGCCCACCAGCTTCGTCACGCCGCGCTCCGACAGCGACTCGAACACCGCGCGCAGCTCCAGCTCCGTTACCTGGGTGATCATCGCCATGTCCGACAGCGCCGTGCGCCCGTCCACGAACGACAGCACGTACGCCTCGAACGGGCTCAGCGGCCGGTTCACCAGGTCCAGCCCCGCCACGATGACCGGCCGCACCGGCGGCCCCTTCGTCTTCGGCTGGGCCTGTGCCTGGAACGACACCACCCGCGTCGCCTCCTGCTGCGGCGGACGGGGCACACCGCTCGCTCCTGTCTGCTCCGGCCTCGTGAGCAGCGCGCGCACCAGCGACACGTTGTCCCGGGGCGGCAGGTCCTCCACGCTCCTCACGAGCAGCAGCTCACAGCGCGCGCACTGGAAGTCCCCCGGCTTGCACGACGCGCCACAGTGCGGACACGCCAGGTCCTCCGGCGGGTGCTCGAAGGCGTGCGCGTCCGCGTAGTAGTGCTTCCGGATGGCCGCGCGAATGGACCTGCGCACCGCGATGAACGGCAGCACCTGCTCCACGCCCACCGTCTTGGCGATCTCCTCCAACGCCCGCTGCCGCTGCGGCTCGGAGATGGCCACGTACAGCGCGTCCTGCACCAGCCGCAGCGGCATGAAGTCGAAGCCCTCCGCCAGCCGCACCGGCACCCGCTCCAAGAGCGCCGCGTCCACCTTCGCCTGCGCCAGCTTCTCCGTGGACACGAAGCGCGTCTTCAACTCCTGCGCCAACAGCCGCAACACCGGCGTCTCGTCCACGCCCAGCCGCACCAGGCACTCGCCCAGCTTCAGCCCCGTCTCCTTCTGCCGCGCGAGCGCCCGGGACAGCACCTCCGGCGTCAGCACTCCATCCAGGATCAACTGCTCCCCGAGCTTGCGCGTCATGCCCCCGATTCAAGGACGCCCGGCCCCGCCCCGTCCACCGGCATCCACGCCACCTACACCGCTTTCCCGCACTCTCTGTTGCGAATGTGTACGCATGACACTAAGATGGTGTCCAGGTTACACAAACCAAACGCAGCAGGTGAGGGGGATGCGCGGATGTTCATCGGGTACATGAAGTCGACGCCGACCACGTACGTGATGCAGTACCGGGACGGCGAGGTGGTCCGGGAGGGCGCGGGCCTGTCGTTCCTCTATTGGAAGCCGGCGACGACGCTGGTGGCGGTGCCCCTGTCGAGCGCGGACGTCCCGTTCGCCTTCAATGAGGTCACCCGCGACTTCCAGCCGGTGACGATTCAGGGGCAGCTGACATACCGGGTGGAGGACGCGCGGAGGCTGGCGGGGCTGTTGGATTACTCCATCACCCCGGCGGGGCGTCACCGCTCCGACGACCCGGAGAAGCTGTCGGACCGGCTGGTGCAGGCCGCGCAGGTGCGCGCCCGCGCGGTGGTGCAGTCCCTGAGCCTGCGCGAGGTGCTGGTGCAGTCCGACATGCTGGAGGCCCGGGTGCTCGCGGCGCTGGCGGAGGCGGAGTCCGTGAAGTCGCTGGGCGTGCACGTGATGGCCTTCTCCGTGCTCTCCATCCAGCCCACGCCGGAGATGGCCCGCGCGCTGGAAGCCGCCGCGCGCGAAGGGCTCCAGCGTGAAGCCGACGAGGCCATCTACGCCCGCCGCAACGCGGCCGTGGAGCAGGAGCGGCGCATCAAGGAGAGCGAGCTGGCCACGGAGTTGGTGGTGGAGGAGCGCCTGCGCCAGATTCGCGAGGCGAAGATGGCCGCGGACATCGCGGTGGAGGAGCAGCGCGCCGCCCTCATGGAGCGCTGGGTCCAGAACGAGCGCCAGTCCGCGGACGCGCGCGCGTACACCCTGGAGAAGACGCTGGAGCCGGTGAAGAACGTGGATTGGAAGACGCTCCTGGCCGCGTCCGCCAATGGCGGCGACCCCGCGCTCCACATCGCCCTGGCCTTCCGCGAGATGGGCGAGAACGCGCAGCGCATCGGCGAGCTCAACGTGTCGCCGGACCTGCTGCGCTCACTGCTGCCCTCGGACTCCGGCCCGAGCTCGGGACCCCGCTCGGGCCCCAAGCCGAACAAGCCCGGCCGCGCGGACGTCCAGCACTTCGACCGCTGAAGGCCCCGGAAGGAGGCTCGCCATGTTCGAGAAAGTCGTGCTCGTCACGCGCAAGACGCGGCTGGCGGACCTGGTGGTCCGCTTCAACACGAAGAAGCAGGCGAAGTTCTACGTGGAGCACAACGGCCAGGACTTCAACGGGTTCGAGGCGGAGGACGACACCTACCGCCGCGCGGTGGACGGCCTTCGCTCGCAGCTGGACGTGGGGCTGCCGGTGCAGCAGGTGGACCGCTCGCTCGTGCCCACCTTCCTCTTCACCGGCAAGGAGGTGGTGGTGGCGGTGGGGCAGGACGGGCTCGTCGCCAACGTGGCCAAGTACGTGGGCAGCCAGCCGCT
The DNA here is from genome assembly GCF_003611605.1 of Corallococcus sp. AB011P. Classification (NCBI taxonomy): domain Bacteria; kingdom Pseudomonadati; phylum Myxococcota; class Myxococcia; order Myxococcales; family Myxococcaceae; genus Corallococcus; species Corallococcus sp. AB011P. The sequence goes on from NZ_RAVX01000001.1 coordinate 600,382, forward strand.
CGTGGGCGTCAACCCGGACCCGGAGCGCTTCGACGGCGTGCTCCTGCCCTTCCTCCCTCGCGACGCCCGGAGCGCGGTGCAGCGGACCCTGGAGGGCCGCGCGAAGATGCGCCAGGTGCAGCTGGCGGAGGCGCGGCTCCAGGACGGCCAGCGGCTGCTCGCCTTCAACGACCTGTTCATCGGCGCGCGCACGCACGTGTCCGCCCGCTACCAGGTCCGCTACGGCGGCAAGGAGGAGTCGCAGTCCTCCAGCGGCGTGCTCGTGTCCACGGGCGCGGGCTCCAGCGGGTGGCTGTCATCCGTGTTCGCGCTCGCGCAGGGCCTCACCCGCTGCACGGGCGGCACGCCGGGGAAGCCCTGGACGCTCGGCTGGGAGGACGCGCGGCTCGCCTTCGTCGTGCGCGAGCCCTTCGTCAGCCGTCACTCCAGCGCGGACATCGTCGGCGGCTTCGTCACCGCCCAGGCGGAGCTGGTGCTCGAGTCCCGCATGCCCCAGGGCGGCGTCATCTTCAGCGACGGCATGGAGGAGGACTTCCTCACCTTCGGCGCCGGCGCCACCGCCCGCATCCGGCCCGCCGAGCAGAGGGCTCGCCTGGTCGTCCACTGAGACACCACACCCGATGCGACAGGTCCCAAGAATCCGGAACGCCCCGAGTATCGTTGGACCTCGCGGGCCCTCCCGGGATTCCCAGGTGATACAGCCGCTCCCCTGCGATGGCACGGTCGCCTTCCTACCCACCGAGCGGGGGTGCCGGGCTCGTCCCGCGGGGCACGCACCGCGGGGCCACACCGCGCATCTCCTAGAGCGTGGGGAGACCGCGCCCGGCTCCCCGTCCGGCAGACGACACCGTGTCCCTTCCCCGGACCTGAAATTCCAGGCATGGTGGGCGCAGTCGCCTTACCTTCGAAGCGAAGTTGTTGGGGCAGCGGTTCCCAGGTGCAGGCGGAATGCTTCACCGGAGTTGCGTCCGGTCGTTGATGAGCGTAGGACGCAAATTCTCCCGGGAAGTGGCTCAGGGGTGATCAATGGTCGGCCTCGTCATCGCATCGCACGGGCGTCTCGCGGATGAGCTTGTCTCTACCGCTGAACAGATCGTGGGCAAGCTGCCCGCCGTGGCCACCTGCAACATCGAGCCGGGGGCCCCAGTGGAGGACCTTCGCGCCAAGATGAAGCAGGCCGTGAAGGCCGTGGATGAAGGGGACGGTGTCATCATCATGGCCGACCTCTTCGGAGGTACCCCCTGTAAGGAATCGCTGATGATGTGTCAGCGGATGAATCTGGAAGTCCTGGCCGGCGTCAATCTGCCCATGCTGCTGAAGGCCAACTCGCTCCGTTCGGAGCAGATGGCCCTGTCGGACATGGCCAACCAGCTGGCGTCGTACGGCCAGCGCAACATCACCTGTGCATCCGCCCTGCTTCGCGAGGCCCAGCAGCAGCCGCGAACTTGACGGACCCGTACGGGTCGGCGATTCGAGACTGCCGTGATCACCCTGGTCCGCGTCGACAACCGCCTCATCCACGGTCAGGTCGTCGAAGCCTGGCTCCCCCACCTCAAGGTGTCCCGAGTTGTGGTGGCGGACGATGAGGCGGCCTCCAGTCCACTCATCCGTGCCGCCATGGCGCTCGCCGTGCAGAGCGCCATCGAGGTGCTGATCCTCCCCCTCGCCCAGGTGGACTTCGCCGCCCTGTCCAAGGACGGCGTGCGCACGCTGGTGCTCCTGAGGGATGTCGCCTCCGTGCCCTTCGCCTTCCAGCACGGGCTGGTCATGGACCAGCTCAACCTGGGCAACGTGCACTTCGGCACCGGAAGGCGGCAGGTGTCGCCGTCCGTCTTCCTGGCGGAAGGGGAGCTTCAGGCCCTCCAGCAGCTGTCCGCGCAGGGCGTGCGCGTGGAGGCGCGCGCCGTGCCCGCGGAGAAGTCCGTGGACCTGCCGGACCTGACCGAGCGCTGGTCGAAGGCCGGGTGAGCGGGTGAACGTCGGTTGGACCCAGGTGGCGCTCGCGTGTCTCTGGGGGGGGCTGGTGGCCGTGGAGCGCAAGGCGTTCCTCCAGGCCATGCTGTCCCGGCCCCTGGTGGCCGCCACGTTCATGGGCGCCCTGCTGGGTGACGTGGGCGGGGGCCTGTCCGTCGGCATGCTGCTGGAGCTGTTCTACCTGGGCACCGCCAACCTGGGCGCCTCCCTCCCTGAGAACGACACGCTCGCGGCCACCGGCACCGCCGCCGCGGCAGCCACCCTCACCGCCGCCACCGGCGCGGGCTCCACGCCGGCCATCTGGTCGCTGGCCGTGCTGCTCTTCATCGGGCTGGGGCGGGTGGGGCGGAGGCTGGACCGGCTCCTGGAGGGCTACTCCGCCCGGCTCGCGCGCGTGGCGCTGTCTTCCGCGGAGGCCGGCAACCTCAACCGCGCCATGCGGCAGAACCTGTGGGGCATGTGGCCGCACTTCGTGTCCTACGGCGCCATCACCGGCGCGTGCGCGCTGGCCGGCTACTTCCTGGAGCCGCTGATGGTGGCGCTGCCGCACGGGATGGTGCGGGGCCTGGCGTGGGCGTACCCGGCCATGGCGTCCGTGGCGGCGGCCATCGCCGCGCAGTCCAGCCACGCGAAGCGCGCGCCCCTGTACGCGGGCCTGGCCGCGGCGGCCGTCACCACGGCGGTGGTGCTGGTGCAGCTGCAGGAGCAGCGGCCTTGAGCACGACGCCCACGCCCGTGCCTTCCGAGCCCGCCGCCGCGCCGGCCTTCACCCCGCCCGTGCGGCTGTCCCGGGGCACGCTCTTGCGCGTGTTCCTGCGCTCGCTCTTCCTCCAGGCGTCGTGGAACCCCAAGGGCATGCAGAACCTGGGGCTCGCGTACGCCGTCTACCCGGCGCTGGCGAAGCTGTACCCGCCGGGCCCGCTGCGCGAGGCGGCGGTGCGCCGGCACCTGGTCTTCTTCAACACGCACCCGTACGTGGCGGCGGCCATCGTGGGCGGCGTGGTGAACCACGAGCAGAAGATTGCCCGGGGGGAGGAGACGCCGGACCGGGTGGTGGGCTTCAAGGCGGCGCTGATGGGGCCGCTCGCGGCGCTGGGGGACGGGTTCTTCTGGCTGTCGCTCAAGCCCGCGGTGGGCGGGCTGTGCGCGGCCATGGTGCCGCTCCTGGGCGTCTGGGCGGTGGCGCTCTTCCTGGTGCTGTACAACCTGGTTCACCTGCTGCTGCGCATCCGGCTGTACTGGCTGGGCCTGAATCTGGGAGACCGGTTGGTGGAGGCCGTGGCGCGGGTGAACCTGCCCGCCAAGGGCGCGAGGCTTCGGGGCGTGGCGGCGGCGAGCGCGGGCGGCCTGGCCGCGTGGCTGGCGCTGAGCTTCGGGGCGACGGCGGGCGGGACCTGGGCGCCGTTCCTGGCGGTGGGATGCCTGGCGGTGGGCGTGTTGGCGTACGTGCTCGTCAACCGGCGCGTCCCCACCTACGTGGTCCTCTACGTCGCGGCGGGATTGGCCTGCGCGGCGGGTGCCTTTCTGTGAGTACGAACAGTCGAGTGAAGCGGGAGTCGCACGATGGCCAGTGAAGCCGAGGGAACCTTCGAGATCATCAACGCGCTGGGGCTGCACGCCCGGGCCGCGGCGCAGATGGTCAAGGTGGCCAACCGCTTCAAGAGCGAGGTCTTCATCAAGGCCTCCGGGCAGCGCGCCAACGCCAAGTCCATCATGGGCGTGCTGATGCTCGCGGCGGCCCAGGGCACCCAGGTGACCCTCACCTGCAAGGGCGAGGATGCCGAGGCCTGCTTGTCCGAATTGAAAAAGCTCATCGAGGACCGGTTTGGCGAAGCGCAGTAAGCGTCCAAAGGGGAGTTAGACTCCCCATGAGGTCAGGAGAACCGTGAGCAGCCAGGCCACCCCTACACTCAGGTTGACGGGCATCGGCGCCTCCCCGGGCGTGGCGGTGGGCCATGCCTTCATCCTGGACAGGAAGCGCATCCGCACGCCCAAGCTGCGCCTGGCGGACGCGGAGGTGGAACCCGAGCGGATGCGGATGAAGACCGCCATCGACCTGTCCGACCGCCAGCTCGCGGAGCTCAAGGACCAGATTACGCGCACGGAGGGCAGCGACCACGCCCTCATCCTGGAAGCACACCGGCTGATGCTCCACGACCCCATGCTCGTGGACGAGGTCAACCGCCTCATCGTGGAGGACCGCATCAACGCGGAGTGGGCGGTGCGGCGCACGGCCCGCAAAATCAAGCACCTCTTCGACAACATCCCGGACGAGTACTTCCGCGAGCGCCGCTCGGACGTGGACTACGTGGCCGACCGCATCATCCGCAACCTGATGGGCCAGGTGGTGGACGAGGACGTGGAGGTGCCCGCGGAGGCCATTGTCGTCGCGCATGACCTGCCGCCCGCGGACGCTGCGATGATGGCTCGCAGCGGTCGCGTGGCGGGCTTCGTCACCGACCTGGGCGGACAAACGAGCCACACCGCCATCGTCGCCCGCGCGCGGGAGACGCCCGCGGTGGTGGGCGCGGGCCGCGCGAGCGAGCAGATTTCCCCGGGCGACCTGGTCGCCATGGACGGCACTCGCGGCGTGGTGCTGGTGAACCCCACGGAGGACCAGCTCGCGTTGTTCCGTGAGGAGCAGCGCCGCTACCTGGAGAGCGAGCAGCTGGCGCTGACCACCAAGGATCAGCCCGCGGTGAGCACGGACGGCTTCCGCATCCGGCTCAACGGCAACATGGAGTTCCTGGAGGAGATCCCCTCGCTCCTGGCTCACGGCGCGGAGGGCATTGGCCTGTACCGCACGGAGTTCATGTTCCTGGACCGCAAGACGGCGCCCACGGAAGAGGAGCACTACCGCGCTTACAAGCAGGTGCTGGAGGCCATGGGCGGGCGTCCCGTCACCATCCGCACGCTGGACCTGGGCGGCGACAAGGTGCCGGGCAAGACGAAGCACGAGAAGGAACCCAACCCGGCCATGGGCCTCAGGGCCATCCGCTACTGCCTGTCCAACCGGGAGCTGTTCCGCGTCCAGCTGCGCGCCCTGTTGCGCGCGAGCGTGCACGGCAACCTGCGGCTGATGTTCCCGCTCATCTGCGGCGTCAGTGAGTTGCGAGAGGCGCGCAGCGAGCTGGAGGCGTGCCGCACGGCGCTGGGGCGCGCGGGAGTGCCGGTGGGCAAGCGCTTCCCGGTGGGCATCATGGTGGAGACGCCCAGCGCGGCGACCATCGCGGACCGGCTGGCGCAGGAGGCGGACTTCTTCTCCATCGGGACGAACGACCTCATCCAGTACTCGCTGGCCATCGACCGCCAGAACCGCGAGGTCGCGTACCTCTACCGGCCGCTGCACCTGTCGGTGCTGCGCATGCTCCAGGGCATCGTGGACGCGGCGAAGGCCGCCAACATCCCCGTCTCCATGTGCGGCGAGATGGCGGGCGACCCGCTCTTCACCCTGGTGCTCCTGGCGCTGGGCTTCGACGAGCTGTCCATGACGTCCGGGCAGATTCCGGTGGTGAAGCGGATGATGCGCCGGGTGAGCCGGAGCGAAGCGCTGGAGATGCTCCAGGGCGCCATGGAGCTGACCACCGCCGAGGAGATCGAGCGCTTCGTGCGCACGGAGATGGACCGGCGCTTCGGCGGCCAGGAAGGCTCGCTGCTGTCGCCGGTGCATGATCCCGAGCCTGAGTCCGTGTAGGCCCTGTTCCCTTCGCATGAATGCGAGGGGAGGGGGTCGCCGTTTCCAGGCGGAGTGCGCACGTTCGCCGGACACGAATGCAGGAGGCAGCAGCGTGTTCAAGCCAACGGACATTCAGCGGGGCATGACGGTGCGGGACCGGGACGGCGAAGCGCTCGGCGGTATCGTCGCGGTGGACCCACGCGGCTTCACCATCGGCAAGGGGCGCATCTTCGAGCGGGAATACCCGGTGCGCTTCTCCGACGTCGCGGACCTGGACGGGGATGACGTCTACCTGCGCCGGGACCTGGCCAGCCTCCCGGGCGCCATGCTGGCCGAGGGCGCGCTGGACCTGGACGATGAGGCGCGCCGCGACATGGGAGATGCGCCGCACCGGCCGGTGGCCTACACGCACGACCTGACGGGCGCGCTGGTGCCCATGGAGTAGCGGGCGTCCGGACGAGGGTGTGCGCTGGGGGCCGTGAGGAAGCAGGTGCTTCCTCGCGGCTCATTCGCGTTTGAGGATGACCCCCTCGTCGCTGACGGCGTAGCTGGCGCCTGCATCCATGACCTCCGACTTGAGGCCGCAGCGCTCCTGTTCCAGCGGCGTGAAGTGGATGAAGGTCACCTTGTCGCCACGCTGGATCCAGGCGTCATAGGTGGGAAGCCGGAACAGGCACCGGGTCATGGGGTCCGCGCCACCGGGCGCGCCTCGCCCCGGGGGCATGAAGTCATCCAACGCGATCTGAAGGGCCTTGAGCTGGGGCCCCTGCACGGTGGTGGAGTCCTCCTTGCGCCACTCCGGGAAGTGGATGCCCTGCGCCACTTCGGGAGGGGCCACGGGCGCTGGCCGGTGAAGGTGCATGCACCCCGACGCCGTGAAGAGCAGCAGTGCCAGGCCCAGACGCTTCATGTGTCCTCGCTCCAGAAAGGCTTTCACCGCGAACTGTAGGGTTACTGCCCGCGCAGATCGTCCGTGATTCGCTTCACGGGCACGAATTGACCGGCCTCGAGCAGGAAGACGGTTCGCTCCTGGAAGTCATAGAGCCGGACTTCGCACACGGGGTTGAACATCAGCCGGAAGTAATAGCGCTGTGTGCGCGCCTGGAGATCCTCCGGCGAGAACCCCGTGATGGCGGGATGGCTGTGGTAGTCCGCGTAGATGTTGATGGTGCGTGCGTCCGGGTCTTCGACTCGCTCCGGTGGCTTGCAGGATTTCCTCCCACCCGGCAAGGGCAGCGGATGGCTGAGCGTCGACGGATGGCTGGCGTAGAACGACGACTCGAAATTCCGTTGGTAGATGACCCCGCAGTACTCCTGTCCCTCACGCGTGTTTCCCGCCGTGGCGCCGGGCATCTGTCTCACCACCTTGCAGAGCTCAGGGGCCAGAGCCATCAGACTGTCGAAAGGACCCACCATGGGGCCGGCGACAACGAGGCGGCGCTCCGTATCGAACCAGAACCGCGCAGATCCTCCTCCCGCGCATCCCAGCAACAGGGCCAGGAGCACCCATCCAGAGATTGCTGCTCGTAGCGCTGCGGGCTGTGTCGCCATGCCACGACGCTAATGGTGGTGTCTGACGCCGCCTTGGAACCCGCGCGTCACTCGGGACGGGACCCCTCTTCACCAGTGGGGGGCCCGTCCTCGCTGTTTCCACCTTCTGGCGGCTTCCTGTATCGCCCGCCGTGCCGTCCTGCCTCGGGCGACAGCAGCCGGGAGATGGGGCGCAGCACCACCAGCGACAGGAGGGCCAGGGCCACGGTGACCCCGGCCGCCAGGTAGAGGCCCAGCCCGCAGGCCAGGCCCACCGCCGCCGTCAACCAGAGGTTCGCCGCCGTGGTGAGCCCTCTCACCGCCTCCCCGTGGCGCAGGATGACCCCCGCGCCCAGGAAGCCGATGCCCACGACAACCTGGCTGGCGATGCGGCTGATGTCCGTCTGCGTGCCGCTGGGGTTCGCGCCCATCCGGAGCAACTCCTCCGTGTACACGCTGGAGAGCGTGAAGCAGCACGCCCCCAGCGCCACCAGCGTGTGCGTGCGCAGGCCCGCGGCCTGGTTGCGCGCCTCGCGCTCCACGCCCAGCGCGCCGCCCAGCAGCGTGGCCAGCACCAGCCTTCCGATGAGGACTTGAGGTTCCACCCGGGCGCGACGCTACTCGCCCAATTCGATCTTCTCCTCCGTGTCCGCGTCGTTCAGTTGGGGACTGGGCAGCGTGTCCAGCGTGGCCACCAGCAGCTTGTAGGACGGCACCACGTAGGGCTCCACGTCCTTGCCCAGCTCCGTCACGTACTGCTCCTTGCGCTCCACGTACTTCTTGTCCTCGGAGTCCCAGCTGCCGCCCGCCTCCGCGGCCCAGACCTCCTCGCCGTCGCGGCAGCGGATGAGCTGCGCCCTCACCGCCACCTCCGCGCCGTCGCCCACGCGCTTCACCGTGGGGGCCAGCCAGAGCACGCCCTCGATGCCCTCCACGCACTGCTCCTTGAAGGTGGGGTCCGTGGGGCGCTCCGGGAGGGACGTGTTGGCCTTCACCAGGTAGTCCCGGTTCTGGTTCAGCCACTGCCGCGCGATGAGGCTCCACAGGTCGCCGATGTACTGCTGGCCCTGCGGGAACGGCTGCGTCACCACCGCCAGCCGCTTCACCTGCAGCCGGTCCACCGTCGCGTAGTCAGGACGCAGCCGCTGGCTCTTCACCGTCGCGCAACCCGTGAGCACCATCAGACCCAGCACCGCGCCCACCCGCTTGAACGTCCCCATGGCTTGAAGCTCCCGAAGAAAAGAACGGCCCCGCGCTTCCCTTTGGGGGAAGGCGGGGCCGAAAGGTCCGGCGCGGATATTAAGCGCTTCCTCCGCGCTGTCAGGCGGCGCGTGTGGAGGACGTGTCACCGCCCGAGGCGGAACCGCCCTCTGACGAACGCCCCGCGTCCTTCTGCCGCTTGTCGTGCATGAGCTGCATCACCGCCGCCAGCACCGTGAAGGACACCAGCAGCGTGGTGATGAGGCCGATGCAGGCGACGATGCCCATGGAGCGCAGGCCGTTGTGGCTGGCCACCAGCAGCGCCGCGAAGCCCGCCACCGCCGTCAGCGTGGAGGACACCACCGCCGCGCCCACGCTGCGCAGCGCCACCAGCGGGGACGTGCCCTCCAGGAAGCGGTGCAGCAGGTACAGGCCGTGGCTCACGCCGAAGCCCAGCAGGATGGGCAGGATGATGATGTTCATGAAGTTCAGGCGCAGGTCGAACAGCGCCATGAAGCCCATCATCATCGCCAGGCCCACCGTCAGCGGAATCACGGACGCCAGCGCCAGCTTCGCGTTGCGGAAGTCCGCGAAGTGCATCACCAGGATCCACAGCGCGGTGAGGATGACCGTGAGCTTCGCGTCCTTGAGCACCATGCGCGCCAGCGACGCGTACAGCTGCGTGGCGCCCGCGGCGCGGAAATCCTTCTCCACCGGCGCGCCCGTGGGGCCGCCTTCCGTGAACTTGCCCGGCGTCACCATGCCCTTGATGGAGCGGGTCTGGTCCGCGAACTGGAGCATCTGCTTGCCGTCCCACAGGTCCACGCTCGGGTAGATGAACGTGAGGTAGCCGTGGTTCTCCGGGCTCGTGGTGGGCAGGTGGCGGAACTGCGAGGCGTAGATCTCCGGCACCTGGTGCACGTCGAAGGGACGCGCCTCCAGCATCTTGAAGAACAGGGCCGCCTTCTCCTGCGTCTCCGGCGGCAGCGCCTTCACGTCGATCTCCTTCAGCTCGTCCTGCCACTCCTCCAGAATCTTGGCGTTCGCCTGCGAGATGCCCTCCGGCGGCACGAAGGTGAAGAGGCTCATCACCTGGGAGATGGCGGGGCGCTTCTTCGGATCCGCCGTCAGCTCCTTGTAGAGGGCCTCCGTCTCCGCCAGGTCCTTGGTGTAGATGGCGAGCGGGTCGCTGGCGATCTTGAAGCGCGCGTTGATTTCATCCTGCAGCACCACGGACGGCTGGTTCGCCGGCATCAGCGCGCGGGTGTTGTAGTTGAAGCGCACGCCGTACGGCAGCCGCGCGAAGAAGCCCGCGTCCGCCGGGGGCTCGCCGCTCTTCCACGGGATGGCCGCGCCGCACACCACCGCGACAATCACGCAGCCCACCGCCAGCACCAGGCCGGGGCGCGGGATGCGCAGCTCCTTGCCGGACGCGTTGGTCGTGGGCGGCGGCTTCATCACGCCAATGAGCTTCTGCGGCAGCTCCGGGTTCCTGCGGCCCGCGATGGCCAGCAGCGCCGGGCACCAGGAGAACAGCGTGAAGCCCAGCATCAGCGTGCCCGTGCCGGCCAGGAAGCCGAACTGGGAGAAGCCTTTGAACTCGCTCACCATCAGCACGTAGAACGAACCGGCCACCACCACCGCGGACACCAGCGCCGGACGGCCCGCGTTGATGACCGCGTCGCGGATGGCCACGTCGTAGGGCTTGCCCGCGCCCAGCTCCAGGCGCGTACGGAAGATGAAGTGGATGCCGTAGTCGATGCCGAACCCCATCAGGATGCCGCCCAGGATGGAGGTGATCATGTTGAGCTCACCCAGCGTCGCGTAGGTGAAGCCCAGCGTGTACAGCGTGCCCGCCACCGTGCCGCTCACCACGATGAGCGTGGGCGCCCACTTGCGGAAGAACGCGATGGTGATGGCGAAGATGGCGACGAGCGCGATGATGGTGACCGGCTGGAGCGAGTCCTCGATGGCGTACGAGTCGTCCACCGCCGTCTTGTAGGAACCCGTGAAGCCGTAGGCGACCGTCTTCTTGTCGCCCATCTTGTAGTAGTCCTCCACCAGCTGCACGCCCGCGGCGTTGCTCTTGGAGTACTGCTCCAGGTCCACACGCAGCTTGTCCACGTACTCCTTCGTCTTGCCAATCTGGTTGGTGTCCCACATCGGCTTGATGAGGAGCAGCAGCAGCTTGCGGTCCTGGGAGATGTAGTAGTCGTCCGCGATGCTCTTGTTGCCAACGCTGGAGTACTTGTCGACCAGGTCCTGCAGGTCCAGCTTCACCGGCTCCGTCTTCTTGATCTCGATGTAGAAGGGGTTCGCGCGGCGGATCTGATCCTTGAGGAACGCCATGATGCGGCGCTTGCCCTCGGCCAGGTCCTCCGTCTTCACGAACAGCACCATGTTGTTCTGCACGAACTCGACGGGAATCTTGTAGGTGATGGAGCGCGCGTTCTCCTTGTCCTTGCCCACCATCGCGGCCACGTCGTCCGCGACCTTCTTGAGCGTGGCCTCGTCGTCACCGCGGAAGGTGAGCATGAAGAAGCCGCTGCCGCCCACCATGTCGATGACGCGCTTGACGTCCTTCACCTCCTGCAGGTCCTGGGAGATGAGGTCCAGCTGGTTCGAATTGATGGTCAGCTTCGACGTGCCCCACACTGAAATGCCGAGCAGCAACAGCAGCACGAGCATGACGGTGCCGGGGCGCCGGACCAGCATCTCTGCGTAGGCCAGCGCGAGGCGGGGCGGGGGATGGGAGGAAGGATTGCCGCTCATGGGCGCGGGACCCTACCGCCGAACGTCCCCGCCCGGAAGCAAAGCCCGGGGTGCTTGTCCGCCCCACCTCCGCGCGAGACAGGGCCTCTTATCCCGAGGGAATAAACCGCGACTTCAGTGTCCTGGAGGCCCGCCCAGGGGGACGACCTGCGCCTGCGTCCCACCCGGGACGGGCTCGTCGCGGGGCGGGAGAAGGAAGGGGAGCGGGTTTCGCAGGAAGCGCAGGAACACCGCGCCCAGGAAGCGCGCGCCCTCCCGCACCGGGACATCGCGTGCTCGCAGGGCCACGCCCAGGGCCAGCGTGAAGGACACGCCGAAGTTGACGACGCCGACGACGAGCACCCCTGCGGCGGCCGCCAGGAAGCCCGGCTCCATCACGGCGGAGGGGCCCAGCGCGCACCCGGCGAAGGCCAGCGCGCCGAAGGAGAAGGTGACGTGCCGCACGTCCAGCGGGATGCCGAAGAAGCCGCCCACGCCCGGCATCACCGCCAGCAGCACGCCCAGGGTGACGCCGCCGCCCACGCCCGCCGCGTGGTGCATCAGCGCGTCCGCCACCTTGCGCGCGCCCGTCACGCCGAAGACCGCGCGCAGCACGCGGTTGTGGGCGAGCGCCTCCGGCAGGTGGCGGTAGACGATGAAGTTCTCGAACCAGCCGGCGGCCACGCTGGAGGCCCAGAGCATCACGCCGGTCATCGCGGCGTAGAGGAGCGTCGCGCTCTTCCAGGGGTGCAGCGTCTCCACCACGTGCTGCGCCTGCTGCGCGGTGAGGTAGGCGTGGCCCCTGAGGAACTGGAAGCCCAGCGCCAGCGCCACCGCGACGGGCAGGACGCAGCCCAGGTTGCCCAGGATGGCCGCGAGCTGCGAGCGGGTGATGCGCGGCACCAGGGCCGCCAGACGCTCCATGCGCCGGGCGCCTTCGTCCGGGCTCGCGTCCTCGCTCACCGCGGCGGCCAGCGTGGAGGCCGTCATGGACGGCTGCTTGGTGGCCAGCGTGAAGCCCAAGAGCTGCATCACCACGAAGCCGCCCGCGTAGTTGAGCGCGACGAAGAGGCCCGCGAAGAAGGGGGCCAGCGGCAGGCCGGTGAGCAGGAACTTCAGCGCGACGGCGACCGCGGCGACAAGGCCGCCGCCCGCCGCCGAGTCCACCATGTGGTGGAACTCGGCCGTCGTGGAGGTGATGTAGTGCTCACCCGTGTTGCCGGTGCGCTCGATGATCTTGCGCGCCATCAGCCGCGCGTTGCGGCGCACCAGCGCGCGCACGGAGCGGTCCTCGTGCGCTTGCTCCAGCAGGTCCGACAGGAGCGCCAGCGCCTCGCGCCAACGGGGCTCGCCGCGGGGCGCGCCCAGCACCCGCGCGACGGCCTCCATCCGGTCCAGGCCGCGTCCGATGCGCTCCAGCCGGTACACCAGGTCCACGCTGACGCCGGAGTCCTCCAGGTGCCGGGTGACGGTGCGCACCACCCCGCGGCAGTCCTTCACCACGCGGACCAGGTCCGCCAGCGACTCCTGGGCCCCGTCGCGCGCCAGCACCGCGTCGCACACCAACCGCAGCCGCAGGAAGGGGGACGCGCGGAAGGACAGGTCCGGCGTGCGGTCGCGCACGTCCTCCGCCAGCCCCAGCCCCGCCACCTGCACGCCCAGCAGCATCAGCGCGTCCATCAGGTCCCCTCGCACACGCGAGGACGGGGTGGGTTCTGGTGGGGGAGGCTCGCCCACCAGCGCCGTCAGCCGCGCCAGCAGCATGGGGGACAGCGCGCCCAGCCACTCCGCGTCCTCCGGCACCGGGAACAGGCGCAGGAGCAGCTCCGACAGCTCGCCCGGCTCCGGCGGCGCGGGCAGCACGCCGCGCACGAAGCGGTCCGTCAGCTCGGAGAAGAAGCCGTTGCCCGCGCTCAGGCCCACCTGGGCGAAGAGCTTCAGGCCCCGGCTGCCCGCGCACACCCCCGCCACCAGCCGGGTGACGGACGCGCGCAGGGCGCTCTCGCCCTCCAGCACGCGCACCAGCAGGGACAGCCGGGAGTTCGCGGGGGACAGCGCGCGGTCGTCCGCTTCCGTGAGGCCGTGGGCGGGGATGCGGTCGCGCATCCAGTGGATCCACCGCTCCACCCACTCCAGGCGCGGCTCCAGGCCGTCACCGGGGACCTCCGACAGCAGCCGGAGCAGGTCCCGGACAGCGGGGTGGCCGGGGGCCCGGGGCGCGTACTGGACGCAGAACGCGTCCATCTCACGGTCGGACGGCACACCCCGGAGCAGCAGCCGCGGGGCGGGGGTCGAAACAGTCATTCGCCAGGCGCTCCGGGGGAGGAGGAACGCCCTAGCCTAACCGGACCGCGCCTCCCCCGGAACCCGGAGGGTCGGCGGGGCCCTGGTTGCCTGGCCGTCCAGGTGGCAGCTGACTGGATTACTTCAGCTTCACCGAACCCAGTTCGTTGTTCTTCGCACGCATGGCGCCGAGCAGCCCTTCCCAGCCGCCCTCCTTGAAGAGGGGGCGGACCTGATCATCGCGGATGCCGGTGAGCATGGAGTCGCCCAGCACGGACACGTCCACGACCTTCCAGCCGCCGCCCACCTTCTCCACGGCGTACTTGAGCTTCATCTCCTGCTTCTTCAGCGGGTGGTTGATGAAGATGGTGGAGCCCACGAGCGCCTTGTCGCCCGTCACCTGCGGCTCGTCGTAGGTGATGGAGTCCAGGTTCTTGAAGTTCTCACGCACCTTGGGGAAGGCGATCTTCGCGAACAGGTTCTGGAAGAGCTGGGTGAACTCCTTGCGCTGGGCGTCCGTGGCCTTGGTCCACTCGTCCCCCAGCAGGAAGAGGCCCTGCTGGTCGCTGCCCAGGTTCTCCAGGGCCTTGAGGTCCTTCTCGTAGCGCACGGACTGCACCACGGTCTTCACCGGCTTGGTGATGGCTTCGGAAGCCTTGGGCGCGGCGAGCGCGGGCACGGCGAAGGTGAGGGCAACCAGGAAGGGAAGGGTGCGAATGCGGGCAGTGGCGTTCATATGGGTCTGTGACCTCCAGAAGAAGGGCGCGGGTCCTGTAGCCCAGGGGAACGCCGCGCGAACCATTAAATTCATCCGGCGGGCAGGCACACCCGTGGCGTCAGGTCCGCCCGGCCGAAGGGCGCTTTGCGTCGAATAAACCCCCGTAGCGACAGGTTTGACTCTGCTGGGACCGCACGTTTAGTGTCCGCCCCCTGCGCTGCGTCACCGAATTAGCGCGAAGCCCGAGAAGACATGCCTACCGACTTCCTGTTCACGTCTGAATCCGTCACCGAGGGCCACCCGGACAAGATCGCCGACCAGATCTCCGACGGTGTGCTCGATGCCATCATCGCCAAGGATCCGCAGGCGCGCGTCGCCGTGGAGACGCTCGTGAAGACGGGCCTCGCCATCGTCGCGGGCGAGGTGACGACGAATTGTTACGTGGACATCCCGAAGATCGTCCGCTCGACCATCACGCGCATTGGCTACACCGATAGCTCCATGGGCTATGACGGCCACACCTGCGGCGTCATGGTGGCCATCGAAGGCCAGAGCCAGGACATCGCCCGGGGCGTGGACAACAAGAAGGACCAGGGCGCCGGCGACCAGGGCATGATGTTCGGCTTCGCGTGCGACGAGACGCCGGAGCTGATGCCCGCGCCCATCCACTACGCGCACGCGCTGACCCGCCGCCTGGCGGAGGTGCGCCGCAAGAACCACCCGTGGATCCGCCCGGACGGCAAGAGCCAGGTCACGGTGGAGTACAAGGACGGCAAGCCGCTGCGCATCGACGCGGTGGTGCTGTCCACGCAGCACTCGGATGACGTCTCCAACAAGAAGATCCAGGAGGCCATCCGCGAGGACGTCATCCTGAAGGTCCTGCCGAAGAAGCTCATCGACAACAAGACCAAGTTCTTCATCAACCCCACGGGCCGCTTCGTCATCGGCGGCCCCATGGGCGACTCGGGCCTCACGGGCCGGAAGATCATCGTCGACACCTACGGCGGCATGGGCCGTCACGGTGGCGGCGCGTTCAGCGGCAAGGACCCGTCCAAGGTGGACCGCTCGGCCGCGTACATGGGCCGCTACATCGCGAAGAACGTCGTGGCGGCGGGCCTGGCCCGTCGTTGCGAGGTGCAGGTGTCCTACGCCATCGGCGTGGCGGAGCCTGTCAGCGTGATGGTGGAGACCTTCGGGACGTCCACCGTGCCGGAGGAGCAGATCGCCCGCGCCGTGCGCCAGACGTTCGGCCTGCGCCCGCGCGAAATCACCGAGCACCTGGACCTGCTGCGGCCCATCTACCAGAAGACCGCCGCGTACGGTCACTTCGGCCGCTCCGAGAAGGAGTTCACCTGGGAGCGCACGGACAAGAAGGACGCGCTCCGTGAGGCCGTCGCCGCCCCCGCGCCCAAGACGCGCACGCCCCGCCTGAAGGCGGTCTGACGCACCGGAAGCACTTCGGCTGAGCCCACGCGCTCGTCCCATCCCGGGGCGAGCGCGTTTTCATTTCCGGGCATGGCGCGTGCGTTGGCCGGGTGCATACGGCGGGTGAACTGTTAGGACACGGCCATGCCGACTCCGGGTGCCGCGTCTGGCTGGCGCATCGTGCTGCTCACCGTGGCCCCCGCGGTGGCGCACGACTTCACGTTGGCGCTGAGGGCCCAGGGGCATGACGTGGTGGCGCTGGTGGTTCCGGCGGGCATCCGGGGCCTGCGCCCGTTGGACATGGAGGGGTGGGCGGAGCTGGGGCGGCTCTTCGAGGCCGCGCCGCCGTCGGTGGACGTGCTGCTGGTGAGCGAGCGGGCGCACCTGACGCCCCGGTTGGCGGGCCTGAAGCCGGACCTCCTCCTGTGCTTCTTCTTCCCGTGGCGGCTGCCACCGGAGGCGCTGGCGATGCCTCGCCTGGGGGCGGTGAACGTGCACCCGTCCTTCCTGCCTCGGTACCGGGGGCCCTGTCCGCTGGGGTGGGCGCTGCGCGAGGACGCTCGCGAGCTGGGGCTCACCTTCCACCGCATGGACGCGAGCTTCGACACCGGACCCGTGCTCGCGCAGGGCATGTTCCCGGTGAAGGACGAGGACACGGAGGAGGTGGTCTTCGAGAAGCTGATGCTCGCGTCGCGCCGGCTGCTGCCCGGCGTGGTGGAGCGCGTGGCGCGGGGAGACGTGGGCGAGCGGCAGGCGGAGGTGGACGCCACCTTCGCGCCCTTCTTCGAGCCGGCGTACCGGGACATCGACTGGCGCGACAGCGCGCGCTCCGTGCACCTGAAGGTGCGCGCGTGCCGCTTCGCCGGGTGGCGTGAGGGGAGGGGGGATGCGCGGGCCCGGCTGGATGGCCGCTGGGTTCGTGTTCAGCGCACGCGGGCGTGGCGGGGCGAAGACCCTCGCGCGGAGCCGGGCACGTTGCTGGCCCGGCAGGGGGACGAGCTGCTGGTGCAGTGTGGGGACACGCCGCTCTGGGTGGTGTCGCACGTGCTGGAGGAGGCCTGAGGGGGCGCAGGGGGCGGCCGGGTGGGCGGATGGAGGCGCCCGGGTGGCACCTGCCGGCGGGCGGACACACACAAGGGTATGGCGACGAATCCCGGAGACCCCTACCCCCTCGTCCAGGTCGAGCACTACGAGCGCTACGTGGGCGCGGAGGTGGTGGAGCGCATCCTGGAGAAGGCGCGTCCGCTGCAGGACCTGCGGGTCGCGCACGTCAACTCCACGTACTACGGCGGCGGGGTGGCGGAGCTGTTGTCGCCGATGACGCTGCTGATGAACAGCGTGGGCATGGCCACCGAGTGGCGGGCCATCCAGGGGCCGCCGGACTTCTTCAACATCACGAAGAAGATGCACAACGCGCTGCAGGGCGCGGACATCCACCTGACGTCGATGAAGGCGACCATCTACGAAGAGGTCGTCTACGAGAACGCGGTGCGCAACCGGTTGGACCACGACCGGGTCGTCATCCACGACCCGCAGCCGCTGCCCATCGTGCGGCACAGCCGCAAGCGCGGGCCGTGGATCTGGCGCTGCCACGTGGACCTGTCGAATCCGGAGCCGTCGCTGTGGGCGTACCTCAAGCCGTTCGTGGAGCAGTACGACGCGACGGTGTTGAGCATCCCGGAGTACGCGCGCGAGCTGTCCATCCCGCAGGTGTTCTTCATGCCGGCCATCGATCCGTTCTCCATCAAGAACCGGGAGATGCGCGACTCGGAGATTGAAGAGCGGCTCCAGCACCACCGCATCCCCACGGACCTGCCGCTGGTGGTGCAGGTGTCGCGCTTCGACCGGTGGAAGGACCCGGAGGGCGTGGTGGCCGCGTGGCGCCTCGCGCGCAAGGAGATGCCGTGCACGCTGGTGCTGCTGGGCAACATGGCATCGGACGACCCGGAGGGGCAGCAGGTCTACGAGGAGGTGACGCGTCACCGCGACGAGCGGCTCATCGTCCTCAGCCGCGAGGACACGGCGCTGGTGAACGCGCTCCAGCGCCGCGCGGCGGTGGTGGTGCAGAAGTCACTGCGAGAGGGCTTCGGGCTCACGGTGGCGGAGGCGATGTGGAAGGGCGCGCCCGTCATCGGAGGGAACGTGGGCGGCATCCGTCATCAGATAGAGGACGGGCACAACGGCTTCCTGGTGGACTCGGTGGACCAGTGCGCCCAGCGCATCGTGCAACTGCTCCGGAACCCGAAGCTGCGCCACCAGCTGGGGCACCACGCGCACGAAACGGTGCGCCGCCGCTTCCTGCTCACGCGCTACCTGGAGCAGTACCTGGACTTGTTCAACGCGTTCGAGGCCCGCTACCACCTGCGGCCCATGCCGCACCTGACGACGTGAGTCAGCGCGAGTCCAGGGCGCAAGGGGGGGAGTGGGTGCGGCGATTGCACGGGGGGGCGCCGTGAGGCCGCGTGCCTCTTCGGCGCGCCCGGTGCGCGCGGTGACACGACACGGTGGCGCGTCGCACACGACGTTCGCGCCAGAAAGACAGACATGACCTTCCGAAATGGCCTCCGTCCCTGGCTCAGGGCCCATGGCGTGTGGGTGGCCTTCGCGGTGCTGGTCCTCCTCGGCTACGCCGCGATGGCGCTGTACGTGCTGACCCTGGAGCGTGGGGAGCGGCGACGGATGACGGCCCAGGACATGCGGCACATCCTGATGGTGTTGACGCGGTACACGGAGCGCACGGGACACGTGCTGCCGCCCTCGGCGGGGCTCTCCGTGCTCGCGGAGGAACACCTCCTGGAGCGGCTCCCCGTGGATCCCTGGGGCCATGACTATGTGTACCGCGTGGAGGCGGGTACGCCGGTCATCTTGTCCTATGGGCGTGATGGCATCCCGGACGGCGAAGGCCCGGATGCGGACCTGTCCTCGCGCATCCTCCTGGCGGAGTGAAGCGGGCCCGCGGGTTGCAATGGCAGTCATCCCGGAAGGCAGAGGGGCCTTCCGTGAGGGACACGCTGGCCACGGCCCATGCCGGTCAGCGTGCCGGAAAGACAGACATGGACAAGAAGCAGCGACGTCGGCGCGGTATGACGCTGTTGGAGATCATGGTCGTCATCACCATCCTGGGCCTCATCGCGGCAGCGGTGGGCGTGTCGGTGATGGACCAGTTCGGCCAGGCGAAGCAGCAGCGCGTGGGCCTGGACTTCGGTTCGCTGGGGCAGGGACTCCAGCTGTACGCGATGAAGAAGGGCCGGCTGCCGGACACCACCTCGGGGCTGCGCGTGCTGGTGGAGGAGCGCATCCTCCCGGAGCTGCCGCGCGACCCGTGGGGCAATGACTACGTGTACACGCTGGACAAGGGTGTGCCGGCCATCGTGTCACTGGGCGCGGATGGCGCACCGGGCGGTGACGGCGATGACCGGGACCTCTCGTCACTCGACAAGGACGCGCGGTCCCGAGGATGACGTGAGGAGAAAAGGGTGCTGCCCGAGTGGAGAAGCCAGGGTGTCGTGGCTGATGAGGCCAGGAGCGGATTCGAACCGCGAGCCCCATTGTGGTGGAGCCTTACCAGAGCGTGTAGGGCCTCTCCGGCCGGGCAGCACCTCCAGGGACGCAAATGCCGCGAAAATCCTGACGGGGGATTTTCGCGGCAGTGCTTTCAGTCCGCGGGGAAGGTCTCGAGCGTGAGGGACTCCGGCGGGACCTTCAGCTCGCTCGGCAGCTTGAGGACGCCGTCCAGGTAGCGCCAGCCGGTGCCGTCGTGGCGGAAGTCCGAGCGCTCGACAAAGGACTGGTCCTTCCCCTTCTCGAACACCTTGGCGAAGAAGAGGACGCGGGAAAGCCCCGAGGCGTCCGGGGGCTGGTGGCCCAACACCGCCAGCCCCGGGTACTGGTGGGCCTGGGCGAAGGCGCGCAGCTCGCGCACGACGTCCGCTTCCGGACGGGCCCGCATCGGGTGGCCGGGGTGGAGCGTCTTCCAGAGGTAGGCGGCGTCGCGCTGAGCGAAGGCGCTGTAGCGGCTGCGCATGAGGCGCTCCGCGTCAGGCGCCTCCGCCTCGCCTTTGTGGAAGGGGGCGCAGCACTGCTTGTAGCGCTGGCCGGAGGAGCAGGGGCACAGGGGGGCGGGGGGCATGGCGGGGTGAGAGCCTACCCGGGTTCCCCTCCCGGCTTCCCCAGACCGGACGGTCGGGTGGCGGACCTGGGCCCCGGTGTGGGGAACCTTCGCGCTTGCGGGGCAGGAGGGCAGGGCATATCCCTGGCGGCCACGTCCCCTATGAGCCTGCTCGAAGCCATCGTCCTGGGTCTGGTCCAGGGTCTCACGGAGTTCCTGCCCATCAGCTCCACCGCGCACCTGCGCATCGCGCCGGAGTTGTTCGGCTGGCCGGATCCAGGTGCGGCGTACTCGGCCATCATCCAGTTGGGCACGGTGGCCGCGGTGCTCATCTACTTCCGCAAGGACATCGTCGCGCTGGTGAAGGCGTTCGTCGTGGGGCTGGTGAAGCGGGACCCGTTCGGCACGCTGGAGGCGCGGCTCGCGTGGTTCGTGGGCGTGGGCACGCTGCCCATCGGCATCTGCGGGCTGGCGTTCAAGAAGCTCATCGAGACGCAGTTCCGTTCGCTCTACGTCATCGCGGGCAGCCTCATCGTGCTGGCGGTGGTGCTGTTCGTCGTGGAGAAGCGCGCGTCGCACCAGCGCACCGTGGCGGACATGACTTGGAAGGACGGCATCCTCATTGGCCTGTGGCAGGCGCTGGCGCTGGTGCCGGGTTCGTCCCGGTCCGGCACGACGCTCACGGGCGGCCTGTCGCTGGGGCTCAAGCGCGAGGACGCGGCGCGCTACTCGTTCCTGTTGTCCATTCCGGCGACGACGCTGGCGGGCATCTTCGAGTTGAAGCACCTCTTGGAGGCTACGCAGCGGCCTTCGACGGTGGCCCTGGTGGTGGGGACGCTGGTGGCCTTCCTGTCGGGCATGGCGGCCATCGCGTGGCTGTTGAGCTTCCTGAAGCGGCGCACCACCTTGGTGTTCGTGGTGTACCGCATCGCGCTGGGGCTGGTGCTGCTGGGGCTGTTGCAGGCGAACATCCTCAAGCCGATGTCCGGCGTGGAGAACCTGTCGACGCCGGATGCTCCGACGAAGCCGCCGGTGGAGAAGCAGATCACGGACTGAGGAAGGGGGAGGTCGTGCGCGTGCAGGCCCTGTTCGATGCGCTGGAGACGCGGCTGACGGCGAGGCCGGCGCGGACGTTCGAGTGGAAGGGCAGGGCGCTGCGAGAGGCCGCGGTGCTGGTGCCCCTCTTCGAGCGGGACGGCGTGCCGCACATGGTCTTCACCCGGCGGCCCGCCACCCTGCGCACGCACGCGGGGCAGTACGCGTTCCCGGGCGGCGGCCAGGAGGCGCGGGACGTCACCCCGCTGGAGACCGCGCTGCGCGAGACGGAGGAAGAGCTGGGCATCCCGCGCGCCCACGTGCGTGTGCTGGGCCTGCTGGACGAGACGCCCACCACGTCCGCGTACCGCATCCGTCCCTACGTGGGTGTCATCCCGGGGGACGGGAAGTACGTGCCCAATCCGGTGGAGGTGGACCTGGTGCTGGAGGTGCCGCTGGAGCGCCTGCTGGACCCCGCCATCCTCCGGGTGGAGCGGCACATGTGGGAGGGGATTGAACACGACGTGCACTTCTACACGCACGGTGAGCACGTCATCTGGGGCGCCACGGGGCGCATCGTGCGCAACTTCCTGCAGTTCGTGGTGGACGCGCCGGGCCTCCACGGCCTGCTGGACGCTCCCCCGCCTGCTGGCCGCTGAGTCCCAATGCCCGTGCTGGCGGGCGGCCCTGGCGGAAGGTGCCTTGTCGCCCTGGAGGGCCGGTCCCAGGTTGAGGGGGAAACCCTTCGAAAGGGCGCGACGTGGACGGTGGCAATGGGTCCGGGGGCATGGAGGTGAAGGAGGCCGCGCTGGTGGCGCTGGGAGAGGTCCTGCGCGCCAGGGGGTATTCCTTCACGACGGTGACTCCGGAGACGCACCGGCGGGTGAACGCGCGGCCGGGGGCGAAGCAGGCCCATTCGGTCCGGGACGTGTTCGGGTGGAGCCGTCCCTTCGGGCCGGGCGTGCTGGAGCCTCGGATGGTGGCGCTGCTGGAGGAGGCGGGCGCGCTGGTGGACTGCAAGGACGGGACGCACCGGAGCCGGGTGCGGTTCTCCTGCCTGGGAGCGGGGCTGTATGTCCATTCCGCGTGGCCCACGTCGGAGCAGGACGCGGTGTTCTTCGGACCGGACACCTACCGGTTCTGCGCGTTGCTCCAGCGGGTGCCGGGCAGTTTCCGGCGCGTGGTGGACCTGGGGTGCGGCTCTGGAGCCGGTGGCCTGTCGGTGGCCGCGAGGAGCGCGGAGGTGGTGCTCGCGGACCTGAACCCGTTGGCGCTGGAGTACTCACGGGTGAACGCGAGGCTGAACGGCGCGCACGGGGTCCAGGTGGTGCACTCGGACCTGCTGCGGGACGTGTCCGGCCGGTTTGACTTGATCATGGCGAATCCGCCGTACCTGGCGGACACGGACAAGCGCACGTACCGGGATGGCGGCGGCACGCATGGCACGGAGCTGTCCGTGCGCATCGTGCGTGAAAGCGTGGAGCGCCTGGAGCCGGGCGGCACGCTGGTGCTCTACACGGGCGCGCCGGTGGTGGACGGCGAGGACCTGCTGCGCACCGCGCTGGAGCCGGTGTGGCGGGAAGCGCCGCTCGCGGAGGTTCGCTACGAGGAGCTGGATCCGGACGTGTTCGGCGAGGAGCTGGAGAAGGCGCCGTACGCGGGTGTGGAGCGCATCGCGCTGGTGGCGCTGATGGCTCGGCGGGGCTGAGGAGGCATTACTTCCACTCCAGTGTCTGTCCCTAAGCCCTTGTCGTGGGCATGGCGCGCTATCGAACAGTTACCAGGTTCGGCCTACGAGCGGCCGTGCTCGTGCTTCTCCTTCTGCATCCTCCGCCCGCGTTCCAGGACCTGGTCGGTTGGCGCACGTCGGGCAGCCTGTTGGCGGCCGCGATGTCGTCACTGAGTCTGCCGAGGTGCCGACGCCAGAGGAGTTCTCAACTCAGTTGAGATAGGGCGACTGTGGTCCTATGAGACCTCGGAACTGGATGTGCTCAACGAGAAAGAACTTACGCGGTTGGCCACGATGCCAGGCATGCGGCGACGCAGGGGGCGCCCTGCGGCAAGGAGATGTGATCGGCTATCCTGCCTCCACCATTGCCGATGGAGGAGTGATGTCAAACCAGTGGATACTGTCTGGACCATCCTCGGACTATGCCTATCTCGTCGTCTGGGCCAAGAATGAGGTGGCGCGGGGCACCCGCCGGCGGGTCTCTCTCCCCTCCAGGCATGCGCAGCGCTCGAACATTGGCTCCGCTTGAACAAGCAAAGTCTCGGGGAAATCTACGACTGCTTGGAGGAGGGGCGGTTGCAAGGGACCTCGTACTTGCAGGCGCCGCCTGATGACAAGCTCATCAAACGCCGCGTGTCTGAAGCACTCCTCTCGGGTCGTTTGACGGTCATCGAAAATAAGACGCAAGTCACCTCAGGGATCGGTTTCGGAGGTGCTGCCCATGTGTCGGATGAAGGCCCTCTCTCCCAAGGGCAAACAATTCTCCGGTTCGGGATTGCCTATAAGCCAGAGGGAGTCAATCTGCGCGAGAAGCCCTCGCCCCATGCGCGCGTTTTGAGGCGCTTGAGTTTCAATACTCGCGTCTTCGTCGACTCGCATGACAACGGGTGGCTCTTTGTCACGACCGATGATGGTGACTTCGGCTACTGTGTCGCCTCGCACCTCGACACCCACTTGCCCGATCCCCATGCACGGCTCCATTGGGTTCAGCACGGCGAGTCGGCGCTCTCAATTTCGCACAAGTACTACGGTGGGAAGGCTCAGTGGGGAATCGACCATCGTTATTACGTGGAAGGTCTTGTCTACGCCAACCAGGGCTCCAGGCAGCGAGGCATCTACAAGGAAGAGCCAGAGGCGGGTTGGGATGCCACGAGCGTGGTCGAGGGCCGGATGATTTGGATTCCCAGCCTCGCCTACTTGAAATCGCTTCGCGGAAGTGTCTCGTCCGAGTCATTCACCTACGACGCGTGGAAGACAGCGAGAGGGGTCGCCGACTTCAGCATTGGCACCGCTGCCTTCATTGCAGGGGTCATCCACGGCGCGCTTGAGTCATTGTGGGACGTCCTGGTCGGGTTCAAGGACCTAGCTGTGATGTTCTGGGACATCCTTGCCAGCCTATTCACTGGGAGCCTGCTTTCAGACGCCTCCGCGCTGTGGCGCGATGTGAGCAAGCTCGATTGGAAGGCGCTCGTGGATGGCTGGGTGGTTCGTTTCGACGAGCAATGGAACGCCACCGACCTGCTCCGCCGCTGGCACTTTCGCGGCTGGGTGATTGGTTATGCGCTCATGGAAGCCCTGATGCTCTTCTGCTCGGGCGGCATTGTTCAGGGCATCAAGTGGATAGGGAAGGCATCCAAGGCTTCGAAATTCATCAAGGCCCTGCCGCAGGTGCAGAAGTTCGCCAAGGCGGTCAAGGAGAGCAAGGCTTTTCAGAACGTTGCCAGAGCGTTGGGCAAGGGCGCGCCAATCGCCGAGAGTGCAACGGCTGCCAAGAAGTGGGTAGAGCGGCTCCTCCTCAATCCTGAATCAATCTGGGGGAAGGGGCCGGATCAGATCGCGGAGGTCTTTCGCCAAGCGGGATATGAAGTCAAGATCGCGCAGTCAACCAAAGGCTCGAGGCTCTCCACGCAAATTCAGATCAAAAACTCCAACATCCAGAACATCCAGGTCCACCCAGGAGGGGGAAGACACGGTGGTTCCTATTACAAGATTTCCACCTCATCCAAGGGGATCATCAAAGTGGTCGACCGGGCGACGTATGTTCCGACGTTGGGCGAGAAGGCGACCATCATCTTCGTGGATGGCGGCCTCCAAGGATGGATGCTGCAAGCGGCCACGGCGAATGCTGCGATGCAGAATGCTCTTGATGCACTCGGCGCTGATGGCAGGGGAGAGAGATGAGACGGAAGATTGTTATTCATGTGCACGGTGTTGCCTCGCCTGAGGAAGCGGAGCAACTTGAGTTGTTGGGCGTAGACCTCATTGGTGTGGTGATGGGGGGGCACACGGCAGGGCGGGTTGTTGGCGGTGACGACGTACCTGTGATCGCAGCGAGCCTCAAGCGGGCGAGTTTGTGCGTGGAGCCGTTGGGGGATGCCGCGGCCCTGGATGCCCGAGCAGCACGGCGGATGGGAGCCCGTGTGGTGCAGGTGCCCTGGGGGACGGAGGTGCCGAGGGGATGGCGCGAGTCACTCGCGCAGGTGGGAGTCGAGTGGGCACTCATGCGGGTGGCGGCTGATGCGGATGATGACCCTGCGTGGGTGCGGGCGCGCCTGGAGGATACGGGAGTGCCTCCGCCAGCATGGGCACAGGTGGAAATCTGCCCATCGCTTGAGGATGGCTGGCGCATCATCCGCGAGTCGAACGAGAGTGAATTGGATGCTCACGATCTTGATGTGATTGCCTCGGAAACTCCTGTCCTGTTTTCGCTTCCCCTGTCACTTGAAGACGTCAGCGATGTGCGCCAGGGGCTGAGTCACGCGAAGGGATTCTCCTTCGTCCTGGGAGACCGATTGGGCATGGCCCCGGGGGCGCATCACATCACCTTGGAGCAACTGAGCACGCTATTGAAGCAGCTAGACACAGAAGGTCGTTGAGGGTGACGACAGGGCCTTCGGTAATAGAGGCGGTGGCAGATGGCGGGACGCGGGGATGCGGCTGCCTCGCCCACACAATTGTCCAACAGGTTGTTGGATGATTGCGATCCCGTCCAACCCGCTGACGGCGCATCAGGGCTGGCGGCTCACGTCGCAGCGGCCGGTGGCCTGTCTCGCGAGGTCTTCCGCCACGGTGCGCAGCAGGCTCCCCAGGACTGGCGTGCCGGAGGACGAGGCCTCACCTTGGGTGAGCCAGCGCGCCATACGGCCCAGGCTCGCGGCTGTCACGACCTGGAGCCGCACCTCCACCTGCACGACGAAGTGCTCGCCCGCTTCGGGCTTCGCATCCAGCGTCCAGGCCACGCGCTCCAGCTCCAGCGTGCCCACGCCTCCCGTCAGCTCACGTCCGTCCAGCCGGTAGCCATCGCGGGTGAACGCGAGCACCTGCGTCACTCGCGCGCTGTCCAGGTGTGCATCGAACCAGAAGGAACGGCGCCGCCAGAGCGTCAGCTCCACCTCCAGCTTTCCCGCGAGCCCCAGCCGCACCAACCGGTCCAGCTCCGGCGAGATGAAGGCGCGTGCCTCCGGCCGGACCATCACGCGCTTGCCGGAGAGCGTCGCGGTGCAGGCCGCGGACGCCTCTTCCGCGTGTGCTCCGGACGCGAGCAGGCCTGCCGCGACGACGAGCGCCGCGCCATGCCTGCTCTCTGTTGCGTGCCTTCCCATGTCTCAGAAGGTCCGGTTGAACAGCAGGCGCGCTTCGGGTGTGAGCCGGGCCTTGTCGTCGATGCGCCATGCGGCCTCGAAGCGCACGGCGTCACCGAAGTGGAAGCTGCCGCCCAGGCCCAACTGCGCGTCTGACCACGCGTTCGCGGCATGCACCGCACCCAGGTCCGCGAAGATGCCCAGGCCGTGCCAGCGGTACTCGGCGCTCGCGAGCACCGAGCTGTCGCCTCCCCGGAACTCCTTGAAGCCGAAGCCTCGCAGCGCGGTCCAACCTCCCAGCGCCTCCTGCTTCTGGAGCGGCAGGTCGTGGCCCGCCGCGGCCCGCAGGCGCAGGCTCAGGCCCGTGTGCCAGTTCATGGGCACGTCCATGGCGACGTCGCCCACCAGCTTCCAGAAGCGTGCATCCGCGCCGCCCGTGCCCGGGCCTTCACCCACCTCCAGCGTCACGAAGCCGCGCAGCGCGGGCTCGAGCTTCCAGTTCTTGTGGCGCTCGAAGAGGGACGTCTCCGGCGTGCGGAAGAGGGAGCCCACGCGAGTGCCACGCTCCGCGGTGCCGCTGTACTCCAGCCGCACCACCGCCGAGCGGAAGCGCCCCTCGTTCACCGGCGCGTTCGGGAACGGCGGGTCGTCGCTCCGGAAGAGGCTGAGCGGCGGCGTGAAGGACTGGAGCGAGCTCTCCGTGTCACCGCGCACCTCCACGCCCGCGAGCCACGACTCCGCCCAGCGCCAGGTGGCGAAGGCCGCGAAGCCCTGACGGCGCAAGTAGTCCCGGTCCGGCCGGTTGATGAGGAACGAGTAGAAGTACGAGTCGAAGTCCCCCAACCGCCACCGGTCCAGCGTGTCGATGAAGTCATGCACCTGCGCGCCGAGCTCCTCGATGCCCAGCGCGGGCAGCTGCACCTTGGCGCCGCCCAGCAGGTTGACGCGGCGCTGACTGCTGGTGCCTTCCGGATCGCCCGGGATGCGCTGTCCGCCCAGCCGCAGGGGGATGAAGAAGGCTCCCTCCAGCGTCGTGTGCACGCGGTCCCGCGAGTCGAAGAAGCGCAGGCTCGCCGAGAGCCCCGGGGCGAAGCCCGTCACCTGCGTGTGCACGGGCAACAGGTCCACGTCCAGGTCCGGAGGACGCGGGCGCACATGGACGATCAGCTTCTTCCCCTCCAGCGTGAGGCCGTCGCTCCCGGCGTCGACCTCTCCGAACATCCGGCTCCAGCCCACTTCGAACTCCACGCGCTCGTGGCGCCGCGACTTGCGACGGGGTTCCTCCTTCGTGCGGTAGTGCCGCGTGCCGTCGGATTCGCGCTCCTCGACGATGCGCACGCGGGTGCGTTCGTCCTGGAGGTCATCGCTGTCCACCGCTCGCAGGAAGGGCAGCCGCGACTCCATGCGCTCCATGGCGCGGCGGGCATCACTCCGGAGGAAGACGTCGCCGGGCTCCAGGCCCAGGGCTTCACGCACGCGCGTGGCCATCGCCTCGTCCACGCCCCGCACCTCCACGGACTCCAGCCGGCCTTCGTCCACGGTCACGACCAGCCGGCCTTCGGGGGACAGCGTGGCGGACACCGTCGCGAGCAGGTAGCCGTCGTCCTCGCGCAGGGTCTTGAGGACCCGGTCGAGCGCGGCGTCCAGGCCTCCCAACATGATGCCGGGGCGGAACGCTCCCTCCTCCCGTCGCGCCAGCCATGGACGGGGCGGGCGCGGCGCGGGGCAGGGGCTGACGACCCGCAGGGTCCCGTGGCGCTTGTGGACGCGCAGCGTGGTGACCTCGTCCTCGGCATCGTCCGCGTCGGAGGCGGGGGAGGACAGTTCGAACAGCGCCTCCCACAGTTCGTCGGGCCGGAGGTCCTGAAGGCCTTCGAACTCCACTGACGTGAGCGTGGGGTTCTCCAGCAACGTCACTTCGAGCAGGGCCGGACCCTGGTCACTGACGCGAACGCGGGGCTCCACGCGGGCGAAGAGGCCGGTGCGTGCCAGGCGATGCAGCAGGGACTGCACTTGCGCGGCCGTCAGGGGCCGCGCGTCTTCCGCGGGAGGTGCACCCACGAGCTTGCGGACCTGTGCATCCGTGAGCCGCTGGAGCCCGCGAAACTCCAGGCCCGTGGGCGTGAGTCCCCGGCCGTCGACCTCGACCTGAAGGGCCCCGAGGACCGTGGAGTCCGAGAGGTCGCCCTCGTCCTCGTTGAAGCCCTCCGGGCACGTCGGGTAGCTCCAGTCCTCCGAGGCGGCTTCGCCTTCCGGTGGTGCGGTGGACGGGGAGAGGGCCACGGATGCGTCGGAGGTGCCTGCATCCGGTGAGGGTTGGCCCAGGGCCGCGAGCGAGATGAAGCAGAGCGCCAGTGCGAGACGGTTCATGGAAGGCGGCAGGAGCATGCTCCGTTCCAGGCAGGGCCTCGCGGCAAGTGCCCGGAACGACGGAGGGCGAGCAGACGGGCGGATGTCATGGACACATCCGGATGTATCGGGCGGTTGTGGCCGTGACATCGCGGGTCACGAGGTGACGGGCAGCCCCAGGGCCTTGATGCGCCGGTAGAGGTTGCCGCGGTCCACCTGGAGGATGCGCGCGGCCCCGGCGATGCTTTCGCCCTCGCGGAGCGCTGCGCGGATGAGGTCCCGCTCGAAGTCCTCCACGTGCTCGCGGTAGCTCTTGTCCCCCAGCGTCGTGCGCGGCGCGGGCGCGGTGCCCGTGGGAGCCGCCACCGCGTCCGGTCCCAGCTCCAGCGGACCGTCACCCCGGAGCAGGTTCAGGCGTTCGATGACGTTGCGCAGCTCGCGCACGTTGCCGGGCCACGGGTAGGCACGCAGCGCGGCCTCCGCTCCCGGCGCGAGCATGAGCGGTGTCTTGGGACCCGCGAGCTCCGCGGCGAAGACGCGTGCGAGGGGCAGCAGGTCCTCGGGGCGCTCGCGCAGCGGCGGCAGGTGCAGCGGCAGCACGTTGAGCCGGAAGAAGAGGTCCTGCCGGAAGCGGCCTTCCTTCACCGCGCGGCCCAGGTCCTGGTGCGTGGCCGCGAGGATGCGCACGTCCACCGGTACCGGCAGCGTGCCTCCCAGCCGTTCCACCTGACGCGTTTCCAGGACGCGCAGCAGCTTGGCCTGGAGCTCCAGCGGCATGTCCCCCAATTCATCCAGGAACAGCGTGCCGCCCTGCGCCTGTTCGAAGCGGCCCGCGCGCCGCGCCACCGCGCCGGAGAAGGCGCCGCGCTCGTGGCCGAACAGCTCGCTCTCCAGCAGGGTCGAGGGAATGGCCGCGCAGTTGACCGCCACCAGCCGGCCCTTGCGCCCGGAGGCCTTGTGCAGCGCCTGCGCCACGCGCTCCTTGCCGGTGCCTGTCTCGCCGGTGATCAGCACCGCCGTGTCACTGGGG
This sequence comes from Corallococcus sp. AB011P, assembly GCF_003611605.1. NCBI lineage: Bacteria > Pseudomonadati > Myxococcota > Myxococcia > Myxococcales > Myxococcaceae > Corallococcus > Corallococcus sp. AB011P. The sequence goes on from NZ_RAVX01000001.1 coordinate 629,771, forward strand.
CCCACGCGCGCGATGAGCTGGCGCAGGGACTCCATGGCCGGGCTCTCGCCCACCAGGTTCCCCGGCTGGGCCAGCGCGTCCAGCAAGCGTTCGCGCTCCTCGCGCAGCGCGCCCAGGGCCAGCGCGTTGTGCAGCGCAGTGAGGAGCCGCTCGGGGGACGGAGGCTTCTCCACGAAGTCCGTGGCCCCCAGCTTCAGGGCCTGCACGGCTTCGGAAGGAGATGCCTCGCCGGACAGGACCACCACGGGCACGGGCAGCGGCTTCGGCAGGCGCGCCAGCAGCTCCAGTCCTGTCTCGCCCGGCATGCGCAGGTCCAGCAGCATCAGCGCGGGGGGCGCGTCCGGCGCTTCGAGCAGACGCGCGGCCTCCGCCGTGGAGCGGGCCTCCACGGGGGTGAAGCCTCCGTCTTGCAGCAGTCCACGCACGGCCCGCAGGACGCCGGGGTCGTCGTCGACGATGAGGATGCGGGCTCCGGTCTTCATGCGGTCACCTGGGAAGCATCGGAAGGCAGCACCACCTGGGCCCGGGTGCCTCCCTGGGCGCCGGGTTCCAACCTCAAGGTGCCGCCGTGCTCGTGGACGATCTTCTGCGCGATGGGCAGGCCCAGTCCGCTGCCGCCGGGCTTGGTGCTGAACAGGCCCCGGGTGAGGACAGGGCCCTCCAGCACGCTCGGGACGCCGCTGCCTCCGTCGCTCACGGTGACGTGCACGCGGCCGTCCGCTGCTTCGTGTAACGCGACGTGGACGGGTGGGGCGTTCGGTGGAGAGGCCTCGGTGGCGTTCTTCACCAGGTTGCCGAAGAGTCGGCGCAGCCCGTCAGGGTCCGCGCGCAAGGACACCTCCTCGCCGGGGTCCAGCACCACGGGCACCGGCGAAGTGCCTGCGTACAGCGCGCACACCTCCGCGAGCAGCGGACGCAGCGCGACGTCCTGGAAGCGGGGGGCTGGCAGGCGCGCGAAGGTGGAGAAGCTCTGGGTCATACGCATGAGCAGGTCCACCTCCTCCTGGAGGAGCGCCACCGCCTCGGCGAGGCGCGTCGGGTCTGGCAGGGTGCCGGCATCCTGCGGAGACAGACGCGCGAGCGACAGCCTCATTGCGGTCAGGGGGTTCTTCAGCTCGTGGGCGAGCGCCCGCGCCACGTCCTGCCACGCGGCGATCTGCTGGGCGGCCTTGAGGTGCTCGCGCTGGTCCAGCAGCTCCTGGCCCATGCGGTTGAACTGGCCCAGGAGGAACTGGAGCTCGTCGCGAGCGGGTTCGGGGACGGGGAGGCGGACGGACAGGTCGCCTCGCGAGTAGGCCCGCATGCCTTCCAGGAGCGTGGCCATGGGGCGCGTGAGGACACGGCCCAGGAGCACGGCGGACACGGCCAGCACGACGGCGGCGATTGCGCCCACCCCGGCGATGAACACGGGCACGCGGCGCACCAGGGCCCGCCGCGCCAGCTCCGCCTGCGCCAGGTTCAACCGGGCCTCGTCGAGCGCATCCGGCGGCAGTCCCCGGCGGGTCAGCTCATTGGAGACGTTGTCGAGCACGCCCTCCACGGGAGCGATGGAGATGGAGAGCACGCGCTCCAGCACGCCCTGGGCGAGAGCGCCCAGCAACGCCAGCGGGATGAGGCCCGCGAGCAACATCACCGCCAGCAGGCGTCGGCGGAAGCGGAACGGAGGCGGGGGAGGGCCCATCGGTGGCGCACGGCGCATGGCGAGCTGTTCATATCGCGGGGCGTGCATCGTTCGCGCGGCCGGGGACTCCTGATTTGATGCCACGACTGGCCCATGCAGGGCCGGATGTCGGAAATCCCCATGCGCCATTCCCTGATGTCGCTCGCGTTGGCTGTCGTCTTCCTGATGGGCCTGCTGGTGGCCCGTCCCGTCCAGGCCCGTGACTCGCTCCGCGAGCGAATCGACGCGTTCGTGCGCGCGGAGCAGAAGCGGCTGGGCGTGCCGGGGCTCGCCGTGGGGGTGGTGAGCCACGGCCGGGTGGTGCTGGCGAAGGGGTATGGCTTCGCGAACCTGGAGCACCAGGTCCCGGTGGGGACGGACACGCTCTTCCAGTCGGGTTCGGTGGGGAAGATGTTCACCGCGACGGCGCTGATGCTCCAGGTGGAGGCGGGGCGCGTGTCGTTGTCCGACAGCGTGACGAAGTACTTCCCGGATGCGCCCGCGACGTGGAAGCCCATCACGGTGCGCCACCTGCTGACGCACACGTCTGGCATCAAGGACCTGGAGGGGCTGCTCGACGAGCGCAAGGACTACACGGAGCAGGAGTTCGCGGAGTTCATCTACAAACTCCCACTGGAGTTCCCGGTGGGGCTGCGGTGGAGCTACAGCAACTCCGGCTACGTGCTGCTGGGCATCCTGGTGAACCGCGTCGCGGGCATGACGTATCAGGAGGTCCTGGCGCGCCAGGTCTTCAAGCCCGCGGGCATGAAGACGGCGCGCGGCATCAGCGAGGCGGACGTCATCCCGAACCGCGCGGCGGGTTACGAGCTGGTGGGTGGCGTGGTGAAGAACCAGAGCTGGGTGTCGCAGTCGTTGAACACGACGGGGGACGGCGCGCTCTACTTCTCGCTGAAGGACATGCTGGCCTGGGAGGAGGCGGTGGCGAAGCGGGCCCTCCTGACGCAGGACAGCTGGGGGGAGATGGTGTCACCGGTGAAGCTGAACAGCGGCGTCACCTGGCCGTATGGCTTCGGGTGGGAGGTGCTGGAGCGCAACGGTCAGCCGCTGCACAAGCACACGGGGTCGTGGCAGGGATTCCGGACGGCCTACTCACGCTTCCTGGGGGACGAGCTGTCCATCGTGGTGCTGGCGAACCTGGACAAGTCGAACCCGGCGCTGCTCGTGGAGGGCATCGCGGCCATCGTGAATCCGGCGCTCGCCGTGCCGCCGCTCAAGCCCATTCCGGACGCGGAGCCGGAGGTGACGGCGAGGCTCACGGAGCTGCTGGAGAAGACGCGGCAGGGGACCTGGGAGCCGTCGATGTTCGCCTACGTACCGGCCAGGTACTTCGAGGAAGCCGGTCCGTTCTTCCGGTCCATGTTGCAGGGGCTGGGGCCCGCGGGGCCGCTGGTGCTGGCGAACCGTGAGACGCGAGGCGACGACCGCATCTACACGTACCTGGTGCAGTTCGGCGCCGCGACGTGGCGGTACCGCGTGGGGCTGACCACGGACAACCGGGTGACCCTGCTCACCCTCCAGGCGAACTGAAGCGGTGGGGTAGGCTCGGCGGGACAGCGCGTCTTGCCGAGGCAGGCCGGGGGGCCGTGGGGGTACTCGTGCGGCGCATGCTTCTTTTGACTCTTGGCGCGTTGCTAGCCTGTGCGAGTTCCAGGCTGTACTACCTGCGAACGGAGTTGCCCTTCCTGGATGACGACCCCAACCTGGCGGTCGTGCCGGGACCCTGGAAGCACCCGGACGTTCCGGTCGTCCTCTCGAATGCGGCGACCATTCCTGATGACCTGGTGCTTCCGGCCCTGAAGGCGCTGATGGCATTGCCTGGAGCGGTGGATGCCTGTGATCCGAACACGAGGCGCCAGCGCCGGGATGCCGTCGAATACTGCGTCTCCATCTACAAGACGCCGCAAGACTGGCGTGTCTCCTGGCCCATCCGGAGCTTCATGGGGGAGGAAGGCAGTTGTCAGCCAGCCTATGGCGGCGTGGATGACGAAGAGTTCGGACCCGATGTGCCCATCTTCGGGTTTGCTCACAACCATCCCTGCGGAACTCCTGTCAGCAGCCGCGACCTGAAGGTCTTTCCCGCGATGAGGCTGGAGCAGGGCGGATGGGTGGTCGTGAGCTACGGCGCGACCCCCAGCGGGAAGCTGATCAGGGACTCTCGTGGTGAATTGGTTCCGGCCTGGGGATGGCTTGCGACAGGGCATCGGGATTCGCCCCGCTTCTACAAGTGGAATCAGGCTGGCCGGATGTACCGGTGGCATGAGCAACGCAGGGACTGGGAGCTGGCATCGACCTGCCAGCCGGGAACGCCACCCGGACCTCTCAGCCATCGAGGAGGCCCTCCGGAATGCATCCCCGCGTTGGAGTGGTAGAAGGTTCACGGCTCCATTCGAGGAGACGCCCATGCTGAGACCCCACGCCCTGCTTCTCCTCGTGTCGCTTCTCCAGGACGGAGGAACGGAGCCGACGCTCAGGCCAGCGCATTCCGTCGTGAGGAATCCGGCGTTTCCTGCCGCCATCCCGGGCGCGGATGCGGGAGCGCCGAGCACGGCGCGCGAGCCCATTGTCGCGGAAGGGATCCAGTGGCCCGATGATCTTCAGCCCCTGGCGACCCTGGACGGGCCCGCGGTCCTTGCCGCTCACGCCGCATTGCAGCGGAGGCTCTCCCGTTATCCCAAGGAGTACGCCAAGAGCTGTGCATTCTCCGCGAAGGGGATGGAAGTCATCGTGGGCGAAGAGCGGGGGATCTACTTCGTCCGCATCAACCCTCGACCCGACAAGTGCGGTTGGGCGCCGGGCACGGTGCTCGCGTTCGACGAATTCGAGCTGTATGCCGTCTCACCCGAGGGCAAGGTGCTGGCTCGGTATCCGTACATGCCCTGAGCGAAGCGCGCGTACTCAGAACTGCAAGTACACGTACGGCCGGGTCTCCAGGGTGGACAGCTGGCGGATGCCCAGCCCCAGCAGCACCAGCACCACGGCTCTCGCGGGCGCGGGCATCTTGAGGAACACGAGCGCCGCGGTGTCGTAGAGCTTCATCGGCAACGTGTGCGCGAGGACCGCGATGGCCAGCATGCTCCACACCAGCGGACCCACGTTCGCCAGGCCTGGGATTCCCGCCAGCATCCGTGCGTAGAACTCACCCGCGTGCGCCATGTCCGGCGCTCGGAACACCACTCGCGTCAACACCACCAGCGTGAACGTGGCCAACATCCCGATTGCCACGCGCGCCGGGCCCGGCTCCTGCTGCTTGCCCTTGAACCACCACCAGCACCGCACCCCGCACAACGCCACGCCGTGCACCGCGCCCCAGACCGCGAAGCGCCAGTCCGCCCCGTGCCACAGGCCTCCCAGCACCATCACCATCATGAGGTTGAAGCACACCCGCGGCTTCGACCGCCGGTTGCCGCCCAGCGGGATGTACAGGTAGTCCCGCAGCCACGACGACAGGCTCATGTGCCAGCGGTTCCAGAACTCGAACAGGTTCTTCGCCAGGTACGGCCGCGCGAAGTTCTCCGGGAACTTGAAGCCGAACAGCGACGCCACACCAATCGCGATGTCCGAGTACCCCGAGAAGTCGTAGTACAGCTCCAACGTGTACGCGACCGCCGCCACCGCGCACTCCGCCGACGAGTACGCGTGCGGACTGCCGAACACCGGATCCACGATGCCGCTGCCCAGCACGTCCGCGATGACCAGCTTCTTCACCAGCCCTACTGCGATGCGGAACAACGCCTTGTTCCCGTCATCCGACGACAGCGTGGGCACTTCCCGGAAGTGCGCCATCAGCTCCGACGCGCGGACAATCGGCCCGCTCAACACGCGCGGGAAGAACAGCATGTAGAGCAGGTGCTCCACGAACGAGTGCTCGGAGCTCGCCTTCCCCCGGTACACGTCCACCGTGTAGCTGATGGCCTGGAACACGAAGAACGACAGGCCCACCGGCAACAGGAAATGGAACGGCTCCGGCCGCACCTCCACGCCCCATGGCCCCAGCAGCGACGACACCGTCCTGCGCAACAGCTCCAGGTACTTGAATCCCGCCAGCAGCCCCAGGTTGGAGACGATGGACAGCACCACCAGCAGCTTGCGCAGCCCCGGCCGCTCCGTGAGCCCCATCCCCTTCACCAGCAGGTGATCCACCGTCACGCCGGCCAGGAAGATGAACAGCGGCACCAGCTTCACGACCAGCTCGCCTGGCGGCATCCCGCCCACGAACGCCGTCAGCGGCACCTGCAGGAACGACACGTAGACCAGCAGGCTGGCCGCCAACAGCAACAGCATCCGCGGCCAGTAATGCCGGTGCACCGCCCAGTAGAGCGCGAACACCGCGATGACGAAGACGACGTACTGGAGGCTGTGGGACAGCACGGCTCAGGGCGCTCCCGCGGCGGAGGCCGTCGGCTCGCCGCCCTTCTTCGTGGACTCGTACGCCGCCATCAGGTCCTTCACGAACGCGTTCGCCAGCACCGCGTACCCCTGCGGCGTCAGGTGCACGCCGTCCGCGTGGCCCAGCGGCTCCGGCTGCCGCTGCCAGCGCTGCATGGAGCGCTCACCGCCCATCGCAGCGCGCGCGGACCAGTACGCGCAGCCCGCGTCCTTCGCCACCTGCGGCAGCGTGTTCAACACCTTCGCCAGTGACGGCGCCTCGTCCCACCGGCCGCTCGCGTCCTGCTGGAGCCGGTCCGTGGGACCGATGATCAGGCACTCCGCGTTCGTCGCCTTGCGCATGCGCGCGATCAACGCCGCGTAGTCCTGGCGCAGCCCGTTCGCGTCCAGGCCCGGCAGCTCCGCCTCGTTGGTGCCGTACCAGAACACCAGCAGGTCCGGACGGCGCGCGGTCAGCTGCGCGTCCATCGCCGGCGCGTCCATGTCCCGCGCAGTGAAGGCCGTGGACCCGGGCAACCCCAGCGCGTCGTACACCAGTCCCGGCGTGTCGTATTCCAGCGACGCGCCCAGCACCGTCGCGCTCCCGCCACCCTCCGGCACCTTCACCTGGACCGAGTGCGCCACGCCCGTCACCGGGAACGAACGGATGCGCACCGTGGGCTGCGTCAGCGGCTCCGGCGGCGGTGCTTCCGGCGGAATCTCCTCGCCGTCCACCGTGATTTCAGGCGCCGCGGCCCCCGGCGCGTCCAGCGCGTACAGGTCCAGCCGGCCCTGGCGGTTCTTGTCCTCCGCGCAGCCCTCGCAGAAGGAGATGCCCAGGCTCGCGCCGGGCGCGCCCACCGCGCGGATGCCGGTGAGCCCCCAAGGGCCTCCAGGCGTGCTCTTCGCGTCCTCCACCGTCCACGCACCGTCCAGCGTGCGCGTCACGCGCGCCGCCTCCAGCCGGGAGGACGGCTTGCCCGCCGCGATGAAGCCCCGGCCCGCGTCGCCGAAGCGCTTCGTCAGCGCGTCGCGGACCTTGTCGGAGAAGTAGTGCGCCGCCGTGTGCGACGCGCCCAGCTGCGCGATGCCCACACGCAGCTTCGCGCCGGATTCCCGGCGGGCCAGTGATTCGAACGTGCGGCGCAGCGCCGGGGTCGCGTTCTGCAGGCCGGTCGTGTCCGTGCCCGGCACGCGCGGCGGATGCGTGCGCGCGAAGGTCCGCTGCAACGCCAGGTCGAACAGGTGGCCCAGCAGGTTGGAGCCGCGCACGCGCGGGTGCACCAGGTCCTCCAGCATCAGGCCGGACTCCAGCCACTTGAGCGCGGAGCCCTCGCCGCCCATCGCCGCCAGCGTGTCGTAGAAGGCGCAGCCTCCCGCGCGCGCCTCCTCGCGGAACACCTCCGCCACCTCCGCCGAGTGCCGGCGGGTGATCACCTCGCCGCTCAGCGTGCGCACGCCCGCGTCGATGGGCGACATGACGAGGCACGCCGCGTCCGGCACCGCCGTGCGCACGCGTGACACCAGCTCCTTTATCTGCGAGCGGACCTCGTCCAGCGTGGTGCGGTCGCGCGAGAGGAAGAACGCCTCGTTGCCGCCCACCATCAACACCACCAGCGACGGCTTGCGGTGCTTGAGCTGCGCACGGAACGCCTGGGGCTGCGCGCGCAGGTACACCTCCGCCATGCCGCCCAGCAGGCCCACCGTGTCGTAGACGACGCCCGGCGTGCCCGACTCCACCGAGACGCCGTGCAGTTCCGTCTTGCCGCTGGCGGTGAGCGTCAGCGTCTTGGCGCCCTCGGGAAGCTTGAGCCGCGCGAAGGCCGCCTCCGCCTTGGATCCAAACGCGCGCGTCTGGATGCGCTGCGTATTCTTTCCGTCCACCGCCACCTGCACGGAGCCGTTCGCGGGCTGGGCCAGGAAGAACAGCTCCGCCTGGCGCGCGCCCTCCACGGAGTAGCGGGTGGCCTGCGCCGGGCCGCTCGTGGAGAAGGCCACGCCCGTCCAGCCCACGCGGTCCTTGGGCCAGTGCGTGTCCACCAGCCGCTCCATCTTCCAGCCATCCGTGCTCGCGGTGCCCGCGCGCGTGGCGCGGCCGGCGCTCGCCAGCCGGTGGATGTAGAGGAAGCCCGGACCGCCCGAACCGAAGCGCTCCTGGAGCCGGTCGCGCACCACGTCCGTGATGTAGTCGGAGGCGATCAGCGAATCGCCCAGGTGCACCACCCGCACCGGCGTGCGCCGCGCGTCCGCGCGCAAATCACCCAGCGCCTTCATGAACGGCGCCAGTCCGTCCTCTTCACACGTCCCGTCCGCGCGCGTCTTCCGGCAGTTGAGCTCGATGTCCACGTGCTTCGCGCCCATGCGCTCGCGCAGCGCTTCCAGCTCCAGCGCGGTCGCCCGCGTGGGGGCGCTCAGTTCCTCCAGTCCGATGCCGGGCACGGCGGGGGCTTCCCCCACCTGCGGGCCCGCCTTCGGATCCGTGTCGTTGGCGGCGGTGTCCGCGACCGCGACCGCAGCGGGCGGGGCGTCCGGGACCATCGTGTCCGAGGGCGGGCGCGGGGCCTTCACGCCGCGCAGCGACGCGGGCAGTGCGATCGCCGCCAGCTTGGGCCCGAGCGAACCTTCCTGACGGAGGCTGGGGAGGGGGCGGAACTTCTCCGGCAATGGCGCCAGGGACAACCCCACCGCCAGCAGCACGGTGAAGGCCAGCGTCCATCCGGTGGATGTGGGTTTGAGGCTCAACGCCGGGGCATGAGACTGGCTTTTCGGGGGCGGGTCAAAACTCTGCCCACATTGTCGCGCCCCATCCCTCGGAGGGCAGGCGGCCGGGCCCCCTTCCTCCGCTGGCGCGACGCGCGTCCAACAGCGCCACGCACAGCGCCGCGTCCAGATTCCATTGAAGACGTGCGAGGCCCTTCACATCGTCGGGCCGGATGGGAGACGGTGAATCATGGGACAGAGCTCAGACTCCTTGAAGACGCCGACCGTGGTGCTGACGAATCCGAAGGGGTTGTTCGACCCGGCGCCCTATGGCTTCTCACACGTGGCGCAGGTAGCGCCCGGCACCCGGCTGGTCTTCCTGGCGGGGCAGGGGGGAGAGCGTGAGACGGGCGCGCTCGAGCCCGACTTCCGCCTCCAGGTGAGGCAGGCGTTCATGAACGTTCGGACGGCCCTCGAGTCCGTGGGAGCGGGCGTCGGTGACGTCGCCAAGCTCACGATGCTCGTGGTGGACCACACGGAGGAGAAGCTGCGCATCATCGGCCCCGAACTGGACGCGGCCTGGAACGGCGGCATGAAGCCGACCTGCACGCTGATTCCCGTCCCCCGGCTGGCACTGGACGCGATGCTCTTCGAGGTGGAGGCCATCGCGGTCCTGCCAGCCTGAGCGGGATGGGAATCCCGTTGAAGGGAACCCATGACCGCGAGCAGCCCCCTTCCTCCGCTGGCGCGACGCGCTATGGTGCGCCGCCGTGCGCGCCAGGCCATGGGCCGGCGTGCGCCCCTAGGAGCTCGCACCCGCATATGGCCCTCTACCCCGTCATCATGGCCGGAGGCTCCGGCACCCGCTTCTGGCCGCTGTCCCGCCAGGCCCGTCCGAAGCAGTTCCTCCCGCTGGCCTCCAAGCAGCCGCTGCTCACCGACACCGCCCAGCGCCTCAAGGGCCTCGCCCCGGTGAAGAACACCTTCATCGTGTGCGGCCCCGTGCACGCGAAGACGGCCGCGAAGCTGGTGAAGGGGCTGCCCAAGGGCAACCTCCTGGTGGAGCCCGTGGCGCGCAACACCGCGCCCGCCATCGCGCTCGCCGCGCTCCAGGTGGCCGCGCGCGACCCCAAGGGCGTGCTCGCGGTGCTGCCGTCGGATCACCACGTCGCGGACGTGAAGGGCTTCCAGCGCACGCTCGCGGAGGCGGCGCGCATCGCGGAAGGCGGCCACATCGTCACGCTGGGCATCAAGCCCGCGCGCCCGGAGACGGGCTACGGCTACATCCAGGTCGGTGACGCGCTGGCGGGCGGCGGCCGCCGCGTGAAGGCGTTCAAGGAGAAGCCCGACCTCAAGACGGCGCAGGAGTACCTGGCCGGCGGCGACTACCTGTGGAACGGCGGCATCTTCGTCTTCCGCGCGGACGTGATGCTGGAGGCTTTCAAGAAGCACATGCCGGAGATGCAGAAGGGCCTGGACGCGCTCCAGAAGGCCGCGGGCAAGCGCACCTTCCCGGCCGTGCTCAAGCGCGTGTTCCCCAAGCTGCCCTCCATCTCCATCGACTACGGCGTGATGGAGAAGGCGGAGAACATCGCGGTGCTGGACGGCGACTTCGGCTGGTCCGACGTGGGCTCCTTCGCCGCCATCCCCGAAGTGCGCCCCGCCGACGCGCAGGGCAACGTCGTCTCCGGAGACGCGGTGCTGGTGGACTGCACCAACTGCGTGGTGCTGTCCGACAAGCGCACGCTGTCCGTCGTGGGCATGCACGACGTGGTGGTGGTGGACTCCGGTGACGCCGTGCTCGTGGTCCCCAAGGACAAGAGCCAGGACGTCCGGAAGGTCGTCGAGGCCCTCAAGGCCAGGAAGCGCACCAGGCTGCTGTAGGCCTTGAGGCGACTTCGCCTCCTGTTTCACCCCACACATTTCTTCCCGGGGCTCCCTGTCGTTTCTACAGGGGGCCCTGGTTCGTTTCGCGGGCTTTGCTGGCACTCGCGGGTGTTGGAGTGTCGCGGTCCGGACGAAAGCGGGCCCCGGGCACGAGGCGCGCGGGTTGCAAGTCCACCCCGCGTCCGCCCCATTTCCGGGGTGACAGGCGGGGATGGCGATGGGCTGCAAGCGCTGCGTGGGCGAACACCGGGATGGGGAGGCGTGCCCCGTCGCTGCCCGGCCTCCGGTGTCGGGGGACTCGCTGGAGGGTCAGCGGCACGGGCCGCTGCTCTTGAAGCGCCGGCTGGAGGTGGGGGCGGTGGCGTCGGTGTACCTGGCGGAGTACGTGCCCACCGGGCACCGCTTCTCCGTGAAGGTGCTGCACGCGCACCTGGCGGCCCGTCCCGCCGTGCGCGCGAGGTTCATCGCGGAGGCGCTGGCGCAGCGCAACGTCGTGCACCGCCACGTGGCGCGCGTGCTGGACGTGCGCCCCGGTCCGCAGGGGTTGCCCTGCGTGCTGCAGGAGGCGCCGGAGGGCGAGTCGCTCAGCGCGATGCCCCTGCCGCTGTCGCCGGCCGAGGTGGGCGAGGTGTTGGATCAGGCGCTCGCGGGACTGGAGGCGGCGCACTCGCGGGGGCTGGTGCACGGAGACCTCACGCTGGATTCGATGTTCGTCACTCGCGACGCGAAGGGCGAGCGGCGCGTGCGGGTGCGCGACTTCGGCGCGGGCGCGGTGCGGGAAGCGGCGCTGTCGCCGGAGGAGCGCACGCAGGGCGTGACGGTGGGCTCGCCCACGTTCATGGCTCCCGAGCAGTGCGAGGGGATGAACCGGAGCCCTCGCGCGGATGTGCATGCGATGGGCGTGGCGGGCTACCTGCTGGTGACGGGCCGGCTGCCGTTCGGCCTGGGGCGCTCCGCGGATGTGACGCTGTTCCCGCCGCACGCCATCAACCCGAACGTGCCGCCCGCGCTGTCCACCGTGCTGTTGCGCGCGCTGGCCGCGAAGCCGGAGGAGCGGTTCGACAGCGCGTGGGCCTTCCGCGTCGCGCTCGCGGAGACGCTGGGCCTGAAGGTGCCGGTGCGGAACGCGTCCGCGGATGCTCCCGAGGATGTGTCCGATGCGCTGGAGGTGGTCGCCACGGCGAAGGAGCCCGCCGAGCCGCACGACGCGGCGGACGACTTCGACATCGTGGAGGACGTGCCCGAATGGGGCATGGCCGCCTCGTCCGTGGAGGATGCGGCGTTGCGCGCGGTGGATGGCGCGCCGTCCGGCGTCCGCTCCGGTGAGGGGGCCATGCGCGCGGAGGTGGCCGCGTTCTGGGCTTCCGCCGTGGCGCTGCTGGAGTCCGCTGAGCCGGAGCTGCCGGCCGAGGGTCCCGCGTCCCACGCGCCGGCCAAGACGATGAAGCTCGGCATCGTCACGCCGAACGCCCTCCAGGCCGCCGCGCCCATCCTGCTGGTGGATCCGGTCTCGCCCCTGGACGTCACGGCGCAGCCCGCGGTGAACCCCACGTCCACGCTGGGCGCCGCGGCCATCCCGTTCATGACCCTGGCGCCGTCGCTGGAGCCCGTGTCCATTCCGTCGCCTCCGCCCATTCCGTTGGTGGACGTCGTCCAGGATGACGCGCCCATTCCGCTGGTGAACCCCGCGCCGCCGCTGGAGGCCTCCGCGCCCCGCACGGACGCGCCCGCGGACCTGCGCGTGCGCCTGGGCCTCACGCCGGGCGAAGTCCTCCAGCCCGTCTCCGTGAGCGACGTCGCCCCAGAAGGCCTCTTCGCCGAGTGCCAGGGCTCACTGCCCCCGCTCGCGGCGCGGCTGACGGTGGAGGTGTCCTTCCGGGGCGAGACGGCCCTGGGCGCCTGCGACGTCGTCCGCCACGTCACCTTCGACGAGGCGCGCACCTGGAACGTGCCCGCGGGCGTCTTCGTCCACTTCTCCGACGAGTTCCCCGCGCTGGGCCGGCTGCTCTCCCGCGCCCTCATGGAGGACGCGGAGCCCGCGCCGGACGCGGAGCTTGCCCGCATGCTGTCCCGCGCGGAGGCCGTCGCCCGGGACCCCTACACGCTGCTGGGCGCGAAGCACGACGCCGACTTCGGCGACATCCACCGCCGCGCCCAGGCCGCCCTGCGCCGCCTGCTCGCCTTCCAGCACCGCCAACTGCCCACCGTGCAGCGCCAGGCCCTGGAGGCCCTGCGCGTGCGCGTGCTGGCCGCGCAGCGGATGCTCGGCGATCCGCTCTCCCGAGTGGGCTACGACGCCACCCGGGGCAACCTGGGCGGCCTTGCCCGCTGCGTGGCCGCGGGCGTCCCGGAGCCCACCATGGAGGCCCTGCGCAGCGCCTTCCTCGCCGCCCGGCCGGAGGTGGAGAAGAAGGCCCGCGCCCTCTTCACCCAGGGGCATGCGTTGGAGGTCCAACGGGCTGTCCCGGCCGCGCTGGAGCGCTACGCGGAGGCCCTCAAGCTGGACCCGCTGAACACGTCCTGGCTGAAGCACTACCAGTCGCTGCTGCGGCGGGTGCCAGTCGGCTCCGGAGCCGGCGTCGGGGTCCATGCCCCCGGGGCCATGGCCTGATGGGGGCCATCAGCCCCTGCCAGGGGTAGGTTCCGCCCTCCCTGGAGGGGCCGGGCGTTCAACAGTCAGCCGGGCTCGTTCGGGCGTGTGCAGCCCCCGGTCCCGCTCGTGTAGTGTCCGACGCCTTCCGTTACGCCCTCCCGGTTCCTGTCGAGGGTGGGGACACTGCCATGAACGCGCACATCTTCCGCGAGTACGACATCCGAGGCCTGGTGGACAAGGACCTCACCATCGAGGTGGTGGAGCTCCTGGGCCTGGGCCTGGGCACCATGATCCGCCGCAAGGGCGGCACCTCCATCGTGGTGGGCCGCGACTGCCGCGAGTCCTCCACGCGCTTCCGCGACGCGCTCGCGAAGGGCCTCACCGCCACCGGCCTGGACGTCTACGACGTGGGCGTGGTGCCGACGCCGCTGACCTACTTCGCGGCGAACACGCTGCCCGTGGACGGCCTGGCGATGATCACCGGCAGCCACAACCCGAAGGAGTTCAACGGCTTCAAGATTGGCGCGGGCAAGACGACCTTCCACGGCCCTGAAATCAAGGAGCTGCGCCGCCTCATCGAAGCGAAGGACTTCGCGACCTCCAACAAGCCCGGCAAGGTCACGCCCTTCGACATCATCACGCCCTACAACCACTTCATCCGCCAGACGGTGAAGGTGGGCCGCAAGGGGATGAAGATCGTCATCGACGCGGGCAACGGCACGGGCGGCGCCATCGCGGTGCCCCTGTTCGAGAGCATGGGCTTCGACGTGGTGCCCCTGTTCTGCGAGATGGACGCGGACTTCCCCAACCACCACCCGGACCCCACGGTGGTGGAGAACCTCCAGGACCTCATCAAGAAGGTGAAGGAGGTCAAGGCGGAGGTGGGCATCGCCTACGACGGCGACAGCGACCGCATCGGCGTCATCGACGACCAGGGCAACGTGCTCTGGGGTGATCAGCTCATGGTGCTCTTCAGCCGCTACGTGCTGAAGGAGTCCCCGGGCGCGGCCATCATCGGCGAGGTGAAGTGCAGCTACACGATGTACGACGACATCGCGAAGCACGGCGGCAAGCCCATCATGTGGAAGGCGGGCCACTCCCTCATCAAGTCGAAGATGAAGGAGGAGCACGCGGAGCTGGCCGGCGAGATGAGCGGCCACATCTTCTTCAAGCACCGCTACTTCGGCTTCGACGACGCGGTGTACGCGTCCGCGCGCCTGCTGGAGATTCTGACGCACGAGAAGCAGTCCATGTCGCAGCTGCTCTCCGACGTGCCGAAGACCTTCGCCAGCCCCGAGCTGCGCTTCGACACGACGGAGGAGAAGAAGTTCGCCATGGTGAAGCGCGCCACGGAAATCCTGCGCGACGCGGGCCACAAGGTGGTGGACGTGGACGGCGTGCGCGTGACGTTCGAGGACGGCTGGGGCCTCATCCGCGCGTCGAACACGCAGCCCATCCTGGTGCTGCGCTACGAGGCCAGCACTGAGGCCCGCGTGAAGGAGATCCAGGCGCTCATCGAGAAGACGGTCGCCCAGGCGCAGAAGGAAGTCGGCGCCTGAGCCTTTCGCGCTCCACGCGAAGCACACGCACGCACGTAAGGGAGGGAGCTGGACATGCCGACGCTGGGAATCGACCTGGGCGGGACGTTCGCCCGGGCCGCGGTGGTGGATGGGAAGGGTGAAATCCTCGCGAGCGCCAAGGTGGCGGTGCAGGACCGCAAGCCGCAGGGTGTGGTGGAGACCATCGCCCAGGCGGCGGAAGAGGCGGTGAAGCAGTCCGGCGTGAAGGTGGACGGCTGCGGCGTGGGCGCGGCGGGGCAGATCCACAAGGACACGGGCGTCATCTCCGTGGCGCCCAACCTGGGCTGGCGCGACGTGCCCCTGGCCGCGATGTTGACGAAGCGGCTGGGCTTCGACGTGAAGGTGGTGAACGACCTGTCCGCGGCGGCGTGGGGCGAGCTGCACGCGGGCGCGGGTCGCGGCGCCCAGGACATCCTGGTGGTGTTCGTGGGCTCCGGCGTGGGCAGTGCCATCATCGCGGACGGGCGGCTGGTGCAGGGCGGCGGCGGCGTGGCGGGCGAGCTGGGCCACATCAAGGTGGTGCCCGGCGGCCGGCTGTGCGGCTGTGGTGAGCACGGCTGTCTGGAGGCGTACGCGGGCGGCCACAACCTCATCGCGCAGACGAAGGAACTCCTGGCATCCGGCGGCTCGCGCGTGCTGGAGCAGCTGACCCAAGACGACCCGTACACCATCACCCCGGTGACGCTGGAGACGGCGGCGGAGGCGGGGGACCCGAAGGCGAAGGAGATCCACGACCGTGCGGCGCACTTCCTGGCGGTCGCGGTGGCCAACTACGTGACGGTGCTCAACCCTTCGCGCCTGGTGCTGGGCGGCGGCGTGCTGACGCATTGCCCGGGCATCAAGCGGCTGGTGCTGGACGGCGTGCAGCAGTGGGCGTCCCGCGTGTCGCGCGAGGGCCTGCTCATCGCCGACGCGGAGCTGGGCGACGACAGCGGCATCATCGGCGCGGCGCTGCTGGTGAAGTGAAGCACCGGGCGCGGGGAGGAAGCTCCCCGCGCCTCTCCTTCTCCGAAGCTACGGCTGTTTCGGCGCGGTGAAGGCCAGCTTCGCGATGCGCCCCTCCTCACCCACGGCCCAGGCCGTGTCCTGTTTGCGAGGCGGCGTGGACACGGCGTGGAAGCCGGTGGCGTCCAGCGGCTCCCACGTCCTGCCCGCGTCCTTCGACACGTCCGAACCCGTGGGCCCTACGGTGACGAGCCACATCTTCTTCTCGGGCGTGAACGGAGCCACGCAGGAGCGGTAGCCTCCGGGCGCCTTCTCCGGCACGGTCCACTTGCGCTTGCCCGCGTCCAGCGTGAGCGCCGCGTTGCCGGTGGCCACCTCCGGCTGCTTGTAGTTGCCGCCCACCGCGACGCCCGCCATGGAGCTCCAGAAATAGAGCGAGAACACGCCCGCGCCTTCGCCCGTGGCCAGCGGCGTGGGCGCGATGCCCCAGGTCTTGCCCCGGTCCGCCGAGTGGAGCACGCGCGCGATGGAGCCCCCCAGCCCGAACCAGACGTGGGACCTGCCGTACACCGCGATGCTCGTGCCGCTGGCCGCGAAGCCTGCTTCACCCTCGAGCGCGGCCGGCAGTGCCCCTTGCGGCACGGGCTTCCACGTCGCGCCGCCGTCCTCCGTGGTGATGACGACGAAGTGCCTGTCCACCGGGTCGCTGAACGCGATGCCGTGCTTTTCGTCCCAGAAGGCCATCCCGTTGAAGAAGGCTCCGGGCACGGTGTTGGTGAACTGGAGCGTCCAGTGCGCGCCGCCGTCCGTCGTCTTGTAGATGCGCGACTTGTCACCCGCGCCAATGGACAGCACGTAGGCGGTGCGGTCGCTGAAGGCATCCACGTCGCGGAAGTCCAACGCTTCCGCATCCGGCACGGGGGCCCGCGTCCACGTCTTGCCACCATCCGTGGTGCGCACGACGGTGCCCTTGTCTCCGCTGGCCCACGCGACGCGGCCGTCCACCGCGCTCACGCCGCGAAGCCGCACCGTCGTCCCGCTCGCCTGCGGCTCCCACTTCATGTCCGCGCTCCCCAGGGCCAGCCACGCCGCCAGCCACACCGCTCCCATCGTCATGTTCCGGTGCCTCCCGCGTGTTCGTCCGCGAAGGTGGGACGCTAGCCGAGAAGGGGCTGCGTCAGCGCCGCTCGGCGGTGCTCGCGGCGTCGGGCAGCGAGGTGTCCTCGGGGACGAAGGCGATGCGGCACTTGTCCAGGTCGGGGCCGCAGGCGCGGTCCAGGTCGCCGCGCGTGTCGCAGCCCGGGCGCTCCTCGCAGGTGTCCGGCAGGAAGGCCCAGACGAACTGGAGCACGTTGCCGCCACGGCCCTCCGGCAGCGCGTTGAGGAAGTCCTCCTTCCGCTCCTCGAACAGGTGCGCCAGGCGCACGGTCTTGTCCTCCAGCTTCACGTTCCGCGCATCCCCCACGTACTGGCGGCTGGCGTCGTTGAGCTGGGCGTCCAGGAACTCCGGCTGATAGGGCGCGCCGTCCAACCGGGGCCCTCCGCGCGTCCCCCGGAAGAGGGCGAAGTGCACACGCGGGTCGGCGTACTCACCCAGGAGGATGCGCTGCTCCAGGGCGTACAGCGTCAGCCGCTCGCCGCCCACCGGCCACGTGCGGCCCCAGTAGAAGCGGCCGAACCAGGACGCCTCCACCCCGTTCGGGTAGCGCTCCACGAGCTGCATGAGCACCAGCGCGTTGTACGCGTTGATCCAGTACGCCATCCCGTCCTCGGGCGACGGGAAGAGCTCCGGCTTCCGGTGCGGAGACACCGCCGCGAGCGACGCGACGAAGCGCTCCAGCGCCGCGCGGTCGCGCTTCAGGCCCTCGAAGTCCAGGTCCCCGCTGGGGCGCACATGGTTCAGCGCCTGCGCGTAGTCCGTGTAGCCAAAGGGCCCGGCCGCCGGGGGCACCGGTGCCGGCAGTGCGCCGCGCACGTACAGCCACGCTCCCGCGGCGAGCACCACCAGCACGGCCATGGTCGCCACGGCGAACCAGCGCGCACGGCGGCGGGGAGGGACGGGAGCTTTCACGGCCGGGCAGTCTATGCCACCCGCGAGTCCGGTCTCTCACACCTTCAGGTCTTCGCGCGACCCACCCGGGGTCCGCCACGACAGGCCGCTATACTGCCAGTGCCATGGAGCCTACCCCCGACGTCGTCAGGCATTTCCATCCGGTGCTCCCCTCCCGCCAGCTCCGCCGCCAGCCCGTCCGCGTGGAGCTGGCGGGCCACGCCTACGCGCTCTTCCGGGACGCCTCCGGCAAGGCCGCGGCGCTGTCGGACGCGTGTCCGCACCGCTTCGCGCCGCTGTCGAAGGGCACCGTGACGAAGGAGGGGCAGCTCCAGTGCCCGTACCATGGCTGGCGCTTCGACTCGCGAGGGCACGGCACCAACCCCAGCCAGCCGGAGCTGCGCCACTGCGAGGCGAAGAGCTTCCAGGTGGTGGAGCGCCACGGCTACCTCTGGCTCGCGCACGCGGACACGCCCGAGTCCGCGATGCCGGAGCTCTCCGGCGGGGACTACGTCTTCGGCGGGACGTTCTCCACGCTGTTCCAGGCGCCGCTGCACGTGGCGCTCGACAACTTCAGCGAGGACGAGCACACGCCCTTCGTCCACACCCGGCTGGGGTGGAGCGGCGCGCAGGCGGGCGAGGTGCAGTTCGAGGCGCACAACCACGAGGACCACACGGAGGTGCACTACCGCGCCCCGCAGCGGCCCGCGCCCATCATGCGCCTGCTCGCGGTGGGCAAGGGGGACCTCTTCCGCAATGACTGGGTGACGCGCTTCGACCCGGTGCGCAGCGTCTACACCGTCAGCTGGATCCAGCCCTCTGGAGCGCCGCGTCCCTTCATCACGCAGGCGCACATCTTCTTCGTGCCGGAGACGGTGCGCACCACGCGCCTGCACGTCTTCTCCTTCCTGCGCACGACGGTGCCCGCGCTACGGCCCCTGCTGCCGGCGGCGGCGAAGGCCGCGCTGGGCCTCACCTGGTGGGAGGTGCGCGATGACGCGCGCTTCATCCCCACCGTGGCGGACACGCCCTACAGCCACAAGGGCATGCGGCTGGACAAGTACGACAAGCCGCTGGTGCACCAGCGCAAGCTCATGGAGCGCATCTACTACGCGCACGCGGCGCACGAGCCTGAGCCGGCGGTGCCCCAGGTCCGCGACGCCACCGGCACCTGAACGACAAGGACTGCCGTGGCATCGCGAGGACCGGTGGGACACGCGCGCCCTCAGTGCATCGGCGCGGGCTCTTCGTAGACGGGCACCGTCTCGCCGGTGCGGGCCTCGTAGGCGTTGCAGCCGCTGTTGCCGGAGACCACGAGCGCGAACTGCTTGAGCTCCGGCTGGTTGCAGCTCTGCGTCGCGTCGTCGCTCGGCTCGTCGCTGTTGCCCGCGAAGAACCGACAGTTCTTGCAGTTGCCCCAGGATGCATCCGCCATGGTTCCCTCCTCGTGGAAACGGGTCCTACAGAGGAGGGTGGGGCCGGTGCCGGACCCCCACAACGAAGCACCTGCTTCCCGCCCGGGAGGGCAGGGGACCCGGCGCCCTGGAGCGGGCGCCGGGAATTCCACGTCACACCGCGCCTACTGCTGGGGCGCGGGCTGCTGCGGGGCCGGCTGCTCCTGGGCGGGCTGCGGCTGGACCGGCTGGGACTTCGGCGCGCCCGCGCCGGGCTCCGCGCCCAGGGCGGCCGCTTCCTTCTTCACCGAACCGGACTCGAAGGAGCCCAGCGAGTTGAGCAGGCGCAGCGCGGCGAGCGACGCCTGGAGGCGCTCGGACACGAAGCCCACCTCCGCGTTGGTGAGCGCGGTGTTGGCGTCCGCGACCTCCAGGTAGGTGGCGACGCCCGCCTTGAAGCTCACGTCCGTCAGGCGGTTGGACTCGCGCGCCAGCTCCAGGGCCTCCTCGGCCTTGGAGCGGTTGGCCAGCGCGTTCTCCAGGTCCAGCTTGGAGCGCCGCACCTCTTCCTTCACGCGGGCCTGCGCCAGCGCCTGGGTGACGGTGGCCTCGCGCACGCGCGACGACGCCTCGGAGAGGTTCGCCTCACGCAGGCCGCCGTCGAACAGCGTCCAGCTGGCGCCGAAGGTGATGGCCCAGGTCTCGTTCTGGCCGGTGAAGCCCGCCGCGTTCGCGATGCGGTAGGCGCCCGTCACGCCCAGCGTGGGCAGGTAGCTCAGGATGACGCCCGTCTTGTTGATGCGGCTGAGCTTCAGGCCCACTTCCGCGGCCTGCACGTCCGAGCGCTCCTGGATGGCCTGGTTGACCAGGTCGTCCGGCGACGCCTGCGCGGGCACCGTCGGCTCCGGCGGCGGGGCCAGGTCGAACTCCGGCTCGCGCTGGATGAGCGTGCCCAGCGCCAGCTTCAGGCCCGCGAGCGCGTTCTTCGCGCGCACCAGGTCCTGCTCCGCGCGCGAGCGGTCCAGCTGGGCGCGAAGCAGCGCCACGCGCGTCACCGTGCCCGCGTCGAACCGGGCCTGGGTGTCCTTCTCCCGCGCCTGGTTCAGCTCCAGCAGCCGCTCCTGCGCGCGCAGGGCTTCCTGCTGCGCCGCGGCGCCGTAGTACGCCTGCGCCACGCCGAAGAGCACCTGCCGGCGCGCCGTCTGCGTGTTCAGCTCCGCCAGTTGCACGGACTTGTAGGAGGCCGCGATGCCCGCCCACAGCTGCGGCGCGATGATGGCCTGCCGCGCCTCCAACTGCGCGCCCTTCTGGATGAGCGGCTGGATGGTGATGTCCACCGGGGCGATGGGCCCCGCCGGGATGATGGCCGCCACGTTGTTGCGCGTGAGGGAGGCTCCGGCGGTGATGGTGGGCAGGTAGCCCGACCAGGCCTTGCGCGTCGCGAGCGATGCCTGCTCGAAGCGCTCCTGGGCAATTTTCAAATCGAGGTTCTGCTGGCGGGCGGACTCCAGGGCCTCATCCAGCGTCAGTACGGGCGCCGCGGCCAGGGTAGCCGACAGGGACAGCGCCAGAAGGGTACTCATACCGCTCGACCTCCTCACCGACCCGCGGGAGCGCGAGGCGGATCCGTCCTAGGGACGACTGCGTTGCGTCCTCTACCCGACCTTGGCGCGGCGTTGAAGTAATCCGCACTGTCGGATGTTGGAATATGCGGAATGTAGTAGCCGTCAATGGTTGATGATGTCAATTGTTTATGTGTGCCCGATGACTTAACGTAACTTCACTATGAACGGTTTCAGCGACGGTCCTAGCGAGCAGGTGATGCGCCAGTCGGCGGCCACCACCGACCTGTCGGGAGGTGGGAGTGGGTTGCCGGAGCAGGCGTGGACGCTCCTCTTCGAGCTGCTGCACACGCACATGCGCAACTTCCCCGCGCTGGCGGCGGAGTTCGACCTGTCTCCCGTGCAGGCGCACGTGTTGAGGCAGCTGGGCGAGGGAGCGCTCGCCATGAGCACGCTCGCCCACTACCTGTCGTGTGACGCGTCCAACGTGACGGGGCTGGTGGACCGGCTGGAGGCGCGCGGGCTGGTGGAGCGCAAGAGCAGCGAGCAGGACCGCCGCGTGAAGATGCTGGTGCTGACGGAGGCCGGCGCGCAGCTGCGCGGCCGGCTGATGGCGCGGCTGAGCGCGCCGCCGCCCCTCATCGCCGCGATGCCGGACGAGGACCTGGCGGCGCTGCGCGACATCATGCGCCGCGCGCTCAAGACGCAGTAGGCGACGGGCTGCCCCGGGCCGGAAGACTCCGGGGCGCCACTGTCAGTCCAGCAGGAAGGTGTACGAGTACTTCATCTCCGTGGCCACCGCTTCGCCGCCCTTGATGGCGGGCTTGAAGCGGAAGCGGCGGATGGCGTCGCGCGCGGCCTCGTTGAGGCCGTAGCCGGGCCCGGAGATGACCTTCACGTTGCTCACCTTGCCCTCCGCGTCGATGGCGATGGACAGCGTGACGGTGCCCTCGATGCCCGCGCGGCGCGCCTCGTCCGGGTAGGGAATCTTCACCTCGGACGCGACCGACGGTTCCGAGTCCACCTGGTACACGGGCACGTACTTCGGCGCGGAGTAGCCCTTCACGTCCTGGGGCGCCTTCGCGGTGCCGTTGGCCTTGCCGTAGGCGGTGTTGCCCACGGGCGCGGCGAAGGAGCCCGCGCTGGTGGTGGACGACATGGTCATGCCCACCACGAGCGGCGGCGGCTTCGCGGACGGCTCCGGCGGCGGCGTGTCGTTGGGCGGCGGCGGGGCCTCCGTCGGGGGCGGGGGCTTGGGCGCCTCCGCGACCTTGATGGGCGGCGGCTTCACCTTCACCTTCGGGGGCGGCGGCGGCTTGGGCTCCTCCGGCTTCTCCTCCGGAGGCGGCGGGGGCGGCGGCTTCTGCACCTCCACCATGACCATCTCCACCGGCTTCTGGATGGCCGCGAGCTTGCGGCCCTCCAGGGTGGAGAGAAGCCCGAAGCCCACCCCGTGCAGCGCGAGCGACACGAGGACGAACACGAGCAGGAACCGCGTCGAGCGGTCGCGCTGGGGCAGGGAAGAGGGGTCGAGGACCGCCTGGCTCATCGTCGCTCAGCCTCGTGTCAGGGCGTGGCGGGCGCGGCCCGGGGAGGGGCGGCGTCCTTCTCGATGTTGAGGGCGAACTTCGCGATGCCCTGGCCCTTCACCACGTCGATGAGGCGCATCACGCGGCCGTAGGCGAGCGTCTGGTCCGCGCTGATGATGGCGCGCGTGTCCTTGTCCTTGGCCACGGCCTCCGTCACGCGGCGGGACAGGTCTGCTTCCGTCACCTCCGCGCCGTCGAAGTAGAGCTTGCCCTCCTTGTCGAGGACGACGTTCACCAGGCCCTGCACCGTCTCACCGCCGTTGGCGGCGCGGGGCAGGTCCACCTCCACCGTCTCGCGGACGATGAAGTTGGCGGTGACCATGAAGATGATGAGCAGCACCAGCACCACGTCCACCAGCGGGGTGACGTTGATGCCTGAGATTTCCTCGTCGCTGTCGTTCGCGCCGCCGGCCATGGGCTAGTTGCCCCCCGCGGCGCCCGGCTTGCGCGCCTTCATGGCGCCCACGAGCGCGTGGCCCAGGGCGGTGGTGCGGCTGGTGAGCGTCTTCAGCTGGCGGTTGAAGATGTTGAAGGCGACCACGGCGGGGATGGCGACGGCGAGGCCCACGGCGGTGGCGACGAGCGCCTCCGAGATGCCGGCCATCACCGTCTGCTGCATGGCGCCGCCCTTGGTATTCATGGCGCCCAGGTCGTTGAAGGCCTTGATGATGCCGAGCACCGTGCCGAACAGGCCGATGAACGGGGCGTTGTTGCCCAGCGTGCCCAGGATGGACAGGCCGCGCTCGTACTGGGGGCGCTCGCGGGCGACGGTGGACGCGATGACCTGCTCCACGGTGTCGGGGCCCTGCGGCGCGGAGGC
The DNA here is from genome assembly GCF_003611605.1 of Corallococcus sp. AB011P. Lineage (NCBI taxonomy): Bacteria > Pseudomonadati > Myxococcota > Myxococcia > Myxococcales > Myxococcaceae > Corallococcus > Corallococcus sp. AB011P. The sequence goes on from NZ_RAVX01000001.1 coordinate 652,937, forward strand.
CAGGGCCTCGCGGATGACGGAAGCCTCCATGCCCTTCTGGTTCTTCACCTCACCGGCCACGGCGTCGAACTCGCCGCGCGCCAGGCGCACCGCCAGGGCCTCCGAGTTGGGCAGCCGGTGGCGCGAGAAGTAGACGGCGCGCTCCAGCATCACCGCGATGGAGATGATGGACAGCGACACGAGCAGCCAGAGCACCCACTCGGCGCTGCCCAACGTCACCCCGAGCAGCTTGCTGCTCAACCATCCGAGTTCGGGTTGGGCCGCCTGGGCCAGGAGGAAGAAGGACGTCATGTGGGAAATGCCCGGTTCAAGAGTGGGACCGCTCTAACGCGCGGCGCAGTCTCTTGTTCCCCCCGACTCAAAAGTCAAATGGAACGGGGTGGAGTTCACCCCGCTGTCGCGCGCCATTGGACGGGCGCGGCGAAACCAGGGCGCGGATGTCATATCTCGGGCACCGGGAGGGACGGGCGTTGGAATGCCTGCCCCGCCGGGCGGGCGACCGTCGACTTTCAGGGCCTGCGGTTGGGGCTGCTGGTCTGCGCGGGGTCGCGCTCCACGACGGGGCCGAGGATGGTGTCGATGCGGCGCAGGAGCTCCGCGTCCAGCTTCACGCCGGTGGCCTTCACGTTGTCGAGCACCTGCTCCGGCTTGGACGCACCGATGATGGCGGAGGAGACGCTCTTGTTCTGGAGCACCCAGGCGATGGAGAGCTGCGCCATCGACAGGCCTGCCTCCTGGGCCAGCGGCTTGAGCTGCTGGACGCGGGTGAGCACGTCGTCGGTCATGAAGCTGGTCATGAACTGCGAGCCCGGGGTGGCGGCGCGGGTGTCCGCGGGCGGGGGCTTGCCGGGGAGGTACTTGCCTGAGAGCACGCCCTTGGCCATCGGGGACCAGACAATCTGGCCCAGGCCTTCGGCGTCGGAGGTGGGGATGACCTTGGACTCGATGACCCGCCAGAGCATGGAGTACTGAGGCTGGTTGGAGATGAAGGGCACGCGCAACTCGCGGGCCAGCTTCGCGCCGGCGGCGATCTGCTCGGCGGTCCATTCGGAGACGCCGATGTAGAGGGCCTTGCCCTGGCGGACGATGTCCGCGAACGCGAGCATGGTCTCTTCGAGCGGCGTCTCCGCGTCGAAGCGATGGGCCTGGTAGAGGTCCACGTAGTCCGTCTGGAGGCGGCGCAGCGAGCCGTGGATGGACTCGATGATGTGCTTGCGCGACAGGCCGCGGTCGTTCTGGCCGGGGCCGGTGGGCCAGTAGACCTTGGTGAACAGCTCATAGCTTTCACGGCGCTGGCCCTTGAGGGCGCGGCCGAGCACGGCCTCTGCCTTGGTGCCGGCGTAGACGTCGGCGGTGTCGAAGGTGGTGATGCCCGTGTCGAGCGCGGCCTTCACGCACGCGATGGCGGCGTCCTCCTCCACCTGGGAGCCGTGCGTGAGCCAGTTGCCGAAAGAAATCTCGCTGACCTTCAGACCGCTGCGACCAAGGAATCGGAAGTTCATAGGGGGCGGCACACTAACCGCCGTCTGTTGGGGTCGCACGGGTTCAGGAGAAGCAGCGGTGGAACCAGGCGACGAAACGTTGAGCTTCGGGCGAGTCGTGGCCCAGGACCTTCAAATGGCATGGCCTCGAAAGTCGTGGACCCGACGACGCCGGGGTTGCCTCTTGTATGGTCGGAGTTGTTTGAAGAAGCCGCTATCCCAGGGGAGGTGGGTTCAGTGATGCAAGGTGTTGGTTTGGAGGAAGAACAGCTGATCGTTGTTGCTGTGCGGTTTGGCGACGAATGGAGATGGTACCGGAGCGAGCGGGATTGCTGGGTGTTGGACCAAACAAAGTGGCGCCGCGCGTTCATGGATGCCGGACATGCCGTACCTGATACGGGGTTTGCTGAGCGTTTTGGCATCGCTGTGGCTGATGGGACGGCCGTGTTTATGTTTCTAAGCCATATGGAAGCTTTTAGGGTGTTTCGGGACGAGTTGAGAACGCGTCTGGTTGAGGCTTCGCGGACGGCAAGCGAATGGTGGGACGTAGCTTCCTGCTTTCCAACTCTGTTGGTTGACTTTGACGGGCGTGTGCTTGTCTCGGCTTACGCGGAGAGCCCGAGATTTGAGGAATATGTCCCGGATGGATGGCATGGGCAGTATGGAGATTTTTTTTGAGCGGTTGCCTGATGCTGAGAGGTACTGGATTATCGATGGCGAGGACTTGTTGAAGCGTTTCTCCGGGTAGAGACCTGAAGGTTCCCCTCCGCCGGCGAGTTGAGCGTCATCCGCTCGCTGGATGGCTGGGTGCGGCGCAGCTGACAGTCGAGCAAAGAGTGCGTCCACCATGAGGCGCAACGTGGCCATTGAGCTTGCCCGTGTTGTCGGCACCTACAGCGAGCTGACGCGGGTCCGACCCTCGACCTTGAGATTTCGGAGGGAGCGGAAGTGCTGGATCCGCAGGGACGTCAGCATGGGGAAGCTCCGGCAGAGGCAGGCTCCGTCCCTCAGCACAGGGAAACCGGTCATGGTTTCTCATGACGCGAGAGGCTGGTCACCCTGCTCTCCCGACCGTCCGCGGCGGGATTCGACTGTTCCCGGGCTTGGCTTGTGAACAGTGGGCCGGGTGGCTGACACTGGCTTCCACGCATGGCCGCCAGTGACGAACGCCGCTTCCAGTCCCTCGTGCTCGCGCCCATCCGGCGCGTGCAGCGGCGGCTCAATGGGGTCGCCTGGGCTGGCGCGGGCATCGCTCCTCTTTGGGCTTTGGCCACCGCTTGCGTGCTGTCCCGGCTGCTCTTGCGCGACCGGGTGGTGTGGGCCCTGCCGCCTCTTGTCGTCGCGGGGCTGGCGTGGTGGTTCGTTCGCGCGCGGTCGCGGGGCGTGTCGCTGGAGTACGCGGCGGTGCTCGCGGATCGCTCCGCCAACGCGGGGGGCCTATTGCTCACGCGACTGGAGCGCCCTGTTGGCGAGTGGGAACTGAGCCTCAACCAGTTCGCTCAGCAGGTGAAGCCTCCGGAGGTTCCCTGGCGCCGGCCCGTGGGCGCGCTCCTGGGCGCGCTCGTGTTCCTCGCCGTGGGGTTCGTTGTTCCGCTTCCGGCCCTGCGCACTTCGAACATCAACGCCGCCGCCGCGACCCAGGTCGCCGCCGTGCAGGCCCAGGCCGAAGCCCTGGCTCGCGAGGAGCCCCTGGGCCCTGACGTCGAGGAGGAACTGCGCCGGCTGTCGGAAGAAGTCGCGCAAGGGCGCTTCGACTCCGCGGATTGGGAAGCCTCGGATGCCCTGGAGCAGCGGCTTGCTGAACGCGCCTCCGAGGCCGCCGCCGAGCTCAACCGTGCCTCTGAGGCCGCCGCTGAATTGGAGGATGCGCTCGCCGCCGCTGGTGGTGCGGAAGCCGCCACCCGTGAGCGTGAGTCGCTGGAGCAGGCGCTGATGGCACTGGATGCGCGTGCCAGCGGGAACGCCGAGGACTCCGCCGACGGTGATCAGGATGCCCCCGAATCCGAGCGGAGCTCCCAGGGCCAGGGTGCGGACGGAGAGAACGGCGGCGACAAGCAGGGCTCACAGCAGCAGCAGGGCTCCGGTGATTCATCCCGCGAGGCCCAGGCCCGCGCTTCGGCTCGCGCCCAGGCCTCCGGCTCTCCGGATCAGATCTCCGACCTGCGCCGCACACTGGAGCGGCGGCAGCAGTCGCTGGCCCAGCGCTTCGGAGAGGAAAACGCGTCGCGAGGGAACCGCGGCGCCCAGGCCCGGCGTCCCACCCGGCGTCAGCAGTCCGGTCAGGGGCAGAAGGGCCAGAAGGGACAAGGCCAGGGCGAGGACGGGCAGGGCGAGGGTGAAGGCGAAGAGGGCGACGGCGAGGGACAGCAGGGCAGTCAGCACGCGAGCCGGAACACGCGGCAGGGCAAGGGTGAGGGCGCGGGGACGAGCCGGGGCGGAGAGAGCCAACCGCTCGTCTTCGGTGGCGAGGCGGAGATGGATCCGAACCGGCTCGCGTTCCAGCCGCTGCCGGAAGGCAATGGCGGCGAGGCGGAGGAGTTGTGGGGCCTTCGCGCCGCGGATCCGCGGGCCCGCACGGGGCAGGCGGGGCCGTCCAGCGTGAAGGGCACGGGCGCGAAGGGCGATGCGACGGCGGGACCGACCTCCGGTCCGCTGCTGCCTCGCAACCGCGACCTGGTGAAGCGGTACTTCGGTGGTCCGTAGGTAAGAAGGGGGAAACGACGTGGCAGCGGAGCTTCTGAGTCCCGCCGAAGCGCAGGGCGCGGCGGACGTGGCGTCCCGGCTCAAGGCCGGGCTCAACCAGGTGATGCTCGACCAGGAGACGGTCGTCGAGCAGGTCGTGACGGCGGTGCTCGCCCGGGGCCACGTGCTCCTGGAGGGCCTGCCCGGCCTGGGCAAGACGGAGCTGTGCAAGGCCCTGGCGCGGCTGTTGTCGCTGCCCTTCCGCCGCATCCAGTTCACCCCCGACCTCTTGCCCGGCGACATCACCGGCACCTACGTGCTGGAGGGCGAATCGCGCCGCGACTTCGTCTTCCGCGAAGGCCCCCTCTTCGCGAGCCTCGTGCTCGCGGACGAAATCAACCGCTCCAGCCCCAAGACGCAGTCCGCGCTGCTGGAGGCCATGCAGGAGCGGTCCGTGACGGTGCTGGGCCAGACGCGGCCCCTGCCCGACCCCTTCTTCGTGCTCGCCACTCAGAACCCCATCGAGCTCGAAGGCACGTACCCGCTGCCCGAAGCGCAGCTGGACCGCTTCCTCTTCCGCATCCTCGTGCCGCCCGTGGGCGCCAAGACGCTGCGCACCCTGCTCACCACGCGCGTGCGCGGTGCGCCTCCCGCGCAGGAGCCGGTGCTGGACGCGGAGGGGCTGTCGCGCCTGTTCGCCGCCGTGGACCGCGTGCACCTGCCCGGCCCGGTGGCGGACTTCATCGGCCGGCTGGTGGAGGCGTCCGACCCGCGCCAGCCTTCCGCTCCGGAACCCGTGCGCCGCTTCGTGCGCTTCGGCGCGAGCCCTCGCGCGGCGCTGGCCCTGGCCGCCGCGGGCCGTGCGCGCGCGCTGCTCGAGGGCCGGCCCAACGTGGGCTTCGACGACGTGGTGGCCGCCGCGCCCGCCGCCCTCAACCACCGCCTGGTGCTCGCCTACGAGGCGTCGCTGGAGAAGGTGTCCGCGCCGGACGTGGTGCGCGAGCTGCTCAAGGCCACGCCCGAGGTGCCCCGTGGCTAGTCGCGCGCCCCTGGCCTTCGCCGTGCTCCTGGGGGCCCTGCTCTGGACGGGCCTGCCGGGCATTCCCGGTGGGACGGCGGCGTTCGCGACCAGCCCTCCAAAGGCGGTGGAGGTGCGGGAGGCGGAGCCTCAAGCCAGCGGCTACCGCGAGGTGGTGGAGACGACGGAGAACCTCCCCACCGAGGGCGACCTCAAGGCCACCGTGCGCGTCGTCACGCTCGTGCCGAACCGGGGCTTCACGCCCATCCAGGTGACGGTGCACAACAACGGCGGCCAGCCGCGCCCGGTGCGCCTGTCCATCCACTCGCAGGGGCGCATCATGGAGCGCTCGCTGGAAGTGGGTCCCCGCGAGCGCACCGTCACGTGGCTGCTGATGCCCGCGGACCTGCAGTCGGGGACCCTCAACCTGGACTCGCCCGGGATGGACACCGCGTCCCGGGGCTTCTACCTGGACGGTTACCGGGGCGCCCGCGTGATGGTGCTGGGCGACGTGAAGTCCTTCGAGGCGGCGACCGGCCTGAGCCGCGCGCCGGAGAACAATGAGCCGCTCGTCGCCACGCGCTTCGTGGAGCCGCGCACCGCGCCGCGCGAGCTGGCGGCCTACGCGGGCTACGACGCGGTGCTGGTGGCGGTGCCGGCGGACCAGGTGCCCGACGACGTCTGGGCGGTGCTGGAGACGTTCGCCGTGACCGGCGGAAGGCTGGTGCTCGACCAGCCCCCCGCGAATCCGCGCCTGCGCTTCCCGCTGCTCCAGGATGAGAAGGCGGAGCTGTCACCCTACGGCTTCGGCTTCGTGCGCCAGTTCCGCGACTGCCGGAAGCAGACCCCGGGCTGCGGCTTCCGACTCTGGGAGGACACGGAGCGGTCTCCGGCCGTGGTGGAGCCCGCGGGCCCGCCGCCCCGCTGGGAGCGCCACGACCTGCTCAGCGATGGGCGCCTGCCGCTGCTGTCGAGCGCCCGCGCGCCCGTGGGCCGCTTCCTGCTGCTCATCTTCCTCTTCGTGCTCGCGGTGGGGCCTGGCGGGTGGGTGCTCGCGCGGCGCAAGGGGCCGCTCGCGGTGCTCATCGCCGTGCCCACGCTGGCGGTCCTCACGAGCCTGGGGCTGGTGGCGTGGTCCGTGCTGGTGGATGGCTTCAGCCTGCACGCCGCGCGCTACAGCCTCACGCTGCTGGACCGCGAGCGGTCTCGCGCGGTGACGGTGGGGCTCAACGCCTGGTACGCGAACCTCGCGGAAGAGAGCGTGCGCATGCCCGCCTCCAGCGTGCTGCTGGCTCCGACGGCCCCCGAGGATCCGCCGCGCTTCCTGGACTGGACGAACGGGCTGGTGGTGAAGAACAGCTTCCTGCCCTCGCGCAGCTACCGCGAGTGGGGCGAGGTCGCGGTGGTTCCCTCGCGTGCGCGACTGACGGCGCGCAAGGCCGACGGCGGCGTGCGGGTGCAGAACGCGCTGGGGGCTCCCCTGAAGGGCGGCGTGTTGAAGCTGGACGGCCAGTTCTGGGACCTGCCGGAGCTGGCGGACGGCGCGGAGGGGCTGGCCACGCCGCGGGAGGCGAAGGTCGGAGACGAGGACCTGTTGGGCCTGGAGCACGAGCCACGCATGCGCTTCCAGGACGCGGTGGCGCCCCTGGTTCGGGAGCTGGAGGACGGGACGTTCGTGGCGCGGCTGGGCGGGCGTGGCTTCTCGCCCACGGCGGCGCTGGACGTGGAGCTGGAGGCCGCGCTGCACGTGGTGCGCGGTCAGGTCGAGGAGGCACGACGATGAGCCTGCTGGAGGTGAAGGGGCTGCGGCGCGACTACGGGGCGCTGCGCGCGGTGGACGACGTGTCGTTCACGCTGGAGGCAGGCGGCATCCTGGGATTCATCGGGCCCAACGGCGCGGGCAAGAGCACCACGCTGCGCATCCTGGCCACGCTGGACGTGCCCACCGCGGGCACGGTGCTGCTGGACGGCACGTCGCTGGTGGACGCGCCGGATAGGGCCCGGCCGCTGCTGGGCTACATGCCGGACCGCTACGGCACCTACGACGACGTCACCGTGAGGGAGTTCCTGGACTTCTTCGCGCGTGCGTACGGGCTCAAGGGCGCGCAGCGCAAGCAGCGGGTGGACTCGGTGATGGAGTTCACGGGGCTGGGGCCGCTCTCGCACAAGCTCACCACGGAGCTGTCCAAGGGCATGCGCCAGCGCGTGGCCCTGGGGCGCACGCTGCTCCATGACCCGCGGCTGCTGCTGCTGGACGAACCGGCGGACGGGTTGGACCCGCGCGCGCGCATCGAGCTGCGGGAGCTGCTGCGCGCGCTGGCGGATCAGGGCAAGGCGGTCATCATCTCCAGCCACATCCTCACGGAGCTGGCGGAGATCTGCGACAGCTGCGTCATCATCGAGCAGGGGCGACTGCTGGCCCAGGGCAAGGTGGAGGACCTGCTGCGCCAGAGCGCGGGCCCGTCCCGCGTGATGGAGCTGACGGTCCGGCTGGCGGCGCAGGGCGACGAGGGCGAGGCGCTCTGGTCGCGCACGGAGCGCACGCTGCTGGAGCAGCCGCGCGTGAAGGACGTGGCGCGCGATGGCGGCGCGCTGCGAGTGCGGCTGGAGCTGGAGGCGGACGCGGGGCCGGCGCAGGCGGAAGCGGCCGCGGCGGCGCTGCTCGCGGCGCTGGTGTCGCAGGGGCTGCCGGTGTGCGCGTTCAGCCCGCGCGAGCGCAACCTGGAGGACGCGTTCATGACGGTGACGAAGGGGAGGGTGGCGTGAGCACGCAAGCGAGTCCCGCGTCGGGCGCGGCCGAGTCCGCTCCCGCGCCCGGTGTCCCCGCCGCGGCGTCCGACCGTTGGGAGAGGTGGGGCGACCGGCTCAACCCGCTGGTGGTGAAGGAGGTGCGGCAGGGGCTGCGCACGCGCATCTTCTGGGTGAGCTTCGGGTTGCTGCTCGCGGCGTGCCTGGTGCTGTCGCTCATCGCTTTCGCGAACACGCACGACAGCACGTACACGCGCGAGGGGCGGTCGTACTTCTTCTCCTTCTTCGTGTGCCTGGCGCTGGTGCACTTCGGCCTCATCCCCTTCAACGCGTACCGCTCCCTGGCGCGCGAGCGTGAGGACGAGACGTGGTCGCTGCTCTTGCTCACGGGGCTGGGGCCCCGGCGCATCCTGCGCGGCAAGGTGGCGTCCTTCCTGGTGCAGGCGGTGCTGTACGCGTCGGCGGTGGGGCCGTTCCTGCTGTTCAGCTACTTCCTCAACGGCATCGACCTGCCCACCATCCTGATGGTGCTGCTGTTGGGCGGGGCGTGGATGGTGTTCCTCACGCTCGTGTCGGTGTGCGCGGCGACGCTGGCGGACAGCCGGATGGGACGGGCCGCGGTGCGTTTCGCGCTGGTGGCCGTGCTGGTGGTGACGTTCTTCCAGGCGCTGACGTTCACCTTCGTGGTGACGAACGAGCGTGGCAGCGGGTTCTCGTTCGACCGGAACTTCTTCCTGGGGCTGGGCGCGGCGTTCTGGCTCCTCGTATCGGACGGGTGGCTGGTGTTCGAGACGGCGGTGGCGCGGCTGTCGCTCGTGACGGAGGACTACACGCGCCATCCCCGGCGGGCGTTGGTGGTGCAGGTGTTCCTGACGTTCGTGGGGATGACGGCGGTGTGGTGGCTCCTGGACCGGGATGACGACATCCCCGGGGTGATGGGCATCCTCGGAGGGCTGCACCTCATCTTCGTCACCCTCTTCATGGCGACGGACGTGGACGGTCAGTCGCGGCCGCTGCGCGCGGGCACTCGGGCATGGACGCTGTTCAAGCCCGGGGCGCTGCGCGGCTTCCGGCTGTCGGTGCTGCTGCTCGTGGGGTGGGCGGTGGGGTGTGGGGTGTTGCTGTGGCTGTCGGATGGGTCGACGAGCAGCCTGCGGATGGGGATGTCGCAGGCGGCGCTGGCGCTCTATGGGGTGCTGTACCTGTCGGTGGCGCTGCTGTTGGGGCGGATGCCGCGCTCGGGGCGGTTCGCGTCGCCGGTGTCGGTGCGGTTGCTCTACGTCCTGGTGGGAATCCTGGGGGCGGGCGTGCCGCCGCTGCTGGCGGTGTTCCTGAACCTGGAGGGGCGCGATGAGCTGCTCAACCTGCTCAACCCGATACTGGGGACGGTGAACTTCGGCAGGTACGACTACAGCGACCCGAGCGGTCTCAAGATGCCGCCGGAGCTGCTCCTGTGCGTGGCGCTGGTGGCGTTCCTGTCGGCGTTCGCCGCGGACCGGGTGCTCGCTGAGCGCGAGCGGCGGGCCCACCAGCAGTGAGCGCGATGTTGGATGAGGCGGAGGTGGCGCGCCTGTCGCCGGGGTTGAGCCTGGCGCTGCCGCGCCTGCCGCAGCGGGGACGGGTGGGCGAGGTGCGCGCCACGTCCGCGGGCAGCGCGATGGAGCTGCACGACTTCCGCGCGTATCAGCCGGGGGATGACCTGCGGCAACTGGACTGGAACGCGGTGGCGCGCACGGGGGAGCTGGTGCTGCGCGTGCGGCAGGACGAGGTGTCGCCGCGTGTGGAGGTGGTGCTGGACGGTTCGCGCAGCATGGGGCTGTCGCCTCGCAAGGCGGCGGGGGCGCGGGAGGTGGCGCTGCTGACGGTGGAGGTGGGCGGGCGGCAGGGGCTGACGCCGACGCTGCTGTGGAGCGGGGCGCGGTCGGAGCGGGTGCAGGGGCCGGCGTGCCGCGCGGCGCTGCGAGGGGCGGAGTTCGAGGCGCGGGATGATCTGGCGTCGGCGTTGGGGCGGCTGCCGCCGTTGCGGCCGTGTGGCCTGCGGGTGGTGGTGAGCGACTTCCTCTTCGAGACGGACCTGGAGGCGCTGTGCGCCCGGCTGTCGCGAGGAGCGTCGGCGCTGTTCCTGGTGCAGGTGCTGGACGCGGAGGACCTGGAGCCCTCGGGCGGCGAGGGCGCGCGGCTGGTGGACGCGGAGAGCGGCGTGGCGCTGGAGGAGTTGCTGACGGACGGTGTGCTGGCCGCCTACGCCCGCCGCTTCGCGGAGCACCAGCGTGCGCTGCGAAGCGCGGCGGTGCGAGCGCGGGGAACGCTGCTCACCATGAACGCGGCGGAAGGGTTGCGGGCGCAGGTGGCGGGACCGCTGCGCGCGTTGTTCGTGGCGGGAGGCGGGGCGTGAGCCTGGGGACGAACGGCGTGGAGCGCGGGGCGTTTCGCTCTGACGTGCGCGATGGCGGGCGCACTCGCGTGTGGAGCGTGGCGTGAGCTTCGGACTTCCCTGGGGGCTGCTGGCTCTGGGCGCGCTGGTGCCGCTGGTCGCGGCGTACTTCCTGCGCCGCCGGCAGAAGCCGGTGGTGGTGAGCGCGCTGTTCCTGTGGCGCACGCCGCGTCCTCGAGCGGAGGGCGGGCCCCGGTGGGAGCGCTTCACGCGTGAGGCGTCACTGTTGCTCGAGGCGCTCGCCGTGCTGGCCGCCGCGCTGTACCTCGCGGACGTGCGGCTGGGGGAAAACGCTCGCCGCCGTCACCTGGTGCTCGTCGTGGATGGAAGCCTGTCCATGTCCGCGCGGACTCCGGATGGCATGACGGTGCTGGAGCACGTGCGCACGGAAGCCGCGAAGCGCGTGGAGTCGGAACGCGCGACGCACGTCACCGTGCTCGCGAGTGGCGTGGCGCCCCAGGTCCTCGCCGGGCCGGAGGCCGATGCGTCGCGAGCCCTGGGCGCGCTGGAGTCCTTCGAGGCGCGCGGTCCGGACCATGACGTCACGGCATCACTCCTGTGGGCGCAGGAGCTGGCGGGCCCCGGCAAGCGCGTGCACTTCTTCACCGACGCGCCGCCCTCCGAGGACACGACCGTGCCGCCCTCCGTGCGCTGGACGGCGCTGGGCCGCTCCCAGGGCAACGTGGCGGTGGTCTCCGCGCAGCGGCGCGACGAAGGTGGCCGGGCCACGGTGACGCTGCGGGTCGCTCGCTTCGGGCCGGGACCTTCGGAGATTGAAGCACGCGTGCGCGCGGCTCCCGGGCCGGGCGCGCGTGAAGGCACCGAACGCACGGAGCGCATCGCCTTGCCGGAAGAGGGCGCCGCGACCGTGCGCCTCACGTTCCGCGAGGCCGGCGACGTGGAGGTGTCACTGCCGGACGACGCGCTGCCCGAGGACGGACGCGTGCGCCTGCCCCCGTCCCCCGTGATGCCGGTGGCCGTGGGGCTGACGGAGGGCCTGTCACCCGCGTCGAAGCAGGCGCTGGAGCGCTTCCTGGCGGTGTCTCCCGAGGTGGCGCACGGCCCTCCTGTTCCCGGCGCGCCGGTGCTGTCTGTTGGCCCCTCGCGCGCGGAGGCCCGCGTGACGCTGGGCGCGGAAGGACCGCTGCGAACCTTCGTGGGGCCGTTCTTCACGGAGAAGGGCAGCACGCTGATGGACGACGTTCAGCTCTCAGGCGTGCGGTGGACGGCGGGCGCGAACCCTCCGGGCCGTCCGTTGATGACCGCGGGCGAAGCCGTGCTCGTGTCGGAAGAGGAGGGCGGGCGGCTGCACCTCAACGTGGACCTGGCTCGCTCCAACCTCCAGCGGACCCCCGCCTGGCCCGTGTTGCTGGGCAATGTGGTGCGCGAAGCGCGGCGGCTTCGCGAGGGTTTCCCCCGGCGTCAGCTCAACCTGGGCGAAGCGCTCTCCGTGGTGACGGAGGCCGGTGCTCGTTACGCGCTGAAGGGGCCTTCGGGCCGCAAGCCCGTGTTCGGCGCGGGCTCGTTGAGCCTGCCCGCGCCCACGAGTCCCGGCCGCTACGTGCTGGAGCGCGAGGGCCGCGAAGTGGACTCGCTGGAGGTGCTGGCGCTGGACGCGCGGGAGTCGGACCTGCGTGGCCGGGGCAGCGCGGACGTGGCCTCGAAGGAAGCGGGCGAGGACTCGGAAGGGAACAGCGGCCATGAGCGCGCCCGCTGGCCCCTGCTGGTGCTGCTGGCCGCGCTGCTGGCGGACTTCTACGTCACGAGGAAGGCATGACCTTCACCCTTCCCCAGGCGTGGCTGCTGCTGTTGCCGCTGGGCCTCTTCCTGTGGCGCTACGGCCGGAGGCCCGGCCCGCCCATGGTGCTGCGGTGGGTGCTGCTGGTGCTCGGCGTGGGCGCGCTGTCCGGGCCGGAGCTGCGGCTGGCGAACGCGGGCAGCGACGTGGCCGTGGTGGTGGACCGTTCGCGCTCCATGCCGCTGGACGTGGACCGCGTGGCGCAGGAGCTCATTTCTCTGGTGGAGTCCCAGCGCCGGCCGGGCGACCGCGTGGGTGTCATCACCTTCGGCCGCGAGGCGCGGGTGGAGTCCCCGCTGTCGGAGTCAGGCCGGTTCGGCGGATTCACTCGGCCGGTGGACGCGGAGGCTTCGGACCTGTCGGCCGCGCTGGACGCGGCGGGCGCGCTCATTCCCCCCGAGCGCACGGGCCGGGTGCTGGTGGTCTCCGACGGCCGATCCACCGGCGCGGATGCCCGGGGCGCGACGCGGCGGCTGGCGGCGCGGGGCATCGCGGTGGACTACCGGCAGGTGTCCCGGCCGGAGCCCGCGCTGGACGTGGCCGTGGTGTCGCTGGACGTGCCCGCCACGGTCTCCGTGCGCGAGCCCTTCCAGTTCTCCGCCGTGGTGCAGGCGACCTCGGCCGTCACCGGCACCGTGCGTCTGGAGCGCGACGGGAAGGTGCTGGTGAAGGGGCCGTACGACTTCAAGCCCGGGCCCAACCTGCTGCCCCTGCGCGACCTGTTGGAGGAGCCGGGGCTCGTGCACTACCGGCTCACGGTGGAGGTGCCCGGAGACGGCGTCCCGGAGAACGACGTGGGCGTGGGCGTGCTGCGCGTGGAGGGGCCGCCGCGCGTGTTGCTGCTCACCGCGCAGCCGTTGGGCACGTTGGCGAAGGCGCTGGCGGCGACGGGCATGGCGCTGGAGGTGAAGGCGCCGTTCCACCTGTCGCTGGAGGCGCTCGACGGGGTGGGCGTGGTGGTGCTGGAGAACGTGGACGCCAATGCTCTGGGCGAGACGGGTTTGAACGCGCTGGCGAACTACGTGGACCAGGCAGGTGGCGGGCTGGTGATGACGGGAGGGCGGTCGAGCTTCGGTGAGGGCGGCTATCGGCGCTCGCCCTTGGAGCCGCTCTTGCCCGTGTCATTGGAGATGCGCGAGGAGCAGCGGCGCGCGTCGGTGGCGATGAGCGTGCTCATGGATTCGAGCTGCTCCATGGGCATGCAGGTGCCGGACGGGCGCACGAAGATGGAGCTGGCCGCGGAGGGCGTCACGGCGGCGCTCACGTTGCTCAACGCGAATGACGAAGCTTCCGTGCACATGGTGGACACGGAGCCGCATGAAATCTTTCCCTTGAGTCCGGTGAGCAAGGGGCTGCCGTTCGACCAGGTGGCACGAGGCTTCAGTGGAGGCGGGGGCATCTACGTGGGCACGGCCCTGCGCGCGGGCAGCAAGGAGATCCTCCGCAGCGAAAAGCCCACGCGGCACGTGGTGCTGTTCTCCGACGCGGCGGACTCCGAGGAGCCGGGCGACTACCAGGAGACGCTGGCGGCGCTGCGAGCGGCCAACGTGACGGTGTCGGTCATCGGCCTGGGCAAGCCCACGGATCCGGACGCGGACCTGCTGCGCGAGGTAGCCCGGCGCGGCGCCGGGCGCATCTACTTCGCGGAGGACGCCATGAGCCTGCCGCGCATCTTCAGCCAGGAGACGCTCGCGGTGGCGAGGGCCACGTTCGTGGACGAGCCCGCGTCGTTGGAGGCCGCGCCGGACCTGCCGCTGTTGGGGGCGCTGCCGACGACGGGCCTGCCGCAGGTGGGCGGCTACAACCTCACCTACCTGAAGCCCCAGGCGAACGTGGCGCTGCGCACGTTGGACACGAACGCCGCGCCGGTGCTGGCGCTGTGGCCGCATGGCGCGGGGCGCACGGTGGCGCTCACGGCGGAGGTGGACGGCAGGTACACGGGCGAGTTGCGCGAGTGGAGCGCGCTGCGGGCGACGTTGGAGGCGGTGGTGCGCTGGTCGATGGGGCGTCCGACGCCGAAGGAGGAGGCGGTGGTGCGCTCGGAGCGCCAGGGCAACGTGCTGCGTGTGACGTTGGACCTGCCGCCGGGTGAGCCGATGCCGGGCGCGCTGCCCACGGCGGTGTTGCTGGCGGGTGACGGGCGCTCCGGCGTGGAGAAGCCGCTGCACTGGGAGGACGAGGACCGGCTGGTGGTCGAGTACCCGCTGACGGGCAGCGGCACCTGGCACCCGGTGGTGAAGTGGGGTGGGCGCGTGTTGAGGGCGCCACCCGTGGCGCTGCCGTACGCGCCGGAGTTCGAGCCGGGCAGCGCGAAGGAGGGCCTCAAGCTCCTGCGAGCGCTGGCGGCGGTGGGCGGAGGCCAGGAGCGACTGTCGATGACGGGCCTGTTCGCGGAGGCGCCGGAGTCGGAGGGCCGTGTGGCGTTGGCGCCCTGGCTGGTCGCGTTCGCGCTGGCGGCGATGTTGGCGGAGGTCGCGGTGCGCAGGTTCCTCTCCGCGCCGCGAGTGCGTGCGGCGCGGGAAAAGCCCGTGAAGGAAGCCAGCGCACGTGAGCCCATGCCAGCACCACGCACGGATGTGAAGCCCTCCGCGACGACGCCCAAGCCTGTTCAGGAGGAACCCGCCGAGCAGAAGCCGGAGCCTCCGAAACCGCCCGCTGGGGTGGACTCCGCGCTGGAGGCCGCGAGAGCGCGGGCACGGCGTCGCACGGGGCGCTGATCCGACGTGCTCGGGCGCGCGAGCACGCGCGCGGCGCCAGGTTCCTCGAGCGCCACGCTGTCCACAGGAGGAGAAGGGAGAACCCCGCTGGGGCTGCCCGGCAGCGGCGCACCCCACGAACCTGTCCGACAGTCGGACCGGCTTGGAATGACTCGGCTCGGGGCCTCCCGGTCCACCTGGGCCGCGGAAACCGGTCCGACAGTCGGACAGGTTTGGAGGCCCCCGGCTCGGGGCCCGCTGGTCCACCTGGGCCGCGGAAACCGGTCCGACAGTCGGACAGGTTTGGAGGCCCCCGGCTCGGGGGGCCGCTGGTCCACCTGGGCCGCGGAAACCTGTCCGACAGTCGGACCGGCTTGGAAGGCCTCGGCTTGAGGCCTGCCGGTCCACTTGGGCCGCAGAAATCTGTCCGACAGCCGGATCAGTTGGAGGACCTCGGCTTGGGGCCCGCTGGTCCACCTGGGCAGGTGGAAAACCTGTCCGACAGTCGGACAGGTTTGGAGGCCCCCGGCTCGGGGGGCCGTTGGTCCACTTGGGCTGCGGAAACCGGTCCGACAGTCGGACCAGTTTGGAGGCCCCCGGCTGGAGGACTGCCGGTTCACCTGGGCAGCCGGAACCTGTCCGACAGTCGGACAGGTTTTGAATCTCACTGGGCGGGGGGACCTCATGGATGTCGTCAGGGGGCTGGCAGTCCGTGCCCCTTCCTGCGCCCTGAACGCCCTGAAGCCGGGCTTGCTTTCGCGGTATGACGGCGCCGATGACGGAGCCCCGGGCCTTGCGGTGGGGGCTGGGTGTCGTCCTGGGCGTGCTCGCGCTCCAGGCCTCGCGCCTCGCACTGCACAAGGCATTCAGCATCGACGAATTCCAGTACGCCCATGCCGCGTGGCTCATGGCCCACGGGCAGGTGCCTTACCGCGACTTCTTCGAGGTGCATTTCCCACTCGTGTACCAGTTGCTGGCGCCGCTGTTCTGGCTGCTCGGGGATGATCCGCGCAACGTGCTCGCGCTTCGTGCCGCGATGCTCGTGCCGCTCGCGGGGGCGTGTGTCTCTGTCTTCCTCCTCAACCGGCGGGAAGGACGCATCGCCGCGCTCCTGGCCCCGGTGCTGCTGCTCTGCTCGCCGGGCTTCCTGCACTTCGCCACCGAGGTGCGTCCGGATGCCCTCACCGCCGCGCTCTTCCTGGGCGCACTCGCCGCGCTGGCCGTGCAGCCCGGCTCCGTCCGTTCGTCGCTCCTGGCGGGTGCGTTGCTCGTCGCCTCCGCGTGGGGCTCCCAGAAAGCGCTCTTCTTCGGCGGGCTCGTGGGTGCGGTGCTCCTGGCCGACCTCCTGCCGCGCGGGAACGGTTCTCCCGCGCTCATCGCCGCGCCTCGCGCCTTCTTCGCGGGCATCGTCGTTGCGACGAGCGCGGTGGCGGCCTACCTCACGGTGACGGGCTCGTGGGACGCATGGTGGCGGTGGTGTTTCGTCTGGGCTTCCGAACACCAGCGCCACTACCCGGGCTTCTCATGGCGCGAATACCTGGTGCCGGCCCTGGGGGCACAACCCGCGTTCTTCCTTCTCGCCGCCGTTGGACTCGTCGCCACGTTCCTTCGCTTGCTGAAGCACCCGCGCACTCCCGACCTGCTCCTGTTCGTGGCCGCGCCCGCGACCTTCGGTGCCTATGCGCTCCAGCGCGCGCCGTTCCCGTACAGCCTGTTGCCCTTTCTGGGCGTGCTCGCGCCCTTTGCCGCGCGCGGCATCATCGTGGTGCTCTCTGGATTGCGCACTCCCGCTGTGCGGACCTTGGGGCTTGCCGGGCTGGGCGGCCTGTTTGTTGTCCAGGAGGCCCAGGTGGAGGCCTTGCTGGCCGGCGGCGGCAATGCGCGGCAGCGTGAGGTGCTCGCTCGCATCGCGGCGCTCACGGGACCGGAGGATGTCGTCTACGACAACTCGGGGGGCTATGTGAGCCGGCCGCACGCTCACTTCTACTTCTACACGGACGCGTATCTGCGCGGCTCACTCGCGGGCCTGCTGTCCGACGAGATGCCCCGTGTGCTCGTGGAGCAGGGCTGTGTGCTGCGGGTGGATGACCTGCGGACCTCCGGTCTTCCTCTGGCGCTGCGCCGCTTCCTCGACGCGCACTACCAGCCCTACGATGGTGACCTGTACCTGTGGGGACAGCGCTACCGCGTGCCCTCGAACTCAGGCGCTCTGGCGGATCACTTCCTCGCGGTTCGCGCCGACCGCTACTTCGTCCAGCCCGCGAGCACTCTCGACACCGGCTCGCTGTTCATCGATGGCGAGCGCATCACCGCGCCTGAGTTCACGCTGTCCCGGGGCGAGCACACCCTCCGCTATGAAGGGCGTGCCGAGGCCTTCCAGCTCCTGTGGCTGCCCCGCGACGCGAAGCGCTGGACGCCACGGCCGGGGGCACCGTCCACGTACTCGCGACTGTTTTGAGCACGCGTCGAGAGCAGGCGAGCTGGCGTGGGGACAGCCTTCCGGGATGACGGCACTGTCGTCCTGGCGGTCCGCCGTGGCGCCTCCATCCTGAACTCAACCGTGAAGCCCGGCTCGGGGTCGAACTTCCCTGCGCAAGGGTGATTCCTACTGTGCGTGGGCAGGATGGTTCTCAGGGGAGGTTGCCGTGGCTGGTGATGATTCGGGGCGGAAGCGGAACCGTGCGCCCGTTGCCTCCCAGGGCGTGATGTCGCTCCTGGAGCGCTGGGTTTCCGACCTCGAACGGGCTGCACCCTTCTCGCGGGAGGATGCGCCGGAGCCACGTGAGCGCACTCCCGGAGCCGCTGCTCGCTCTGGCGACGAGCCGCTCGATGCACCCGGCTCGGGTGGCCGGACGAAGCAGGGGGAGCCCTCTGCTTCCTCCCGTGCGGCCCGGGACGAGATGCGTCCGTCGCGTCGCGGCTCCAGGCCTCTTGCCTACACGAGGGAAGGCGAATCGTCGGAGACAGCGAGTGCGTCGCTGCGTCCTCCTCGTCAGAACTCTGAGCGTTTCGCTGAACCGAGGGCCAGCCGTCATTCCTCCTCTCGCCCGGCCAGGGGGGAGGGGCGCCCTGCGCGTCCTGACAGTGCGCCATTCTCCGAATCGAGGCCCCGTACTACTGCTGCCCCCGACGCCCCTGGCGCCGCACGTGAAGGCACGCGCCCTCCACGGTCCGGTCCCAGCACACTCGCCGAATCGGCGCCCCGACCCCGGATGCCGCAGGGCGGAGTTTTCGCTCCTGATGAGGGAATGCGCCCTCCACGCTCCGGCCGCAGTTCGCTCGCCGAGCCCTCGCCCCGAGCCCGGATGCCGCAGGGCGGAGCCTCCGCCTCTTCCCGCGCGGCCCGTGAGGAGCGCCGCCGCGAAGCGACTTCGTTCGGAGAACAGGAACTCCGCGTCGATTCCGTTCGCGCGGCGCGCGATGAGCATCACCGTGAGGCGGATCCGTTCAGCGAACAGGCGCCGCGAATGCCGGCGACATCTGAACGCTCGGCCCGTGATGCGAATCGCCACTTGAGGTCCGGCGCGGATCCGTTCATTGCGTCAGAGCCGGCTGCTGCGCGTTCGGAGCGCGAGACGAGACGCCATCTGAGCACGGGTGCGGATCCATTCAGAGAGCCAGAGCCGGCTGCTGCTCGCTCGAACCATGAGGCAAGCCGCCACGCTCGCTCTGGCGCGGATCCATTCAGAGAGCCAGAGTCGGCTGCTGCTCGCTCGAACCATGAGGCAAGCCGCCACGCTCGCTCTGGCGCGGATCCATTCAGAGAGCCAGAGTCGGCTGCTGCTCGCTCGAACCATGAGGCAAGCCGCCACGCTCGCTCTGGCGTGGATGCGTTGACTGCGCCAGAGACGGCCTCAGCTCGTTCGGTTCGTGAGGCAAATCGCCACCCTGGCGCTGGCGCGGATCCGTTCGCGGTGTCAGAGGCGGCCTTGGGTCGCCCGGTTCGTGAGGCGAACCATCACTCGCGCTCCGGAGCAGACCCCTTCAGGGATCCCGAGCCGGCACCTGGTCGCGCATCCCGGGAGGAGAACGTCCACCTCCGCTCCGGATCCGACTTCTTCACCGAGACGCGGTCCCGCGAAGCGGAAGCGCAGGACTCGCCCTTCCGCGCGGCCCGTGAGGAGCTCCGGCTCCAGGGGCCCGTGGTCACCTTCCCGGATGGCGCGCGAATCGTCCTGGGCCACGAGGGTGGCAGACCCATCCATCGCGGCACCGTCGCGGTGCGTGGCCCTTGCGCGCCTTCGCGCGAGGAACTCATGGGGCTGGGCCTCACGGAACCCCAGGCTCGCGGTCTGGACTTCGTCCTCGCCTGGTTCGGGCGCCCGTTCGACTCCGTCACCTCCGAGCCCCCGTCAGGCGCCGAGCCCCGCTGGGGCGCCTGGCCATTGTCAGGGCCCACGCTCATCACCGCGCTCGCCCACTGGAAGCAGCACGAACCCGAGGCGTTCGACGCGCGCCTGGGACAGCTGGGGTTCGAAGCCTCGGCCCTGGCCCTGTTCGCCGAAGACCCCCGGCTGCTCGCGGCGCTCGCCCGGGCCGGCCGGGAGCACGGCGCTCAACGGGCGCAGCTCGAAACGCTCGTCACGCACGTGCTCCGCCCCATGCTCGACTCCTGCGCCCAGTCGGAAACCGCCGTGGACGCACCCGGTGGCCTCTTCGCCTCGGCCCGCGCGCTGGCCCTGCTCTTCCACTCCGAGCTTCGCTTCAGCCGCCGCGGCGTCACGCGGCTCGTGACGCTCGCACGCGAACGGCCGGAGCCTCCCGTCGCGGGTGAGCACGCGGGTGAACGCCTCGCGGAGGACCTGCGCGCCACCGGACGCTCGCGCGAAGCCTCCGAGGTCTGGCGCATCCTCACCTCTCCCGAGCTGGCGGACCCCTCCTAGCGCACGCCATGCGGACGCCTCTTCCTCCCGGGAGCCATGTCCTGCTCGTGGTCCCCGACCCCCGCGCCCCGGCCGCTCCCCAGGAGCAGAACCGCGCCCTGGCCGGCGAGCTCATCCTCAACGGTCAGCGCTACCACCTGGTGCCCGCGGAGCCCTCCGCGAGCCCCGCGACGGCGCCCGCGTCCGACGTGCGGCTGCTCACCTCGCGCGAGCTGCAGGTCGTCTCGTGCGTCTGCGCGGGCTGGGGCAACAAGCAGATCGCCACGATGCTGAACATCAGCACGTGGACCGTGGCGGCCCACCTGCGGCGCATCTTCGTCAAGCTGGGCGTGGACACCCGCGCGGCCATGGTGTCGCGCTGCCTGGGCGCGGTGTCGCTACCCCCGACCCCATGACGAACCGCGCGCCGGCGGCGCCACGCTCTGGCGCAGCCCCAGCACGAGCGCCACGTTGGCCTGCGGCCGGCACACCAGCCGCACGCACTCCCCCGGACAGATGAGCAGCGGCGTCACCCCGGGCCCATGCCCCGCGACCTTGCTGTCCGAATGCACCACCACGCCCACCGTGACGACCCCCGGCCGCCGCGAGGGCCCGAAGCGGTAGTCCAACGGACACACCGCCACCAGGTCCCCCAGCCGGAGCGCGTTCAGCCGGTGCTTGCGCACCAGCCGCGCATCCGACAGCTGGATGTCCAGGTCCCCCAGCACGCCCTCCGAACGCCCGAACCCCGAACCCATCAGCTCCGCGGGCACCGTGTGCGTCACGGGAACCACCAGCCGCCCGCGCTCCGTCCGCACGCCCCAGCGCCGCAGCAGCCGGGGCGACAGGTTGAGCGCGCGCACCTGGGGGAAGTCCGGCAGCTCCAGCCCCTGCCCGTACGCATCCAGCTGCACGCGGTCCCCGATGCACAGCCGGCGCTTCACCGCGGGCGGGAAGTCCACGATGACGTGGTTGATGCCGCCGTGCTTTCCCACCACGGTGCCCACCGCGCCCCTCGCGGGACCGCTCGTCACGCGCGCGCGGTTGCCCACGCACGCATAAAACATCAACGCCCGGTTGGAGCCGCCACGCGGGCCAATGTCGTCGCGCCCCGTGTTGTGCAGCGACACCCCTGCCTCCATGTGGTCCGCCGCCAGTCCCACCGCGCGGTCCCCCACGCGCCGGTTGAGCGCGATGCCGCCGCTGCCCGGCAGCAGCCGGGGCACTCCGTCCCGGCCCATGCGGTACGGCGATGCGCGCACGACGGGGTGGGACACCTGGCCCGCCACCGCCGAGGCCACCATCCGCGACACGTTGGTGCGCGGCGCCGAGGCGGCCCCCGTGCCCGCCTCCATCAGGGGTTGCAGCGGGATGTCCATGCCGTGCCTCCCGCCTTCAGCGCATCGCCGGCGCGGGGCTGGTGATGCCCAGCGTCTGGCGCAGGGTGGGGGACACGCCGCGGAACGAGCGGCCGTCCGGCGTCATCCGGTACGCGGCGATCCACTCTTCCGCCACCGGACCCAGCGGCATCACCTCCGTCTGGAAGTCCCTGAAGTCGCGCGTCTTGAACGGGTTGTCCGCGATGAAGTTGAGCAGCAGGCGCCCCGCGTCCGCCATCTTCGAGCGCTGCGAAATCTCCCCCGCGCCGCCCAGGTAGCGCTGCGACACCACTTCAATCACGTCCCACTTGGTGTTCGCGTCGAAGGCCTTCTTGATGTCCGGCGTCTCCATCGCGTCGAGGATGGTCTTGAGGTACTCGCCCACCTCCACCGTGAGCGCCAGGATGTTGCCGTAGGTGGCGCGGTCAATCTGCCAGCGGATGTCCGTGCCCAGCCGCTGGATGGTGGCCTGGCTCGCGAAGGGCCGCTCGTTCAGCTGCTGCGAGCCGCGGATGACTTCACCAATGAGCAGGTCGCGGAAGTACTGCGCGATGGCGGACACGAAGGCGACGAACTCGCGGTGGAAGTTGCGGAACATCACCGCGCCCGTCGGCGCCGCCAGGCTGCCGTAGTTGAACGCGCGCCGGTACGCGAGCTGCCGGTCGCGCGGCTTGTAACGCAGCGGCTGGTGCTTCTCCATCAGGTACAGCGCCCGCGCGCCGGGGCCCCGCTGGATGCGCATGCGCCCGTCGTGGAAGAGGCGCAGGAGCACGCCCGCCACCTGGAACACCTTCATCCGTTCGTGCTGGTAGATGTAATAGAGCTCCGCGGTCGCGTGGAGCTGCGTCTCGATGACGGACTCATCGAAGTCCTGGATGAGCAGCGGCCGGCTGATGGAGTCGAAGGAGGGCGCTCCGTCCTTGCCCAACCCCATCAGGTCCGAGAAGAGCGACGCCGTCGAGCCGTCGGAGGCGCTGGCGAGCAGCTCCTCCTCCCGGAGCGAGAGCTGCTTCTGCAACTCCGTGCGCTGCTCATCCGACGTGACGTTGGAGAGGACTTCCCGCTTCCACTGCGAGAACAGCCGCTGAAGGGCTTCTGCCGTACCGATGCTCATGGCATGCCACCTGGGTCAATGACGTTGAAGGAAAGGGTTTCAGGCCCGTGCGAGCGCGCTCATGGCTTGCGCGCGTGGCGGACGTGGCGGCGCGAGTGGCCCGACTTGGCGTGCCCGTTGCCCGGCGCGGGCCGGCCGTCCGAACCGTGCCGCTCCTTGCCTGCGATGATGCGCTCCACGGCCTTGAGCTGATCCGAGAACGCCTGCTCCAGCTGACGGGCCAGCTCCGGCCCCTGGGCCTCCAGCTGCTGCTTCACGTCCGTCATGATGCGCGACCGGCTCTTCTCGATGAGCGAGGCCACGTCGTCCAGGCTGGCCCTGTTGCCCGCCGTGGCGGAGGCGGGCACTTCCCGCTCGCCCGGCTCCGCTTCCATCGGGTGCTCCACGGCCCCGGGGTTGATGCGCGGCTCCAGGTCCTTCTCGATGCGGTCCAGCGAGACGCGGATCGGCGGAGGCACCGTGAACGGCTCGCCGGTGTTGCAGTGCGCGCCCTCCGGGAAGCCGTACTTGTGGTTCCGGTCGTCCTCGATTTCTTCCGCCTGGCCGGGCGCCTCCTGGGTCAGCGTCTTCGCCAGCTCCAGCGAGTCCTCCTCCAGCCCGCATTGCTCCCGGAGGAACGCCGGGCTCACGTTGAAGACGTCCACGTTGTCGTCCAGCTGCTCAATCATCTCCTCGTGGAGGTCCACGCGGTTGCCACCCGGCACCGTGGCCTCGTCGTAGTCCAGCAGGAACAGGTCGATGATCCGGTCGATGTGGTAGAGCTTGCGATCCAACCGGGCCAGCTCCTTCCAGAACTCCACCGACGTGCTGGGGTCCATCAGCAGGTCCTCGATGAGCTCCTGGGTGTCGTTGCGCTCCCGGAACTTGTCGTTCAGCTCCTGCTCCTTGCCCGTCAGGTCCCGGAAGGTCAGCGGGACGGGGAGCACCAGGTTGAGCAGCCGCGCCCCGGCGTTAGGCCGGTCGAACGCGTCGATGAAGAGCGTGAGCGCTTCCGTGAAGGCGGCCAGGGGCGCGGAGGCTCCCTGGACCTTCGCGTTCAACGCGACGCCCCGGCTGGTGCCGCCGGAGTTGGAGAAGCCGGTGATGGACGTGTCCAGCAGGCTGCCGGCCACGTCCCGCAGGCGCCGCAGTTGGATGAGCTCCACGGGCACCGCGGACGCGATGCCGCGCAGGTCCTCCGACTGCTGCCGGGGCGTGTGGTTCAGGAGCACGTCCAACAGCCGCGACATGGCATCCGGCCGGACGATGGCGCGCAGGTCCGATTGCCCCCGGGCGCGCAGCTGATCCAGCAGCTTGCCGTAGGACGCCTGGCCGTCACCCCAGTCGTCGTAGCCCTCCTGGATGGAGGTGGCGGTGAGCTGCTCCAGCGAGTTGATGAGCGCCTCGCGGCGCTGGCGCAGGTCCTGGAGCGCCACCTGGAACACCGTGCCGCCCTTGTCGAAGCCGGCGCGGAAGAGCGCCTCGCCCGCCAGGATGCGCAAGAGCGTGGCGTTGTCGTCGATGGTCGCCGCGAGCCGGCCGAACTCCTGGACCACCGTGGGGTTGACCATGCCCACCAGGCGCGCCACGCGCGCGCAGTCCCCCAGCTTGCGGATGGAATAGAAGGCCCGGTCGCGCGACACGGGGTCCACCGCCATGTTCGCCGCGGCCTCGCCCTCGCCCAGCTCCGCGAGGATGGAGTCGCGCCAGCCGCACACCGGCGCCTTGAAGTCGCGGTTGGAGGCCAGGTTCACCGCGATGTCCAGGTCGTCCACCAGCGCCTTGCGCTCCTGGCGGAACCTCCGCTGGCCCGGCGAGTCCAGGGTGCCGTTCATCAGGGCCATGGCCGGCTCGGGCGTGGCCGAGACGCGGATGGGCTGGCCACTGCTCTCGTCGTCCAGGCGCGCGGCCGTGGTCGGGTAGAGCTTGCGCAGCGCGTACACCACCGCCTTGGGGTCACGCGCGTCCGACACGCCGAGCTGACGGCGCAGGAACTCGTCGAACTTCGACTTCGCGCTCGAGGCCAGCTCGATGGATGCGGCGGGGCTTCTCCCCTTCACGTTCTCGTACATCGTCCCTCCCTTGAGGTCCTGTCATGCGGCCAGGGTGACGCCCACGCCCGGCATCCGCGCGTTCCGCGTGCCGAGCTTCACCAGATGATTGAGCACCGTCCGAGAGATGCGCTCGGGCGAGGCCAGCCTCCGTTCGAGCGCCTCGCGGCTGGCGCTCACCACGTGGCGCGGCGGAAGCCCCGGCGGGATGTGCCCGCGCGCCAATGATTCCGCGGCCCGGTCGATGCGCTCCTGATCCGACGGCCAGAACGGCACCACGTCCACCAACGCGCGCTGCGCCAGGCCCCGGCGGGGCTGGAACGCAATCTCATCCACGACATGGGGGATGAGCCGCGCCGCCGTGGACAGGAGCAGCCGTGGGATGCGCGCGAAGGGCAGCCGCGCGCGGTACAGCCGGTCCCAGTTGTCGCGCACGTCGCAGGCCCGGCGCTGGAAGCCCATGCGCCGGAGCATCTCCGCCTGGATGAACACCCGTAAGAAGGGCGTGGGGTGCGCGCTGAGCGGATGGAACGTCAGCACCCGTGACGACGGGTACGCGAGGAAGTCCTTCATCGAGTGCACCGACGCGGGCCCCCCGAGCAGGCACGCGATGAGGTCCGCGAAGATCTCCTTGTGCCAGCGGCCCCACAGGCGCGTGAGCCACGGGTTGCCGGTGGCGTGCAGCACCCGCCGCTGGAGTGCCACCTGCGTCTCCTGCCAGATGCTCAGGTCCGCCTGCAGGTTGTGGCCGATTTCGTGGAGGATGACGCCCATGCCCCACGGGGCCTCCACGCGCTCGTAGGGCACGCGGATGAGCGGGAAGGGGTTGCGCTCCCCGAGCAGCCGGCTCAGCAACACGCCGCGCCGGAAGGTGGCCGGGGAGAAGCCGTGCTCCAGGTAGGTGAGCGGCTTGAGCATCGGGCTGTGCATCAGTCCCGGCGCGGCCTGCCTCACGGCCTGGAAGCAGTCCACCGCGATGGCGTCGCAGGCCGCCAGCGCTGGCGCGAACCGCGTGCCCCGCTGGCTGAAGACGTCGAAGAAGAGGCCGTAGGCGCGGCGGGCGCGGTCGATTTCGCGCTCCAGCAGCGCGTTGCGCTCCAGCACCTCGTCGGGGCTGGGAGGAGCGTCGCGCAGTCGGCCGTTCAGCCGCGACAGGGCGCGGCGCACGTCGCGGTCGATTTCGCCCAGGCGCGCGTTGGCCGCGGCGAAGTGCGCGGCGGAGGGGGCGTAGGGGACGTCCCGGGCCCGGATGCCCACGTCCTGCGGCGTGAGGCGCGACAGCCGCCCCGCCCGGAACGTGATGCTCTGGACCTTGGCCCGCAGGAACCGCTGAAGCGTGTCCGCCATGTGCCCGCCTCCCCCTTGCCGCCCACGCCCCCGGGTTCACCGCACGATGACGCGCACCGGCCCCCGCAGCGTGACGGTCCGCAGCCGGCGAAGGCCGGGGCCTCCCATCATGGGGTTCAGCCGGCCGCGAGGCCCCGTCCGGCGCAGGCCCGCGCGCGCCCGGAGCTGCCGCACGGCGGCGCTCGTCCGGGCCAGTCGGCGCACCACGCGCGGGCTGGAGATGACGCGCCCGCCGATGCGGCGGAGCATCCGCGGCACCGCCTGGGGGCTCGCGCCCTGCTGGCGCACCAGCCGCGTCACCTGGCGCACCACGCGCGTCACCGCCGGCAGGGCCCGCGGGCCGTAGCGCTGGCTGATGCGCGAGGCGAGCTGCGTCGTCATCTGGCCCACCGCGCGTCCCAGCGCCCGGGCCTGCTGGGGCGACTGCCGGCGGCGCGCGGGAGACATGGTGGAGCGGACCACGTGCCGCGCCGCCAGCCCGCCCAGCACGCGGTTGAAGGCGTCCATGTCCTCGTCGCTGGCGTAGTCACCGGCGGCGTCCGCGAAGGCGTCCATCGCATCCGCGCGGAGCAGCCCTCCCAGGGTGCGGCCAAGCTCCTGGCCCGCGATGCCGCCCAGCCGGGGCGCGGCCTGGCGGATGAGCCGCATGGCGATGGGCATGGCCCTGCGGCGGATGCGCTGGAAGGTGGGCCCGGCCACGGTGGCAAGCCTTCGCGCGCCGGCCGCCAGGCGGCGGAGGAACTCGTCCTCGTCCTGGGCGTCCATCGCGTCCGCGAAGGTGTCCTCCAGGGCGGTGGGGTTGTCCATCTCGAAGCCTTCGGCCTCGAAGCCCTCGTCCATGGGGGTGGGGTTCTCCTCGAAGCCCTCGGCCTCGAAGCCCTCGTCCATGGGGGTGGGGTTGTCCTCGAAGCCTTCGCCCTCGAAGGGGTCCTCCATGGTGGTGGGGTTCTCCTCGAAGCCCTCCTCCATGCCCTCGGCCTCGAAGCCTTCGCCCTCGAAGGGATCCTCCATGCCTTCGTCCTCGAAGCCCTCCTCGCCCTCTGCCAACAGGTCGGACATCTCGTCGCCCTGGCTCGAAAACTCCTCTTCGAAAGGCTGCGGTTGCATGGGTACTCCTCCTTGTCCTGAAGACTTCGTGTGTGGATCGACCTAGGCGCGGCGGACGCTCGCGGCGCTGACCGCGGAGATGGGGATGCGGCGCAGCACATGCCGCCGGGCATGCACCCGCCGCGCGGCCAGGCGCGGCGGGACGACGCCCATCGAGGGCACCTGGATCGCGCGCGTGAGCACCCGGCGCCCCGCGCCCTGCACCACGCTCGGCAGGGCGGTGATGGCGCCGCCCGTGCCGCGCAGGCGCAGGTTCCCCGCCGCCAGCCGGGCGATGAGGCGCATCAGCCGCAGCCGCCGGCCCGCGGTGCCCGGCGCCTGCTGGCAGAGTCGCATCAGGAGCTGCTCCACGCCGCGCGTGCGCGCTCGCAGGACGCCCTGCGCGGCGCCACCGAGCGTGGTGCTCATGGGCACCGCCTGCCGCGTCACCACCCGCGCCGCGAGCCCCGCGCCCAAGGGCAGGGCCACGGCGGGAGGCACCTGCCGCGCATCCGCCATGTCCGCGAGCGCATCCAGCGACGCGTCGTCATCCGCGCCGTCGCCGCGCAGGACAGAGGACGCGATGCGCCCGCCCACGCCTGGAATCAGGCCACCCACCGCCCCCGCGAGCGCACCGCGCAATCCCTGTCCCCGCAGCAATCCCTGCGCGGCGCCGACGCCCGCCGCGACGACCCGCCCCCACGGCCCCGCGAGCCCCGCCACGCGCTGGACCACCGGCAGCGCGCGGGCGAGCAGCGGTCCCGCGCGGCGCAGCGCCGCGGCCCCCAGCTGGCCCGCCCGCCGCACGCCCCGGGCGATGCCGCGCGCGGCGCTGCGGATGCGCCGGGTGATGCGGCCGAGGAAGGCCTCGGCGTCATCCGCGTCCATGGACTCCAGCACGAAGGGGTTGAGCGTCCGCGCGAGCGCCACCGCCGCGGGACCGGACACGAGGCGGTTGCTGGTGGCCGGCACGAACAGACCGCTGGCCGGGCTCGCCTCGAACCCCTCGAAGCCGTCCTCCTCCAGGAAGGCGTCCTCCGCCTCGGCCTCGGCGAACAGCTCCTCGAAGCCGTCATCCTCGAAGCCCGAGGGCTCGAAACCCGAGGGCTCGAAACCCGACGGTTCGAACCCCGAGGGCTCGAACGGGTCCGCCTCGAAGCCCTCCAGTTCGCTGAACTCATCCGCCAGGTCCTCCAACTCCTGGAGGGCATCCGCGCCCTCCCAGGGATCCATGGCGTCGAGGGACTCCACATCGGACAGGTATTCAGCGCTGGTCATCGCTTCCCCCTCGCAGGTGAGACCTCCACCCTTCACGGGCCGCAAGTTGGAGAAGGGACACGGGGAGTGACAGTCACTCGTTTGAGCTAGTGCTGGCAGAATCCCGCGCGACATGACCCTGGAAGAGACGATGCGGGAGCTGGAGCGGCTGGGCACGGAGCAGACGCGGAAGACCTATCTGCGCCACGGGGCTCCACATCCGTTGTCCGGTGTGAACTTCGGTCCGTTGACGGCGTTGAAGAAGCGCATCGGCACGGACGCGGTGCTCGCCCGGGCGCTCTGGGCGTCGGGCCACACGGAGGCGCGGCTGCTGGCGACGATGGTGGTGGACGCGCCCGCGATGCCCTGGAAGGAACTGGACGCCTGGGCGAAGGGGCTGGACTGGCACACGCTCACGGACGTCTTCGTGACGAACGTGGTGCTGCGCTCACCGCACGCGGCGAAGGCGCTGACGTGGACACAGTCGAAGTCCGAATGGGTGGGGCGGGCAGGGTGGCAGAGCCTGTCCGCGCTGCTCATGAAGACCGCGGTGCTCGCCGGGGAGGACCTGCTGCCGTGGGTGAAGCGGATTGAGCAGGAACTGCCGGGCGCGAAGAACCGCGTCCGCGAGGCGATGAACGGCGCGCTCATCGCGGTGGGCTCCACCGGAGGCGCGGTCCAGACCGCGGCGCTCGCGACGGCGAAGCGGCTGGGCAAGGTGGAGGTGGACCACGGCGACACGGCCTGCGAGACGCCGGATGCCACCCAGTACATCCGGAAGATCCAGGCCCGGAAGGCAGCGAAAGCCCCGGCCAGGAAGACCGCGGCCAAGAAGCCCGCGGCCTCCAAGCGCACGCGGGCCCGGGCCTGAACGCGGCCCGGGCGCACGGCACCGCTCAGCGGCTCAGTTCTTCACGCACGCGGCCTGGCCACCCGCGTCCTTGTACGCCTTCACGCGCTTCACCAGGTTGCCGCCGTCCGACTCCGGCGTGGTCTGCTCGTAGTTGCCCGCGCCGAAGAGCATGCCCACGCCGCCCGCGGCTGCCACTTCGCCCGGGTGCGTGAGGAAGTAGTCCACGCGGTTGTCGCGCCACTGCTCCTTGATGTTGGGCAGGGACATGTTGCCCACCGGCAGCTGCCACCAGATGTGCGGCTTGTTCAGCCGCGTGGACACCGCCTTCGCCCAGGTGAACGCCTGGTGGAAGTGCGGCAGCTTGCGGTTCTCCGGATCCCACCAGACCGCGCTGCCCGTCGTCTGCTGGTACCAGCCCGCGTCGCGGTCGGACGCCTCCACCGTGACGAAGTCCGTGTCGCCCGCGCCCACCGACAGGAGGAAGTCCGCGACCTTGTTCGCCTCGCCAGCCACGTCGAACGACGCGTCCGTGTTGCCGGACACGTCCGTCTTCGTCGCCCACGCGCTCGCGTGCAGGCCCACCTTCGCGTTGGGCGCGTACTTGCGCGCCATGGCGATCATGCACCTGCCCAGGCCCGCGGCGTTGTTCTCCTGGCTGCCGCAGTCCGTGGGGTTCGCCGCCTTCACCGCCACCGGCGTGGACTGCGCCTTGCCGTCCTTGGGGAAGAACTGGAGGTAGGCCCACATGTCCGGCTCAATCTGGAGCAGCGCCTTCTCCTGGCCCACCTGCTTCAGCAGGAAGCGCCAGTCCGCGAGGTAGCGACCCAGGAACGCCGAGTCGTTGAGCGCCTTCAGCTGCTCCTCGCCCTCCGTGTAGCCGCTGGCCTGGAACGCCTCGTAGTAGGTGATGAAGGGGAGCTGGCCCTTCGCCTGGGTGGCCTTGATGAAGTCGCGCACGTAGGCACCGGGCGGGTCCTGGTCGTACTGCCAGCAGCCCCACCAATTGCAGCTGCCGCCGACGCATGACTTGCCGTCGGACGTGCACCCGGACGTGCACGACTGGCATGCGTCCTTCGAATCGAACAGGCCCGCCGCGACGTAGAGGTAGCGCACGTCGAAGGGCGCCTTCCCCGACGTCTCCTCCTCCATCTGCGCGCCCACCAGCACCGTGCTCTTGCCCAGCGTGGTGAGGAACTTCGCGCCCAGGCACTCCGAGCCTTCGCCCGGCGTCACCCCGGGCCCATCCGTGCCCGGCCCGGGCTCTTCACCCGGCTCACTCGAATCCGAACAGCCCGCCACGGCCAGCAGGCCCGCGGCGAGGAACGGCCAACACTTCCGACGAAACAGGGCAGGGGTCCGCATGATGTCCAGAACTCTACTCCGGCCCCGTCCTCCCATGCCCCTCACCGCTGGGAGCTTTTCCCTCCCTTGCCTGGAAGTCTTGAGTCACGCTCGCCCCACCGGCCCACGGCCGGCCTTCCCCCGAGGTGTGCGTGATGAAGCTCCGATGGTGTGTGCTGCTGGTGCCGGCGCTGCTGGCGGCCGGCTGCGGTCCCCTGGATGAAACCCCCGAGCCCGTCATCGACGAGCTGACCGGGCAGGTGCTCCAGGAGGCGACGACGAAGTACGACATGCACCGCCTGTTGGAGGACTCGGACGTCACGGGTGGGACAGGCATCACGCCGGCCCAGGTGCAGGCGTTCCTCCAGCAGCAGGGCTCGTACCTGGCGGGCTACACGGACCCGGCCTACGGCAAGACGGCGGCGACGCTCATCGTGGAGCGCTCGCGCGCGTCCAACATCAGCCCGCTCTACATGCTGGCGCGCATCCAGGGTGAGTCCAGCCTCATCCAGAGCGGCACGTCCACCAACCTGAGCAAGGCCACGGGCTGTGGCTGTCCGGACGGCAGCGGCTGTGACGCGCAATACGTGGGCTTCGGCAAGCAGGTGGAGTGCGCGGCGAAGAAGATGCGCGGCTACCTCACCGACCTGGAGGCGGGGCGCGCCACCATCTCCGGCTGGAAGACGGGCGTGACGAAGTCCACGTCGGACCCGTGCTCGGTGAAGCCGGTGAACCACGCCACCGCCGCGCTCTACACGTACACGCCCTGGGTGGGCGCGTACGCCATCCAGTGCGGACGCACCACGGTGGGCGGCTCGTCGCTGATGGCGTCCATCTACAACCGTTACAAGACGGCGTACGCGTGGACGCTCACCACCGCGGAGGGCTGCTACTCCGGCACGGTGGACGCCACGGTGCCGGAGGGCTCGTGCGTGCAGAGCTCGTCGGACGCGCTGTGGCGCCAGTGCTCGCAGGGCGTCTTCATTGGCGGCACCACCGCGAAGCCGTCCAACTGCAACGTGTCCTTCCCGTACTGCGCCTCCACGCGCCTGGGCCGGAGCGTGCCCCTGCGCACCTGCGTGCAGGTGAGCAGCACCCTCTGGCAGCAGTGCGGCGCGGAGGGCGTGTGGCGGGACGCGCCGGGCGCGGGCAGCACGGGCGTGGGGCCCGTGGGCACGTGCTACGCGGCGTACTCGCTGTAGGGCATCACACCGCCGCCCGGACGGGACGCGCTACACGTCCGGGCGGTCAGTATTCCTTGGTCCAGATGAGGTCCAGGCCGCCGGAGCGCGCGTCGCCGTACATTCCCTCCAGGCTCCAGCGCGGGCTGAAGAGGTACTGGAAGCGCACGGCGTTGGCGTTCTCCCCCCGCTGGAGGTTGGCGCCCACGCGGCCGGTGTAGCCCACGTAGATTTTATCCGTCACGTACGTGCCCACCTCCAGCTTGGTGCCGGCGATGCCGCTGTCACCCGCTTCGATGGAGAGCACGTCCAGGGGCAGCTTCGAGGCGATGGCCTTGCGCGCCTCGTTGGCGACGAACGAGCCCACCACGGAGGCGGCCTGCGCACCCGCGTTCATGGACGCACCGGAGCCGCGCTCCAGCGTGCGCCGGCCGGTGGCGAGCAGCGTGTAGATTTCCGACTCCGGCAGGGCCGGCTCGCTCGTCGTCTTCAGCGTCACCTCCTTGCCCTGGCCGCGCACGGTGACGAAGACGGTGACGTTCGCGTTGTCGTTGCGGTGCTCGGCGGTGACGTTGATGTACGGCATCATCACGGGGCCGGTGAAGCGCACCTGGCTGTCGCGCTGCACGTCGAAGCGGCGGCCCAGCACGTCCACGCGGCCCAGCAGCACCATCACCTCGCCGAACATGCGCGCCTCGTTGGCGTACTCGACGCGGAAGCCCTCGGACAGACCCAGCTGGACGTTGAGGTCCGTGCCGCGCACCCACAGGTTGCGGGGCGCGTTGATGTTCACCCAGAACTGACGCTGCGGCGGCCCTTCCTCCTCCTCGCCGTCCTCAGCCAGGGTCTCCGCCTCCGCCTGTGACGTGGGGCCGCCCGCGCCGCCGCTGCCCAGCGTCGACTCCGGGTTGCCGGGCATGCCGGGCGAGTCCGGCGCGTTGCGCGGGTCTTGCGCCTTCTGCGACGTGGCCACCTGCGTGGGCGCCTTCTCCTTCTTCTTGCGCTTGTCCACCGGCACGCCGTTGCGGACCATCACCACGTCCACGGGGCGCTCCAGGGGCTGCAGGTCCTTGCGCTTGGCCTCCGGAAGCTCGACGTGCGCCTCCGGGATGGACAGGTCGCTGATGTTCACCAGCCGCTCGCTGAGGCTGCCCTTCATGGACAGGTTCAGCGTCAGCAGGGCCATGAGCTGGTCCTCCACCACGATGGGCAGGTTCTTGGTGTTGCCCTTGCCTTGCAGGACGAACTCGCCGCTCTTGCCCTGGCGGTTCGCGGTGGCCGTCAGCTCCAGCGTGCCGTTGCCGGACTTCGCGGTGAGCTTCTTGAGGTCGATTCGCTCCTGTGACGCGTTCAGCGCGAGCTGGATGTCGTGGTACTCGCCGAAGCCCATCAGCCCCAGCCGGCCGTCCTTCCACGCCAGGTCGCCCTTGAAGGTGGGCGCGCCCACGGTGCCGCCCAGGCTCGCGTCCGCCTGGATGATGCCGCCCAGCGAGCGCACGTACGGGGAGATGCCGGAGAGGAACGTCGGGTCGAAGCGGCGCGCACGCAGCGACACCTCCACCGGCGCCCGCTCCGCCTTCTGCGCGGGCCCCTGCGCGGACTGGAACGCGGGCAGCGACAGGTCCAGGTTCATGGTGCCGCCCATCAGCAGCGACCCGCCGCCGGGCGCGGTGAGCATCGCGTCGAAGAGGGACTTCGCCTGGGAATAGGAGTAGTGCAGCCGCGCCTGGCCCAGCGCCGTCTGCGCGACGCCCAGGCCCTGCATGCCCGCGTTCAGCTCCAGCTCCGGGGCCTCCGGCGTGCCGCGCGCCACCAGCTCCATGGACAGCACGCCCTGCGGCCCGCGGTTGCCCTGCGCCGGCTGCACCGCCATGCCGGGAATCTCACTCAGGGGCACGGGCCCCACGCGCCCCTTCATCCGGAAGGGCACGCGGCTGACCACCTCGCGGTCCTGGAGCGCGGCCAGCGGCGCCATCACGCGCGCCTCCAGCGTGGCCAGCGGCCCGTTGGGGCGCTGCACGTCCAGCGTCAGCTTCACGTCTTCATTGCCCGCCAGCGCCAGCGCGGTGCCGTTGAGGGGCGGCAGGCCGTTGGCGGTGACGCCCCGGGCCTGCATCTCCACGCGGCCCTGCGGCGCGAGCGCGGGGCCGTTCACGTTCGCCTTCAGCGTCACCGTGCCGTCCGGCTTGTCCACGCCCTCCGCGCCCTGGAGCAGCTTCAAGGGCAGCTCCGCCACCAGCGCCTCCAGGTGCAGCGGCGCCTCCAGCGCCTGCGCGGGCGTGGGCGGCTTCGCGATGACGCCGCCCAGCGTGAAGGGCGTCTTCACCAGGACGTAGGCCCGCGGCGCGACACCCTTCACGTCCAGCCGCGCGCTCAGCGTGGCGTCGTTCGCGGCGGAGCTCGCGCGCAGCTCGAAGCCCAGCGCCTGCGCGAAGAGGGCCTCCGGCCGGCCGGGGTAGCGCAGGTCCTCGCCCACCACCTTCAGGTCCAGGCGAGGGTCCTTCGCGGAGCCGTCCACCACCAGCGTGCCGGTGATTTGACCGGAAGGGCCGGGCGGCTGGTTCGCCAGCTTCAGCACCTCCGCGACGTCCAGCTTCTCCAGGCTCACCGTCAGGGACAGGGGCTCGTTGCGCCGGCGCAGCACGCCCTGCACGGGCACGTCGAACTTCGAGGACACACGCGCCGCGTTCAGCTCCGCGCCCAGCGTGCCGGTGGCGCGGTCCTTCACGTATCGCGCCTTCACCTGGAGCCCCAGGCCCTCGTAGCCGCGAGCCCGGCCATCCGCCAGGGTGAGGTCCACGTCCGCGTCCGGCCGAGCCATGCGCCCCTTCGCCGCGACATGGCCGGACAGCGTGCCACCCAGGCCCAGGTCCTCCGGCACCGCGATGCGCGGCAGCTTCGACAAATCAAAGGCGCCCAGGTCGATGCGCGCGTCCACGCGCTCGCCGTCCTTCACCGCGGCGACCTTCAAGGTCTGCGGCCCCGACGCGAGCGCCAGCGGCGGCTGCAGCGCGATGCGCCCGCCACCGAAGGCCAGGTGCGTGGGCTGCTGGAGCGTCCAGGTGGCCTCCGGCCAGGACAGCGAGAAGGCGCGCATGGCCAGCCCCTCGTTGTCCTCGTCCACCGTGCCCTCCACGCCCAGCGCGAGCTTCGCGTCACCGTCCACGCGCACGCTGGCCTTCAGCTCGCGGTTCTCGCCGGTGGTGAGCGCCAGGGACAGGTCGCGGAACGTCTTTCCCGCGGTCTTCAGCTCGCTCACCAGCACGGTGGCGTCGGTGGTGAGTGGACGGGTGACGTCCGGCACGCTCGCCTTCAGCGACAGGTCCTGGATGGCGATGTCGCCGTAGTTCAGCGCCACGAAGTTGCCGTCCGCCTTCACCCCCGGCGAGCGCGGCGGCCCCTTCACCAGGAGCTCCAGCGAGCCGCTGCCGGACATGGGCGGCACGGCGCCGCCGGGCAACAGCTTGTCGAGCGCCTGCGACAGCAGCTTCAGGTTGCCCGCGGACAGGCTGCCGCGCGCCTCCAGCGCCTTCGCGGTGCCTTCGCCGGACGCGACGAGCGCCGCGCCGGGCATCATCACGCGCAGGTTGCCCACGTTGTAGCGGCCGTCCTTGGCGCTGGCCTTCAGCTCGATGGGCCCCACCGACTGGCCCCGGAACTCGGACGGGGTGACCGTGAGGGCCACGTCGCCGTCCAGCGTCTCCACGCTGTCACCACCGCCGTGCGCGATGAGGTCCGCGGCGATGTTGGTGGGGATGCCGTTCTCCATCAGCTCCGCCAGGTTGACCCCGCGCGCCTTCACGGTGGTCTCCGAGGTGCGGAACGTCTTGAGGTTCACGTCGCCCGTCAGGTCCAGCGTGGCCTTGCCCGCGGACGCGCCCAGCTGGGCCTTCGCGAGGTCGCCGTCCATGGACGCGGTGCCCTTCGCTTCAATGGGCACCACCAGCGGGTACGCGGGCACGAAGGCCCTCACCGGCTCGGGCGGCACGGCCAGCCTGCGCAGCTCCACGGCCGCGGCCGTCTCACCGGTCTGCTTCGCGCCCAGGTCCGCCTCGATGCCCGCGAGCCCCAGCTGCGCGTCCACCTGGCGCACCACGTCCTTGCCCTGGCCCTTGAGCACCAGTCGCACCGGACCGGTGAGCGGACGGGTGAGGCCGCCCGTGGCCTGCAGGTCCGCGGCGAAGTCCATGTCCGCCAGCGCGTAGTGGCCCTCGCCCTTCGCGCCGAGCTCCTCCAGGCGCACCTGACGCTCGCCGCCGTCCGGCAGCTCCTGCTGGAAGTCCACGTAGCCGTGGCTGAGCTCGAAGTCCTTCAGGTGGATGCGCAGGGCGCTCTTGCTTTCAGTGGGAGGCTCCTCGGGCTTGGGCTCCCGGGGCTCCAGCGCGCGCATCAGGTTGAGGCCGCGCTCGTCCTGCACCAGGTACAGGCGGGGCGTCTCGATGCGGACCTTGGTCAGGTCCACCTGCTGGCCCAGCAGGGGCGACAGGTTCAGCCGCGCCTCCACGCGGGCGATCTCCGCCGCCAGGTCGCCTTCCGGTGTGTAGAGCTTGATGCCGGTGAGGACCGCGCCGTTGAAGTCCAGGTCGAACCCGCCCAGCTCCAGCCGGCCGGCGAACTGCTTGTTCGCCAGGTCCACGCCAAAGCGGGCGATGCGGGCGGACCCGCCGGGACTGGTGGCGTACACGAGCGCGCCCACCACCAGCAGGACGATGAGTCCCAGGAAGCCAAGCAGGCCCCACAGGATCCGCCGTCCCCAGCGCTTGCGCCGGTGGGGCGGGGCGTTGGAGGCGGGGGTCGTGGGTTCGCTCAAAACGCCTCTCCGATGGAGATATGGACCGCGCAGAGCCCTTCCGGGGCACCCGCGTACGCTGCATCGGCGGACATCGTGGCCTTGTCGAACTTGCGCCCGAAGCCCAGGCATCCACCAGAGGACGGATAGATGTATCCGGGATCGCTGA
This sequence comes from Corallococcus sp. AB011P, assembly GCF_003611605.1. Taxonomy (NCBI): domain Bacteria; kingdom Pseudomonadati; phylum Myxococcota; class Myxococcia; order Myxococcales; family Myxococcaceae; genus Corallococcus; species Corallococcus sp. AB011P. The sequence continues at coordinate 689,202 of NZ_RAVX01000001.1, forward strand.
CGGGCAATCCCCGCCCGATGTTCAAGCGCCTGGCGAGGTCCAATCGGATGGGGCCCACCACTGTCAGGTAGCGCAGGCCGGCGCCCAGCGCGTGGTAGTGCTCGGGACCGAACAGCTTGGGGGCGTTCTTGCCGAACAGCGCCTCCGTGCCCACGAGGCCGGAGTCATAGAAGATGGCGACCATCAGGCTGTCCGTGAGCATGTAGCGCAGCTCCACGGAGCTCTCGAAGAGGCTGTTGCCGCCCACGGGCACCGTGTCCCAGGAGTCCAGGATGGGGTTGCCGTTCGCGTCCAGCAGGACGTTGCCGTCGTCGTCCTTCTTGAAGGTCGGCGTGAGCGGCGTCATGGGCGACAGCCGCTGGCCGTTGAAGCCGCGCATCGCGGTGGCGCCGCCGGAGAAGAAGCGGGTGACGATGGAGCTCTGCCCGCCGCCCGCCGGATCCAACGTGCCCGCGCGCAGCTTCACCGCGAGCGTCAGGTCCTTCTTGTCCCCAATGGAGTGGTAGTAGCGCAGGTCCGGCAGCAGGCGGACGTAGTGGTACTGCCCGAAGAAGGGGCCGCCGCCCTTCTGGATGGAGAAGCCCAGGTAGTAGCCGTCGCGCGGCTCGGTGCGGTCGTCGCGCCGGTCCCAGGCGAACGCCACCTCCAGGAAGCTCAGCGCCTGGTCGCACTTCCCCTTCTCGTTCGTGTTTTCACAGCCCAGGATGATGGGCGGGACGCTCTCCTCCAGGCTCACCTGTCCCGTCAGCCGGTAGAGCTGCAGGTTGTACGAGGGGAAGACGGAGAAGGACGGGTGCGGTGTCCAGATGACGCCCGTCTTGAGGTAGCCGCCGTAGAATGAGTAGGCCTGCTGGAGGCCCTTCTCCGCGGTGACGGAGGCCTGCAGGGCCAGGTCGCGGAAGAGGAAGCGCGGCTGCTCGAACTCCGTGGTGAAGGTGAAGACGGGGGCCTCATCGGAGCCCGGGTCGTTGCGGAGGCTCGCCAGCACGTTGGGGATGAACGCGTAGCCCAGGCGTCCGCGCAGCGTGAGCCTTCGCAGGCCGCCGCGGAAGTTGCGGTTGGTCCACTCGCCCAGGATGCGGCCTTCCTGCCGCGCGGCGTCCACGCCGATACCGCCGCCCAACCGCAGCGAGTGGAAGGGCGACTCGCGCACGTCCACCACCACCGGCACCGTGGCGTTCTGCCGGTCCGGCGCGCCCCGGTTCACCTTCACCGCGCCGAACACGCCCATGCGGAAGACGCGCGCCTGCGCCTCCGCCAGCGCCGCTTCGCTGAAGTAGGCGCCCTTGATGACGGCGCCCTGCGCCTGCTCGATGATGCGGCGGGGCGGCACCTGCGGGTTCGCGTCCGTGGCGATGAAGATGTTGCCGAAGCGGTAGCGCAGGCCCGGTGCGACCTGCAGGTCCACCACGGCCTTCTGCGTGGCCACGTCCACGCGCACCTCGCCGCCCACCTCGGCTTCCGCGTACCCCAGGTCCTTGAGCCGCTGGAGCACCAGGTCCTTGGTGGCCGCCCACGTCTCCTCGCGGAACACGTCGCCGGTCTTCACCGGCAGCTCCTCCAGGATGCGCTCCCGCTCGCGCTGCGAGGGCTGGTCCTTTCCCTGGCCCAGGGACTCCAGGCCGTGGGATTCGATGCGGTCGATGACGGTGGGCGCGCCCTCGTTGACCACCACCTTGAGGCGCACGGCCTTGTCGCCGTCGGGGATGACCTCGTTCGACTCCACCTGCGCCTGGTAGAAGCCCTCCGCCTGGTAGAAGCGCTCGATGCGGCGCAGGTCCGCCTGCCACGCGTTGGTGTCGAAGTAGTGCGCCTTGCCGAAGGGCCAGAACGCGTACCAGGGCGTGGAGGACGTGAGGATGCGGTCCTTGATGTCCCCGTCGTCCACCTGCTTCGCCCCCTCGATGTCCAGGGACTTCACCTTCGGTCCGGTGGGCTGATTGGAGGTGGTGGCGCACGCCGTGAGCAGCACGGTCAGCGCGAGGGGCACGGCGGAGCGGAATCGGAGGAGTCGGACGTCGGCCACGTCAGGTTTCTTACCGGAAGGCCAGCCCCTGACGCGTTTCGCAATGTTTCTTTGTGCGGAGAGTGTCGCATTCCACGACCTCGGGGACGGGGTCATTGTCCGCCAACCTTCCGGGCTCCGCCGTGGCGCGTGCAACCGGGCCCGGGGTGCGTCAGATTCGGGCCCCTATGGTCCGGCGAATCGCACTCCTGCTGTCGGCCACGCTGGTGCTCGCCACCGGCTGCGGCGTGAGCGAAGACGAAGTGGTCCAACTCAAGGAGGGAGAGAACCTCTCCGACACGCCCTACTGCGGCTCGCTCGGCTGCGCGGATCCGTACCGCCTCTGCGCGGAGCTGTTCCTGGAGTTCGGCCGCTCGCCGCCCCTGTGCGTCGTGGACAACATCTGCGACCGGCTGGAGTGCGCGAAGGAGGGCCGCCGCTGCGCCGTGTTCAACGGCTTCCCCGGCCAGGTGAAGTGCATCGAGGACGGCGGCCAGCAGTAGGCCGTCATCCAGGAGCCCCGGGTAGCGGCCCCGGGGCGGAAGGCCTTCAGGCTAGCGGCGCGACGAGGCGGTGAGCCACGCCAGGCGCTCCGCGGCGTCCTTCGTCTGGGCGTCCGTGAGCAGCGCGTCCGTGTTCTGCGCGATGCGGTAGGCCCAGTTGGCGTCGCCCATGGTGCCGGGCAGGTTGATGCGGTCGCGCGTGCCCAGCACGTCCTGCCACGGCAGCACGCACAGGTCCGAGCCCGCGTTGAGCGCGGCGGCCAGCGTGGCGCGGTGGATGTCCGGGGTGAACTCGCGCGTCACCGCCACGCCCTGGAACTCCGGCCACGTGCGCGCGGCGTTCTGGCGCTCGTCCTCGCGCGCCTGCTCCCACCACTCCGCCTGCGGCTCCGTGTCGTGCGTGCCGGTGGTGACCAGCGACACGGCGGGGAACTGATGCGGGTCGCGGTAGGTGTTGTCGTCGCGCTCCCAGCGCAGCACGCGGTAGCCGGGCAGCTTCAGGTCCGCCAGGATTTGACGCACGAACGGGGGAATCACGCCCAGGTCCTCGGCGACGATGCCCGCGCCCTCCGACAGCAGGCGGAAGTGCTTCTCACCCTGGCGGCGCCAGGTGGGCTCGTCTCCGGGGACGAAGTAGCCGGTGGGGTTCTTCTCGTCGCGGATCCACTGGCGGAAGTAGCCCACCGCGTGGTCCACGCGGCGCAGGTCGTAGTAGCTGGCCGCCTTGGCCGCGCGCTTCTTCAGCCACGCGTAGTCGTCCTTCTCCATCGCGGCGAAGTCGAAGTAGGGCAGGCCCCAGTCCTGGCCCGTGGCGGAGAAGTCGTCCGGCGGCACGCCCAGGCGCGCGTCGCGGCGCAGGATGTCCGGGTGGGCCCAGCAGTCGGAGCTGTCCTGCCCGATGATGAAGGGCTCATCCCCGCACAAGAGCACGTCCTTCGCCTTCGCCTGCGCGCGGACCTGGTTCCACTGCGCCTCCGCCAGCCACTGGAGCCAGGCGTGGTAGCGCACGCGGCGCTCCATGCCCTCCTTCTGGATGGCGAGCAGCGCGTCCGGCTGGCGCGTGCGCAGGCCTTCGGGCCACTGCCACCAGGGACGGCGGTCCTCCTTCTCGCTGATGGCGGTGAAGAGCGCGTAGCTCTCCAGCCACTCGCCCTGCGCCTCGCGCCACTTCTGGAACTCCTGGGCGCGCGGCGTGCGCGGGGTCCACTCGTGCTTTTCGAAGTGGTCGAAGGCGCGCGCGAACGCGGCGTCCTTCAGCGGGAACACCAGGTCGTAGCGCACGCGCGCCGCGGCGCGGGCCTCCGCCAGCTGCTGCTTCTGCGCGTCGCTGAGCGCGCCCTCTGCGCCGGTGGCCTGGAACTCCGGCACCTGGTTCAGGTCGATGAAGAGCGGGTTCAGACCGAACGCGGACCGCGTGGCGTACGGGCTGGGGTCGCCGGGCGCGGTGGGGAGGAGGGGCAGCACCATCAGCATGCGCTGACGCGCGGCCTTCATCCAGGAGAAGAGCCCGTCCATGGCACCGAAGTCACCGATGCCGAAGTCCGTTCGCGAGCGCAGGGAGAAGAGAGGCAGCAGGAGACCGGAGAGCCGGCCAGGAGTGGACATGATGCGGCGCAATCTGCCCCAGCCCCGGGCCGGTGTGAACTGCCGTCGCCCGGGTGTTCACCCGTGCCTGCCTGGCCAGCGTGCGGAGGTTGGCTGGTGAAAGTTGGACGGGGCGCGGCGCCTTTCGGATGGGGGGGGCGAAGTCCAGGCCGACCTCGGCGGCGTCCCCCTGCCGTGAGCCCCGCCCCGGACTCGCTGGGGCGTGACCGGGTGTGTCATGTCCCCACGTCGCGCTGGCTGACCGTGCCGGCCCCCAACTGGCGAGCAATCATGGAGACGATGCGCGCGGCGTCCTCGAAGCGGGAGCGCGTCACGCCGACGACGGTCTGGGGCCACATGCACTCCACGCGGCCGTGGGTGCACCGCACGACGAACGCCGTTCGTTGGAGCAGCAGCGCGCGGACCTCCGCGGGGAGCTGCGTCCGCACCCATCCCGAGGGGTCCTCGACTTGGAAGAGCGCCTCGAACGTTCGCGGGCCGGGTTTCCAGACTGGGTCCCAGCGAAAGGAGAACGGTTCCGCCATCTCGCGCGGCGACAGGCGGAACTCCACTTCCGTCGCGACCCGGGCCTGGACCCGCCAGTAGGCCAGGAGATGAATCATCCCAGGCCCCCGGTCATCGAACTCGCCGGATGAGGCATGGAAGCTCTTCAAGTAGATGGTGAGCTCGACGCCATCCCTGGTGACGCACACTCGCTCGTGGCGCTCGGGCGCGCGCCCCTGTTCCGGATCTCGGAGCGAGTCCATCAGGCCTTGCGGCGTCGCTGGCACGACAGCCCCCGAGAAGGCGCGGGCGAGCGTGGGCAGAACCTGGTCCTCCGCGATGCGGTCTTCGTCCGGGATGGCGGCGTCGATGGCGGCGCGCAATCGCTTCGAACGACGGACCCGTTTGCGATCCCAGACGATGCCGTACCCGCCGACCCCGAGCGCGACGCAGCCCAGGGCGAGCTCCCCGGCGCTCACGTTCCCTTCGAGCAGGCCGATGAGGGGGACGAGGCCGTACAGGAACGGGAAGTACCCGGCGAAGAGCCCGAACACACCCTCCGGGCCAACGAACAGCGGCGCCTCCTTCGGCGTGCAGGCGGGAGGGATGCCGTTGGGCGTGGAGTCGGTCTCTTCGGTCATGGGGGACCTCTGTCCACCTGGCGGTACTGCTCGAAGCACCACCCCGCCAGGGACTCCGGACGGGGTGGCGCGAACACCTCAGAGCTGTGCGCCGAGCAGGTTCACCCGGCGCTTGCGGCTGCCGTCGGTGAACACCTCCACCGGCCAGCCGCTGCCTGCGCTCTCGCCGTTGGTGTACTTCCAGAACCGCATCAGGTTGCCCGGCTTGATGCCCCCGGCCGCGAAGCGCGGCACGGTGAGCGGCGCGGGAGCCCCGGTCACCGTCTGATCACTCACCTTCTTGCAGGCCCTCCGGTACCTCACGTTGCCTCCGGGCGTGACGTACCAGATCTCCTTCGTGTCGAAGCACTCGTACACCGGCTCCTTGCGCGTCTCCTTCTTGAACGTGATGAGCACCTGGTTCCCCTTGGGCGTCACCTTCGCCACGACGCCGCTGGGCAGCCGGGTCGGGTCCATCGGCGAGTCCTCGGTGTGCACGCTCATCCCCAGGCTGGGGAGCTGCACGGCGGGGCTCGCCAGGTCCGTGAGGCCGCTCGTGCCGCGGCTCTCGTTGGCGCCATTGACCATGCCCTGGACCGAGGCGGAGATGGGACCGCGCTGCACCAGGGTCCGACTCAGGTAGTACTCGAAGACCCGCTCCATCACGGGCGCCTCCTTGTCGTTGAGGCCACACAGGGTGAGGCCGTACGCGAGCGAGGAGCCGAGATAGCCCCCCATCGTCATCTCCTGCACGGAGGTGGAGGGGTTCGCCTTGGCGTGGTCTCGCGCCCAGCCCTGGAAGGCCGGGAACAATTGACTGGCGCAGCCGGTCATCCCTCCGGGCGTATCCGTCCGCTTCGCCTCCAGGGCCAGCACCGACTCGAAGACGGCCTTGTTCGCGGCGGCCTCCTTGGCCCACTGCGCGCGGGCGGCCTCGGGGCCCTTGAAGAACATGGCGGCGACCGCCTTGTCCTTCTTCGCGGCGTCCTCGATGAAGCGCTGGCGCTCCGCGAACTCCGCCATGGCGCCGCGGAAGGTCAGCACCGCCTGCATCGCCGCCTCCTCGGGCAGGTCCATGGCCGCGAGCTGCCGCCGGAACGCCGCGTCATCCAGGGTGACGCCGGACGCGTTGACCCAGTTGCGGTAGTAGCGCAGGTCCTTCCGAGTGGACTCGCCCAGGGCGCGGAAGTTGGTCATCTGGGACTTCACGAAGACGGCCTTCGCGAGCTCGCTGTCGAAGCCACCCTCGTAGTCAACCACCCAGAACGCGGGCTCCTCGCTGCGATGCTGCGAGCCGAGCACCGAGCGATTCTCCCGCGTGTTCCAGTCGCCACAGCCCACGCCGATGCGCTCGAGCGAGCGAATCAGGCGCAGGTTCTCGGGGCCGGTCGTGATGGGGGCCAGCTTCTGGCAGACGGGGTTGTCATTCATGCTGGGCGCCTGGTAGCGCCCGCCCTGTCCATACGTCTTCGCGGCCAGCTTCATCAGCCGCTCGTTGTCGGCGAGCGTGAGGCCGTGCTGGTTGCTCAGGCTCTGCCGCACCGCCTGGACCCACGCGCGGCGCCCTTCGTCGCCAGCGTTCTCGCAGCTGTAGAGCACCAGGTCGCGCATCTCCCCCAGCGTCATCCCGTTGAAGTACTCCGACGCCAGCTCGAGGGAGTCAGGCGTCGAGGAGAGCTTCTCCGTCACGCCGTCGCACCAGGTCGGCGCGCCGGAGGGCACGGCCTCCGCTGGGGCGGCGGGTTCAACCTTGGGTGCCGGCTTTGCCGCGAGCGCGTCGCCGAAGCCTAGCGAGAGGAGGGTCGCGAGGAGGAGGTTCGCCTGTTTCATGGTTGCGGAGAGTCCTTTGCGATGGGGCCAGGCATCCCCAGGGGGCAGCAAGCGGCCGGGGACGCCCGATGGGTCGGGTGGCTTGGCGCGCTTCGAGGACTGGCTTGCCCCCTCCAAGGCCCGATGCGCGCGAGGGGGGATGGCTCCCCGTTTCGCTGAGCGTGTCGGTGGGTTCGTACTCCAAGGATGGTTTGAAAGGCAACAGTCGTGCCTGGAGCCGCGTCGCGGAGAAGACGCCGTGCGGACAGGGACGGCGGAAGGAAACCAGCCCCTTCGGAGGGTTGTGCATGAGGCCGTCCGCCATCATCCTCCGCGCCCGGACAAGCCCCTCGCCCATGAGCCTCCTCCCCCTGTCCTTCTACGCGCGGCCCACCCTGGAGGTGGCGCGCGAGCTGCTGGGCTCCTTGCTGGTGGTGGACGGCGTCCGGGGCCGGCGGGTGGGTCGCATCGTGGAGGTGGAGGCCTACCTGGGCGAGCATGACCTGGCGTGTCACTCGTCCAAGGGCCGCACACCGCGCACGGAGGTGATGTTCGGGCCGGCGGGGCGCTCGTACGTCTACCTCATCTATGGGATGCACCACTGCTTCAACGTGGTGACGGACGCGCCCGGGGTGGCTGCGGCGGTGCTGGTGCGGGGCGTGGAGCCGGTGGAGGGCATCCCGCCCGGGGAGCGGACAGACGGACCGGGAAGGCTGTGCCGGGTGATGGGGCTGAACCTGAACCACAACGGGCTCACGCTGGACTCAGAGGGGCTGCACCTGCTGCCGGGGACGCCGGTGCCGGACGCGCGGGTGGAGCGGGGGCCTCGCATCGGCGTGGAGTACGCCGGGGCGTGGGCCGCTGAACCCTTCCGGCTGTGGGACCGGGACAGTGGACACGTCAGCCGCTTCGTCTCCCGGCGGCCTCGCCGTCGGCCTTGACGCGGAACCTTTCGACTGGTTGGGTGGGAAACGTCATGTCCCAAGAGGCTCCCCAGGAAGAAGACCGGCAGGAAGAAGACCGGCGGCTCCTGACGCGGGCCCAGGACGGTGACGTGTCCGCCTTCGAGGCCCTGGTGGGCCTGCACCAGGACCGGGTGTACGGCCTGGCGCTGCGGATGACGCGCTCGGAAGCGGACGCGGCGGAAATCACCCAGGACACCTTCCTGTCCGCCTACCAACACCTGAAGGACTTCCGGGGCGAGGCGGCCTTCGGGTCCTGGGTGCACCGCATCGCGGCCAACCACGCGCTCATGCGCCTGCGTCACCGCCGGGTGGCCCAGGCGGCGGAGGCGGAGCTCCAGACCCCTGAGTTCACGGAGCGGGGCACCTTGGCGGACTACCCCGTCTCGGACTGGAGCCGGGACGCCGAGGAGAAGGCGCTGGACGCGGAGCTGGGGCAGGCCATCCAGCAGGCGGCCGACCGGTTGCCGGAGGGCTACCGGGAAGTCTTCCTCTTGAAAGACGTGGACGGCCTCAGCTACGAACAGATCGCAGAAGTGACGGGGGCTTCCATCCCCGCCATCAAGAGCCGCCTGCACCGGGCACGGCTCGCGCTGCGAGAGGCCATCGACCTGTTCTACAACCGGGACAATCGCGGGGTGTGAAACCCCCAGGGCGCCTCGGCATCTTCGAACAGGAACGAGGGGAGCCGCAGCCAGCCGAGGTTCGGATGTATACCTGCAAAGATTCCATCAACCTCCTGCTCGAGTTCCTCGAGGGTGAAATGCCCGAGGAGGAGGCGCGGCACCTGCAGGAACACCTGTCGGGCTGCAAGCCCTGCGAGGAATTCCTCAGCACCTATCGGGCGACTCCCGGCCTGTGCAAGCGCGCCATGGCGCTGAAGATGCCTCGGGAAGTGTCGGCGAAGCTGACCGAGTTCCTGCGCTCGAAGATCAAGTCCTGCTCGTGAACCTGAAACAACTGTCGCTGCCGGAGCTGGAAGCGGCGCTCGCGCCGGCCCAGCCGTCCGCGACCGCGGTGCGCAAGGTGTTCGCGGGTGTCTTCGCCCACGCCCGTCCCACGGTGGATGCCGTCGCGCTGGCGCCCCAGGTGCCGCGCCGGGTCGCGGACCTGCTCCGCGCCCAGGCGGAAATGCCGTCCCTCAAGATCGTCGAGCGGCGGCAGGCGGAAGACGGCTTCGTGAAGTACCTCTTCGAGTCGCCGCTGGGCGGCCGCATCGAAGCGGTGCGCATCCCCATCTTCGAAGAGAAGTACGTCGTCTGTGTGTCCAGCCAGGTGGGTTGTGCGCTGGCGTGCGACTTCTGCATGACGGGCAAGCTGGGCTTCCAGCGCAACCTCCAGACCTGGGAGATCCTGGACCAGGTGATGCAGGTGCGCGCGGAGGCGGACCGGCGCGTGGGCGGCGTGGTGTTCATGGGGATGGGCGAGCCGCTGCTCAACTACAAGGAGACCATCCGCGCGGCGCAGATTTTGTCGCACCCGGCCGGGTTCTCCATCTCCGGCACGGCCATCACGTTCTCCACGGCGGGGCACGTGCCCGCGATTCGCCGCTACACGAAGGAAGGGCACCCGTTCCGTCTGGCGTTCAGCGTGACGAGCGCCATCCCGGAGAAGCGCGCGAAGGTGCTCCCCATCGAGAAGACGCACCCGCTGCCGGAGCTGATCCAGGCCATCCGCGAGTACAGCGAAGCGCGGCGCGAGCGGGCGATGATTGCCTACGTGGCCATCCAGGGCTTCAACCTGGAGCGCGAGGACGCGGAGGCGCTGAAGGCGGCGTTCGAGGGCATCCCCATCAAGGTGGACCTCATCGACGTGACGGATCCGACGGGCAAGTACCTGCCTCCCACGGCGGAGGAGTTGAGCGCGTTCCGGGACCACCTGCAGATTCTGAAGGCGCCCATCGCGCGGCGCTATTCGGGCGGCAAGGAGATTGGCGCGGCGTGCGGCACGCTGGCGGCGAGTCAGTACGGCGGCACGGTGCTGCCGACGCCTGCTGCTTCGCCCCGGCAGGCCTGACGTCCGCTTCCGCCGGCCTGGGCTTGAGTGCCCGGCGGTGGGAGGACTCGCGGCTTCGCGCGGGGTTCGTGATTTCGACGGCAAGAACCGGAGCGCGGAGTGTCCTCACGGCCGATGGAGGGGTCTCGCTCGGCTGACGCCAGGGGTGGGCGGGTCCGGGGCGTCCCGGCCCGCCCGTGTTCACCGCCGCGCGGCTGGTGGAGAACATGGGTTCCGCCGGGCGGGGATGCGACTTAAGTCTCGTGCGGAGGGCTTCCGGGCCTGGAGGGCACCGCGCGGATGTGGATCGAGCATGTCGACAAGCTGATTGGGATGCTGGGGCCGTTCGGGTTCCTGGTGCTCGGCGTGGCGGCGATGCTGGAGTACGTGGTGCCGCCATTCCCCGGGGACACCATCGTGCTCATGGGCGGCGTCTACGCCGTGCGCGGGGAGAAGCCCTGGTGGCTGGTGCTCGCCGTGGTGACGGTGGGCAGCGTGGTGGGCGCGTTCATCAATTACTCGGTGGGCAAGTGGCTGGCGAAGCGCTTCGAGGCGCAGCCGGGGCGCTCCTTCTTCGGGCTCACGCACGCGCGGCTGGAGCAGGTGCAGTCGCGGATGCGGCACGCGGGGCCGTGGCTGCTCTTGGTGAACCGGTTCCTGCCGGGCATCCGGGGCGTCATCTTCATCGCGGCGGGAGCGGCGCGCATGCCGCGCTTCAACGCGCTGGTGCTGGGCGCCATCTCCGCGCTGGCGCACAGCGGGCTCATCCTGGCGCTGGGCATGGCGGTGGGCGGCAACCTGGAGCGGCTGACGGTGCTGGTGTCGCGCTACCAGTACGCGGTCATCGGGCTGCTCGTGGTGGCGGCGCTGGGCTTCGGCGTCCGGGCGCTGACGCGGCGGCGTGAGTCGGCCGTGGAACCGTAGCGGGCCCGGCCGGGCAGGAAAATGTGCGGGGACGACCCGCCAGGGTGGGCGCACGTTGCGCGGGCCCGGGGTGGCGCGGTTGAGTCGGGGCATGTTCCGCGCCCGTGCTCGCTGGTGGCTGCTCCTGTTGCTCGTCCTGGTGGGAGGGTGCCGCTGTGGCGACGACCCCAACGTGGGCGGTGCGAGCGCCAGCTTCCGGCCGCAGCAAGAGGTGGTGGACTTCGGCCGGGTGCTGGAGGGCACGCAGGTGCGCCGTTCGCTGACGCTGGTGGCCACGGGCCGCGCGGGCGTCACGGTGGACGCGGTGACGGACGCGCCCTTCTTCGTCGTCGTGTCCCAGATTGTCGTGGGAGGCAGCGGCACGGGCACGGTGGACATCTTGTTCTCCGCGGGCAGCACGCCGGTGGAGGGGGAGCTGGTGCTCACCGCGGGGCGCACCACGGCGAAGGTGAAGCTGACCGGCGTGGGCGTGCGCCCGCTGCCATGCGTGCCGCAGGGCGAGTGCCGTGACTCGCGCTTCGACCTGGAGTCCGGCCTGTGCATCGAGTCCCCGCAGGAGGACGGAGCGTCATGCATCCCCAGCAGCCGCTGTCAGGAGAACGGCCGCTGCCAGGCGGGTGTCTGCGTGGGGCAGCCGCGCACGTGCAATGACGACAACCCGTGCACGGTGGACAGCTGTTCGCCGACGCAGGGCTGCGTGACGGCGAACGTCGCGTGCCCGGTGCCGAGCAACCCCTGCAAGGTGGGCGTGTGCGACCGCAACTCGGGCTGCCAGGAGGTGGACGTAGCGGACTTCAGCCCCTGCGGCGCGGTGAGCTGCAAGGCGGCGCAGGTCTGCTTCAGCGGCACGTGCCAGTCAGTGACGCCGCCGGACGGCTTCGTCTGCGCGCCAGCCACGCCCTGCCAGGACGAGGGCACGTGCAGCGCGGGCGAATGCGTGCGTCCGGACGCGGGAGACCTGGAACCCGACTTCAGCGCGGAGCTGGGCGGGGCGCCCGTCGCGGAGCACGGCGGGCCGGTGCTGCTGGTGGACGACGAGACGGTCTATGTGTCGGTGTGTGGTGAGGACGCGGGCTGCTGGCTCGCCGCGTACACGGAGAGCGGACTGCTGCGCTACGAGTCGCCCTATGGCGACGGAGGCGCGAGGACACTGCTCGTGGCGTCGGATGCGGGCGTGGTGGTGCTCGCGCCGGAAGCGCTGGAGGCATACGCGCCGCGAGGCGTGGGCGAGCTGCGCTGGCGCACGTCACTGGCGTTCGCCGATGCGGCGCTGGATGGAGGGACGCCGGAGGGTGTGCCCGGCACAACGGGAGCGGGCAGGGTGGCGCTCACGAAGGAAGGGGACGTGCTGACGTACGTCACGTGGAGGGACGACGCGGGCACGGAGCCGCTGCGCTCCCGGCTGATGTTGCTGAGCGCGGACGCGGGCGTGCCGCTGGCGATGGGACCGGAGGAGGACGGCGGCGGAGCGGCGAGGCTCGCCGTGGACGACACGCGCGGCGCGTACCTCTACACGCCATGGGATGGACGGCTGGCCTTCACGGCCTGGGCACCGCCTGAAGTGAGCACGGACGGCGGGACACTCATGGCGTTCGGTGATGCGAGCGCGGACGGAGGCATCGCATCGCTGAGCCTCGAACCGCTCGATGCGGGTGTCCCAGGCGGCGCGCCGTCACTGGCGCTCGCGTCGGGACGGTTGCTCGTGGGCACGCAGGCCTTCGTGGACACGGATGGGGGAACCCTCACCGCGCTGGATTGGGACGCGGGCTCACGCACGCTGTCGCCCCTGGCTGAACCCGTGCTCATGTCTCCCGGAGGCACGACCGGTCATGCGTTCGCGTTCGCGTGCGACCACACGGACGGCACTCCCTGCGCCGGCGCGGAGCTGCGCACGGTGCTGCGCTCCTTCAGCTCCGACGACGGCCATGTCCTCTCGGAGGTGGACGTGCTGCCCTCGCCGTTGCTTCCCGGTGCCTTCCACGAAGCCGCGCTGCTGGAGCGGAACACCGTGGGCGTGCTCGCGGACGCGGAGCTGCCGAACGGTCAGCGCCAGGCGTGGCTCGAATGGATCGCCTTCGGCAACAAGCTCAACCAGTGCTCCCTGCCGGGCCGCGTGGAGGTAGCGGGCGCGGTGTTCGCGGGCGACCTGCTGCACGTGGCCCTGCGCCGCGACGGGGTCTGGTTCCTGGAGTCCTTCCCCCTCGGGGGGCGCACCGAAGCCCGGGGCTGGCCCCAGCGCAACGGCAGCCCCGCCGGAGCGCGCCGGACCGTGCCCTAGCCGCCCGCGGCCGGGTCCACCCAGAGGTCCTCGAAGCGCACCTGCGGTGGTGTCTGGTGCAGCCGCAGGTTCTGTACGGAGGCCACCGCCACCGCGTGCGTGCGGTCGTGGTACAGCGGGATGAGCGGGCAGTCCTCGCGCGCCAGCAGCTCCGCGCGCCGGTACAGCTGCGAGCGCAGCTCCGGGTCGATGGACACGCGCGCCTCCGCCGTGATCCGGTCCAGCTCCGGGTTGCGGTAGCCCATCGGGTACACCGTCTGCGCGCTGGAGTTGAGCAGGAAGTGCAGGAACGCGTCGGGGTCCGGGAAGTCCGCCAGCCACAGCGTGCGGAACGCCGGGACCTTCCCCTCGCGCAGGCGCGCCAGGTACTCCTCCGGGGGCATCTGCTCATGCCGCAGCTCCACGAGCCCCGCCTGGATCAGCGGCCGGAAGAGCACCGCGTCCTCGGCGGACGTGTCGCGGCCCACCGCGTGGTGCAGGGTGAGCTGCAACCGCCGCACGCCCGCTTCGCGCAGGAGCCGCTCCGCCAACGTCAGGTCCGGCACCGGCGTGGGCCCCAGCTCCTGGGCCCCATCCAGCAGCTCCGGCGGCGTGAAGGTGCGGGCCACGCGTGCGCCCGGATGGAACTGCTCCACCACGCCCGGGATGTCCATGCCCGCGCGCAGCGCCCGCCGCACGCGCACGTCGTTGTACGGCGCCTCGTTCAGGTTGAGGCCCAGGAACGCAGTGGAGGGCGTGGTGCTGGTCACCACCTGATGCGCGTCCAGCCCATGCGCCTGCGTGTGCTCCACGTGCAGGAACGACACGAGGTCCACCTGCCCATCCAACAACTGCCGCACCGCCTGCGGGCGCGTCTCCGCGAGGACGAACTCCAACCGGTCCAGCAGCGGAAGCCCGCCGCGCCAGTAGGTGGCGTTGCGCTCCAGCACCATCCGGTCCGCCTGCATGCCCACGACGCGGAACGGCCCCGTGCCCACCAGCTTCCCCGCCGGGTCCATCTTCGCCACCGCCGTGGCGGTCAGCGCCATGAGCTGGAGGAAGAACGCCTTGGGCTCGCGCAGGCGGATCTCCAGCGTGCCCTCGTCCAGGACCTCGATGCCCGTCACCTCGCGAGCCAGCCCGCTGGCGTACTCGCGCGCGCCCTCCACGTCCTCCAGCAGGCTGCGGTCCGGCGAGCGCAGCGCCGGGTCCATCAGCCGCTCCAGGTGGCGCTTCACGTCCTGCGCGGTGAGCAGGGCGCCGTCGTGGAAGGTGACGCCCCGGCGCAGGTAGAAGCGGTAGCGGCGAGCGGACGGATCCGCGTCCCATCGCTCGGCCAGGTCGGGCACCAGCATGCCGTCCTCCAGCCGTACGAGGCAGGAGAAGAGGCACGCCGTCAGCTCCGTCATCTGGTTCTCCACGGCGAACAGCGGATCCACCGTCTGCCGCGCGCGCAGCGAACCCGACTGATGCAGGCCCACCCTCAGCGTGCCGCCCACGCGGGCCCGCGGCAGCTGGAAGCGGAACACCTCCGCCTCCAGGCTCGCCGTCTCGTGGCCCAGTTGGTCCACCGTGCGGTCCAACCCGTCGCCAATGCGGATGACCCGGCGCGCGTCCTCGCGCACCTGCGCGACCTCTTCCCGAATGGACGCGTCGCCCCGGGTGAGCACCTGGTGCGCGGCCCTCAGCTCCTCGATGGCCGCGCTCAGGCGCATCACCGCTTCGGACAGGTCGCGGCCGGTGCGCGCCTGGGCCTCGGCCTTCTGGCCCGCGCTCTGGCCCACGCGCGACATCTCCTGAATCTGGCGCACCAGGTCCCGCGCGTTGCCGGACTGCTCGATGGCCATGCGCGTGATGTCCTCCACGCGCCGGGCCACGCGCTTGCTGGCCTCCACGACGGTGGCGCCCTGCGCCTCCAGCCGCTGCGTCTCCATCACCGTGGCCTCCACCGCGGCGAAGGTGCGCTGGGTGATGGAGCGGATTTCGCTCAGGGCCTCGGAGGCGCGGTCGCCCAGGGCCACGCCCGCGGTGGCCTGCTCGCGGCCCTCCTGCACCAGCGCCACCGCGGTCTCCACCGCGTCGCGGATGCCGGTGACCATGGTGCCAATCTCGCGCGTGGAGCGCGTGGTGCGCTCGGCGAGGCTGCGGATTTCATTGGCCACCACGCCGAAGGGGCGGCCGTGCTCGCCCGCCTGCGCGGCGATGATGGCGGCGTTGAGGGCCAGGAGGTTCGTCTGGTCGGCGATCTCCTGGATGACGTCCACGATGCGGCCAATCTCCAGCGACCGCGTGCCGAGCATCTCCATCAGCTCGGCCGCCTTGCGCACCGTCTCCTCCACCCGGTACATGCCCTGCACGCTGTCGCCCACCAGCGCCTCGCCGCGCTGGGCGGTGGCGGTGACGGCGATGGCCATGCTGTTGGTCTCCGTGGCGCGGCGGCGCACGGCGTCGATGCCGCCCTCCACCAACGCGACGAAGTCCTCTGCCTCCGAAGCGAAGCGGCCCAGTTCGTCGCCGGACGCGGCGATGTGGGTCAGCCGCTCCGTCATCGCCTGGGTGAGGCCGCTGGTGCGCTGGCTGAAGTCGTTGACGGTCTCCAGGCCGTCCACCACCTGGTGCAGCCGCTCGGTCATCTCCAGCAGGGCGCCCGTCGTCTCGTGCGCGAAGGTTTCAATGTGCTGCACGCGCTTGATGGCCACCTGGAGGCTGGTGCCGTTGCCGCCCACGGCGGTGAGCGTGCGCTCCACGGCGCCGCCCTGACGGCGCGCGGCCTCCAGCAGCATGCGGGCCTGCTCGCTCACGCCGTTGCCGGTGCGGTGCAGGTTGCTCGTCACGCGCTGCACCTGGGACATGGCCCGGCGCAGGGACAGGATGAGGCGGCGCAGGTCCTCCTGTCCCTCGAAGCCGGTGTGGATGGGCGTGGTGAGGTCGCCTTCGGCCAGCCGGGACATCAGGTCGCGCCGCTCGCGCCGCCGCATGGCCGCGAAGCGGAACCACGACAGGTAGCTGCCGATGAGCCAGAGGAACGGCACGCCGAGCAGCAGCACCGCCCAGCCCGCCGTGTCATCCGGCTTGCCCGTCACCCAATACAGCACGAAGCCCAGGATGAGTGCGGAGACCAGGGCTGCCACCAGCCCGAACGAGAAGAGGTATCGTTTGGCGCCCATGGACGGGGTGGACGCTAACCCGCCTTCTCGCGCCGGTCCTGATTTCGACGCATGCTTCATGGGACATGAAGGCCCTGCTCGCCATCGCCATGCTGGCGCTCCCCGTAAACCCCGCCAGCACGGGCGCTGAGGCCGCCAGGGCCGGAAGTTCGGCCCGGTTCGTGTTCGCGTGGCGGGGCGTGCCGGTGGGCACGGTGGGGCTGTCCCTGGACGCGGGGCGGTTCACGTACACCAGCCGGCACCTGCACGTGCGCGACGGCCACGCGGGCGAGCGTGTGCGGGAGGTGACCCTGCGGGTGGACGCGGCAGGGCGCGTGACGGGCGCGGACGCGGTGCCCCAGGCGCTGTGGTTGTGGCGGGGCCCACCCCCTGAAGGCTGCGTGAAGGGCCGCGAGGAGCTGTCCGGCCAGGAGGGCCCCCACTGCGTCACGGCGAGAGGCCCCACGAGCGCCGAGGGCACGATGCTGGGCGCACGCTTCCGCGCCCGCTACGACGAAAAGGGACAGCTCCAGGCGCTGGAGGTGGGCGACTCTCGCTTCACCCTGGCGGCTCCCGGAGAGCGGCTGCGTGCACCGCCGGAGCTCTTCGCGGAAGGGGTGCCCGTGGAGGGCGGCACGGAGGGCGCGCTGAGGCTCGTTCCCGGAGGGCCGTCACGGGCTGCCTCGGCCACGGTCCCCACCCGTCTGCCGGAGATGACGGAGTGGACGCCCGCGGAGGCGCGGGCCCTGTCCGCGAAGGTGCACGCGGCCTTCCCGGACAAGGGGCCCTCCGCGGCGGACTGGCGCGCGGGAGGGGAGGGTGAAGCCGGAGGCTGCCTGGCGCACGCCCTGCGCTACGCGTCCCTGGCTCGCGCGCGCGGCCAGCGGGTGGGGTTGGTGCACGGGCTGTTGGTGGTGGATGGCGGCCCCGCCCGGCCGCACGCCTGGGTGCGGGTGGCGCTGCGGGGTGGCGGGACGTTGGATTTGGATCCCACGTCCCTGGACCCCGTGCGCCCGGACACGCACCTGGCGCTGGCGTTGGTGCCGCCGGAAGGCCCCGCGCTGGAGGCCGGGGCGCGCTGGCTGTCGCTCCTGCGCGGAGACTTCCGCGTGGTGCGCGCTACTCGAACGGAATGACAGACAGCTTCGCGCCGGGCTTCACTTCCAGAATCTCCTTGGCGCGAGCGGGCAGGTGGATGACGGTGTTGTCCAGCCGGGCCTGGCAGCGCACGGAGCGGAAGCGGTTGCGGCCGGATTCGCGCTCGGCGGCGACCAGCACGTCGTCTCCCACCAGCTCGAAGTCCTCTTCCGCCAGCTTCATCGTGCGGTAGCGGCGCACCAGGGAGATGTCCTCCGTATTCGCTTCGAAGTGCGGTCCGCCGTCGAACGGGTCGATGCGCTCCACGTACCGGAAGCCCACCCGCTCCAGCATCCGCTGCACGCCGCGCGTGGCCGGGCCCACTTCGCCCAGCACCTTCTGCACGCGGTCCGGGAACAGCGACGCGTAGATGTCCGACGCGGGGAACAGCTCCTTGATGAACTCCTTGTTCTGGCGGCTCAGCCGGTCGGCCTCCAGGTAGGTGAGCCCGGTGAACTTCTTGCCGCAGGCTTCCCACAGGAGGCTGCGCCCGTCGGGGAGCAGCGGCGGCAGGAGCTCCGCCAGCACGCGCGGCCGGAACAGCCGCCGGTGCATGGAGATGAAGAGGAAGCGCACGAAGGACAGCTGCTTGCCGGGCTTGTCCGGCGTCGCGCGGTAGGGCGGGTCCACCACCAGGCCGCCAATCTCCGTGGGGCCCTCGTAGTTGTACGCGATGGACAGCACCTTGTGCCGCAGGTGCCGCTCCAGCGAGGCGGAGTAGTGCTCGCGCTCGCTCACCTCATAGTAGATGTGCGGCGCGTCGTACGTGCCGTGCTGGGCGATGATCATCGACGTGCCGATGATGAGGTTGTTGCGCACGTCCTCCAGTACGAAGAGGTACTCGCGCTCGAACGGGTCCTTCACCTTGCCGGCGAAGCTCTTCACCGACTTGTCGATGATGGCCTCGAGCGTCTCTTCGTTGTTCGGCAGGTTGACCGTGTTCAGCACCGCGGCAAGACGCTTCAGGCCGGGCAAATCGGTTTTCTGGACGTCTCGCAGTACGAGCATGGGGCACACGCATGAGCGCCCCGGGAAGGGAGCGCCGGAAGGGCCCGTGACCTTACACCACGCCCCCGTCCCGTCAGCCCCCTGGATGCTCCCCTGTCAATGACGCGTTGCGTTCAGGACATCGCTCCGCCGTCCGCTCGGTGGGTGCGGGCGGCCCGGCCCCGACGTGAAACATGTCTCAATCCAGGTGGGGGCCTGCCTGGTTGCATGCTGTGTTGTCAGGCGTCTTGGAATGGTTTGGCGGGGGAATGAAGTGAGGGAATGGTTTGGGGTAGTGTCTGTCAAAGCTTTGCCGTCAAAGCATCGGCACTTCCCCCTCCCCAAGGATTCAGCATTGAAAGCACTGCACCTCTGGCTCGTGGCGTGTCTGCTCCCGAGCCTCGCTGCGGCGGAAATCGTCTGGCGGGGCGATTTCGAGACGGGAAACCGTTCCCAATACAGCAAGGAACAGATGGTGAGCTCGGACCGGCTCCAGGTGGTGACGAGTCCGGTGTCGGAAGGAAAGTACGCCCTCAAGGCCACGGTGAAGCAGGGCGATGATCCCATCAACTCCAGCGGCAACCGCAACGAGCTCGTCTATCTGAGCAACGAGAAGGTGGGTTCGGAGTACTGGTACCGCTGGAAGGTGATGTTCGCGAACGACTTCCCCAGCGTGGATGCGTGGCAGCTCTTCACGCAGTGGCACCACGACGGGTGCTGCGGGTCGCCGCCGATTGAGTTCTTCGTGAAGGGCGAGCTCATCCGCCTGACGCTGAACGACAGCGGCACGGTGTGGAGCACGGCGCTCAAGCGTGGCGCGTGGCAGGAGTTCATCTTCCACGTGAAGTGGTCCCCGGACGCGTCCGTGGGCTACGTGGAGCTGTGGCACAACGGCGTCCAGGTGCTGAAGAAGACGTATGCCAAGACGATGTTCTCTGGCCAGAACAACTACCTGAAGCTGGGCCTGTACCGGGCGGACACCATCAAGCCGGTGGGCGTCGTCTACCACGACGGCATGATGCAGGCGACGAAGCGCGAGGACGTGTTCCCGGTGGTGCAGCCCGACCCGGACCCCGTGGTGGACGCGGGCACGCCGGTGGACGCGGGCACGACCGTGGACGCGGGCTCGCCGCAGGACCCGGACCCGGTGTTCGACGCGGGCAGTCCGGTGGATCCGGACCCCGTGGTGGACGCAGGCTCGCCGCAGGATCCGGCTCCCGTGGTGGACGCGGGCACGACCGTGGACGCGGGCACGAACACGGGCGTGAAGCCGGCTCCGCTGGATGAGGGTGAAGGCGACGCGAACTTCCAGGGCGGCTGCTCCGCGAGCGGTGGGTCGCTGGCCGCGTTCTCGCTGCTGGGCCTGCTGGGCCTGATGCGGGCGCGCCGTCGCCGGAGCTGAAGCACGGGTCGATGAAGGTCCCTCCCGCTCCGGTGCGTCCGGGGCGGGAGGTGGGTTGAAGGAGTCCGCGCTTCCATGCGAGGAGGCGCGGAATGACTCCTCCTCGATGGATGTGGTGGCTGTGCTGCCTCCTTCTGTGGACCGCGTGCGCGGGCCCGGAGGTTCGCAGGCCCCGGAGCTACTCCCAGTTGACGATGGACTCCGCGACGGCGGGGTGCCTGCGCAATCCGGCGTGTGCGTCGCAGGTGGGGCAGGACGCCATCCTGCCGTGGCTGACCCGCGCGGCGGCCCGGGCAGGTCAGGCCGCGGCGGTGATGCGCCTGTGGGAAGCGGCGGAGGTGGCCCGCGTGGAGCACGTGCTGGTGGAGTGCGCGAAGCGGGCGAACTTCGACGTGAACGAACGGATGTTGGGGCCCGGGCGGTGGGCGACTCGAGAGATTTGCGAGGAGCGGGTTGTGGACGCGAACGGCCGAGAGACGACGCGGGCCGTGCAGTTGGGGAACGCGAAGCACGAGGCGGCACTGGCGTGCGTGCAGGAGGCACTGGGCGCCACGGATGCGGGACGGTTCAGCCTGGAGCCGCGCTACCTTCGTGATGCGAAGACGGGCCGGACGCGTTGGTTGGATCCGGAGGAGGTGGCGCGCTGGCTGGCCGCAGGACAGTTCTTCCTACTGACGGGGACCATCGCGCCGGATGTGGTGCTGCACGCCTTGGGGAACCCGCTTCAAATTCAGCGGGTCTATGACTTCAAGTTCCCGTGCCCGGTGGATAGCCCCGCCGCCTGGTCTCCATACCCGCCAGGAAGCCCTTACGCGGGTCGGTGGCAGGATGAGGTGTACAGGGATCTTCTGGGGAATGACCTGATGCTGAAGACAGTGTCTCCCAACTACGGAGTCAGGTGATGGTCACGCGAGTCCCGAGAGTCCGTGAGACCCTCGATATCGAGGGCAATAACGTGGTCCTGCTTCGAGAGGGTCTCAGCATTGCGTACTACGTGCGGGCTCCTCACGAGGAGATCGCTTCGGCGGTCTGGCGTGCCTTCGAGCGTTATCGAAAGGCCATCGAGCCACGCCAGTTCGACGCGTACCTGGATATCTACACGGGGGATAGGCCACGGCTTGATGCGAAGGGAGAAGTGGTTCTTCGGTCCCGGATGGTTGAGTCTGTTTTCGGCGCAGCCGAGGTGCACGAGCTGTATCACTCCGCGACCGGCATCTGCTTCAAGTACGAAGGCCGTGGCACCACGGCGCCCAACTTCCACGACACGTACCCTGAGAACACCTGTTGCCTGGAGTTCCGGCTGCCCACCGAGTTCTTGGACGAACGCGGGCCGGAGTGGATCCGCGCACTGGCCATCGACCTGGGGAGCGAACTGCCGTGGAACTCGGGGCACGCGGGACTGTCGCTCGAAGCCCATGCCTGGACCCAGGCGATCACGCCGCGCCTCCATGAAGTGACCCGGCGTCACCCGGGCTTCGATCTGGTGCACCGGCTGAACAGACTTGCCCTGTATCTGGGCACGAAGCTCCGTCCCCCCGCGTGGCTCAACTTCCTGGGACCACCGGTCCTGAACGAACTGGGCGGCGCGGAAGCACTTCGCTCCCGGTTGCACTCACCTTCAACCCAGGTCGAATCCCTGTCCCCGGACCGCGCCGTGGTGTCCCTGGGCCCGGTTCCCGAAGCCGGGGACCTGGAGGCCGGTGACACGCTGCCCGCGTACCGCGAGCTGGCCCGCGTGTTGGAGCCGTGGCTCTACGCGCACCGGGGAGAATGGGGCTTCTTCACCGAAGCCGAGGTCCGCCAGTGGGAGCGCCGCTTCCTCTGACCGCGCTGTGGCATCATCCGCGGTCGTCATGTCGCAGACGCCTCGCAAGGTCTCGCTCGTCCTGAGCTACCAGTACCCCGGCAAGTACGCCTTCACCGTGCTCGCCGGCGCCGTGGAGGCGGACCCCGCGCTCGCGGATGTGTCACTGCACTTCCCTCGCAACCGCGAGGACCTGCTGACCACCGTGCGCGAACGCTCGGACGCGGGCGACACCGTCGTCGCCGCGTGGTCCTTCTACTCCGCCAGCTTCGGTCCCTCCGTGGAGGAGCTGACCTGGGTGCGCGAACGGCTGGAGGGCCGCGGCGTCCTCTGCATCGCGGGCGGCGTGCACGCCACCGCCGAAACACTCCAGACGCTCCAGGCCGGCTTCGACCTCGTCGCCGTGGGCGAGGGCGAACACACCCTGCGCGCCCTGCTGGCCCGCGTCCTCAAGGGCGAGGACCCGCGCACCACGCACGGCACCGCGCACCTGAAGGACGGCAAGCTCGTGCAGCACGGCCACGGCGAGGGCGTGCGCCTGGACGACTTCCCCCCGTTCGCCGCGAAGCACGTGAAGTTCGGCGCCATCGAGATCACCCGCGGCTGCATCTACGCCTGCCGCTTCTGCCAGACGCCCTTCATGTCCAAGGCGCGCTTCCGGCACCGCACCGTGGCCAACATCGCCCACTGGGCCCGCGAGCTGCGCCGCGCGGGACGGCGCGACCTGCGCTTCATCACCCCCACGTCCCTGTCCTACGGCACCCCCGACGAGACCGTGAACCTGGCCGCCGTGGAGGAA
Source organism: Corallococcus sp. AB011P (assembly GCF_003611605.1). Lineage (NCBI taxonomy): Bacteria > Pseudomonadati > Myxococcota > Myxococcia > Myxococcales > Myxococcaceae > Corallococcus > Corallococcus sp. AB011P. The sequence continues at coordinate 711,640 of NZ_RAVX01000001.1, forward strand.
CTGCTCGCCGCCGTGACGGAGGCCATGGCCCCGGACGGGCGCATCTACTACGGCACCTTCCCCTCGGAGGTGCGCCCGGAGCACGTCACGCCGGAGTCCCTGGCCCTGCTCAAGCGCTATGTGGCCAACGACAACCTCATCATCGGCGGCCAGTCCGGCTCCGAGCGCATCCTCCAGGCCACCCGGCGTGGCCACGACGTGGAGACCGTGGTGCGCGCCGCTCGGCTCGCGGTGGAGGGCGGCTTCGTGCCCAACGTGGACTTCATCCTGGGCCTGCCCGGCGAGGAGCCCGCGGACGTGGACGCCACGCTGGACCTCATGCAGCGGCTGTCCGACCTGGGCGCCCGCGTGCACGGCCACACCTTCATGCCGCTGCCCGGCACGCCCTACCGCGACGCGGCCCCCGGCCGCCTGGACGAACGCACCCGCCAGCGCCTGGACTTCCTCGCGTCCCAGGGCCGCCTGTATGGTCACTGGAGGGCGCAGGGTGTGCTCGCGGAAGCCATCGCCGCTCGCAGACAGCCGCGCGCCCGCTAGCCGCGGGCGTTACACTGCGCTCCGCGATGGCTGAACAGACGCCCTACTGGCTCCTCATCTCCGTGCTCTTCAGCTCCCAGCCCCTCACCCCGGCGCTGGCCATGACGCTGCACGAGGCCGCCTTCGAGCTGTACACGCGCGGCGAGGGCTCGCGGGAGGTGGCCGGCGATCTGCTCTCCGGCCGCGTGAACAACCTGCGCAAGGACGTGTCCCTGGGCGGCATCGCCGGGCCCGCCTTCGAGGCCGAAATCGAGACCGAGCGCGGCTCCGGCGTCGTCCGCTTCGTCCTCACCCGCCAGGGCCTGGAGATGATGAAGGCCCAGGCACCGGCGGCCCCCACGGCTCCGGCGAGGCCGAAGTACCTCAACTGAGGAAGCGTCCCCCGGGCCGCCCGGCCGCTCCCGGTACGGCACTCCGTCACCACCTTGAGGGCTCAAGGGAGGAATGACGGCATGGACCCCAAGGACGAATACCTCAAGAAGAGCGCCGGCATCCCGCTGGACCCCAGCAAGCAGAAGGACCCGGAAGAGCACGGTGACCGGGTGCCCGCCGAAGGGCGCGCCGAGGAGCTCAACGACATCACCGGGCAGAACGGCGGACAGCGCACCGACGTGGACAAGCCCTGGAAGGACACGCGGCACCGGCACGACGGCATCCGCGACCAGTACAGCGACGACAGCGACAAGAAAAAGCCCTGAGGTCTCCCCCAGGGCTCGCGTGAAGCCGATGCTGTGAAGGACGGCCCTGGGGCGCGGGGACTACTCGCGGTCCAGGGTCAGCTTCATTCCGCCCATGTGCAGGATGGACTGGGACATGGACACCGCGGACATGGTGGCCAGGTCCTCGATGGCCTGCATCTCCTCGCTCTTGGGCTCCGCGCCCGTCTGCGAGGCCGCGGCCTGCTGCTGGGTCTGATTCGCCTGCATGGGGGTGGCGCCCGCGGTGTAGGCGTTCACCAGCCCGCCGTGCGGCGTGGCCCCCATCTGCGCCAGCGCCGACGCCACCACCGACCCGCCCGTCACCTGCGCGCCCATCTTCGGCTGCGAGGCCGCGCCCGACATCAGCGAGCCGAAGCGGCTGCCCGACACGGAGGAGGCGTTGTTCGTCGTGGCCGGCTGCACCCGAGGACCGGAGAGAGACGTGATGCGATTCATGGCGGCTCCCGTCAAAAGGCCCCGGTCTGCGCGGCACACGCGGAGGCGTGCCTGTGGGGCTTCAAGTTCGTTCTCTCCATTATCGCCCCAGCCCTGGGTAAGTTGCCTCTTTCGCCGCGCGAACGGCGAAGGCCGCGAAATCCCAGGGAATTTCCCCTGGGACGCCGCGGCCTTCCGTGCCTTTTCAGGGCGTCCGAGCCCCGGGATGATCCGCCGGGCCTAGAACTGGTGGGCCTCGGTGGACTCGTGCAGGGCCAGGGTGCTGGCGCTGCCGCCGGAGATGACCTCGGCGACCTGGTCGAAGTAGCCGGTGCCCACCTCGCGCTGGTGGCGCGTGGCGGTGTAGCCGTGCTTCTCCGCGCCGAACTCCGACTGCTGCATCTCGCTGTAGGCCGCCATGCCGCGGTCCTTGTACTGACGGGCCAGCTCGTACATGGAGAAGTTCAGCGCGTGGAAGCCCGCCAGGGTGACGAACTGGAACTTGTAGCCCATGGCGCCCAGCTCACGCTGGAACTTCGCGATGGTGCTGTCGTCCAGGTTCTTCTTCCAGTTGAAGGACGGCGAGCAGTTGTACGCGAGCATCTTGTTGGGGAACTGCTTGCGGATGCCCTCGGCGAAGGCCTTGGCCTGCGCCAGGTCCGGGGTGCTGGTCTCGCACCACACCAGGTCCGCGTACGGCGCGTAGGCCAGGCCGCGCGCGATGGCGCACTCCAGGCCGCCCTTGATGCGGTAGAAGCCCTCGCCCGTGCGGCCCGCCGCCTTGTCGATGAAGGCGTGGTCGTACTCGTCCGCGTCGCTCATCAGGAGCTTGGCGCTGTCCGCGTCCGTGCGGGCGACGAGCAGCGTGGGCACGCCCATCACGTCCGCCGCCAGACGCGCCGCGGTCAGCGTGCGCACGAAGTGGCTGGTGGGCACCAGCACCTTGCCGCCCATGTGGCCGCACTTCTTCTCGCTGGCCAGCTGGTCCTCGAAGTGCACGCCCGCGGCGCCCGCTTCGATCATCCCCTTCATCAGCTCATAGGCGTTGAGCGGACCGCCGAAGCCGGCCTCCGCGTCCGCGATGATGGGCGCGAACCAGTAGCGGTCCTTGCGGCCTTCCGCGTGGTCGATCTGGTCCGCGCGGCGCAGGGCGTTGTTGATCTTCTTCACCACGGAGGGGACGGAGTCCGCCGGGTAGAGGCTCTGGTCCGGGTACATCTGGCCGGCGTTGTTCGCGTCCGCGGCGACCTGCCAGCCGGACAGGTAGATGGCCTTGAGGCCCGCGCGCACCATCTGCACGGCCTGGTTGCCGGTGAGGGCGCCCAGCGCGTTGATGTACTCGTCCGTGTGGAGCAGCTCCCAGAGGCGGCGGGCGCCCAGCTCCGCCAGCGTGTAGCTCACGCGGATGGAGCCGCGCAGCTTCTCCACGTCCTTGTCGGAGTAGTTGCGCTTGATTCCCTCGAAGCGCTGCGCATGGAGCTTCGCGTGAGGGGAGGCATCGGAAGTGGTCGGCGTCGCGTCGTACATGCCAGGACTCCTCGGACTGCGGTGAAGGGTTGAAAGACTTCGGTGCTGCGTCTGGAAAAGCGTCAGGACCGCGCGTCGAGGGCCTCGTAGGCCGGCAGCGTGAGGAAGTCCTCGAAGGCGGGCGCGGTGGACAGCTGCTCGAAGAGGGCGCGGGACTTCTCCATGTGCGCCTGGCCGTAGCGCTCGACGGCGCCCTCGCGGCCCATTTGCGCCATCTCCTCCGCGAGCAGCTTGCGGAACAGCTCCGGCGTCACCTTGCGGCCGTCCTCCAGCGTGGCCTCGTGGTTGATCCACTGCCACACCTGGGCGCGGGAGATTTCGGCCGTGGCCGCGTCCTCCATCAGGTTGTAGAGCGGCACGCAGCCCAGGCCGCCCAGCCACGCGGCGGTGTACTGGATGCCCACGCGGATGTTGTGGCGCAGGCCCTCCTCCGTGCGTGTGCCGGAGGGCACCTTGAGCAGGTCCGCTTCGGTGATGCGCACGTCCTCTCGCTTGTTGGCCACCTGGTTCGCGCCCTGCATCTGCGCGTCGAAGATCTCCTTGGCCAGGGGGACCAGGCCGGGGTGCGCCACCCAGGTGCCGTCGTGGCCGTTCTTCGCCTCCCGCTGCTTGTCCGCGCGGACCTTGGCCATCACCGCGTCGTTGGCGGCCGTGTCCCCCTTGATGGGGATGAAGGCGGCCATGCCGCCCATGGCGTGCGCGCCGCGGCGGTGACAGGTCTGGATGAGCAGCTGCGAGTAGGCGTTGAGGAAGCCCTTGTCCATGGTCACCTGCCCGCGGTCGGGCAGCACCACGGACGCGTCCGACTGGAGCGTCTTGATGAAGCTGAAGATGTAGTCCCAGCGGCCGCAGTTGAGGCCGGCCGAGTGCTCGCGCAGCTCGTAGAGGATTTCGTCCATCTCGAACGCGGCGGGCAGCGTCTCGATGAGGACCGTGGCCTTGATGGTGCCGCCCGGGATGCCCAGCTCGCTCTGGGCCAGGTGGAACACGTCGTTCCACAGCCGGGCCTCCAGGTGGCTCTGCATCTTGGGCAGGTAGAAGTAGGGGCCCGTGCCGCGCTTCAGCTGTTCGCGCGCGTTGTGGAAGAAGAACAGGCCGAAGTCGAAGAGCGAGCCGGAGATGGGCTTGCCGTCGATGCGCACGTGGCGCTCCGGCAGGTGCCAGCCGCGCGGGCGCACGAAGAGCACGGCGTGCTTCTCATTCAGCGCGTAGTGCTTCCCGTTCTCCGCCGTGAAGGAGATGGTCTTCCGCACGGCGTCGCGCAGGTTCAGCTGGCCGCGCACCACGTTGTCCCAGGTGGGGCTGTTGGCGTCCTCGAAGTCCGCCATGAAGACGCTGGCGCCGGAGTTGAGCGCGTTGATGATCATCTTGCGGTCCACCGGACCGGTGATCTCCACGCGCCGGTCCTGCAGGTCCGCGGGCACCGGAGACACGGTCCAGTCACCCTTCCGGATGTCCGCCGTCTCCGGGAGGAAGTGGGGGCGCTCACCCTTGCGCCAGCCCTGCGCCACCTTCTTGCGACGCTCCAGCAGTGCTTCCCGCCGTTCACCGAAGGTGCGGACCAGCTTCGCCACGAAGGCCATGGCCTCCTGCGTCAGCACCTCCGCGTAATCCGGGTGCCAGTCGCCCTCCACGGTCACGCCGGGGCCGAAAGCCGGGGGGTTCTGGGAGGTGCGCGCGTCCATGTCGGCTCCTGACGAGATGCGTTGTAAAAGCGGTCCAACGGGCTGAAAGATGTCCCTGCCGTCTAGGGAAGGGAAGTCTTGGTGAATTAGAAGCTGCTTGCCTGTAAGGCTGTCAACATCGCCTGGATTAAATCTGTAAATCCACTGACGCAGCCGGACAGAAACCCCCGGAATCACGACATTGGGGGGCGGACGCAATCGCGGGCGGTGGGGTCCGTAGGTAGGTATGGGACCCCCATCGTGCCAAGCGGGGGCCTGACTGGGAGGTCACCTCATGGACGTCACGACACGCTGCAGGGCCTGTTCGAAGGAGCTGTCCGGCGAGGCGCAGCGCTGCCCGCACTGCCGTGCGCGGACGGTGCCGATGCACCGGGGCGAGGGGCGGGCGCTCCTGGGCGTCTGCTCGGCGCTGGCGCGCGAGCTGGGCGTGGATGTTTCGCTGGTGCGGGTGGCGTTCGTGCTGATGCTGTTCGCGTCCGCGGGGATGAGCGCGGCGCTCTACCTGCTGCTCTGGGCGTTCATCCCGGCGAAGGCCTACGGCCGGGCGCCGTTGCAGGGGACGCTGGACTGGGTGTCCAAGGTCGCGAACACGCCGGTGGACGACGACACGCCCCGCTGGGAGAAGCGCGTCTGACGTAGCTGCTGCCGTCCCTCTGGCGCGTCCGCTGCTAGACGCGCCAGACGCCGGCCACGGACTCCATGCGCTCGGCCACGCCGCGCAGGGCTTGTGTCATGCGTTGGGTGCCGTGCATGGCCTGGAGGGTGTCGTCCATCATCCGGGACAGGTCCGTGACGGCGGCGAAGATCTGGGCGATGCCGGCGTTCTGCTGGATGACGGCGGCGGCGATCTGCTGGGCCGCGGACGCGTTGTCCTGGATGATGTCCGTCAGCGCGCGCAGGCTCTGACCGCTCTCGCGCACCTGGGCCAGGCCCGCCTCGGAGCGGCGCTGGCCCTCTTCTGACAGCGCCACGGTGTCGTGGATGCCGCCGCGGATGGCGTCCAGGATGTCGCGCACCCGGCCGGTGGCCTGGATGGACTGGTCCGCGAGGCTGCGGATTTCGCGCGCCACCACGCCAAAGCCCTTGCCGTGCTCGCCGGAGCGCGCCGCTTCGATGGCCGCGTTGAGCGCGAGCATGTTGGACTGGTCCGCCAGGTCCTTCACCGTCTGGGTGATGCCGCCAATCTGCTGCGTGCGCTCGTTGAGGGAGGAGATGCCCTCGGCCAGGCGCGCGCCGTGGTCGCGCAGCTGTTCGAAGCCGTCCAGGCTGGCGCCGAGCGCCGTCTGTCCGGAGCCGCCCGCTTCACGCGCCCGCGCCACCAGCGCGAGCACCGCCTGCGAGCGCTCCGCGGCCAGCTGCGAGGTCTGTTGGATCTCCTTCGCGGTGACCTGCGTCTCCTGGATGGCGGTGCCCTGCCGGATGAGGTTTCGCTCCTGCTGCTCGGTGGCCTCGGTGAGCTCGCCCACCGTCTGCCCGAGGACGCGGGTGGCCTGCTGGAGGCTGGTGGTGGACTCGCGCAGGTGGTCCATCATCCGGGAGAAAGCGGAGGCCAGCTCGCCCACTTCGTCCTGGTGGTCGTGGGCTTCCACCTTCTGGGTGAGGTCGCCCTCGCGCACCACGCGGGACACCAGCTGGCTCAGCGTGGCGATGGGCCGCGTCACCCCGCGCGCCAGGGCCCAGGCGGCCAGGACGGCCAGCCCCAGGAGCGCGGCCCCCGAGAGCAGGCTGAGTTGCAGGAAGCGCCGCAGGGGCAGGAAGGCCTCGTCCGCCTCCATCGCCGCCACGAAGCGCCAGCCCTCGCCCGCGGCGAAGCGATGGGTGACGTCGTTGTGGGCCTCGGCCCGCACGGGGTTCGTGAGGACCGGCGTGCCCTCGGCGCGGGCGCTGAAGAGGCTGGCGCCGTCCGGAGCGAGGATGGCCAGGGTGAAGCTCTTCTGGCCCCGGTCCTGGGCCCGCTGGAGCGCGCCCTCGACCACCTTCTCCAACTGGCCCCAGTCATACGCGGCCAGCAGCACGCCCACCCGTGCGCCGGAGATGGGGCTGAGCACGGGCAGGGCCAGGGGCATCACGGGGCGGGCGAGGAAGGGGTCCTCCTTCGTGAGGGTGTCCGTGAGGGTGGCGGGGTCCAGCCGGTCCTCCAGCGCGGTCTGGAACCAGGGCGAGGCGCGCACCTCCTGTTCGCGGCCGGCGAAGGCCTGGCGCAGCTCTGGCCGGCTCGCGGAGACGGCGCGCCCGTCGGGGGTGAACAGCACCAGTCCGGCGAAGCTGGTGTGCCGGCCGTTGAGCGAGGCGAGCACCGCGTCGCTCTTGGCGTAGGTGTCGAAGAGGAGCGCGCCGCGCACGATGGCGTCCTCGGTCCACGCGCGGGCGTTCGCTTCGCGCTCGTGCAGCGAGGCTTCGATGAGGTCCTGCAGGCCGTCCGCCTCCACCTGGAGGACGCCGTGCACCTGCTGCTCCAGGTTGCGCCGGATGGTGTGGACCCCGGCCCCGACGGCGGGGACGAGGGCGGCGACGAGCAGCAGGCAGATCCACAGCGTGAGGCGGCCCCGCAACTTCAATCCGGACAGCAGTCGCATGCGTGAGGACCCCGGTGGGGAACGGGAACGGTCGGTGTCACAGGTCGAGCAGGGACAGGCCCACGGTGAGCGCGCCGATGACCCGGGCGCCGTCGCGGACGGGGAGGGACACCTGGATGACGTAGGCCTGGGAGGACTCGTCGAAGAAGGGGGCCTCCTTCAGCGCGGGGCCGCCGCGGCCCTGGGCGTAGGTGAGGCGCCACTTGTCCTCGTCGCCCTGCCAGTAGTCGGACGTGCGCCGGCTGGCGCAGACGAGCGCGCCTTGATCATCCATGGCGAAGGCCTCCGCCATCGCCGGGCCCAGGTGCTTCCTCAAGCGGCGGAGCGCGCCCGTGCAGGGGCCGTCCAGCACGCGCTGCTTGTGGGGCGTGAGCGACGGGGTCGCCACCCATTCCGCGTCCAGCCCCTGGATGGTGGCGAGCGGCGTGCGGCGCGCGTTCTGGGCACGCAGGGCGCGCACCACTTCGGGGTCCTCGGCCAGGCGCCGCAGGTGGGGCATCACGCTGTCCACCTTCTGGAGCTGCGCGACGCCGTCCGGCGGCAGCTGCCCCCAGGCCGCCAGCGCCAAACCCAGCCATTGCATGGACATCCAGGCGCCCCCAGGAGCCGTGAGAACGATTGAGAAAAGTGTGTCACGGACCTGCTGGCGGCGTCACCCAGGCAGGCGTGATTTGAATAATTCAAGCTAAGCTTGTTTTCATCGGGTTCAGGGCAGACAGCACTGCACGGGCCTGTCTTCCTGCCTCCGTACACCGGCACCGGTCGGCCCTTGGCTTGAGGATGTCAGGGGTAGGAGGCATCCTTGCGCGCATGGGCGATGGTAACGGGAGTGGGAAGGGGAAGTCGGTGTCGTATGCCGTCCTGGAGGACGTGCCGCCGACGAAGGTGGGGGAGATCATCGAAGGGGAGCTGGTCGTCAGTCCCAGGCCGGCGTCTCCCCACGCGCGGGCGGCGACAAAGCTCGCTGGATGGCTGGATGGGCCGTTCGACGAGGGCAGCAATGGGCCCGGTGGGTGGTTCATCCTGTATGAGCCGGAGCTGCGCTTCGCGGGGACGGGGGATGCGCTGGTGCCGGACCTCGCGGGATGGCGTCGCGAGCGGATGCCGCGCATGCCAAACACGCCTGTCTTCTCCCTGGCGCCGGATTGGATTTGCGAGGTGTTGTCGCCGTCCACCTACCGGTGGGACCGAGGCCCGAAGATGCGCGTCTATGCGCGCGCGGGCGTGGAGTGGCTGTGGTTCATCGACCCGCTGGCGGAGGGGTTGGAGATCCACCGCCTCCAGGACGGCCAGTGGCGTTTGCACGAGGTACACCTGGGAAGTGAATCCGTGAACGCCGCTCCCTTCGATGCGGTGCCCTTGAACCTGGGCAGGCTCTGGAGCCGGTGACGATTCAGGGCAGCTTGGGACGGATGATGCGCGGTGCGTCCGGGTTCACGTCCAGCAGGCGCACGGTGTCTCCTTCATGCACGGTGCCTGCCTCCAGCACTCGCGCGAGCTGACCCCTGCGGCCCCAGCTGTCCTTCAAGAGCCCGGGGCGCAGGGCGTCCAGCTTCCAGCAGGGCACGCACGGTTCGGTCAGCTCCACCACCACCTCGCCTCCCAGCGCCAGACGCTGTCCCGGTGGCAGCGCGTCCAGGGGCAGGCCCTCCACCAGCACGTTCTCCTTGAGCACGCCTTCAGGCACGTCCAGCGCCGCGCGCTGCGCTTCGTCCAGCAGCAGGAGCTGGCGCTTGTGGCCCACCGCCCTGCGCTGGTGACGGTCGCCCTCGAAGCCGTGCTGCTCCACGGCCCGGGCCTCCGGGACGCGGCGCATGGGGGTGCCTCGCTCCTGGGCCAGGAAGAGGGCTCGGATGGTGCCTGCGGTGCTCACGACGTGACACTAACGCCGGCGGGCCCCTTCGGTGAGGGGGCGGCCCTTCACTCGGGCCTGCCGTGGCGGCCCGGCGGTGTTAATCGCGCGGGACATCGTTCCTTTCCGCGGAGGCAGCACCGTGAGCACGAAGAATGTTCGCATCGAGAAGGACACCTTTGGTCCCATCGAAGTCCCCGCCGACCGGCTCTGGGGCGCGCAGACCCAGCGCAGCCGCCAGAACTTCGCCATCTCTTCCGAGCGCATGCCGACGGCGCTCGTGCACGCGCTGGTGCTGGTGAAGAAGGCCGCCGCGCTCGTGAACCAGGAGAACGGCTCCCTCTCCAAGGAGAAGGCCCAGGCCATCGTGAAGGCCGCGGATGAAGTGCTCGCCGGCCAGCACGACGAGGAGTTCCCCCTGCTGGTGTGGCAGACGGGCAGCGGCACGCAGACGAACATGAACTGCAATGAGGTGCTGGCCAACCGCGCTTCCGAGCTGCTGGGTGGCGAGCGCGGCGAAGGCCGGAAGGTCCACGCCAACGACGACGTCAACAAGGGCCAGAGCTCCAACGACGTGTTCCCCACCGCGATGAACGTGGCCGCCGTGGAGGCCGTGGTGAAGCACGTGCTGCCGGAGCTGGTCGCCCTGCGCGACGTGCTCGCCCAGAAGTCCCAGGCCTTCCAGTCCATCGTGAAGATTGGCCGCACGCACCTACAGGACGCGACCCCGCTCACCCTGGGCCAGGAGTTCAGCGGCTACGTGGCGCAGCTGGACCGCGCGAAGGGCCACATCGAGGCGGCCCTGCCGCACATGCTGGAGCTGGCGCTGGGCGGCACCGCCGTGGGCACCGGCCTCAACGCGCCTCCGGGTTACTCCGAGCGCGTGGCGGCCGAAATCGCCAGGCTCACCGGCCACGCCTTCGTCACCGCGCCCAACAAGTTCGAGGCGCTGGCCGCCAACGACGCGCTGGTGCAGGGGCACGGCGCGCTCAAGGGCCTGGCGGCGGTGCTGTTCAAGGTGGCCAATGACATCCGCTGGCTGTCGTCCGGGCCGCGCTCGGGCATTGGGGAAATCAACATCCCGGAGAACGAGCCGGGCAGCTCCATCATGCCGGGCAAGGTGAACCCCACGCAGAGCGAGGCGCTCACCATGCTGTCCGCCCAGGTGATGGGCAACGACGTGGCCATCTCCCTGGGCGGCGCGTCCGGCAACTTCGAGCTCAACGTCTTCAAGCCGCTCATCATCCAGAACTTCCTGCAGAGCTGTCGCCTGCTCGCGGACGGCATGCGCAGCTTCCGCCTGAACTGCGCGGTGGGCATCGAGCCCAACCTCCCGCGCCTCCAGGAGAACCTCCAGCGCAGCCTGATGCTCGTCACCGCGCTCAACCCGCACATCGGCTACGACAACGCGGCGAAGATCGCCAAGACGGCCCACAAGCAGGGCAAGACGCTGAAGGAGGTGGCGGTGGAGCTGGGGCTCGTCACCGCCGAGCAGTTCGACCAGTGGGTGCGCCCGGAGAAGATGACTGGCAACCTGTAGGCCCGCCTCCGACCCGCCCAAGCGTGGGACAGCGCACGCTCCTGCAAGAAGGGGGGAGCGCGCGGGAAGGGGGACGATTAGGGTACGGGGGCCATGAACGTCCCCTTCGTCATTGAGACCACGCACCGCGGCGAGCGGGCGTACGACCTCTACAGCCGTCTGCTCAAGGACCGCATCATCCTCCTGGGCACGCCCATCAACGACGATGTGGCCAACCTCATCGTCGCCCAGCTGCTGTTCCTGGAGTCCGAGGACCCGGACAAGGGCATCAACCTCTACATCAACTCGCCCGGTGGCTCCGTCACGGCGGCGCTCGCGATGTATGACACGATGCAGTACGTCAAGTGCCCCGTGTCCACCATCTGCGTGGGCCAGGCGGCCTCCGCGGGCGCGCTGCTGCTCTTGGCGGGCTCCAAGGGCAAGCGCTACGCCCTGCCCAACAGCCGCATCATGATCCACCAGCCGCTGGGTGGCGCGCAGGGCCAGGCGACGGACATCGACATCCAGGCGAAGGAGATCCTCCGCCTGCGCACGTACCTCAATGGCCTGTTCGTGAAGCACACGGGCCACACCATCGAGCGCATCGAGAAGGACACCGAGCGCGACTACTTCATGAGCGCCGAGGAGGCCCGGCAGTACGGCCTCATCGACGAGGTCGTGGAGCGCGCCTCGGGCGTGCCGGCGCCCAAGTAGCTTTCATTCCAGCAGGGACCGGAGGAGCAGGCCCCGTGCCGCTGCTCCGGGCGAGCATCCGACGGGTGGTGGTTTCGCAAGCCGCCCCACGGTGCAGGTTGACGGGAGCGTGTCCAACGTCTGGACATGCTGCCCCGCCTCCTCGCCGCCGCTCTGTTGCCTGCCTTCCTGGCGGGTGTGGGTTGTGCCACTGGCCCCACGGGACGCCTGCCCGTGCCCCCCAGCTCCCAGCCGGTCCAGGAGGAGTTGGGGGAGCGCAACGTCGTCGACGCGGGCGCGGAATACGCCCGGCAGAACGGCATGGTGCTGGCGGAAGCGGGCCAGGCGGTGCGGATCCGCCCCAACTACTGGCGGGTCCGCTTCGCGCTCCCGGAGGAGGGCTCCGGGAAGTTCCTGGAGCTGGACTTCGACGAGCTGGCCCAGCGCGTGACGAGGGAGCGGGTCATCGACATCAACCCCTCCTTGCTGCCCATCCCCAGGACCTCCCTGCCCAGCGAATCGAGCCCCGCGACGGGCGGCTCGGGCCCCCAGTAAGGGCTACGGCAGCCGCGTGATGCGGTCGAGCGCGGGGGCCTGGAGCGGCGCGGCCTCCGAGCTCTTCGCGGCGAGGTGAGGGCCGGGTTCCGAATCCGTGTCGTCCCGTCGGATGTGACGTGGCCGATACCGGGCTCAGGCGCGCGCGGGCTCCCGGCACATCACCAGCTCCGCGGCGCCGCCCACGGCACCCCAGAGCACGGCCTCCTGGTCGAACAGGCGGCCCATGCGCAGGGCTTCGTCGCGGGACAAGCCGGGGACGAAGAGGCTCTCCTCGGACCAGCGACGGTCCTCCGCCACGCCCACTGCGGACACGCTCGGGTGGCCTTGTGCTTCAAGCAGCGTGAGCAGTCGTTGCTGGAGGCGCGCGTTGGTGCGGAGCGGGCGCGCGTGCGCGCGCGGGTTCCACGCGGTGAGGAAGGCCCAGGTGGTGAAGCCGTGAGCAGCGAGCGCGGCGTCGAGCCCTGGATGCAAGGCCTCCACGCGCAGCACGTGCTTGCGGTCGCCGACGAGTGGATGCGGGCGCACGACATAGCCCGTGGCCTTGAAGGCCCCGTGCAGCGCGGCCCGCCGTGCGTCACTCATGTGACTGCGAGCCGGGTACGCGCCGCGTGTCACTCATGCGGCGTCGCGACCGCGGCTCCCGCTCCCGGTGGATTGGGGATGGGAGTGGCCACGGCCGCGGGGACAGCGGGCGTCGTCCCCGCGCCTTGCGGAGCCGGCGACGGAGGCGTCGTGTTCGCCGGAGCGACTGGCGGAGTCGCGGCGGTCGGACCCGCACCCTGCGGAGCCGCGGGCGGTGCGTTCATCGCGGGAGGATTCGCGCTCGGCGCGGCTTGTTGCTTCGGGGTCGCCGGCTTCGCGGCCTGCGGGCTCGCGGCCGCGGGCACCGGAAGCAACGGCAGCGCCGGGTGCCCTTCCCGCAGCTTGGGCGGAATCTGGCTGGCCACGATGGGCGCCTCCTCCGCCGTCTTCCACGGACGGTCGGGCCACCAGCGCTCCATGGGCGGCGGCGCCAGCGCGAGGAAGTCCTGCCCGGGCCGGGGCGCGGTGATGCCCACGCCGTCGCGCTTCGCGGCGGCCAGCGAGCGCTCAATCGGCTCCGTCCAGCCGTGGTACGCCAGCGTCACCAGCCCCCAGTGCACCGGCAGCATCAACCGGCCCTGCACCAGCCGGTGGGCCAGCACCGCCTGCTCCGGCCCCAGGTGCCAGTCCGGCCAGCCCGCGCCGTACTGCCCCGTCTCGATCATCGTCAAATCGAACGGCCCCAGCTTCGCGCCAATCTCCTCCATCGCGGGGAACAGGCCCGTGTCGCCGGAGTAGTAGACGCGGTGCTTGGGCCCCACCAGCGCCCAGCCCGCCCACAGCGTCTTGTTCTGCTGGAGGAACCGGCCCGACGCGTGCCGCGCGGGCGTGCACACGATGTCCAGCCCCTTCACCTTCGTGCGCTCCCACCAGTCCAGCTCCACGATGCGGTTGGCCGGCACGCCCCAGTATTCCAGGTGCTCGCCCACGCCCAGCGGCACCACGAACGTGGTGTCCCAGTCCTTCATCGCCTCGATGGTGGCGAAGTCCAGGTGGTCGTAGTGGTCGTGGGAAATCACCACCGCGTCGATGGGCGGCAGCGCGTCCAGCGCGATGGGCGCGGGGAACCAGCGCTTCGGGCCAATCCACCCCAGCGGCGACGTGCGCTCGCCCCACACGGGGTCGGTGAGCACGCGGTGCCCGTCCACCTCCACCAGCGTGGACGAGTGTCCCATCCAGGTGACGCGCAGCCCGTCCTCGGGCGGCGTGGCGAAGCGCTTCGGGTCGATGCGGTCCACCACCACCGGCATCCGGGGCGTGCTCTCCTCGCTCGAGCTGAACAGCTCCGACAGCGTCCGCTCCCAGTTGTTCAGGATGGGCTGCGGGTTCTCGAACCCTCCGTCCAGCCACTGCGGCGAGCGCGTCATCCGCTCCAGCCGCGCCCCTTCCGGCACCTTGCCGAACGCACGCCACCCGTCGATGACGACGACGAGCATCACGGCACCCAGCAGGAGCAGGCCCCATCCGAACAGGCGCAACAACCTGCCGCCCCAGGACGGCCGCTGGCCGTAGGAGGGAAAGGCCGTGCGGAAGGCCTTCTGTCGGGCCTTGTCCGCGGCCCGCATGGGTCCCGCGTTCATCCTCATCCCCGGACCCTGATGGGTCCGGTGCGTAGGTGTCAATGGGGAGACATCCCGCTACGCCCCGGTTTTTCCTGACTCCGGCGGCGTCGAGCCCGACCCGTGGCCGTTCACCCTGCTCCCGGGTCAGGACACTTCAGGACTCGGGCGGCACGACCTTGAACCCGCGCTGGAGCAGCGGGTCCAGCCGGTCCGTGAGGTCCCACGACTCCACCAGCCGGCCGTCGCGCAGGCGGTACAGCGAGTCCCCGTGGAACGTGAGCGGGCGGGACCTACCGTCCACGGTGGGCGGGCCCTGGGTGTCCGTGCCCGTCGCGCGCCAGCGCACCATCACCCAGTCGTCCTCCGCCATCACGTGGAGCAGCTCGAACTTCAGGTCCGGGAAGAGGGTGAACCCGGCTTCCGCCTGGGTGCGCACCACCTCCGGGCCGCGGAGGTCCTGGGGGGCGCCCTCGGAGCGGTCCACGTAGTCGGCCGCGATGTACTCCGGCAGGCGCTCCAGGCGCTTCTGGTTGTAGATCTCCTCGGTGAACAGGCGGGCGCGTTCCTTGTTGGATTCGCCCACCTGACGGGCCCGTTCCGCCGGGGACACCGTCGCGCAACCGGTGAGCCCCACGAGCCCCAACACCACCCACGACACACAGGTCCTCATGACGCGCGGGAATCTGCCGGGCCCGCACGGGCGCTGTCAGCCGCCGTGTCGTCGAACCGTTCACCGCCGGGCGCCAGCCGCCCCAGGCCGATGGGCGCCGCCAGGCAGGTGTCGGGAATCCCGAACGCGTCCACCAGCCCGACCGCATCCGGCCGCAGCTCCTCGCACAGCTTCACGCGCTCCTTGCGGATGGCCTGGGCCTTGGGGGCCGTCAGCCAGCCGTGCTCCAGGAACCAGCCGCTGGCGGACTCCAGGCAGGACAGGCCGAAGAGGTCCGCCAGGCGCCCCAGCACCGGCTTGAGCGCTTCGTCCTTCACCTCCGCCACGCCGCGCAGGAACTGCTCCAGCACGATGCGCTCCACGCTCGCGTGCGCCAGGGCCAGCAGGTGCGCCTGCACCTGGTTGAAGGCCTCGAAGGCCTCCACGCCCGCGGTGAGCCGCTTGCGGATGCGCTTGGACACCGACGCGAGCAGGGCCTCCTCGCGGAAGCGCAGGGCGCGCAGCTGGAAGTCGCTGTCGCGCAGGTGGTCCGTGTCCGTGCGCCGGCCGGCGATGGGGTTCCTGTCCGTGAACACCGTGGCGGCTTGATCGACGATGAGGCGCAGCACGGCGAAGACGCGGTCGTCCTCGAAGCGCTGGCGGTAGCCCGTGAGCAGGCCCTTGGCGACCAGCTGCATGAGCACGGTGTTGTCGCCCTCGAACGTCGTGAACACGTCCGTGTCCGCCTTGAGCGACGCGAACCGGTTCGCGGTGAGGTAGCCCTGGCCGCCGCACGCCTCGCGGCACTCCTGAATGGTGGCGGTGGCGTTCCACGACGCGTAGGCCTTGAGGCCAGCGGCGAGCGCCTCCACCTCGCGCGCGTCGTCCTCCGTGCGGTGGACGTAGCGGTCCACCAGGTACTCCAGCGCGAAGTCCACCGCGTACGCCTTGGCCACGAGCGGCAGGAGCCGCAGCTGGTGCACCTGGTGGTCCAGGAGGCGCACCTCGGGAGCGCCCTGGGGGCCGAACTGGCGGCGCAGGTCGCCGTAGCGCACGGCGATGGTCAGCGCGCTCTTGGTTGCGGACAGGGACGCGCACGCCACGCTCACGCGGCCCGCCACCAGCGCGCCCAGCATGGTGAAGAAGCGCTTGGAGTCGCCGGTGATGGAGGAGGTGTACTCGCCGGCCTCCGTCACCTGGCCGTAGCGGTCGAGCAGGTTGTCGCGCGGGACGCGCACGTGGTCGAACCACAGCCGGCCGTTGTCCACGCCGTTGAGGCCCATCTTCTCGCCGCAGTCCTCGATGCGGATGTTCGGCAGGACCTTGCCGTGCTCATCGCGCAGCGGGACGAGCAGCGCGTGCACGCCCAGGCGTTCCCCGTCCACCTCCAGCTGCGCGAACACGGTGGCGATGCGCGCGTGGCGGGCGGCGTTGCCAATCCAGTCCTTGCGCGCGGTCTCCGACGGCGTGTGGATGACGAACTCGCCCGTGGCCGCGTCGTAGCGGGCCACCGTCTCGCAGTCGCGCACGTTGGAGCCGTGGCCCAGCTCGCTCATCGCGAAGCAGCCGGGCAGCTCCAGCGAGGCGACCCTGGGCAGGTACTGCTGGTGGTGCCGCTTCGTGCCCAGGAACAGGATGCTGGAGCCGAACAGGCCGAAGTGCACACCCGCCTTGATGACGAGGCTCAGGTCGAAGAAGGCCATCGTCTCGAACGCGGCGATGAACGCGCCCAGGTCGCCGCCGCCCTCGCGGCCCTTGGGGAAGGCGAGCTGTCCCAGGCCGTCATTGGCCAGGTGCTTGAGCCAGTCGAAGACCTGGTCGCGGTAGGCGGTGGTGCCGAGCCCTTCCTTGTAGCGGAAGTCCGCGTCCTCCAGCCAACCGCGCACCTGCTGGCGCACGTTCGCGTAGGTGCGGTCCAGCACGGCCGTCATCGCCGCCGGGTCGAAGGACGACGTGTGCGAGCGGGGCTCCGCGTGCGGGACGCGCGACGCCCTGGGCACCAGCGAGCGCACCGCCTCCTTGCCGTCCACGCCCAGGGTGGCCTCGATGGAGGCCAGGGCCCTGGCCAGCTCCGCGGGAGGGATGCTCAGGGGCGCTTCGCCCGCGAGCGCCTGGGCCAGCTGCACGCCCAGCTCCGCCAGGTTCTGCTGTTGGCTGGTGGCCAGCTGCTCCGCGGTGGCGCGGATGTGCTCGCGCACGAGGGCCAGCTCGCGGGGCGGGGGCGGACGCAGCGGATCCACCCAGAGGGCCAGGACGGAGCTGGACTTGAGGTCCAGCCAGGGCTGGGAGCGGGCCGCGGAGCCCAGGGCGCGGAGCTCGTCGCCCGTCAGCTCGCCGTCCGTCCAGGCGACGTACAGCATGGGGACCAGCGGGGCGAGGCTGGACAGGGACAGGAGCTCCCGGGCGGAGGGGCGGGATGGGGCGTCGAGCATGCGGACTCTCCAGACGAGGGAACGGAACCCGGCCAGTGTCGCCACGGTGAAAGGCTCCGGCAACGATGGAATGGGGTCCTGTTCACCGTCCGGAGCGGGAGGTAGCCGGTGACTCCCGGGGGAGGGCGGGCGTCCCTACGTTGCTGGGACCATGAGCGAGCTTACGGACGAGTTGCTGCCCCAGCCGGGGGCGCATGGGTTCGACGGCGGCGACGAGACGCGCAAGCACGAGATGCAGGGCCCGTTCGAGCTGCCACCGGGACCCGAGGGCTTCTCGTTCGCGCTCTACCAGACCACGGGCGTGGGGCTGTCACCGGGGCACCGGATGCACCTGCTGGAGAACAGCCAGGTCTTCGACCGGATGTTGGAGGACATCCGCGCCGCGAAGCACAGCGTGCACATGCTCGTCTACATCTGGCGGCCGTGCGAGCTGTCGGACCGGTTCGTGGAGGCGCTGATTGAGCGCTCCGGCGCGGGTGTGCAGTGCCGCGTGGTGGTGGATCCGGTGGGCAGCGAGGAGACGACCGGGGACAAGGACTTCGATCAGCAGATCGAGAAGCGCCTGACGGACGCGGGTGTGGAGGTGCACTACTACCGGCTGCTGGCGGGCAAGGTGCTGGGGCGGCTGTTGAGCCGGTCGCACCAGAAGATCGTCGTGGTGGACGGGCGCATCGCGTACACGGGCGGCTTCGGCATCTGGAAGGTGTGGGAGGGGGACGGGTTGAAGGAGGACAACTGGAGGGACACGCACATCCGGGTGGAGGGGCCGGAGGTGCGGCGCATCCAGGTGACGTTCTCCAAGCACTGGATTGAGTCAGGCGGAGGGTTCCTTCCACGCGAGTGCTTCCCGGAGCTGAAGGCGGACGGAGGCGGGTGCGCGGCGTTCATCGACAGCGCCGGGCGGCTGGGCATCACCGAGGCGGAGCGGATGGTGCGGCTGGTGGTGGCGGCGGCGACGAAGCGGTTGTGGATCGCGAACGCGTACTTCACGCCGCCCAACGACATCCTGGAGCAGTTGGAGGTGAAGGTCCGGCAGGGCGTGGACGTGCGGGTGATGGGCCCGGGGCCGATGCACGACGTGCCGGTGGTGCGCGCGTCGCAGCGGTCCACGTATGAGCGGCTGTTGGCGGCGGGGGTGCGCATCTGGGAGTACCAGCCGGCGATGCTGCATTCGAAGACGATGCTGGTGGACGACTGGTTGTGTGTCGTGGGCTCCACGAACCTGGATTCACTGTCGCTCAACAAGTTGAGCGAAGGGTCGCTGGTGTTCGAGGACCGGGAGATCGCCGCGAAGCTGGAGGCGTGCTGGGAGAAGGACGTGCGGCACTCGAAGGAGATCTCGCTGGAGAACGGCGGCAGGACGAACCCGTGGCGGAGGTTCGCGCGGCGGGCCACGCAGTGGGCGGGGCACGACCGGTAGGCTTCAGCGGTGGGAGGTGACGCCCTCCTGCCGGCAGTAGGGGAGCACGGGGCAGGTGGAGCACTTCGGGCGGGTGCCGGTGCACACGTGTTTGCCGAAGGGGACGAGGAGCCGGTTGAGCTCCACCCAGTAGGGGCGGGGCAGCACGGCTTCGAGCGCGGCGAGCGTGCGTTCCGGAGTGGAGGCCTTCACATAGCCCCAGCGGTTGGTGACGCGGTGGACATGGATGTCCACGCTGATGACTTCATGGCCGCAGGCGATGCCGAGCGCCAGGTGCGCGCACTTGGGGCCCACGCCCTTGAAGGACTGGAGCACGTCTGGATCCGCGGGGAGCTGGCCCTGGAACTCGTCACGCGTGCGCACGGCGATGGTGTGGACCTGGTGGGCCTTGCCTTCGTGGAAGGTGACGGGACGGATGAGGGTGTCGATTTCGGCGGGCGTGAGGCGCGCGAGGGCTTCGGGCGTGTGCGCGCGGGAGAGGAGCCGGAGGGAGGCGGGGAGGCTGACTTCATCGAGCGTGCGGATGGAGAGGATGCACGCGATGAGCTGTTCGAAGAGGGAGCCGTGGCCTTTCGCGGCGAGCTCGAACATGGCGGCGTCCGCGAAGGAGCGGACTTCGTGGCGCACGCGGCGGAGGACCTCTTCGATGTCGAACGGGAGCTTGTCCGTGTCTGACGGAGCTGCGTGCACGGTGCGGGTGCTCTGGGTGCGCGGCGCCCGCCGTGGACCTGTCGTCGTCTGCTTCTTGACCGCCATGCGGGCCTCCTGACCTGGGAAGTTGGGTCCGGAGGATGTGACTGGCCGGGCATACTTGCCGGGCCGGTGGGCGGGCGGTCAGGCTGTCAGGCTGATGAGGCCACATCCCTTCTGGACCGTCCTGCTGCTAGCGCTCGCCTGCGCGAGTCCAAGGCTCTATTTCCTGAGCAATGAGCTGCAGCAGTTGGAGAACAACTCGAAGCTGATTGTCGCGCCTGGACCCTGGGAGCATCCGGATGTCCCCGTGGTCTACGCGGACATGGGCGCTGTTCCTGATGACCTGGTCCTCCCCGCGCTCAAGACCTTGATGGCGCTTCCAGGAGCCACGGATGCGTGTGACGCGAACACGGGACGCCCGCGACCCGATGCCACCGAGTATTGCCTCGCCGTATACCGGACGCCGAAGGATTGGCGCGTCTCCTGGCCCGTCCGGAAACAGACGGGGGAGCGGGGAGGCTGTCAGCCTCCAATGGGCGGTGTCGTGGACCAGGATTTCGGAAGTGACCTGCCCATCTTTGGCTTCGCTCACAACCATCCGTGTGGAACGGACATGAGTAGCGCGGACCTGCGGGTGTTCCCGGCCGTCAGACTCGGCGAGGCACGCTGGACGATGATTGAATACGCCGTGTCTCCTGGAGGGAAGCCTGCTCGGGACTCCCGAGGGCGCCCCATTCCTGCCTGGGCCTGGCTGGCGACAGGACGTGCGGACGCGCCTCGATTCCTGAAATGGAACTTCGAGGGGGATGTCTTCCACTGGAGCGAGCCGGAGCGAAGCTGGCGGCTCGAGGCCCACTGCGAGCCTGCGCCTCCCAGCAATATCGGTTCGACCCTTTCTCCTCCGAAGTGCTACCCACGATGATGCAGGTTCATCGTTTCCACGGGCGAGGTGCCTTTTGCTGAAGCCTCATCACGTCCTGCTGCTGGTGTCGCTCGTGGCGGACGGTGGAAGCACGCCCTCTCGGCCCGATGCCGGGGTTCCTGCGAAGCCGGATGGGGGCGTCGTGGCCGGAGCTTCGGACGCAGGCATCCAGTGGCCCACGGATTTGCGTCCGCTCGCGACGCTGGATGGGCCCGCGGTCCTCGCGGCCCATGCCGCGCTCCAGCGCGTCCTTGCCAGCTTTCCCAAGCAGGACGCGGGGGCTTGTGAGTCGTCCGCCCGGTCGCTGGACGTGGTCGTGGGCCTGGAGGGCGGCGTCTACTTCGTCCGGGTCGACCGGCGGCTCGACCGGTGTGGATGGCCCGTGGGCAGTCAGCTGGAGTTCGACTGGTTCGAGCTGTACGCGGTGTCGCCCGAGGGCAAGGTCCTTGGGCGACGCGCGCTCATGCCGTAGCGCTCACGTCCCCTGGGGCAGGTTCATCGCGTACCAGCGGTCGCAGCCGAAGTGGCCGGTGCGGCCCATGGGGGCGCTCAGCGGTTCGAAGCCGACCTTGCGGTAGAGCTTCTGTGCCTGATCCATGCCCGCCAGCGTCTCCAGGTAGCACTGCCGGAAGCCGGCGCTTCGCGCGAAGTCCAGACAGTGTCTCAACAAGCGCTCGCCCACGCCGTGGCCCCGGGCCTTGGGCAGGAAGTACATCTTGCGCAGTTCGCAGACGTCCGGTGCTCCTCCGTCCAGCGGCGCGATGCCCGCGCCTCCCACCACCTGGCCCCCATGCTCCACCACGAAATACACGTGCCGGGGACGGCCGTAGGCCGCGGTCATCGCGTCCACTTCCGGGTCGTGGATCGCGAACCCCGGGCCGTCCGCTCCGAACTCGGGCATCACCGCGCGGATGACCGCCGCCATCGCCGCGTCGTCCCGGGCCTCAATGGGCCTCAACGTCAGTTCCGTGCTCATGACCTCCACGGTCCCATGACTCATGACCGCCGGCCAGCGGCGCCGGGTGTGCACGTGTGCAGCGCCCTGCACAACCGCCACTCGCCCGACGCACCCCGGTGGATTTCAATCCTGCGCCTTTCCAGGGCATTCTCCGTGGCACGGTCGTTGTAGAGGGGGAGTTCCATGTACTGTCCTGCCTGCCGACAAGAACGCCTGGGAAGCGCGTCCCAGTGCGTCGTCTGTGGCAATCGTCTCGCCGCCCGCGCCCGCTCCGCCATCGAGGCCGAGCTCGCGCATGTCCACTTCCTCCTGGACGAGGTGCGCCGCTGGGACGTCCACGACGTGCCGCCCAACGTCGCCCGCCGCCTCACCGAGCGCTACGAGCGCCAGGCCCGCGTCCTCCTCTCCGTCCTCACCGAGACGCCCATCGACGCGCTGCCGTCCGCGCCCGTAGAGCTTCACAACGAAGCCGTGACGTCTCAGCCGATGGGGGAGGGCGCCGTCGCCCTCGGCCTCGTGACGCTTCCCACCGTGGACGCGGTCGCCGATGTGGCTCCCGTCGAGCAGGTCGCCGCGAATGTCGTCGCGGAGGTCTCTGCCTCCACTGATCACGCGGCTGTCGTCGATTCCCCCGTCGCTCACGTTGCTGCTGCTGATACCGCTGTCACCGACGCCGCCACCGCTTCGGATACTTCCGCCGCTGTCCCCGACGCCGCCTCGACCCCTGGTTCCACGGGCGCTTCCTTCCACTTCAACTCGCTCGACCTCATCGCGTGCCTGGGCATTGCCTCCCTGTCGGATGGCTCCGCGGCTCGCCGGTTGAACGCGGGCCGTGCCTCCGCCGAGTCCCGCGCGCGGGCCGTCAACGAACAGTGGACTGCTCGCCAGTTGCCTCCGAATCCGGGCGAACCGTTCGTGGAGCCTCCCGCTCCGAACAGCCGCACCGCCCGCATCGTCGAGGAGGCCTCGACGTGGAGCCGCGTGTGGCGGCCGTTCCTCTACGAGAGCATCGCGTGGTTCATTGGCGCGTTCCTCATCCTCTCCGGCACGCTCTACTTCGTCTTCGAGTCCTGGGACGGGATGACGTCCGTCACCCGCTCGCTCACCGTCTTCCTCATGACCGTGGGCTACTCCGTCGGCTTCTCCGTGTGGGGCGGCTACCTCGCCCGCCGCGAGTCCCTGCGCAAGCCGGGCCGCATCCTCGGCCTCATCGGCTCCGCGGTAGCCCCGCTCGGCGGCGTCGCGCTGGGGCCCCTGGGCTTCGGTGAAGCGCTCCATCTCGATGGCGTGCGCCCCTTGCTGCTCGTGCCGCTCCTCTTCGCCTGGTCCGGCGTCGCCGCGTGGCTCGCCCGCAAGCCCGTGGAGTCCTTCGACGCGCCCTCGCGCCCGTTCATCCAGTTGGGCCTCGTCGGCGTCACGCTCATCATGGGCCTGGCCCCCGTGGCCGCGCGCGTGGGCGTCCCGGCGGTGTGGCTCAACGCCCTGCCGTGCATCCTCTTCTTCCTGCTGTCGAGCAAGGCCACCGAGACCCCTCGGAAGGGCGGTGCGCTCACCTTCGCGCTCGCCGCGCCCCTGTTCCTCACCGCGATGTTCGCCATCCGGTTGCACCTGGCCCTGGGCGCAGCCGGAACCTCCGTTCCTCCTGGCACCTACGCGCCCTTCGCGGCGTTCCTGCTCGCCACCTGCCTGCGCTTCCGCACGCTCGATGAGAAGCGCGCCGCGGATCCGCTCGCGGTCCTCACCATCGCGCTCCAGGTGGCCTGCCTCGCGGGCGCCATCGTCGGCACCAAGCCTGCCTTCTTCTTCACCGCCGCCATCTTCACCGGCACGCTCGTGTCGCTGTCGCGCGGCCCGCTGAACCGCCTGCCGTGGCTCTACCCGGCGTACGCGGGCGCCTACTTCAGCTATGCGTCCAGCGCGCAGTTGATCCCGCACGCCCTCACGCTCCTCATCAATGCCATCAAGACGCGCATGGGCTACCCGCCCGCGGCGCCGCTGCCCTTGCAGTACGGCGCGCTGACGGCCGTCCCGTTCGTGCTCGCGGGCCTGGTGCTCGCGTACTTCGCCCAGAAGCGCGGCGAGCGCACCGGCGACGCTCGCTCCCTGGGGCTCGCGGACGTGCTGCTGCGTTGCACCACCTGGGCCGCGCCCGCGTTCGCGATCTACTCCCACCTGGGGCCCGACTCGCGGCCCTCCTTCTTCGCCACGCTCGCCCTGGCCGTGCTGTCCCTGGGCGCGGGCCTGCTGTTCAAGCGCTTCCCGCTGTCCGCCGTGGGCGCGGTGCTCTTCGGCCTGCTGCCCTACAGCGCCTTCCGCGTCTACGGCGCGGCCCCCGCGGCCGTCGTGTCCGGCGTGCTCGCCCTGGGCCTCGCGGGCCTCACGTGGCGGCTCACGGACGAGCGCACGCGGCGCTTCATCTCCGCCGTGGTGGGCGTCATCGCGACGGCGGGGTTCGCCATCGCGCTGGGCACGACCCCCGTCGCCGCGCCCGTCGTGGGCATGACGCTGGGCGCCGCGGGCGTCCTGCTGGCCGCGTACCGGCTGCGCGACGAGAACTACCTGGCCTACGGCGCCTTCCTCGCGGGCGCCATCCTGCCGAAGCTGGCCGCGGCCCACTCCACGCAGGCGCTGGTCGCGGCGATGGTGGGCGGCTCGCTGGTGCTGGCGCTCCTGGGCGAGCGCGGAGGCCTGCTCAAGCGGTTCGGCGTGCCGGGCCTCCTG
This sequence comes from Corallococcus sp. AB011P, assembly GCF_003611605.1. Taxonomy (NCBI): domain Bacteria; kingdom Pseudomonadati; phylum Myxococcota; class Myxococcia; order Myxococcales; family Myxococcaceae; genus Corallococcus; species Corallococcus sp. AB011P. The sequence continues at coordinate 735,659 of NZ_RAVX01000001.1, forward strand.
TACGCGGGGCTCGCGGTGGTGTGGGGCTTGGTCGACCAGACCTTCATGGGCCCCGTGCTCCTCACCGCCGCCGCGACGGTGGCGGTGGCCTCCCGTAGCTTCCCCGGCGTGCGGCCGTTCGCGGTCGTGCTCGTGGGCTTCGCGCTCCTGCCGGACGTGCCGCACGTCTACACCGTATGGGGTCTGTCGCCGGGGCTGTCGTTGGTGCTGCTCGTCACCGGATCGCTCGTGGGCTCCATCGTCGCCGCGCGCAAGGGCAAGAGCGCGAGCACCACCACCGCGGGCATCCTCGCGCTCATCCTGCCGCTGGTGCCGGTGGCCCTGGCCCGCTCCAGTGATCAGACCCTGTTCCTGATGGGCGCGGCGCTGGCGGCGCTCTTCACCGCCCGCACGCTGCCCGTGACGCTGGGGCTGATGCTGGCCTCCATCGAGGCCGTCTTCGCGCTGCACTCGTCCGGCCCGCTGGCCCTGCTGGGGCTCGCCACGTTCCTCAGCGTCCTGGCCCTCCTGGAGGACGTGCCCGCGGTGCGGCGCATCGCCGCGGGCGGCGAGTCCTTCCGCATCGTCGCCACGCTGGGCGCGATGGTGGTGCTGGCGGACGCCTCTCTGTCGTGGGACGGGCACGTGCTGTCGGAGATTCGCGGCGCCACGCAGCTCGCGCTCATCGGTCCGGCGCTGCTGCCGCTGTTGTGGACGCGCTCGCTGCACCGGCCCTTCGCCGCGGCGCTGATGGTGCCTTACGGCGTGGTGACCTTGATGGCGTGGCACCCTCCCTTCGGGTGGACCGCGCTGCTGCCGCTGTTCCCGCTGCTGGTGGTGCGCGTGGTGGAGCACGTGCCTGCCGCCGCCTCGCTGCTCCTGCGCTCGCGGGAGGAGCGCCCACGCCACGAGCTGTCGATGAGCATGCAGGTGGCGCTCGCGTGCCTGGGCGGACTGGCGCTGCTGGTTCCGGAACAGGACCTGAGCCAGCGCACGGCCCTCTTCTGCGCCATCGCGCTGGTGCCCATGACGGGCCCGCTGCCCTCCGTCCGAGTCATCGCCGCGTCCGGAATCCTGATGTTCATCCCGGCGGCGCGGCCCTGGGCCACCGGCCTGTTGCTGGCCCTGGCGCTGGCGGAGCACCACGTACCCCAGGCCCTGGCCTCCTTCTTCCGTGGCCCGCGTGACATGGCGTTGCGCACCTCCGCCACGGCGTCGGCCCTGGCCATCGCGGCGATGTCCACGCTGATGTCTCCGACTCCTGGCGCGCTGGCCGTGCTGGGCGCGGTGGTGGGGATGTCCGCGTTCCTGCTGTCGCAGCGCTGGCTGCTCACGGCGGCGGTGGCGGCGTTCGCGCTGGCGCCGCTGGGCCAGACGGGAACCCTCGCGGTCGGCGAGTGGCGTCCGGAAGGTGCCGTGCTCGTCGCACTCGTGGGCCTGGCCTCCGCGCTGCTGTCCGCGCTGTGCCAGTCCGGCGCCGTGCAGCGCACGCTGACGAACGTCACCGCGCGCCTGACGCCCGGCATCGAGGGCACCTGGAGCGAGCCGCTGTGGGCCGGCGGCGTCGGCACCGTGGCGCTGCTCGTGGGCTTGCGGCTGTTGGACGCGGGGCCGGGCGAGCTGCCCCTGTCCGTGGCGCTGGTCGCGGGCGCCGCGTCGCTGACGCTGATGGTGACGCGCGAGCGCCTGATGATGAACGCCGCCACGGCGCTGCTGGGCCTGGTGCTGGTCGCCGCCGTGCCGCCGCTTTGGGCGCCCTCGGTGGTGGCGGGCACGGGCCTGCTGCTGGCCGTCGTGGGCTTCGCGCTGGACAAGCGCGGCGTGACGGTGGGCGCGGCGCTGCACCACGGTGGCGCGATGCTGGCGCTGCTGTCACTCGCGGGCCTGCGCTCGCTCACGCACCCGGGCATGCCGCTGTGCGTGTTCTTCGCGTGGGCCACGGCGTGGGTGGTGGTGCTGCGCCGCCGCGACCGCGAGTGGGTGGGGTGGCTGGCGTCCCTCTTCGCCGTGCACGCCTTCCTCCTGAACTACGGCGCGACGCACTCCACGGGCCGGGGCGCGCAGTTCCTCCTCCCGTACTTCGGCGCGGCGACGGCGCTGCTCGCCACGCTGGTGCTGTCCGTGGCGGGCAAGGCGGTGCGCGGGCGCATGGGGCGGGCGTTCTCCATCATCGCCCTCACAGAGGTGCTGTTCGCGGTGCTGGCCGTGCGCCTGCCCGGTGGCGCGGCACGCGAGGCGTGGGTGGCGTGCGGTGGGCTCGTGTTCCTGCTGTTCGCGCTGGTGCGCCACGCGGCGCGCGAGGAGGACGAAGGCGCGGCGTGGCTCGCGCAGGCGGTGGTGGCAATGGGCTACTTCTGCGTGCGCTTCATCGGCCTGGACGCGCACCCCGGCGCCGCGGACAGCCTGGTGTCCATCGTGGGCGGCGCTGCCTTCACCGGCCTGTACCTCTTCGTGCGGCGCGAGGGCGCGGGCCTCAAGGCCTTCCGCCGTCCCGCCGTGGCGGGCGCGTGGCTCTTCCCTCTGGCGGGTCTCTTGACGGTGCCTTGGAGCCAGCCGTTCGTGGCGATGGCGCTGCTCGTGGGCTACGCGGCGCACTTCGCGGCGCTCGCGGCGTGCACGAAGCAGAAGGGCGCCGCGTCGACGATGTCCGTCGCCGCCTTCAACACGGCGCTGTACCTCGTGTGGCTGGGCACCGGCTCCGGCGAGCCGCAGTACTACGTCATCCCCGCGGGACTCTCCCTGCTCCTGCTCCTGCGTGTCTTCCGCAAGAGCCTGTCGCGGGACGCCTACGCGCAGCTGCGCGCCCTGGCGGTGACGGGCATCTACGTCGCGGGCGCGTGGAAGCCGCTGCTCTTCAACGACGGTGAAGCGATGCTCCTGTGCGTGTTCCTCTGCCTGGTGGGCGTGGGGGCGGGCATCGCGCTGCGGATCCGCTCCTACGTGTACCTGGGCTCGGCGTTCCTGGTGACGGCGGTGGCCGCCAACCTGGTGCGCTTCGGCATGCGCGACCACCGCATCGGCGCCCTGTTCCTGTCGATGCTGGGACTGCTCGTGGTGGGATTCATGGTGGTGCTCAGCGCCCACCGCGCAGCCCTGCTCCAGAAGTACGCCCGGGTGCGCGACCTGCTCGCGACCTGGGAGGGATGATCCCAGTTTGACGTAAAACGAATCCGGGGTTGAATGCGCCCGCTTTCACCCCCGGAGGACTTGTTGCTGCTGCGCCGTTCGTCGCTCGTCACCCTGATGTCGTTGGGCAGCCTGGTGGGTTGTGCGCACGTCCCGGACGCCGCGCCTCGCATGGCGGTGGAACTGCCGGCCGCGCCCGTCGCGCGGCCCTCCGTTGAAGCCCCAAGCGTCGCGTCGGTGGGCGCGGCCGGTGCACTCGGCGTGAAGGCCGAAGCGCCTCCGCCGCTGGCCTTCGTGATGCCGGAGGGCAGCGCGGGACTGGCGGCGCTGCTGGAGGCGGATCCGCACCCGGTGCCGGAGGAGGCGGGCGTCATCGCGGCGGCGCTGGAGGCCGCGGCGCTCTTCACCGGTCCCACGCAGGGGCCGGGCGCCTTCTGGGACGAGCTGCTGCCGCCGTCGAAGCTGGCGCGCGGCATCGTGGCGCGCGCGGCGCAGCTGGTGGGCGCGCGGCGGTTGGACCGCTCGGTGCCCAATGATTGTTCGGGGCTGGTGCGGCTGGCGTACCTGCAGGCCGGCATCGACCTGGTGGCGCACGGCTTCCTCGCGGGCGAGAACGCGGTGACGGGCATCTTCCGTCGCGCGCAGGCCGCGAACGCGGTGCACCGGCTGAACCCGCGTCCGGGCGACCTGGCGTTCTTCAAGGAGACGTACGACCGCAACCGCGACGGCAAGCGCAACGACGGCATGACGCACATCGCGGTCGTGGAGTCCGTGGCGCCAGACGGCACCGTGACGTTCATCCACCGCGGCGGCAAGGGCGTGGCGCGCAGCCGCATGAACCTGGCGCGCCCCACGGTGCACAAGCTGAACTCCGGTGCGCTGCTCAACGATTTCATCCGACCGGCGAGCAAGGGGATGCGCGCGTACCTCGCGGGGGAGCTGTTCGTCGCGTTCGCTTCACCTGGAGGTTTGTAGTCTCACGGCAGTCTCAAGGGCTCGCTCGCACCGCGAGCGCGTTTGAATCCAGACGCGGGTGTGGCGTCATCCCGCGCATGAGACTGCCCCTGCTCCTGGGAAGCCTGTTGCTGTCGTCCGGCTGCATCGTGGCGGAGACGCGTCCTTCGCGTCCGCATCCGAGGCCCCCGCCGCCGTCACGTCCCGTGGCGATGAGCTACGACGAAGCCGTGCGGCGCGGGTTTGACCAGTGCCGTTCGCGCGGCTACCGCTGCGACCTGCAGGAGGCGCACCTCACCGGCAACAACGTGTGGAAGGTGAAGTTTCGCGTGAATGGCCGGGGCGAGAAGGGCCACCTGCACCTGGACTACGACGCGTACTCGCGCAACCTCATCAAGGTGAACGACAAGGTGAAGGACAAGGGCCGCGACTGGGACGACGACTGGGACGGCCCGGGGCGTGGCAAGAAGAAGGGCCACGCGCACCGGGACGACTGAGGCACCGCGCGTTTCAGCGCTTCAGCAGGGCCTCGGTGTGGTCGAGCAGCTCCGGTCCGCCGGGCTGCTCGTGACCGGGGATGATGATGCGAGCGTTGGGGAAGTGCTCGCGCTCGCGCTGGATGCTCGAGGGCCACGCGGCGACATCCGCGTCCTCCAGGTTGCCCAGGCTCTTCGCGTGGGCGTCCTTGATGAAGCAGCCGCCGTAGAGGATGCCTGACGCCGGGTGCATGACGACGAGGTTGTCGGGCGAGTGACCGGCGCCGGGGAAGAACACCGACAGCGGTCCGAAGTCCTGTGCATCCGCCAGCCGCTTCGAGGGAACGGGGTTGCCCTGCTTGCCCGCACGGAGCGCGGTGTCTTCCCGGCCGTGGACGGGGATGCCCTGCGCGTCGAGCGTGGGGATGCCGCCGGTCCGGTCGAGGTGGAAGTGCGTCACCACCGCGGCGCGCACCGGATGGTGGAGTGTGTCGCGGGCCCAGGTGAGCAGCGCCTGGGAGTGCTCCGGCGTCCAGCCGGTGTCGACGAGGATGGACGCGTCACCGTCCTCCACGAGGAGCCCGTTCGCGGTCACACCCGCCCAGTCCCCGCCCGCTTCCGTGACATGCATCCACACGCCAGGTGCCATGCGCCGCACACGCACGTCCTTCGCGAGCACGAACTCCTCCTGGGAAAGGGGAGGAGGCACGGAGGGCGTGGAGGCACAGGCCGTGAGGAGGAACAGGAGGGGGCCGTGGCGCAGTGGATTCATGAGGCTCCAGGGAGGGGAACGCATGGGAGGTCCGCCACGAGTGCAAGATGGATGCACAGCGGATCCGCGTGGATCGCGTGGCCTCCATGACACACGCGCGTCCGTGGAGCCACGCTACTGCGCGGACTTCTTCTTCAGCTCTTCGATGGCCCGGTTGAACACCTGCGTGCCGCAGGCCTTGCCTCCGCCGGACGGCTTCTCACGGGAGGCCTGCTCCGCCGCGCGCGTGAGGGCGGGGAGGGCGGCGATGTTGCCCAGGCTCACGAGTCGCACGGCGGCCTTCGCGCGCACATTGCAGTCGCTGGACTCCAACGACCTGGAATAGAGCCCCACCAGGTCCAGGCCCTCGGAGTCCCGCGCATCCAGGTAGCGCAGCGCGCCCCACTGCTTCGATGAGGGTTCTCCCCGGGCCAGGAACTCCAGGCGGGAACGCACCGTGGGGGCGGGCAGGACGTCCAGGGCCGTGCGTGCGGAGGCGTCGTAGTCGCCGTAATCCGCCGCCAGTCCGTCCAGGAGGATCGTCTCGGGCTCCTCCTGGCTCTCCTTGCCCAGGCTCTGGATGAGGCTGTGCTCGTCCTTATGCGCTTTCAACGCGTGCTTCACCGCCGCGCGCAGCAGCGTCGTCTCCGCGCCCTTCTGCACGTCTGGCGCATCCAGCCGCTGGAGCGCTTCCTTGGGCTTGCCGTCATCCAGCAGCGCGCGCGCCTGCACCAGCGGATCCATCGCGTGCACCGTCCAGGCGACGCCTGCTCCCAGCAGCACCAGCGCTCCCACGGCGCCAGCCATCGCGCGTGGTCGCTGACGCAGGAGGGCCACGCCCTCGCGCACATTCGTGCGCAGCCTGTCCAGCGGTGACACCTTCGTCCCGGAGTCGGGGATGCCCAGCGCCGCGCCGAACGGAGAGCCCTCCGTCGCGCGTGTCACCCGGTACAGCTGCACCTTCTCATCGCGCCCGGGCAGGGGGATGGTGCCGCAGGGCTCGGCGGCGGCCTCGGCGCGGTTTCGCACCATGTTCACGGCTTCGGTGAAGGTCACCTCGTCCGCGGCGGCCACGTGCTCCACCGCCTTCACGACCTCCATCGGCTCGCCGAGCACCGCGTCGTTCGTCACCAGCACCTCGCCCGCGTGCAGGCACACGCGGACGTGGAGCTGGTGCTCTTCGGACACCGTCTGGTTGTAGCGCCACAGCGCCTGCTGCATCGCCATGCCGCAGCGGATGGAGGCGCTGGGGGCCCGGAAGACCGCGACCAGCGCGTCTCCGCGCTTCTGCACCAGCTTCCCGTCGTGCTCGCGCACCAGCGGCATCAGCAGCCGGTCGTGCGTGTCCAGCATCCGCGCGTTCTCCTCGTGCGTCTGCCGGCTCATCCGGTCGGTGAAGCCCTGGATGTCGGTGAGCATCACCGTCACGTTCTGCGCCTTCGTCACCGCCGCGCCGCCCGTCACCGCTCCCAGCGCGCCCGACAGCAGGCCCGTGGTGCCGAACGCCGCCGTGCCCGTGCGCGGCTGTGCCTGCACTGGAGGCGCCGTCACCGAGGGCGCAGCCTGCGCCACGCCGAACGCCGACGTGCCAGCGCCCGGGCCCGCGGGCGCGGGATTCACACCAAACGCCGCCGTGCCCGAACCCGGGCCGGCCGGCGCCGCCGGGTTCATCCCGAAGGCCGCAGTGCCGGCGGAGGGTGTCGTGTTCGCATGGACGATGGGCGTGCCCTGGCTGGGCGTGAACGCCATCAGCGCCGCGTGCGCCAGTCCCAGCGCGTCCGCCAGCTCGTTCGCCGTCTGCGGACGCTTCGCCGGATCCTTGTCCAACAGCCGCATCACCAGCGACAGCAGCCCCACGTAGCGCGACAGCTGCGGCGCCGCGCGGTCCAGGGGCAGCGGCGCGTGCGAGGCGTGCTGCGACAGGAAGTGGCGCGGCGAAGGTCCGTCGAACGGCAGCCGCCCGGACAGCACGCGGTAGGCCAGCACCCCGAAGGAGTACAGGTCGCTGCGCGTGTCCACCTTCGCGCCCACGGCCTGCTCCGGGGACAGGTACTCCGGCGTGCCCAGCACCACGCCCACCTGGCTGAGCGCGCTGCCCGCCTCCGGCTCCACCAGCCGCGCGATGCCGAAGTCCAACAGCCGCGCCTGTTCTCCTCGCGCGGACGGGGAGATGAGGACGTTCTCCGGCTTCAGGTCGCGGTGGATGATGCCCTTGTCGTGGATGGCGGCCAGCCCTTCCGCCAGTTGCTGGAGCAGCGCCAGCCCGCGGGGCGCGAGCAGCGGGCCGCCCTGGAGCGCGTCGTAGAGGCTCTGCCCCTCCACGAACTCCATGACGAGGCACGCGGCGTCGCCGGACTGGCCGAAGTCCACGATGCGCACCACCGCCGGGTGCTCCACCGCGGAGAGGAGGCGCGCTTCGCGCTTGAAGCGCTCGGCCATGCCGGCCTGGGCGTGCAGATCGTGGTGGAGGACCTTGATGGCGACCTTGCGGCCCAGGGAGACCTGTTCGCCCAGGTACACCTCACCCATGCCCCCAGAGCCCAGGGGCTTGAGAACCCGGAAACGACCGTCGAGAACCAGTGCGTCGGGGGCCAGCACGGCGCGGCATCTTGCACGGCTTCCGCTTTGGGCGCATGACGTTCCTCCAGGACGGAATCACCTGGGCAACGCCTGGGTACGCCGTGCCCCGCCGCCTGCCTTCCAGGCGGGGGTTTGCCTAAAAATTCCAGGGCTTAGGGGTCATGGTAGCCTCCCCAGCCTCCTCCGATGGCCACTGATAGCGAGTCCCCCAAGCCCGTCGCGCCTGCTTCTGGCGCCGCCCCCGAGCTTCGCCTGTTGGATCGGCGTGCGTTCGTGGGCTTTCCGGCATTGGAGGTCCAGCCAGGGCTGCGCATCGCCGACTTCGCGCTCCAGATTCCGGACGTCAGCTTCCCGTTCAACGTCAGTGCGGGCGCCACGCGCTACCAGCGCAAGAAGCTGCTCTTCGGCTTCCTGGAGCTGACGGTCGACGCGGACCTCATCACGCGCAAGGTGGCGGAGCTGGCCGGGCGGCTCGCGGGCATCGAGGAGCTGCGGCTGCACTTCCGCCCCGGCTACCTGGAAGGCCAGGGCCGGCTGCCGGCGCCGGAGCGCACGCCGTTCACGTTCAAGATCGCCTTCGACGCGGACGGGGACCGGCTGGCCGTCTACGTCTACGACGTGCGGCTGTATGGCTTCTCCGCCACGCCGTCGGTGCAGCTGCCGGGCCTGCTGTCCGAGGCCGTGGGCGCGCTGGGCCTGCTGCCGGACGTGGAGGTGCGCGGCGCCACCGGCTTCTCCACCCGCGTCCTTCCCGCGCTGTGTGAGCTGGCCGCGCTGAGCCGGGGCTACAAGGTGCCCACGCTGGACACCGCGCGCCTGTCCGCGGCGGAGGTCTCCAGCACCGGCCTGCGCCTACGCTTCGCCGCCGGAGGGCTGCCGCCGCCCGCCGCGCCGGACGAGGAGCTGATGCTGTCGCTGGAGGGCGCTCGGGCCTTCGCGGACGCGGAGGGACTGGTCGCGCAGGGACGGCTCGCGGAGGCGCGGCAGGCGTACCTCCAGGCGGGTGACGCGCAGGACGCGCACCCGTTCGCGGCGGAGCGGTTGCTGGCGCTGCTGGTCGCGGATCCGCAGGCGCACGACCTGGCCCTGGACGTGGCGGCCACGCTGTCTCGCCGGCGCGACCGCAGCCCCGCGGCGCTGTGGGGCGAGGCCGTGGTGCGCGAGCGCCGGGGCGAAGGTGCCCGCGCGGCGGAGCGCTACCTGGCGCTGTGCGCGCTGGCCCGTCGCACGTCGGAAGAGGCCGCCGCGTTCTTCGCCGCCGAGGCCGCCGCGCGCTCCTCGCGAGACACCGCGCCCCAGGTGGCGGTGAAGGCGCTGCATGAGCTGCTGGGCCTCAAGCCGGACCACCTGCCGTCGTTGAAGGCACTGGCGCGCGCGTCGGATCAGGCGCGCGACCGGGCGGGCGCGGTGCGGGCGTACCGGCGGCTCGCGGCCCTGGCTCGCGATCCGTTGGAGGCCGCGGACGCGCACGTGCATCTGGCGCGGCTGTGCGCGCAGACGGAGGACGACATCGCGGGGGCCCGGCTGCACTGCGAGGCCGCGCTGCGCCTGTCGCCGGATCAGCCGGACGCGCTGCTGCTGTTGGGCGAGCTGTGCCACCGCGGCGGTGAGCACCTGCGCGCGCTGAAGGCGCTGGACCGGCTGCGCGAAGTGTCCATGGCGCGCCATGAGCTGGACCGCGTGGGACAGGCGGACCTGCTCGCGGGCCGGGTGTGGGAAGAGGGCCTGAAGCAGCCGGAGAACGCGCTGCTGCGCTACCGCGAGGCGGTGTCGCTGCTGCCCGGTGAGCCGGAGCCGCTGTTCGCCTCCGCGCGCGTGGCCGAAGGCCTGGGCCGGTTGCAGGAGGCCCTGAGCGGCTACCAGCAGGCGCTGGAGCTGGCGGGGCCGGCGCCGCGCTCGGAGAGCGTCCGTCACGCCGCGCACGAGAGCCACCACGCGCTGGCGCGCCTGTCGCGCACGAAACTGGGCGACCCGGCGCGGGCGCGCGAGCACCTGGAAGCGGCGCTCGCGTTGGATCCGCGCGACGCGGTGGCGCTGGATGAACTGATTCCGTACTTCCGCGTCACCGGCCGCTCGCAGGAGCTGGCCGAGGCGCTGGAGAAGGCCGCCGCCCTCAAGGAGGAGCCGAAGGCCCGCGCCGCGCTGTGGGCCGAAGCGGGCGAGCTGTACCGGGGCAAGCTCCAGCAGGCGGACAAGGCCGACAAGCTGCTCACGCTCGCGCTGGAGGCGGACGGCGACCACCGGCCCGCGCTGGAGTCGCTGCTCGCGCTGGCCGAGGCCCGCCGCGACGGCGCGCAGCTCACCCGCTGCCTCGCGGCGCTGGCGCGGCTGACGACGGAGCAGAAGGAGCGGGCGCAGAAGTACCGCCGCCTCGCGGTGGCCGCGCGCGACCTGGCTTTCGATCTGGATCTCGCCGTGCACGCGTTGCAGGAAGTGCTGCGCGCGGAGCCGGACGACCTGCCGGCGCTGGGCGAGCTGTGCGCGTTGCAGCGCAAGCGCTCCGACCTGGCGGGGCTCGCCACCGCGCTGGAGGACCGCGCGCGCGTGGCGGAAGCGCAGGGCGACAAGCGGCTGGCGGCGGCGGCGTTGCGCGAACTGGCTGGCGTGCTGGAGGCGCGGCTGGGTCGCGTGGGTGACGCGCTGGTGGCGCTGGAGAAGGCGGCGCGGCTCGCTCCGGACGCGGCGGTGCTGCTGGACCTGGCGGACCTGAGCCTGCGCTGCGAGCGGCCCGAGCACGCCCGTCGCGCGCTGGAGTCGCTGCTGGCCACGCTGCCGCGCACCGCGGCGCCGGAGAAGCTGGCGGACGTGCGCGCTCGGCTGGGCCGAGCGTGTGAGCTGTTGGGTGACCGCGAGGGCGCCATCGCCGCGTACGCGCAGGCGTTCCCGCTGCGGCGGCTGGACGACGTGCTCGCCACGCGGCTGGAGGCCCTCTACACGGAGGCCGGCGAGACGCAGGCGCTGGCCGAGCTGTGGGCCACGCGCGCGCAGGCGCTGGCGGGCGCGGACCGGGCGGAGGAGGCGGCGCCGCTGTTCCTCCAGAGCGCTCGTGCCCTGCTGGAGCGCGGAGAGAAGGCCGCCGCGCTGATGCGCCTGGCCTCCGCGCTGGAGGCGAGCCCCGAGGGACCGCTCGCCGCGGAAGTGCTGGAGGCCCTGGCCGAGCTGGAGCTGGAGCGCGGCGAGAAGCTGGAGGCGGCGCGGCTGTACGCGCGGCGGGCCACGTTGGTGCTGGATGAGCGGGCGGGCGCGAAGCTGCTCTTCCGCGCGTCGCTGCTGGCCGCGGGCACGAGCCGCGAAGAGGCCTTCCTCGCCGAGGCGCTGGAGCGCGACGCGACGTTCGCGCCCGCGCGCATCCGCCGGGGCGAGCTGCGGCTGGCCACGGATGCCCGCGCCGCGCTGGAGGACTTCGAGGCGGTGCTGGCGCTGCCGCCCGCGGACGTGGATGCCCCGCGCGAAGCGGAGCGTGTGGCCCTCACGCGCAAGGCCGCCACCGCCGCCGTGCGCGCGAACCGCACGGACGCGGCGCGGCGCCTGCTCGCGGAGTTCTCCGCGCGCACGCCGGAGGACCTGGACGCGCGGCTGGAGCTGGCCTCGCTGCACCGCAAGGCCGGCGCCCGCGAGGCCCTGGCGGACCTGCTGGTGGAGCTGTGGCCGCGCCTCGCCGGAGACGCCCGCCGTCAGGCCCGTCGCGAGCTGGCCGAGCTGTGCCTCTCCCTGGGCCGCGCGAGCGCCGCGGCGGATTCGCTGCGCAGCTTGCTGGCGGAGGAGCCGCAGGACGCGTGGGCGGCGCAGGCGCTGCTGGAGCTGCTGCCTCCGCCCGGCACGGGCACCCCGGAAGAAGAGTCCGAGCGGCTGGAGCTGCTGGGCACGCTGGTGTCCGCCGCGTCGGGTGAGGCCCGTTCCGAACTGCTCGCGCGCCGGGCCATGCTGCACCGGAGCGCCGGCCGCACGGGTCCCGCGCGCGACGACTGCGCCCAGGCCGCGAAGCTGTCGCGCCGGCCCGCGCCGTTGCTGCTGATGCTGGCGGAGCTGGCGCGTGAAGCGTCGGACGCGCCCGCGGAGCTGGATGCGTGGCGCCGCGCCGTGGCCGCCGACGCCACCCTGGGCGCCCGTGCCCGCGAGCGGCTGCTGGCCCTGGCCACCGTGCTGCTGGAGAAGGACGAGCGCGCCTCCGCCGGAGACGCGCTGCGCGCCGCCATCGCGCTGGAGCCGCCCGCCGACGCGCGGTGCGATGCCTTCTTCCAACTCGCCGAGCTGGCCCGCCGCGACGGCAAGCCCGCGGACGAAGCCGCCGCGCTGGCCGAGGCCGCGCGCCAGGGGCCCATCGCCCGCCGCGTGGAAGCGCTCCTGATGCGCGCCGCGCTGCTCGAAGGCCAGGGGGACCGCGAGGACTCCGCGCGCGACCTGGAAGCCGCGCTCGGCCTGGCACCGCGCCACGAGGAAGCCACGCTCGCGTTGCAGCGCGTGCTGCGCGACCTGGAGGACTGGGCCCGGCTCGCGGAGTTGCTCGCCGCCGAGGCGCCCCACGCGCCGCCCGCCGCCGCCGCGTCGTTGTACTCGGAGCTCGCGAGCCTCTACCTCGACCGGTTGGGGCAGGGCGCGCCCGCCGAGGCCGCGCTGCGCCAGGCGCTGCGGCTGGCTCCGGAGGACGCGGCGGTGCGCCGCCGGCTGGTGTCGCTGGTGGCCGGTCGCGGAGAGCTGCTGGAGGCCGCGGGCCTGCTGGAGGCCGCGGCGGAGGACGCCGACGCCGCCGAGGCCGCTGCGCTGCTGCGCGAGGGTGTCACCTACGCGCGGCAGGCCCAGGAGCTGGACCGGGCGCTGGCCCTGGCGCGTCGCGCGCATGAGCGGGTGCCCGCGAAGGGCGAAGACCTGGCCACGCTGGCGGACCTGCTCTACCTGCGCGGCGCGGTGCGCGAAGCCCTGCCGTTGCAGGAGGCCCTGGTCCAGGCGGCGGACTTCCGCGCGGCCCCGGAGGCGGCGGAGGCCACGAGCCTGCGCCTGGGCGACCTGGCCGAGCAGTCCGGCGACGTGAAGCGCGCGGTGGCCGCGTACCGGTACCTGCTCACGCAGCGTCCGCTGTGCGAGCGCGCAGTGGAGCGGCTCTCCGCATTGCTGGAGCGCGACGACCCGCGCGGTGCCTTCGAGGTGCGCGTCGCCCACGCGCGCGTGCTGGCGCCGTCCGAGGACACCGTCGCGCGGCTGGTGTCGCTGGCGGAGCGGGCGCGCGAGGCGCTGGCGGACGCGGCCATCGCCGCATCGCTGCTGTCCCACGCGGCGCAGATGGCCAAGGAGCCCCTGCCGCTGCGCCGCCGGCTCGTCGCCCTCTATCGCGAGACGGGCCGCACGTCGGAGCTCATGGCGGAGCTCCAGCCGGTGGCCGCGCTCAGCCTCCAGGCCGGGGACGTGGACGCCGCGCTCGCGGCCTACGACGAGGAGGCCCGGCTCGCGGAGGCGATGGGCCGCACGGACGAAGCGTTGCGCTCGCTCGCCAACGCCCGTGACCTGCTCGCCGCCGGTGAACGCAACGCCGAGGCCGCCGCGTGCGAGCGCCGCCGCGCGGAGCTGCTGCGCGACGTGAAGCTGGACCTGAACGCGGCGGAGGCCTCGCTGGAGCGTGCCTTCGAATTGGCCGCGGAGCTGGACACCGCGCGCATGGGCGCGGCCCTGGCCGAGCGCCGTGACGACGCGGCCGCCGAGGCGCGCTGGTGGGAGCGCGGGCTGCCCCGGATGACGGGCACGCGCGAGGGCGCGGCGGTGCTGCTGCGCCTCGCGCGCCTGAACCTGGGCGAGCTCGCGGACACGCCGAAGGCGGAGGGTTTCCTGCGCCAGGCCCTGCGCCAGGACCGGTGGCTCACGGAAGCCGAGGGTCTGCTCGCGGAGCTGCTGGAGCGCGACGGCCGGCTCGCGGAGCTGGCCGCCTGGTACGAGGAGTGCGCGGAGTCGGAGCTCGACGCCGACCGTCACGCGGCGCTGCTGTACCAGGCCGCGGTCCTCTACCGCGACCGCGCGAACAAGCCGGAGGCCGCCGCCGCCGCGCTCATCGCCGCGCGCGCCGCGAAGCCGGACGACCTGAACCTGACCGCGCAGGCCGCGGAGCTGCTGCACCAGGTGCGCCGCCCCGCGGACGCCGCCGAGTTCGACGCCATCCTGTTGGAGGCGGACCCGTTCCGGGAGCCCGTCTTCACGCGCCACCGCGCCTACCTGGAGGAGAGCGGGGAGCGTCAGGCCCTGGCCGAGCTGATGCTCCGCCGCGCCGAGCGCCAGGCGCCCGCCGAGGCCGCCGCGAGCTACCTCGCCGCCGCGAGCGCCTTCCGCGAAGAAGGTGCCCGCGAGCGCGCCATCCTCTGCGAGGACCGCGCCTTCGAGCTGGATCCCGCCAACGCGGAGGCCTTCCAGCACGTGCGCGAGCGCGCCGCCGGAGACGTGCGCCGGCTGGCGGACCTGCTGGGCCAGCGCGCGGAGGCCGTGACCCCCGAGGACGCGTTGCCCCTGTTGCGTGAGCGGGCCCAGCGCCTGCTGGACGCAGGCGAAGCGCTCAAGGCCGCGGAGGCCTTCGACGACTACCTGGGCCGCGCGGGCGGTGACGTGGACGCTCTCTGCGCGCGCGCCGAGCTGGCCGCCCAGGGCGGAGGCCCCGCCGCCGCGCAGCCGTATGACCGCCGGGTGCTCGCGCTGGGCGGGGACTCGCTGCCGGTGCCGGTGCGCGTTCGCACGTGGCTGCGCCTGGGCCATGCGTCGCTCGCGTCGGGCGCGTTCCACGACGCGGCGGATGCCTTTGAAGCCGTGGTGTCGCTGGAGCCGGAGGGCGCGCGCGGCGGTGAGGCGCTGTCGCTGCTCGCGGAGGTGCACTCGCGCACGGGCAACGGCCCCGGCCTGTACCGGGCGTCGTTGCAACTGGCGCGCAGGGCCCAGGACGCGGCGACGGAAGAGGTGCTGCTGCGCCGCGCGGCCGACCTCTTCGACGACCCTCGCGAGGCCATCGACGCGCTGGTGCCCCTGGCCCGGCTGCGCCCGGCGGACGCGGGCGTCATCGACCGTGCGGTGGAGGGCCTGCGCGCCCTGGGCCGCCACGGCGACCTGCTGGGCATCTACGAAGCGGGCGCGGAGGCCGCGGGTGGCTCGCGCGCCGCGGAGCTGCTGCTCGCCGCCGCGTCCGTGGCGAACGAGTCGCTGTCGGACGCGGACACGGCGTGGGCCCTCACGCGCCGCGCGGCGGAGGCGGATCCGGAGAGCCCGGCCGCCCTGCGCGCGCTGGTGGACGGCCTGCGTGCGCGCAAGGAGTCCACGGAGCTGCTCGCCGCGCTGGAGCGGCTGATTCCGCTCACGGACGACGCGGACGAGTCCGCGGTGCTCCGGCTGGAGTTCGCGGAGCTGGCGAAGGGCTCGGCCCGCGAGGAAGCCGCTCGCGACGCGCTGGAGGCCGTGGTGGCTCGGGGTGCTTCCGGTGCCGGCTACGCCGATGCGCTGGAGGCCCTGGAGCCGCTGCTCGGTGATGCGCACGCGCGCCGCGCCGAGGTGCGCGTGGCCCGCGCGGAGCTCGTGTCGGGCGAGCAGCGCGTGTCGCTGCTGGTGGCCGCCGCGCGCGCCTTCGAGAAGGCAGGCCTGCTGGAAGACGCGCTGAAGGCCGCGAAGGCCGCCGTCGCCACGGAGCCGGACCTGCGCGCCGCGCTGCTCGTCGCGCACCTGCACCGCGCCTCCGGAGACGCGCCCCGCGCGGCCCGCGCGCTGTTGCAGGCGGCCCGGCTCGCCGCGCCAGAGGAGCGTCCCCCGCTGCTGCTGGAGGCCGCCGGCCTCTGGGAGAAGGCGGGCGAGATGGGCGAGGCGCTGGAGGTCGTCGAGCGCATCGCCACCGACGCGCCGGACATGCTGTCCGCGTCGGAGCTGGCCGAGCGCTTCGCTCGTCTGGGTGCCTTCGCGCGCGCCCTGGACGTGGGCTTCGCGCCCGCCATGGCCGCGGGCGAGTACACCGACGCGCTGGCCATGGCCGCGCAGGCGGGCGACGTGGCCCGCACGCGCGTGGCCCTCTGGGCCCTGGTCGCGATGCCGGACGCGGACCCGGCCCACGCCTCCGCGCTGGCGGACGGACTGCGCGAGGACGCGGAGTGGGAAGGCCTGCTGGAGCTGGCGGCACTGTCCTACGAACGTGACGCCGCCTTCGCCGTGGCGCTGCGCGACGAAGTACTGCGCGCCCGTCCGGCCCCGGTGTTCGCGCGTCTGCGCGCCCTGGAAGAGGTGGGCGGAGAGCCCGGCCTCGGCGCGCGCCTGATGCTCCTGCTGCCGGAGCTGGGCCTGGAGCCGGAAGCCCTGGCTGAAGCGGTGCTCGTCCGCGTGCGCGCGCTGCCGGAGCCCGCGAGGCTGGAGTCCCTGGCCTTCGCCGCGGATGGTTGGCCCGCGCGCCGTGAAGAGCTGCTGCGCGAGCGCTACACCCTGGAGCGCGAGCTGGGCCGCCTGGAGTCCGCGGAGCGCACGCTGGCGCTCATCGCCCAGGACACGAAGGACGCGAAGGCGCGCGCGCTGCTGCACCTGGAGCGCGGCGAACTCTTGCAGGGCCCCCTGGCCCAGCCCGCCGAGGCGCGCGAGGCCTTCGAGGCCGCCCTCACCGACGACGCGGACAGCCTCGCCGCCGTGCAGTCGCTGCTCGCGCTGGTGGACGAGGCGCGCGAGTCCACGGTTTTCCTCACGCTGGCGGACACCCTCGCGAAGCTCGCGGGCGCCGAAGCGTGGGCGCCGTACCGCGAGCGCCTGGCGGACGCCTACGAAGCGCAGCAGCGCTGGGCTGAAGCGGCCACGCAGCTGGAGCAGCTCCCGGACACGGACGAGCGGCTGGCCCGCCGCGTGAAGTTCGCCGAGGCGCGCGGCCTGGTGGGCGAAGCGCTGCGGCTGCGCGAGCGCCTCACGCAGGACCCCGCGGAGTTGGAGGTCATCCTCCGCGGCTACCTGGACGCGCAGCTCGTGGGCCCGGCGGTGCGCCTGGCGGAGCGGCTCGCGGACGCGCAGCAGCTCACGCCCGCGCTGACGCGGTGGGTGACCGAGCGCTTCTCTCCGTCCCCGGATGGCGCGGTGCTCGCGGTGCGCTTCTGGCCCGCGCTCCTGCGTGAGAAGTGGCCGGACGTGGACGGCTGGACGCTGTACGCGGAAGCGCTGCACGCCCTGGGACGTCCGGAGGCGGAGCGCACGGACGGCATCGGCGCCGCGCTCGTGGGCAGTGAAGCCCCCGCGCCGCGCGCGCCCGTGTCCAGGTTGGAGCGTCCCGCGCAGGACTTCCATCACCCGGAGCCTGACGGCCTGGTGCCGGTGACGGAACAGAGCCTCGCGCGGCTGCACGTCGCGCTGAAGCCGGTGCTCGAGTCGCTGGGCGCCCAAGGCGTGCGCGTGTCCGTGGACCCGCGCGGCGGCGTGGAGGCGTACCTCACGTCGCCGGACGCGCTGGTGCTGGGAGCGGGCGCGCTCGGCTGCTTCGGCGCGGTGGAGCTGGGCTGGCTGTGCGCGCTGGCGCTGGCGCTGGGCTTGGAGGGCGTGGAGCTCACCCGTCCCGGCGCGGTGCTGGCGTGGGAGGACGCGGTGGTGGCGGCCTGGCGCGCGATGCCCGCGTCGCTGGCGGCGGGGCGCGTGCTGGCGCGGCTGGACT
Organism: Corallococcus sp. AB011P; assembly: GCF_003611605.1. Taxonomy (NCBI): domain Bacteria; kingdom Pseudomonadati; phylum Myxococcota; class Myxococcia; order Myxococcales; family Myxococcaceae; genus Corallococcus; species Corallococcus sp. AB011P. The sequence goes on from NZ_RAVX01000001.1 coordinate 753,150, forward strand.
CGGACGTGCGTGGCGGTGACCCGGCCAGCGTGGATGTGGGTGCGGTGCTGTCCCGCAGCGAGGCCTTCCGCCAACTGGCCCTGGCGTCGCTGGACGCCTAACCTGGAGCGCGTCATGCACCTGAAGCGACTGGCAGTGGCGCTCTTCCCCGCGGCGGCCCTGGCCGTGGCGGTGGGCTGTTTCTCCGACCCCGTCTACCCGGGCGACCAGGTGATGGGCACGTTCCGCTTCCAGGCGAAGCTGGACGCGGCGCGCACCACGTGTGACGCGGGCGCGCGCGACTTCGCGCAGCTGGACGACGCGGGCAGCTTCTACTTCGAGGGCACCTTCTCCCGCGACACCGACGCGGGCACGGGCTTCTTCACCGTGCAGGGCTTCTCACGCGACGCGGGCTACACCGGCCAGAGCGTGTCCTCCACCCACCGCGCCATCGCGCGCCGCGACTCGTGCGGCACCGGCTGCGAGGACTCCGAAATCGAGGAGTCCATGAACGTCATGCTCCTGAGCGACAGCCAGGCGCGCAACGTGGCCCGCGACTGCAAGCGCCTGGACGGCGGCGTGCCGGAGGGCGACATCCCCGCGCCCACGGAGAACGGCTACGACGTGTCGCTCGCGTGTGGCTCGCTCACGGACGTCTTCCTGCCGGGCAAGGGAGCGAGCTGCAAATGCAACCCGGTCACCTGCACCACCGTGTACACGGTGAGCGGCGACCGCATCGACTGAAACACCCGGGGCCTGTCCCCGTCGTGTAACGTGCGCCGCCCCGAAGTGGAGGATGGAATGGCGAAGCGTGCGGTGGTGCTCCTGTCCGGAGGCCTGGACTCAACGACGTGCCTGGCGATGGCGAAGGCGGACGGCTTCGAGCCGGTGTGCCTCTCTATCGCCTACGGACAGCGCCACTCGGTGGAGCTGGAGCGGGCGAAGAAGGTCGCGGCCACCATGGGCGTGCGCGACGTGCGCGTGGTGACGGTGGACCTGCGGCAGGTGGGCGGCTCCGCCCTCACGGACGACATCCCGGTGCCCAAGGACCGCTCGGAGGACGACATGTCCCACGACGTGCCCGTCACCTACGTGCCCGCGCGCAACGCGCTGTTCCTCTCCATGGCGCTGGGCCTGGCGGAGGTGGTGGGCGCCACGGACCTCTACATCGGCGTCAACGCGGTGGACTACAGCGGCTACCCGGACTGCCGCCCGGAGTTCATCCGCTCGTTCGAGACCATGGCCCAGCTGGCCACCAAGGCGGGTGTGGAGGGCGCGACCTTCAAGGTGCACGCGCCGCTCTCCGGCCTCACCAAGGCGCAGATCATCCAGGCCGGCGTGAAGCTGGGCGTGGACTACGGGATGACGCACTCCTGCTACGACCCGGACGCCCAGGGCCGCGCGTGTGGCCGCTGCGACAGCTGCCTCCTGCGCGCCAAGGGCTTCCAGGAAGCGGGAGTGCCGGACCCCACCGTGTACACGGACGGGGTGCGCTGATGCGCGCCGCGGCCGGCCTCACGCTGTCCCTGGTGCTGCTCGGGAGCACTCCCGTCCTCGCGCAGGATGCGAAGCCGGCCGCGAAGCCGAAGCCCGCCGCGCCGAAGGCGGAGCTGGTGGACGCAACCACCGTCATCCCGGACCTGGTGCTGGACCTGCGCTACGCGACGAAGGACAACTTCCTCAAGCGGCAGGTGTACCCGGACGGCGCGCGGTGTCTGTTGTTGCCGGACTCGGTGAAGCGCCTGACGCAGGCCGCGGACGTGCTGCGCCCCCAGGGCTACCGGCTGAAGGTGTACGACTGCTACCGGCCGCGCGCGGTGCAGTACGAGATGTGGAAGATATTGCCGAAGCCCGGCTACGTGGCGGACCCGCGCAAGGGCTCCAACCACAACCGGGGCGGGGCGGTGGACCTGACCCTGGTGACGAAGGACGGGGCGGAGGTGGAGATGCCCACCGCCTTCGACGACTTCACCCCCGCGGCGCACCACGGCTACACCGGCGGCACCCCGGCTTCCCGCAAGCACCGCGAGGTGCTGCGCAAGGCCATGGAGGGCGCCGGGTTCCAGCGCAACCGGATGGAGTGGTGGCATTACGACCTGCCCGGCGCTACGAAATTGCCGGTGCTGGACGTGCCCTTCACCCCGGCGGGGTGATGCCTGGCCGCCTGCTGGCCCAGTGGTTTCGCGTGGTTGCGTCATGGACTGCGCGTTAGTGGGCGCGCGCGGGGAGTGCCTGCTATTCCTGGCGTCCCATGAGTCAATCGCTCGCGGCCGGCCTGGAAAACACGCTCATTTCTCCGAACTCGGGAGCCGCCGCGCTGGCGCCCACGTTGGCGCCCGGTGGGTCCACGACCCAGCGGCGCAACACGGTGTTGCCGCGCGTGGAGTGGAAGGGGCAGCAGCCCAGCGTGATTCCGCTGCAGCGCGAGCGCTTTGAAGAAGTGCGCCCGCTGGGGCAGGGCGGCATGGGCGAGGTGGTGCTCATCCGCGACCACGACATCGAGCGGGAGGTCGCGCTCAAGCGGCTGCCTCCGGGCGCGGACCTGGACCGCGTGCTGCGCTTCGTGGAGGAGATCCGCACGGTGGGCATGCTGGACCACCCGAACATCGCGCCCGTGCACGACGTGGGCGTGGATGAGCAGGGCCGGTACTACTTCCTGATGAAGCACCTGAAGGGAGAGACGCTGGAGTCCATCATCTCCCGGCTGCGCCACTCGGAGCTGGACGCGCTGGTGCGCTATCCGTTCCAGGTGCGGGTGCAGATCTTCCTGGGCGTGCTGCACGCGGTGTCGTACGCGCACGGCAAGGGCTTCATCCACCGCGACATCAAGCCCGCGAACATCATGGTGGGCCCCTTCGGCGAGGTGACGGTGCTGGACTGGGGCCTCGCGCGCCGCGTGGGCAAGTCCTCCACTCCGAGCCTCCCGGAAGGCACGCCGACGGACCTGCACTCCGCGCGGCCGCTCCAGACGGAGCTGGGCTCCGTGGTGGGCACGCCGCTCTACATGTCCCCGGAGCAGGCGCGCGGCGAGCACGACACGATGGACGCGCGCAGCGACGTCTACAGCCTGTCCGTCCTCTTCCACGAGCTCCTGTCGTTGTCGCACTACCTGGAGGGCCTCCAGTCGGTGCCGGACATCATGACGGCGGTGCAGACGCGCGAGCTGAGCATGGGGTCCATGCACAAGCACAGCGCGCAGGGCCCGGTGCCCGCGGAGCTGATGTGGTTCGTGAAGAAGGGGATGAGCAAGGACCCCAAGGAGCGCTTCGAGTCCGTGGACGACATGGTGGCGCAGCTGCAGGCCGCGCTGGAGGGCCGCATCCACGTGCACTGCCAGCGCACGATGCTGAAGAAGACCCTGCACAAGGGCCTGCGCGCCGCGGACCGCAACCCCATGGCCCTCATGGCGGCGGGCCTGGTGGGCGCGGGCCTGGTCATCGCGTCGGCGGTGAACCTGGGCCTGTCGCTCTTCGGCGCGATGCTGCACTGAGCCTGTCGCCCTGGGAGCGCGCGGTGTGATGGAGTGCCAGCGTGCAACGCCTCCGCCGCCTCCTCATGGCCTTCGTCCTCATCACCGGCATGTTGTATCTCGCGCTGTGCGCGGTCCTCTTCGCCGCGCAGCGCTCCCTCATCTACCCCGCGCCCCACACGGAGCCCTCGAAGCTGCGTGACCAGCCCGGCTTCGGCGTGGTGCCGCTGGCCACCGGTCTCAACGTGGACCGCTTCTATCTGCCCGCGCCTCCGGGAGCCCCCACCGTGGTGCACTTCCACGGCAACGGCGAGCAGCTCCTGTGGCAGCAGGGCCTGGGGCAGGCGCTTGGGGACGCGGGGCTGGGCTTCCTCGCGGTGGAGTACCCGGGCTACGGCGCGTCGCCGGGCAGCCCGTCGGAGGTGGGCCTGTACGCGTCCGCGGAGGCCGCGCTCCAGTTCCTTCGCGAGCAGGGCGTGAAGCCGGAGGACGTCGTGCTCAGCGGACGCAGCCTGGGCACCGGCGTCGCCGTGGAGATGGCCCGGCGCGGATACGGTGCGCGCATGGTGCTGGTGTCCCCGTACACGTCCATGGTCGCCATGGGCCAGCGCACCGTGCCCTTCCTGCCCGCGTCGCTGCTGATGCGCGACCGCTACCTGTCGTTCGACAAGGCCCCTGACATCCCCATCCCCGTCCTCATCATCCATGGTGAGCAGGACGAAGTGGTCCCCGTGGACATGGGCCGCACGCTGGGCCAGCGCTTCCCGCACGCGCGCGTGGTGACCGTGCCGGGCGCGGGCCACAACGACGTGCTGGAGCGGGACGGGCAGCAGGAGTTCGCGCGGCTGGCCACGTTCGCGCTCGACGGGACCTGAGCAGCCCGGCAGGAGTGACAGGACGCATGACGTCCTGCGTTGCGTTCCCTTGCGCCTACCGGTGAGCGCCGGATTATGCTCCGTGTCATCAACGCGATGTTTCGTCGCGTCCTCAAGCGCCCCCGAGGGATGGATGAGCATCGACCCGGCCCCCGCCGCGACCCTGTCCGAAGCGGCCCGTGAAATCGTCGAAGTGGGCCGCTTCCTCAGCGTGCGCAACTTCGTTCCCGCCACCAGCGGCAACTTCTCCCGCAGGCTGGATGCCCGCACCGCCGCCGTCACCCGCTCCGGCGTGGACAAGGGCGAGCTGGTGGAGGCGGACATCCTGGTCGCGGACATCCACGCGCCGCCGCCCAAGGGCTCGTCCGCGGAGACGCCCCTTCACCTGCAGCTGTACAGAGACCGGCCAGAGGCGCAGGCCGTGCTGCACACGCACTCCGTGGTGGCCGCGCTCCTGTCGAACCTGCGGCTGCCGGAGGGCGAGCTGGTGCTCCAGGACTTCGAGCTGCTCAAGGCCCTGGGCGACACGCGCACGCACGAGGCGGCGGTGTCCATCCCCATCTTCCCCAACGACCAGGACATCCCCCGGCTCGCGGACAAGGTGACCGCGATGCTCGCGAAACGCACGGACCTGGTCGCGTATCTCATTGCCGGCCACGGGCTGTACACCTGGGGCCGGAGCATGGCCGAGGCCCGCCGCCACGTGGTGGCGCTGGAACACCTGCTGACGTACGAACTCGAGAAGATGAAGGTGCGGCGATGAGCAAGCTGATTGTCTACAACGACCACCAGCCGGAGGCGCCGCTGGGCGTCTTCACCGAACCCGAGGACATCCGTCGCGAGCTCAAGCCCGCGGGCGTGCGCTTCGAGCGCGTGGACGCGTCCGTGGACCTGCCGGATGGCGCGGGCCAGGACGAGGTCCTCGCGGCCTACAAACACGTGGTGGACGCGGAGATGAAGGCCCACGGCTACAACACCGTGGACGTGGCGCGCATCAAGCCGGACGTCCCCAACGTGGAGGCCGCCCGCGCGAAGTTCCTCTCCGAGCACGCCCACACGGAGGACGAGTCGCGCATCATGGTGGAGGGCAGCGGCTGCTTCTACCTGCACGCGGGCGACAAGGTCTTCCAGGTGGAGTGCACGCGCGGTGACCTCATCAGCGTGCCGGAAGGCATGAAGCACTGGTTCGACATGGGCGCCGCGCCCCGGTTCGCCGCCATCCGCTTCTTCATCCGCCCGGACGGTTGGGTGGGCCACTTCACCGGCGAGACCATCGCCGAGCGCTTCCCCAAGTACGCGCCGTGAGTGCCCCCAAGGCTGTCGTCACGGACATCGAAGGCACCACCAGCTCCATCGCCTTCGTGAAGGACGTGCTCTTCCCCTTCGCCCGGAAGCACCTGGCGGAGTACGTCGCCACGCACGGGCAGCAGGCCGCCGTGCGCCAGTGCCTGTCCGACGCCCGCACGCTCGCAGGTGAGCCGGCATTGGGCGACGTGGGCACCGTCGCCCTGCTCCAGCGCTGGCTGGACGAGGACCGCAAGGCCACGCCGCTCAAGACGCTCCAGGGGCTCATCTGGGCGGACGGCTACGCGCGCGGCGAAATCAAGGGCCACGTCCACGCGGACGCGGCCCGGGCCCTGCGCGAATGGCACGCCAAGGGCCTGCGCCTGTATGTCTATTCCTCCGGCAGCATCGCCGCGCAGAAGCTCATCTTCGGCTACAGCATGGAGGGGGACCTGACGCCGGTGTTCTCCGGCTACTTCGACACCACCACCGGACCCAAGGTGGAGGCGCTGTCGTATACGAAGATTGCCCAGGCGCTGGAGCTTGTGCCCGGCGACATCCTGTTCCTCTCCGACAACACGGCGGAGCTGGACGCGGCGAAGCAGGCGGGCCTGCGCACCGCGGCCCTGGACCGGGGCGAGGTGGCCCTGCCGCCGGGCCACGGGCACCCGGTGTTCCACGACTTCACGTCGCTCGACCCGTTCGCGCACGTGCCCTGAATTGATTCTTCATCCCGAGCTTTCCCGGAGCGGAGCCTCCCCCATGTCGAGTTCCAACACGCCCGTGCTGGGCATCATCGGCGGCAGCGGCCTGTATCAGATTGACGGCCTGACGGATGTCTCGTGGCGCCGGGTGTCGTCGCCGTTCGGTGAGACGTCGGACGAGTTCTGCTTCGGGCGCATCGGCGACCAGCCGGTGGTGTTCCTGCCGCGCCACGGGCGTGGGCACAAGATCCCGCCGTCCGAGCTGAACTTCCGCGCGAACATCGACGCGCTCAAGCGCAGCGGCGTGACGGACATCCTCTCTGTCTCCGCGGTGGGCAGCCTGCGGGAGGATTTGCCGCCGGGCACCTTCGTGGTGGTGGACCAGTTCGTGGACCGCACCTTCGCGCGCGTGAAGAGCTTCTTCTCGCAGGGGCTGGTGGCGCACGTGTCCATGGCGAAGCCCACGTGCTCGCGCCTGGGCGACGCGGTGATGGCCGCGTGCGAGGGCCTGGACATCAAGATCGTGCGCGGCGGCACGTACCTGGTGATGGAGGGCCCGCAGTTCTCCACGCTGGCGGAGAGCAAGATGTACCGGCAGTGGGGCTGCGATGTGATTGGCATGACCAACATGCCGGAGGCCAAGCTCGCCCGTGAGGCGGAGATCTGCTACGCGAGCGTGTCGATGGTCACGGATTACGACTGCTGGCATCCGGACCACGACGCGGTGACGGTGGATCAGGTGATCGCGGTGCTGCTGGGCAACGCGGGCAAGGCGCGCGGGCTGGTGAAGAACATCGCGCCGCTCGTGGGCCAGCACTCCACCCCGTGCCACGCCGGCTGCCAGACGGCGCTGGAGCACGCCATCATGACGTCGCCCGACGCTCGCGACCCGGCCATGGTGGAGAAGCTCTCCGCGGTGGCGGGCCGCGTCCTCAAGCGCTGAACGGCCGAACAAGGAAGACACGGCGATGAAAGTCCAAGGCGTTCCGATGCGCTCCATCTGGGTCGAGTCCGACGGCTGGAGCGTCGGCGTCATTGACCAGACGCGCCTGCCGCACGCGTTCGTGAAGGTGACGCTGTCCACGGCGGACGAAGCGGGCCATGCCATCCGCAGCATGCTGGTGCGCGGCGCGCCGCTCATCGGCGCCACGGCGGCGTACGGCGTGTGTCTGGCCATGCGTCAGGACGCGTCCGATGGAGCGCTGGAGAAGGCGCTGACCATGCTCCGGGCCACGAGGCCCACGGCGGTGAACCTGCACTGGGCGCTGGATGGGATGCGCCAGGTGCTCGCGCCGCTGAAGCCGTCGGAGCGCGTGGCGGCGGCGTACCGGCACGCGGCGGCGCTGTGCGACGAGGACGTGGCCATCAACCGCGCCATCGGCGAGCACGCGCTGAAGCTGTTCCAGGAGGCGTGGGACAAGAAGGGCCGCAAGGGGCGGCTCAACGTGCTCACGCACTGCAACGCCGGCTGGCTGGCCACGGTGGACTGGGGCACGGCGCTGGCGCCCATGTACCTGGCGCACGACGCGGGGATCCCCCTGCACGTCTGGGTGGATGAAACCCGCCCGCGCAACCAGGGCGCGGTGCTGACGGCGTGGGAGCTGGGGCAGCACGGCGTTCCGCACACGGTCATCGCGGACAACGTGGGCGGCCACCTGATGCAGCACGGGGAGGTGGACCTGTGCATCGTCGGCACGGACCGCACGACGGCGCACGGGGACGTGGCGAACAAGATTGGCACGTACCTGAAGGCGCTGGCCGCGAAGGACAACGGCGTGCCGTTCTACGTGGCGCTGCCGTCGCCCACCATCGACTGGACCATCCAGGACGGCGTGAAGGAGATCCCCATCGAGCAGCGCGACGGCGCGGAGCTCAGCGACGTGACGGGCCGGCTGCCGTCAGGGGACATCGCCACGGTGCGGATTACCCCTCCGGGGAGCCCCGCCGCCAACTACGCGTTCGACGTGACGCCCGCGCGGCTGGTGACGGCGCTCGTCACGGAGCGCGGCGTGTGTCCGGCGACGGAGGAGGGGATGCTGTCCCTCTTCCCGGAGCGGCGCGCCCCGCGGAGTCCGGCGAAGTGAGCGGGGTGGGGAGCCACCAGGCACTGCGCGAGGCGATGGTGGCCACCTCGCGGCGGATGAACACGTCCGGGCTGAACCAGGGCACGTCCGGCAACCTGAGCCAGCGGGTGGAGGGCGGTTTCCTCCTCACGCCGTCCGGGATGAACTACGAGACGATGACGCCGGAGGACCTGGTCCTCATGCGCTTCGACGGCTCGCACGAGGGCCACCGCAAGCCCTCCACCGAGTGGCAGCTGCACCGGGACATCCTCCAGGCGCGGCCGGAGGTGGGCGCGGTGCTGCACGCGCACAGCATGTTCAGCACCACGCTGGCCTGTCTGCGCCGGGGCATCCCCGCCTTCCACTACATGGTGTCCGCGGCGGGCGGCACGGACATCCGGTGCGCGGAGTACGCCACCTTCGGCACGCCGGAGCTGGCGAGGCACATGATGGTGGCCCTGGAGGGCCGCAAGGCGTGCCTGCTGGCCAACCACGGCATGGTCGCCATGGGCGGGGACCTGGCAGCGGCCTGGAAGCTGGGGGTGGAGGTGGAGACGCTGGCGGCCATGTATTGGCGCGCGCTCCAACTGGGCGAGCCCGTGCTGCTGGATGACGCGGAAATGGAGCACGTGTTCCAGCAATTCCGGGGGTATGGCCAGTAGGAAGTGCTCCTCGCACACGTTCCTGCATGATTCCTGGGGTCCCTGCCTCTAAGTCGGACAGGGGGGAGGCGGCTGGGTCAGCCTCGGTCTCCAGGAGGAGTTGGCATGCGGTGGGTTCTCGGGTGCATGGTGATGATGGCACTGGGGTGTGCCTCGCTCATGCCGGTGGGGCGGGAGCCCTCGGACCCGCGGCTGGCGGACGCACTCCAGGCCTATGAGCAGTCCGCGACGCTCTACGAGGCGGGCCGGTACGCGGAGGCCGTGGCGCCCGGTGAGCATGCCCTGGCGCTGCGGGAGGCCGTGCTCGGGGGCTCGCATCCGGACGTCGCCTACTGCCTGAACCTGCTGGGAGAGGTGTACCGCCTCCAGGGGAGCTTCGCCCGGGCGGGCGTCGTCCACGAGCGCGCGCTGGCCATCCGGGAAGCGGTGGTGAACGACGACGCGGTGAAGGCCGTCACGGTGGCCACGCTGCTCGGCTTCGCCGCCTCCCCCACCATGGAGACGGACCGGCAGGCCGGGGGCTTCTACGACCATGGGCACGCGTTGTCCCGGCGGACGAACAACCTGTTCAGCCTGGACAAGCGCCGCCGCATGGGCGCGTTCGCCAGCCAGGAGGTGACCCTCAGCGAGAACCAGTCCGCCTACGCCGAGTCCCTCAACAACCTGGCCAACCTCTACCAGCAGCAGGGGCTCTACAGCCGGGCGGAGCCGCTCTACTCGCGCGCGTTGGATTTGCGGGAGACGGTGCTTGGCAAGCACCACCTCACCGTCGCGGACTCGCTCAACAACCTTGCGCTGCTCTACCGGGAGCAGGGGCTGTATGGCCGGGCGGAGCCGCTCTACGTGCGGGCGCTCGCCCTGCGCGAGTCGGCGCTGGGCAAGGAGGATCCGCTGGTCGCGGACTCGCTCGACACGCTGGCCACGCTCTACCAGGACCAGGGGCAGTACGGCCGGGCGGAGCCGCTGGGGCTGCGCGCGCTCTCCATCCGGGAGGAGGCGCTGGGCAAGGAGCATCCGCTGGTCGCGGACTCGCTCAACAACCTGGCCAATCTCTATCAGGACCAGGGGCTGTACGACCGGGCGGAGCCGCTCTACGCGCGGGCGCTGGGCATCCGTGAGGCGGCGACGGACGGCAGCCCTTCGGACCTGGCGGCCGCGCTCAACAACCTGGCCACGCTCTATCATGCGCAGGGGAAGTACGACCGGGCGGAGCCGCTCTACGCGCGGGCGTTCCGGCTCTGGGAGAAGGCGTTCGGCAAGCACCATCCGCACGTGGCGGCTTCGCTCAACAACCTGGCCACCCTGTACCGGAAGCAGGGGAGGTACAGCCAGGCGGAGCCGCTCTACGCGCGGTCGCTGGCCATCTGGGAGGAGGTGCTCGGCAAGAGGCATCCGGACGTCGCCGGCTCGCTCAACAACCTGGCCACGCTCTACCGGGACCAGGGGAAGTACAGCCAGGCGGAGCCGCTCTATGAGCGCGCGCTGGCGATTCGTGAAGCGGTGCTGGGCCGGAACCATCCGGACCTCGCGGCGTCGCTCAACAACCTGGCGCTCCTGCGGCTGGCGCAGCACCGGCTGGACGACGCGGTGCCCTTGTTCACGCGCGCCTTCGGAGTCTCCGAGCAGCGCCTGCGCCGCGAGGCGCTCGAGTTCTCCGAAGCGCGGCTGGCCAGCTTCCTCCAGCACCTGCGCGCGGACGAGGAGCAGCTCTACGCGCTCGTGCGCACGCACCCGGACTCCGTCAACGTCCGGCGTCTGGCATTGAGCGCCGCGTTGCTGCTCAAGGGCCGCTCCGTGGAGGAGACGGCTGACATCTCCCGAGCGGTCTACCGGAGCCTGGGCGCGGAGGAGCGCGGCACCTTCGAGCGGCTGCGCAAGCTGCGCACCCAGCTGGCCAGTCTCTCGCTGCACGGGCCCGGCGCGCTCACGCCGTCCGCCTATCAGCGGCAGCTCACGGCGCTGACCGAGCAGGGCGATGCATTGGAGGCGACGCTCGCCAGCCGTTCCGCGCCGCTGCGCGCGTTGGCCGCGCTGCCCGCGCCGGGTGACATCGTCGACCGTGTCGCTGGCTCCCTGCCGGACGATAGTGCCCTCGTGGAGTTCATCACCTACGAGGACCGTCCCCTCGTGCTGGGAACGGGCACGGCCCAGCTCCGCTGTCTGGCGTTGGTGCTCCTGCCCGACGGGGACATCCGCGCGTTGGACCTGGGGCCCGCGGCGCCCATCGAAGCCGCGGCCTCCAGCCTGCGGGACGCGCTGGCCCGCCGGGACGCCGCCTTCGAGGGCTCCGCGCACGCGCTCTACCAGCTCGCGTTCCAGCCGCTGCTCCCGCTCTTGGGGAAGGCCCGCCGCCTCTTCCTCTCACCGGATGGTCAGCTGGCGCTGGTGCCCTTCGCGGCGCTGCACGACGGGCGTCAGTACCTGGTGGACAGCTACGACTTCACCTACGTCACCTCCGGGAAGGACCTGCTGCCCCGGCCCCAGCAGCCGCGGCCGGCATCCTCGGTGGTGGTGCTGGCGGATCCCGCGTTCAACACGACGCTGCAAGCCTCTGTGGGAGGCGCGTCCGTGGTGGCGGAGCGTTCGCCTTCGCTGCGGCGCGAGGACCTGGTGGCGCGCGACTGGGCGCCGGTGCCGCTGCCGGGCTCGCGCGAGGAGGCGGAGGCCATCCAGCGCCTGTTCCCGCAGGCGCAGCTGTTCCTGGGACCGAAGGCGACCAAGGAGCGGCTGCTGCACCTGCGCACGCCGGGCATCCTCCATCTGGCGACCCACGGCTTCTTCCTGGAGGACGCCGCCGCGCCGGAGAACGCGCGAGCCGTCGCGACCTTCGGAGCGTTGGGCGAGGATCCGCAGGCCGCGCGCCCGCCGGATCCACTGCTGCGCTCCGGCCTGTTGCTCGCGGGAGAGACGGAGAAGAAGAGCACGTCCGACAGTGCGCTGGTGACGGCGCTGGAGCTGGCGGGGCTGGACCTGTGGGGCACGCAGCTGGTGGTCCTGTCGGCCTGTGACACCGGGCGGGGCGCGGTCCGGCGAGGCCAGGGCGTCTACGGTCTGCGCCGGGCCTTCCTGGTGGCGGGCGCGGAGACGGTGGTGATGAGCCTCTGGAAGGTGGACGACGCGACCACGCGCACGTTGATGGAGACCTACTATCGCCACCTGCTCGGTGGTGAAGGTCTGGCCACGGCGCTGCGTGAAGCGATGCGGGAGCTGCGAAGGGCGCAGCCCCATCCGCACTACTGGGCGCCCTTCATCGCCATGGGGCGGGATACGCCGCTGCGGCTGCTCGAAGGGGGCTCGCGGCAGTAGCCCGCGCTTCAGGCGCTGCGCAGCGTGAGCAGCGTCACCTCGGGCGGGACGCCGATGCGGAAGGGGAGCCAGTGCCCCGTGCCGCCGGAGACGTAGAGGTGGCTGTCTTTGAAGCGGTAGCGGCCCAGCATGTGTTTGAAGGCGAAGCCGAACAGGGGAATCCCCAGGAAGGCCACCTGTCCGCCGTGGGTGTGGCCCGCGAGCGTGAGGCGCGCGCCGCGCTCGGCGGCGTAGGGGAAGAAGTCCGGGTGGTGGGATAGGCAGAGCACCACGTCGTCCGGATTCCCGTCCTTGAAGGCCGTCTCCGCGGAGCGCTGCCAGCGGCGGTCGCGCCCGGTGCGGCTGGGGCCGGACATGGGGTAGTCCACGCCCACCACGCGCACGCGCTGACCACCGTGCTCCAACACATGGGCTTCATCCACGAGCAGCCGGACCGGCGCGCCACGCTGTGACAGTTGCTCGTAGCCGCCCAGGACTTCCTCGAGCCCGCGCCAGTGCTCATGGTTGCCAAGCACCGCGAGCATGCCGTGGCGGGCCGTCGTGGAGGCGAGGGCGGCCATCGTCTCGTCGACCTGGTTCACGTCGTCGATGAGGTCACCGGTCATCACCTGGAGATCCACGCCCGCGGTGTTCATCACCTCCACGGCGCCGCGCAGGTACTCAGGGGAGATGAAGGGGCCCACGTGCACGTCGGTGATCTGCCCGATGCGGAAGCCGTCGAGCGCCGCGGGGAGGCCGCGCAGCTTCACCTCCACCTCGCGAACGGTGAAGCCCAGGCTGCCGCCCACGACGCCCACGCCGCTGGCGCTGATGGCGAGGACGGGCATGGCCTGACCGGCCTTCACCAGGAGGTCCCGGCGCCCCAGGTCCACGCCGGGAGGCGCGGCCTGCTTTCGGCGTTCCGCGCGCAGCTTGAGGATGAGGAACGGCGGGCCCATCAGCATCACCATCAGCGCGGCGATGCTCCACACCACGGCGAACAGCTTCACCGGCACGAGCGCCGGAGGCGTGTGGTGCAGGCCGTAGCCGGTGACCGCGGGCACGGTCCACGCCGCGAAGGCGAAGACAGAGAGGCCCACCAGCACGCCATGGCGCCAGCCCCGGGTGACGGCGGGCAACAGCCTGCGCAGCACGAGGTACGCGCCCAGGTAGACGAACAGCAGGACCAACAGCCTTCCCATGGTGTGCGCGCTCTCGGTGTCGTGAGGAGCCCCCAGGATAACGGACCCCCTGACCGCGCGCCGTGTCCCGTCACCGGGTTGCTCGCCTCCTGGGCTTCACGGAACTTAACGTGGAATAACGGGAAAATTAGAAGAGACTCCGGATCCGCTCTCCGCGTCGTGTGGCTGTGGCTGGTGCTGCTGCTGGGGTGTGCATCCGCACCCGGGCCCTCACCGGGGGAATCATCACGGGAGTGCGAGGCCAGCGACGAGGACCAGTGCCTCACGCACGTCTGCGAGGACGACGTCTGCGCGCTGTTCCGGTGCGAGGACGTGGCACCGAAGCGCATCGTGCGGACGCGTGGGGCCCTGCCGGTGGCACCCATCTTCGTCGCGCCCGGCAGTGGGCCGCAGCGGACGTGGGGAAGCGCGCAGGGCCTGCCGCGAGACGCGGTGCCCGTCATGGTGTTCCGCTGGCATCCCCGAGAGAAGCTCCCCAGCGAGCTTCGCCGCGAGAAGGCGCAACAGGAGTGGGCGAGGCGGCCGAAGGAGCGGCACCACATCTTCCCGCAGGCGTTCAAGGCGCATTTCGAGGAAAAAGGGATCAACATCCACCAATACGTCATCGCCATTGATGCGGAAGTGCATGCGCGCATCCACCGGGGCGAGCGAGGTGGGCCATGGAACCGGGATTGGGATGCGTTCATCCAGCGGCGGCGAGGACGAGCCCTGATGCCCGAATACTTTGAGCATGCCTCCCTGATGATTCAGAAGTACGGGCTCTTTGGGATGACGATGACGTACTGGCAGCAGGTGGAGCTTCTGCCCCTTCCAGCCGAGGACTGAACCATGCGCTACTTTTCTGTCGAGAGCCTGAAGGGCGATGAAGCAGGGCACTGGACGGGTTCGTACCGTGCTCGCCACCGATGGCACATCTCCGGGGTCGAGTGTCCCAGGTTCGGCGTCTGGGCGGGGATGGATGCCTTCCCCTCGGTGGATTTGGCCGAGGTCGCGGAGCCCGCGCTCTCTGAGTGGAAGGGACCCATGTCCCTCCCTGAATACAAACGATTGACTGCGCTTGTGCGCCCCTTCGTTCCCCCTGAACTTCCCCTCTACGCGGGTTGTACGTTCGGCCCCATGGTTGGAACCGCGCAAGGCAAGTTCGGTCCGGTGACTTGCTGGCCTTCGTGGGAAGTGGTCCTCCGCGAGGACGCGGTCGAACTGCTCAAGGTCGAAGGACTGAAAGGCGTCATCGCGGTCCGAATGGAGCTCAAGTCTCGTCGGAGCACGATGCCCGCGCTGTACGAGTTGGAAGCCCGGCCACTGGCGAAGCTGCACCCGGACTGCATCGGCGAGTTCAAGACACCCGCCTGCGACATCTGCGGGCGGCCTGAGTCATTCGACCTACCGCCGAAGCGTTGGCTCTTGCGCTCCACCGTGCCCGAAGGGCTCGACGTCTTCGGGGTCGAAGGCGCGAACCTGCACGTCGTCAGCGAGCGCTTCATCGAAACCGTGCAGCGCCTCGGCCCCAGCGACGTGCACTACCAGGAGCTACCCGTCGGCTGAACCGCGTCACATCCCTCCACCCGGGCTCGCGAGCCGCAGGTGCGAGTGCCGTGTCTCGGCCCGCTGGGCTTCCAGTTGAAGAACGTGGAGTCAGCGGGCAGGAAGTAGAGGAGCGAAACCGGAGGCGTAATGCGCGCGTGGTGGTGGCTTTGGGTTGTCTTGCTGGCAGGGTGTGCATCAGCGCCAGTGTCTTCGCCCCAAGAGGCATGGGCAGAGACGGAGTCATCACGGGAATGCGAGGCCAGCGACGAGGACCAGTGACTCACGCAAGTCTGCGAGGACGACGTCTGCGCGCTGTTCCGGTGCGAGGACCTGGCACCGAAGCGCATCGTGCGGACGCGTGGGGCCCTGCCGGTGGCACCCATCTTCGTTGCGCCCGGCAGTGGGCCGCAGCGGACGTGGGGAAGCGCGCAGGGCCTGCCGCGAGACGCGGTGCCCGTCATGGTCTTCCGCTGGCATCCACGGGAAAAGCTGCCCAGCGAGCTTCGTCGCGAGAAGGCGCAACAGGAGTGGGCGAGGCGGCCGAAGGAGCGGCACCACATCTTCCCGCAGGCGTTCAAGGAGCACTTCGATGACAAGCGCATCGACATCCACAAGTACGTCATCGCGATTGATGCGGAAGTTCATGCGCGCATCCATCGGGGCAAGGACGGTGGGCCTTGGAACCAGGATTGGGATGCGTTCATCCAGCGGGACCAAGGTGACGTACCGATACCGACGTACTTTGAGCATGCCTCCTGGATGATTCAGAAGTACGGACTCTTTGGGCTGACGATGACGTACTGGCAGCAGGTAGAACTCGCGCCCGTATCCGTCGAGGAATGAGCCATGCGCTACTTCTCTATCGAGAAACCGAACTTCGACGAGCCGGGACAATGGAGCGGGAAATACCGGGCACGCCACCGTTGGCACCTGTCTGGCGTCGACTGTCCTCGTTACGGCATCTGGTCACGGATAGGTGCATTTCCTTCAGTGGACCTCTCAGCCGTGGATGAACCGGTGCTCGCGAATCCAAAGGGCCCTACATCCCTTGAGGAGTACAAGCGGCTGGTGGCACTGGTACGTCCCTTTGTGCCTCCTGAACTGCCCGTTCATGCAGGTGGCTCGTTCGGTCCCATGGTCGGAACCGCCCAAGGCAAGTTCGGCCCTGTGACCTGCTGGCCTTCTTGGGTGGTGCTCCTCCGCGAGGACGCGGTCGAATTGCTCAAGGCTGAAGGCCTGAAAGGCGTCATCGCTGTCCGGATGGAGCTCAAGTCCCGCCGGAGCAACATGCCTGCGCTCTACGAACTGGAAGACCGGCCCCTGGCGAAGCTGCACCCCGACTGCATCGGTGAATGGAAGACGCCAGCGTGCGACATCTGCGGCCGCCCGGAGTCCTTCTCTCTGCCACCAAAGCGCTGGCTCTTACGCTCCACCGTGCCCGAAGGGCTCGACGTCTTCGGTGTCGAAGGCGCATGCCTGCACGTTGTCAGCGAGCGCTTCGTCGAAACCGTGCAGCGCCTCGGCCCCAGCGACGTGCACTACCGCGAACTCCCCGCGGAGTAATCACATCCCTCCACCCGGGCTCGCGAGCCGCAGGTGCGAGTGCAGCGTCTCCGCGCGCAGGTACAGGAACTGCGCATCCCCGAAGGCCAGCGCGTCCCCGTCCGTGAGCATCCGCTCCTCGCCCTCGCCCAGCTCCGCGGCGTTCAGCCAGGTGCCGTTCATGGACGCCAGGTCCTTCACCGAGCACGTCCCCTGCGTCGCGTGCCAGCGCAGCACCGCGTGATGCTTCGACACGGACGGGTCGTGCACCATCAGCGTGCACCCCTCCATCCGCCCCACCCGCAGCTCCTGCCCGTCCTGCTCCGGCCCCAGGAAGTGGACCTCCAGCGAGTCGAACGCCTGGAGCATCACCAGCAGCCGGTCCACCAGCCGTGAGCGGTGCGCCATGCCCACCGTGCGCGCCTCCGCCAACCGCAGCGCCACCTGCTGGAACACCGGCTCTGGCGGCTGTTGGATCAGCACCACCGGTCCGGAGGCTTGCAGGAACGCCTGGACGGGCGCGTAGGCGAACGGGCGGAGCTGTTGGACGGAGGGCATCACGCCCCCACGTTACCCCCAGCCCCGCCCCGGTGCGAGCCACGGACTCCCAGTGTCAGCTGCCCGGCGGTCCCTCCAACCACTTCAGGACGCGACAGCCGCCTTCATCAGGTGGTCGCCGTAATCCTCTCGCAGCTTCATCTTCAGGAACTTCCCCGTCGACGTGCGCGGAATCTGGGTCACGAAGAGGATGTCATCCGGCAGCCACCACTTCGCGAACTGCTTCTCCAGGTGCGCCGTCAGCTCCGCCTTTGTCGCCTCCTGCCCCGGCTTGAACACCACCGCCGCCAGCGGTCGCTCGTCCCACTTCGGGTGCCGCCCCGCGAACACCGCCGCCTCCAGCACGGACGGATGCGCCATCAGCGCGTTCTCCAGCGCCACGGAGCTGATCCACTCGCCGCCGGACTTGATGACGTCCTTGCTGCGGTCGGTGATGTGCAGGTAGCCCGCCGGGTCGATGGTCACCACGTCGCCCGTCTTGAACCACCCGTCCTTCGTGAACCGGTCCTTGCCCTCGTCCCCGTAGTACGACGCCGCCACCATGGGCCCGCGCACCTCCAATTCACCCATGGCCTTGCCGTCCCAGGGAAGAATCTCCCCCGTGTCGCTCACGTGGCGCGTCTCCACGAACGGCACGGAGTAGCCCTGTGACGCGTACGCATCCAACTGCGTCTCCGACGACGCCGTGTGCAGGTCCCCCTTGAGCCGCGCGAGCGTGCCCACCGGGTTCATCTCCGTCATGCCCCACGCGTGCAGCACGTTCTGTCCGTGCCGCTTGCGGAACCCGTCAATCAGCGCCGGCGGCGCCGCGGAGCCACCAATCACCATGTGCCGCATCCGGCTCAGGTCCCACTTGCCCGGCTCGCGGTCCAGCTGCGCCAGGATGCCCAGCCAGATGGTGGGTACGCCGCCCGCCACCGTGACCTTCTCGTTCTGCATCAGCTCCAGCAGTGACTGCGGATCCAGGTGTGGCCCCGGCAGCACCTGCTTCGCGCCCGTGAGCAACGCGTCGAACGGCAGGCCCCACGCCGCCGCGTGGAACATGGGCACCACCGCCAGCACCGTGTCGGACTCCTTCAGCCCCAGCACCTCTGGCAGGCAGCACACCAGCGTGTGCAACACGATGGAGCGGTGGCTGAAGAGCACGCCCTTCGGATTGCCCGTCGTGCCGGACGTGTAGCAGAGCATCGCCGCGCTGTTCTCATCCAGGCGCGGGAACTCGAACGTGGGCGACTCCGCCGCGAGCAGCTTCTCGTAGTCCAGCCGCCCCTCCGGCACCGGCCCGTCATCCGGGATGACGATGACGTGCTTGATGCTGCCGGCGGCCTTCTCGAACTTCTCCACCAAAGGCAGCAGCGAGCGGTCCACCACCACCACCGTGTCCTCGGCGTGGCGCGCGATGTAGCCCAGGTCGTTGGGGTGCAGCCGCAGGTTGAGCGTGTGCATCACCGCGCCCATCGCAGGCACGCCGAAGTACACCTCCAGGTGCTGGTGGTGGTTCCAGCTCAGCGACGCCACGCGGTCCCCGGGCTTCACCCCCAGCCGCGTGAGCGCGTTCGCCAATTGGCAGACACGCTTGTGGAAGTCCGCGTACGTGTAGCGGTGCAGGGACTTGTCCGGCTTGCGGCTGACGATCTCCTGCGCGCCGTAATAGGAGCGCGCCCGCTCCAGGAAGTGCGTCAGGGTGAGCGGGAAGTCCATCATGCGACCGGTGAGCATCGGCACCATCCCTTCGGGAGAGGGGGAAGGGCCGGATGCTACCGGATGCGCGGCGTCATGCCTGCCACTCCCGGTGGGGGCAGGCATGGCGCATTACGTCAATGTCAGCCGAAGAAAACCTGCGCGACCTCGAAGAACTCCTTGGGCACGCGCTTGAGCTCGCGGGTGGCCTCCGCCAGGTGCTCGCTGACGATTTCGTTGCCGCGCAGGGCGGCCATCTTGCCGAACTCGCCGCGGGCCACCATGTCGCACGCATGCACGCCGAACCGGGTGGCGAGCACGCGGTCGTGCGCCGTGGGGGCGCCGCCGCGCTGGATGTGGCCCAGCACGGAGACACGCGTCTCGAAGCCGGTGCGCCGCTCAATCTCCGACGCGACGATGTTGCCCACGCCGCCCAGGCGCGGACGGCCCGCTTCGTCCAGGGCTCCCGTCGTGACGAGCTGCTCGTTCTGCTCCGCGGACATCTTGATGCGCGTGCCCTCCGCCACCACCACGATGGAGAAGGTGCGCCCGCCCGCGTGCCGGCGCTGGAGGTGCTGCGCGACGGCCTCCAGGTCCGCGGGAATCTCCGGGACGAGGATGACGTCCGCGCCGCCGGCGATGCCCGCGTAGGTGGCGATCCACCCGACGTGACGGCCCATTACCTCGCAGACGATGACGCGCTTGTGGGACTCCGCGGTGGAGTGCAGCCGGTCCACGGCCTCCGTCGCGATGGCGACCGCGGTGTCGAAGCCGAAGGT
Source organism: Corallococcus sp. AB011P (assembly GCF_003611605.1). Classification (NCBI taxonomy): domain Bacteria; kingdom Pseudomonadati; phylum Myxococcota; class Myxococcia; order Myxococcales; family Myxococcaceae; genus Corallococcus; species Corallococcus sp. AB011P. The sequence goes on from NZ_RAVX01000001.1 coordinate 772,759, forward strand.
GAAGTCCGTGCCGTTGAGGTCGTTGTCGATGGTCTTCGGCACACCGACGATGCGCAGGCCCTCCTGGGACATGCGCGTGGCGGCGGACAGGGTGCCCTCGCCGCCAATGGCGATGACGGCGTGGATGCCATTGCGCTCCATGGAGCGCTTCACGCGCTCCAGGCCGTTCTCCACCTTGAACGGGTTGACGCGCGAGGTGCCCAGGATGGTGCCACCCCGGTGGAGGATGCCGGAGGTGGTCTCCCGCGTGAGGCGGAAGTGGCTGTCATCCAGCAGGCCCTTCCATCCATCACGCAGGCCCATCATCTCGAAGCCGTGCTCGCTGGCACGGCGGACAATGGCGCGGATGACCGCATTGAGGCCGGGGCAATCACCCCCGCCGGTGAGCACGGCGACTTTCATGAGTCCGGTTCTAGCGCGACCCGGCCTCCGCGCGTGAGGACGGATTGCACGGAACGCCCGTGGGAAACCTTCCCCGGTCCCCGGGCGTGCGGGGGACCGGGCTTGTCAATCGTCCGCGGCGCTCACGTGTCATTCCCGGAAGCGTGGGGCCTTGCCGCGCGGCGCCACGCACCGGGCGGCTGGGGGACCGGCGACCGGGGCGGGGAGGCCGGCATATGCTGGCCAACACATGAACCTACGGGTGTTCCAGACGGAGCAGGAGGCGGCCGCCACCTGCGCGGCGCGCATCGCCGAGGCGGTGCGTCACACGCCGGAGCTGGTGCTGGGGCTCGTCACGGGGCGCTCGCCGCTCAACGTGTACCGGAACCTCGTGGAGCTGGCGGCCCGGGGGGCGCTGGACCTGTCGCGAGCGACGACGTTCAACGTGGACGAGTTCCTGGGACTGCCGCCCGAGGACGCTGGCAGCTTCCGCGCGTACATGGACCGGCACCTGTTCCGGCATGTGAATCTGTCAACGGAACGGATCCACTTCTTCGACGGGTGCGCGCCGGACGCGGAGGCGGAATGCGCGCGCTATGACGCGGCGCTCGCGGCGGCCGGGGGGCTGGACCTGCTGCTGTTGGGCGTGGGGCCCAACGGGCACATCGCGTTCAACGAACCCGGCGAGGTGCTGACGGCCACGAGCCACCGCGCGCGCCTGTCGCGGGAGACGCGGCTGTCTCACGTGATGGCATTTGGCGATGATCCGTCGAAGGTGCCCATGGCGGCGCTGACGATGGGCATGGCGGCGGTGCTCCAGGCGCGCAAGGTGGTGGTGCTGGCGTTTGGCGTGAACAAGGCCGCGGCGGTGACGGCGATGGTGCATGGACCGCTCACACCCCGGTGGCCCGCGTCGTTCCTCCAGCTCCACCGCGACGTGGAGCTGTGGCTGGACACGGGCGCGGCCAGCGGCCTGCTCGGGCGCAAGCTGGAAGCAGCCCGGACCTGACCCGGAAAGGCATGTGCGACCCCAAAAGGCCCGGGGCATGTGACTTTATTGGCGGACTGCCAATAGTATGTGGCCATGGGTCTTCCAGTGCGAGCCGCGCTGTTGCGGGAAGTGGGTGGTCCCTTCGTCATCGACGAGGTCGAGCTCGATGCGCCGCGGGAGGGAGAGCTGCGCGTGCGGGTGGCGGCGAGTGGCATCTGCCACACCGACCTCACGTACCGGGCGGGAGCGGGCCGCTTCCCACTGCCTGTGGTGTTGGGCCACGAAGGCGCGGGCGTGGTGGAGGCGGTGGGGGAGGGCGTGACGGGCTTCCAGCCCGGCGACGCGGTGGTGCTCAGCTACTTCTCGTGCCGTGGCTGCCGCACGTGCGCGGGCGGACACTTTCCGTACTGCGAGCGGGGCTACGCGGGGAACTTCTCCGGCTCGCGGCCGGACGGCTCGTTCCCCATGCGCTGGCGCGGCGAGCCCGTCCGTTCGAGCTTCTTCCATCAGTCGTCGTTCGCCACGCACGTGCTGGCGCATCAGCACAACGCGGTGAAGGTAGACGGCTCGGTGCCGCTCGAGCGGATTGCTCCGCTGGGCTGTGGGTTCCAGACGGGAGCGGGCGCGGTGCTGGAGGCGTTCCGGCTCCAGCGGGGGCAGCAGCTCGCTGTCTTCGGGGCGGGCTCCGTCGGCCTCGCGGCCATCATGGCGGCCCGGGTCGCGGGCGCGGCGCGCATCCTCGCGGTGGACCTCAGCGCGGAGCGGCTGGAGCTCGCACGTGAGTTGGGGGCCACGGACACGTTCCTGGCGGATGAGCCCGGGCTCACGAAGACGATGGTGACGCTCACCCGGGGAGGCGTGGACTTCGCGCTGGAGTGCGTCGGGTCGCCCCAGGTGTTGCGGCAGGCGTTCGACGTGACACGGCCCCTGGGCACGTGCGGGTTGCTCGGGCTTCCTGGCCGGGACGCGGAGGTCTCGCTCTCCATGACGGCGCTGCTCATGGGCCGGAGGCTGGTGGGCATCCTGGAAGGCAACGTGGACCCCAAGGCCTTCATCCCCAGGCTGGTCGCGCTGAACGCGGAGGGGCGCTTCCCGCTGGAGAAGCTGAGCCGCGCCTATCCCTTCGAAGCCATCAACGACGCGGTTCACGACATGGAGGCGCGCGTGGCGGTCAAACCGGTGCTGCGGATGCCAGGAGGCGGAACGACATGATGTTCGACGAAGCAGTGAAGGCCGGGCGTATCCATGTGGAGGATGCGCTCGCGTTGTTTGACAGCCTGCCCGCGGTGGACGTCGGGTTCATGCGCGGCACGTGGCAGGGGCGCGAGTTCCAGACGGGACACCCGCTGGACGGACTGCTCGCTTCGACCGGCTGGTACGGCAAGCAGTTCATCGACGCGGAGAGCGTGCACCCGTTGCTCTTCTACACGGAGGACCGCAAGGAGGTGTTCCCGGTGGATCCGCGGAAGTGGCCATCCCCGGAGCTCCCGGGGCCCGTGGCGCCGCACCGGGCCGCGGTGGCGACCGGGCAGTTCAAGGCGCGGCTGCGCATGCTGGAGTTCCGGGGGCGGCTCAGCGCGACGATGGTCTACGACGACCGGCCCATCCTCGACGTGTTCCGGAAGGTGGACCGGGACACGCTGCTGGGGCTGATGGATGCACGGGACATGGCGCCCTACTTCTTCGTGCTGCGCCGTGAGGCAGAAGGCCCACCCGGGCTTCGACCCTAACGCGTCGCGGAGGCGAGCTTCGCGGGAGGCTTGCTGCCCGCCGCCGGACGGGACGCGGGCTTCACGGGGGCCGTCCGCTTCGGTGCGGCGGCCGGCTTCGCGGTCGCATCCGGCGGACGGGCCTTCCGCGCGACGGGGGCCTTCACGGCGGCCGCCTTGACCGGAGTCGCGGAGACGGCCGGGCGCTTCGCCACGACCGGCGCCTTCGGCCGCGTGTGCTCATAGGCCGCGAGCACCTTGGCCACGTAGAACTCCGTCTCTCCGTTGCGCGGCACGCGCCCGTTCACCGACCCCGGGCCCGCGTTGTACGCGGCCACCGCCAGGCGCACGTCGCGGAACCTGCGCAGCTGTTCGGCCAGGTAGCGCCCGCTCGCGTCGACGGACGGCGCCGGGTCGAAGGGGTCCTCGACCCGCATCAGCGCCGCCGTGTCCGGCATGAGCTGCCCGGGCCCCATGGCCCCCGCGGGCGAGATGCGGTGCACCCGCGTCTCCGACTCCACCTGGATGAGCGCCTTCAAGAGCCCTGGCGGAATCCCGTGGCGGCGCTCCGTGTCCTCGATGAGCGGCTCCAGCGGGGGATGTCCATCCAGCACGCACTCGGGCCGGTGCGCCACGTAGGCCCCCAGCGCGCGCGCCTTCGTCTGGAGGAAGGAGAAGGACAGGGGCGACACGTGCGTCCCGCCCAGCCACGCCACGCCCAGGTTGAGCAGCACCACGGGCACCAGCGCGCACGGCACCAGCCACGCCCATCCCGGAATCTCGATGCCGCCCACGGCCCGCTTGCGTCCCACCCTCCCCACTTAAGGGCGCCAGGTGTTCCCGTCCAGCTTCCGGCCGGCTCGCCGCCCCGGCGGCGTCCTGCGCCGGGGCGGGAGTGGAGGAATCAGAACAGCAGGCCGAAGTAGTTGGCGCTCGCCTTGGCGCCCACGCAGACCTCGACGTCCGCGGTCCACGACTGCGTGGGGGGCGACCCCGTGGCCTGGAAGCGGAACTCCAGCTCCTCCTGCTTGGCCAGGTCCAGCACGTCCACCGCGCCGCTGCTGGTGAGCTCCAGCTTGTTCGTGGAGCCTCCGCTGCCGGTGCGCCGGAACTCGCCCAGCACCACGTACTCCGCGGAGCCCGGCTTGCGCACGGCGAGGCTGGCGCGCTCGATGCCGCTGATGTCCGTGCTGGCGGTGGCGTCGAAGAGCTTCAGCCGCAGCTCCGTCTCCACGTCGGCGTCCTCGGGCAGCGCGCTGGCGAAGTCACCCAGCGGAATCGTGAAGGACTGCTCCACGGAGCCGGCGATGGGCGGGGAGGCGGGGAAGGACAGGTCGTTCTCGGTCTTGCAGATGCGCTCGGCCTCCACCTCGATGGTGAAGAGCGAATCACAGCCCGTGCCCAACAGGGTCACGGCGCCAGCGAGCAGGAGGGTGCGGAAGGATTTCGTTCGCATGGTGGAAGGTCTCCTGGCTCAGAAGAAGTAGACGATGAAGCCCAGCTTCACCGACGGGATGGTGGCGCGCAGGTGCAGCGGTCCGGACGTGACGCTGTCGTCGCCGGAGGCGTCCTGGATGAGCGGCGTGGGCTCCGGCACGGTGAGCGCCACGTAGCTCAGGCCCACGTTCAGGAAGAAGTTGAAGCGGCTCTTGGTGCCCACCTCCAGGCCCACGCTGCCCGTCACGTAGTTGTAGGTGACGTCGCGGATGGCCTCCGACGCGGCGCTCGGCTCACGGCCCAGCCAGTCCAGCACCTCGCTGTACTCCGAACCGAAGTAGTGCCCGGCCTCCACGTTGAGGGTCGGCGCGATGAAGGTGTCAATCGGCAGGAGGGTCACACCGCCGCGCACGCCGATGCTGAGCGTGTTCGTGGTGGGGCCCGCTTGCAGCCGCAGCCAGTTCGTGGGGCGCACCACCGCGGACAGACCGATGCCGTGCGGAGCGCCCGCGTCCAGCAGCAGGCCCACCTTGTGGGGCGCGTCGTCCTGGGCGAGCGCCGGGGTGGCGGTGCCCAACACCGCCAGGCACCCCAGGGCGATGCCGGAGGAGAGAAGGGAAGGGTGTCGTCGTCTCAAGGAAGAAGAGTCCATCGTCATGACGAAAGTTCCACGGTGAATGCCGGCCCAGTGGGCATTCTTCGCGGAAGGCGAGCGGGAAATGAAGTGCTTCACGCGAAACCCGTACGGGCTTTCCGGGATGCCACGACCCGCGGTGGAGGGACTGCCCGGTTCCCGACACGCTGCGTAGTCCCTCAGAGCCTGGAAATGCGTGCAATGCCTGTCAAATCAAGGACGTCCTGTTCAATCCCCTGGGTGATGTCCAGCCAAACCGCTCAATGAGAGCGTATGATGAAGGGAAACGGTGGCGTGGCATTCAAGGCCGGGAACCGGGGGGCCAAGGATGATCGACGAAGTCGATCTGCGCATGAAGGCGTGGGTGGGACGCATTGCCACGGATGCGCCGGTGCACCTGGGCGTGCCCGACCGTGAGGCCCTGGACCGGGGTGTCTGTCTTTACCTCCTGGAGCTGGGTCCGGCGCCCCTGACCCGGGCGGGGAAGCGGGGCGCCCTGCAGTTCACCGTATGCTATCTGGTGACGGTGGGCGCGGAGACGCCCGAGCGCGCGCACCGGCTGCTGGGTGACCTGGTCTTCGCGGCCATGGGCGACAAGGAATTGGAGGTGGACCTGAGTCCGTTGCCGGCGGCGCTGTGGGCGGGGTTGCGTTCGGTGCCGCGTCCGGCCTTCCGCCTGCGGGTGCAGGTGCGCAAGGAGAAACCCCAGGCGGAGGGGCGATGTCTGTCATTGGTGGACGCGGCGTCCGCGCCGGCCCCCCTGCTGGGTCGGGTGGTGGGGCCCGGTGATGTGCCCATCCGGGACGCGTGGGTGGCGCTGCCCTCGCTGCAGTTGAGTACGCGCACGGATGCGGAGGGGCACTTCCACTTCCCCCGTCTGCCGCAGGGAGAGTCGCTGGGCCGGCTGGAGGTGCGCGCGGAAGGAGAGCTGCTGTCGGTGGAGTCGGAGGGGCTGGCCACCGGGACGTCGCCGTTGATCATCCGGATGCCGGTGAAGGAGGACTGACGATGCACGCGGCTCCGCCAGCCGAGGCCCTGGTGGCGCGGCCCCGCGCGCGGCGGCACCTCGCCTGGGTGCTGTCCCTGGCGCGGTGGGTGAAGGCCTGGGCGGAGCGGGTGCTCGCGGAGCACGCCGCCGCGGTGGCGAAGGCGGCGGTGGAGCTGGGAGGCGCGCGGGTGCGCTCGCTGCCCCTGCGCGAGCCGGCCGTGGTGCTGCTGCCGGTGCCCCTGTGGCCTCCCAGGGGGGGCGAGCCCCTGTCGCCGGTGCGTTCGGACGCGGTGTCCACCGAGACGCTCGCGGAGGCGCCCACGCCCCGCTTGAACACGCTGCGGTGCATCCCGACGGAGGGGGACGTGCCGGACGTGGAGCGCGAGGCCGTGTCGCTCCAGGTGGTGCCCCAGGTGCCCTTCGGCTTCGACCCGGATGACCTGCTGCCCACGGAGCCCGTGGCGGTGGTGGCCCCGCCACCGTCGCCCGCGCTGTTGCTCCAGGCCGCCGCGCTTCCTTGCGAGGACCTGTCGGAGCTGCCGCCCGTCGCGCCTCGGCCGTTGCAGGCGGTGACGTCGTTTCCCAGGGACCCCGCGAGGGACCTCATCGCGCTCCTGAAGGAGTCGATGGGAACGCCGGCCCAGCCGTCCGTGCCCTGGTCGGAGGCGGTACCGCCCTCGCCCGACGAACCCGCTGACGCGGCGGAGATGCTGCGTCAGTGTGAGCGATTGGAGCTGGAGCCGCCGGTGGAGTAACGGCGGGGGCATGCATCCGGCGGCCTGTCGCGCGCGGGGCTATGCTGTCCCGCGCGATGCGTGAGCGGTCACGTCCCAGCACTGCCCTGCCAGGCCTCACGGTGGCCGACGTCGAGCGTCAGTTGGAGGGCCGCGCGGAGGTCCTCACGGCGGCGCGGCGGCCGTACGCGGAGCTGGAGAAGGCGCTGTCCGGCCGGCGGTGGCGGCGCGCACTGGTGCGGCGTCCGGAGCTGGTGCCCGCGCTCGTGGCCGAAGCGCGTGCGGTGGAGGAGGCGCTGGAGCGCGTCCAGCGCCGCGCGGCGCAGGCGGCCTGGCCGGACGACACGCCTGTGTTGAAGGCGGCCCGGGAGTTGTCGGCGCGGCGGGAGCGGCTGACGCGGCTGGCCTGGCGCAGGTTGGATGTGCTGACGGTGGCTCCCGAGGGCGTGTCACTCGAAGAGGCGCTGACGCGGCTGGATTCGCTGGTGCGCCAACCCGCGAGCTGGGCGCTGAAGCCGGGCGAGGTGCTCGTCTTCGAGGACGACACCCGGCGAAGGTCGGACCCGAGCCTCGTGCCCATGTCCCTGCGGCAGGAAGTGTCGCCGCGCATGGTGTTCGCCTGGGGAGTGCTGACCGCGCTGTGCTCCCTGCTGTTGCTCGTCGTCCCCAGGTCGATGGATGTCCCGGTGGTGGCCTGCCTGGTATCGGGCACCCTTGGCATCCTGGCGGCACAGTTCCTGCGCGCTGGCCGGCTCCGGCTCACCAGCGAGCGGCTCATCTGGGTGCCGATGTTCGGTGAACCGCAGGAGGTGCGGTTGGGAACCATTTCCCCTGACGGCTTCCGGCTGGAACAGAACGTGGACCTCAAGGTGGAGGGAGATCGGCGGCTCCATGCACGCTCCGTCCGCGGGGTCACGGCGGTCGCCCTGCTCGTGGAGCTGCACCGTCAGCCCCCGCTGCGCGGCGCGGCCCGGACGGGCGTGCGCCTGGACAGCGTGGCGGTGTTTCCCGCGAAGCTCGGCAAGCGCACGGGCTTCTGCGTGCTGGGACCCCAGGGCCTCTCCTTCATCCCGGAAGGAAGGGGCCCCCAGGCCTTGAGGGCCGTCACCGGCCATCCGTCCGCGCTGCGCGACTTCGAGTCCGACCAGGTGCTGGACGCGCTGCGCTGGCTGCCAGAGGCGGAGTTCGACGCCTGCGTGATGCGCATGGTGGAGGCCACCGGCGGCGCGGCATGGGCCCGCTCGGAGGCGCGCTACGTGCCGGGCGCTCCGGTGTGGCGGCAAATCCGTATCGAGCGCGGGGGCCTGACGCTGACCGGCCGCGTGGAGTGGGACCAGCAGGACGCCGCCGAACGGCTCCTGCGCGACTGGCCTCGTTGACGGCGGTCCGACCAGGGAACGCCCTTCACTGCGTACACAGGGATGGAGTCTTTGCGCCGCGCAACGATTCCACCGGGTCCGGGTTCACCCGTTCCTCAATGTCAGACGCCACACCTACAGTGAAGCCGGGGTCCCCATCCCCCTTTCCCGAGAGACATCCATGAAAGTCAGACACCCGGTGGTGCGCCGTGTCTTCAAGCGCACCGCGTCCGCGGCGACGCTGCTGTTGGGCCTCGCCATGGGCAGCCCGTCGCACGCGCAGCACTTCACCGTCTTCGAGAGTGGCCAGGTGCGTCCCCTGGCACTGTCGCCCAACGGCCAGTGGCTCTACGCCGTCAACACGCCGGACAACCGGTTGGAGATCTTCCAGGTGGGCACCAGCGGCCTCACCCACAAGGGCTCCGTGCCCGTGGGTCTGGAGCCCGTGGCCGTGGCCGCGCGCACCAACAACGAGGTCTGGGTGGTCAACCACCTGTCCGACAGCGTCAGCGTCGTGAAGGTGGACGCGAACGGGCAGGGCGGCAGCGTGACGCGGACGCTGCTCGTGGGCGACGAGCCCCGCGACATCGTCTTCGCGGGCACCGGCAAGAAGCGCGCGTTCATCACCGCCGCGCACCGTGGCCAGAACACCGGGTTCGACCCGCAGCTCACCACGCCGGGTGTAGGCCGCGCGGACGTCTGGGTGTTCGACTCGGACAACCTGGGCACGACGCTGGGCGGCACGCCGCTCACCCGCCTCACCCTGTTCGGTGATACGCCTCGCGCGCTCGCGGCCACGCCGGACGGCAGCCGGGTGTACGCGGCCGCGTTCCACTCCGGCAACCGCACCTCCGTGGTCCACGAGAGCCTGGTCCCCAACGGCGGCGAGTCCGTGGGCGGTGTCCCCGGCCCCAACGTCAACCACCAGGGCATCCCCGCCCCGGAGGTCTCCGTCATCGTGAAGTACAACGGCGAGGACTGGGTGGACGTGCTCAACCGCCCGTGGACCGATTACGTCCGCTTCTCCCTGCCGGACAAGGACGTCTTCGCCATCTCCGCCACCGCCAACCCGCCCGTGCAGGTGTCCGGCGCGGCGGGCACCTACGCTGGCGTGGGCACCATCCTGTTCAACATGGCCGTCAACCCGGTGAGTGGGAAGGTCTACGTGAGCAACACCGAAGCGCGAAACGACCTGCGCTTCGAGGGCCCCGGCACCATGACGGGCAACACCCTGCGCGGCCACCTGCACGAAAGCCGCATCACCGTGCTGGGCGGCCCCAGCGCTCCCTCCGTCACGCCCCGCCACCTCAACACGCACATCAACTACGCGGCCTGCTGCGCGGCCACGCCCAACACGGAGAGCGAGAAGAGCCTCGCGCAGCCCACGGGCATGGCCGTGACGTCCGACGGCGCCACGCTCTACGTCGCCGCGTTCGGCTCGTCGAAGCTGGGCGTGTACGCCACGTCCCAGTTGGAGTCCGGCACCTTCACGCCCTCCACCGCGAACCAGGTCGCGCTGACGGGCGGAGGCCCCACCGGCCTGGTGCTGGATGAAGCCCGGGGGCGCCTGTACGTGCTCACCCGCTTCGACAACGCCATCTCCGTCGTCAACACCGCGACGAAGACGGAGGTCGCGCACCTGCCCATGTTCAACCCGGAGCCGGCCAGCGTGGTGCAGGGCCGCCCGTTCCTCTACGACGCGCGCAGCAGCTCCAGCCACGGCGATTCGTCCTGCGGCAGCTGCCACATCTTCGGCGACTTCGACAGCACGACCTGGGACCTGGGCAACCCGGACGGTGACGTGAAGGCGAGCTACAACCCCATCGTGCCGGTGCTGCCGGAGTTCGGCACGGACCCCACGTTCGGTCAGGACACGTCCTTCCACCCGCTGAAGGGCCCCCTGTCCACGCAGAGCCTGCGCGGCATGGCCAACCAGGGCCCCATGCACTGGCGCGGGGACCGCACCGGCGGCGACAGCGCGCCCAGCGTGCAGCCCAACAGCGGCACCTTCGACGAGGTCGCGGCCTTCAAGCAGTTCAACCCCGCGTTCAAGGACCTGCTGGGCCGCAGCTCGCAGCTGTCGGAAGTGGAGATGCAGAAGTTCTCCGACTTCATCCTCCAGGTCGTCTACCCGCCCAACCCCATCCGCAAGCTGGACAACTCGCTCACGGCTTCGCAGCAGGCGGGCAAGGACTTCTTCACGAACACCACCAGCTTCTTCCCGGGGTCGTGCGAGTCCTGCCACCGCGTGGACGTGAACGCGAACCCGGGCGAGGGCCCCTTCAAGGGCTTCTTCGGCACGGACGGCCGCAGCTCCTTCGACGCGGAGCCGCTGTTCCCCAAGGTCCCGCACCTGCGGAACCTGTACCAGAAGGTCGGCATGTTCGGCGCCGGCTTCCCCTTCGGCAACACGCCGGTGGATCCGTTCCTGGGGGACCAGGTGCGTGGCACGGGCTTCAACAGCGACGGCGCCATCCCCACGCTGTTCCTCTTCAACAGCGGCTTCGACTTCCACCCCATCTTCAACCAGGTGGGCATCCCGGACACGCCCGCGGGCTTCCAGGCGAAGAAGGACATGGAGGAATACATGTTCGCCTTCGAAACCAACCTAGCGCCCATCGTCGGGCAGCAGGTGACGCTCACCGCGACCAACGCGACGGTGGTGGGGACGCGCATCGACCTCTTGATGGCGCGCGCGGACGCGGGCGAGTGCGACCTGGTGGCCAAGGGCCGCGCGGGCACGTACGAGATGGGCTTCCGCTACCTGGGCAGCGGGCAGTTCAAGGCGGACCGCGCGGCGCTGCCGCTGGTGCCGTCCGCGTCGCTGCGCTCGGGCGTGGCCGCGAACCAGGGCGTGCTGACGTACACCTGCACGCCGCCGGGCTCCGGTCAGCGCGTGGGCATCGACCGGGACCTGGACGGCTTCCTGGACGGTGATGAGCGGGCCGCGGGCACCAACCCGGCGGACCCCGCCAGCCACCCGTAGCGGAAGACACTCGGCGGCCCGGGCACCTGTTGTCCGGGCCGCTGGTCGTAGCGCTCGCGGACGCCTGATATGTGAGGAACCCGTACGGCCTGGGCCGTGAACGGGAGGCGCCATGGGTGTCTGGGAAGGATGCGAAGGCGAGGTGAAGCTCAAGGCCTGCTTCCTGCGCTATGTCGACTCGCATCCCTCCGAGTTCTTCCGGGACTGAGTGTCGGGACTTCAGACCGTGGGCTGCGCTTCAGAGCGCCGCGGACCGCATGAGCCCTGCCCGGGCCAGCAGCTCACGTACCTGCCGCGCCAGTGCGACGTGCTCGGGGTTGGCCACCGTGAAGCGCTCGGGGGTCAGGATGAGCAACGTGCCTCTGTCCTCCACGGGCTCGATGCGTACAGGGGCGGGCAGTGGCGGCACCGTGCCCCGGTGGCGGGACAGGTAGGTCACCCAGCCGAGCCAGATGTCAGCCTTGTCTCCTCCCTCATCCATGTCCCGATGTGAGTGAGACATGGCCACGGCCCAGTCTGGTTCCCAGGCCAGCGCCATGCTGCGAATCACTTCCTTCAGCACGGAGGCCGTGAGGATGCGCTCCGCCGCCTCTCCCTTCGACGGAAGTGACAGGACGCATACGTTGGCGGAGCGGTGCTTCGCGTAACTCCCGCAGTTCATGTTCACGGAAGCATGGTCCTGGCTGGTCCCGTCATTGTATGCCGAGACGCTCAAGCCCAGATGCTCAATGGGCGGTCCCCCCGGCTCGCGGTTGACGCCACGCCGGAACGCCTCCGTCAGGGTGGGCAGGTCGGGAGGCATGAGGGGGGTCTTGCGTCCCCTGCCGCGCGGCTTGGGAATCTTGTTCCAGTTCGCCAGCAGGGGGTCACACGTGGCCAGCATGTTGAGGAAGGCCGCCGCTCGCTGGGCACATTCTTCGGGGGATTCCCGTCGCGGGCCCCAGTAGGCCCCGGCGTAGTAGGTTTCGGGATGGGTCTGGGAATCGGCGGGGGGTGTCATGAGGTGATGTTCTCAAGGTTTCAACGGGCGCATCGCAGTGGGGATGACGATGATCTCCGGGATGTCATTGTCCCTCAGCAGTTTCCGAATGGAGTCTGCCGCATGCTTCTCCGCGACGTGCCATTCAATACGGATGCCCATTCCACGGACGATATCGCGTTGCTTCCGGCCTTGATTCACGAGTTCGCGAGCTTTGCCCGATGCGTCGAACCAGCGCTTGGGTGCGAGGTTGGCTTCAAAGAATTCAGCGTAGCCGGGCCCTTTGGCCTCCAGTAGCGCGTCATCCTTGAATCCATCGAACTTGAGCCCGCCATCCTTCGTGCTCGTGCCGCCGACCCAGTACGCCTCATCCGCCGAGTGTCCGGTGATCTGCTCCTGGTATTGCCGGGCGCGCGGGGACATGGACTCATTGGCAGGCGCCCACTGTCCGGGCCCATTGGATGGCGCGGGTCCTGAACCGGAAGCATTCGAACGCTGGAGGATGATGACTGCCCCAGGTCCGCCGCTCAGCACTGCCGCGGCCCGCCCCGCGGGCACCGCGACGCGCTCCAGCGCCAGCGCGCCCTTCGCTGATAGCGAGAGCACCGGCACCGTGGCCTCCGCGCCCACGGACATCCCCTTCATCATCCGTGTCGTGGCCGAGGCCGCGCCCCCGGTGATGAACAGGCCCGTCGTCAGCCGTGACACTTCGCGGATCTGCTCGCCACGGGTCATGGACTGGAAGCGTTCCCAGTACATGGGGGATGCCGCGATGAGCGCCGCCACGCCCGCTGGCAGGTGGCTCAGCCCCGCGATGCTGTCCACGGGACGCGTGAGCAGTTGTCCCAACGCGTGGTACAGCTCCGCGACGGCATCCTCGGCGCCATCCAGGGTGCGGCTGATGACGTCCGCGTCGTCGTACACCTCGGCCAGGGGCCGCCAATCCGAGGACTGGAGCTGCACGTCCACGGTCCGGAAGACGCCGCCCTTGCCGCTGTAGAAGCGGCCCAGCTCGAAGCCATGGGCACGGAAGGCGCCGTCCTTCCACTCGACAGGTGCCACCTTCTGCTGGGTTCGTCCGGTGAGTGCCCACGCCAGATAGCCGTCGGGTCGCAGCACCGCGACCCGCTCCCGGGAAAAGCGCTCCACCCGCCGCGATAGCTCCTCCCGCGTGACTTCGCCTCCCTCCATCACCTCGCGCAGGATGAAGCCCGCGGCCATGCGTGGCGGGAAGGTGCTCAACGTGACGGGCTTGCCCAGAAGAGCTCCCAGCAACCGCGCCGCTTGCGTGGGCGTCAGCGCACCTCCCAGAGGGCGTTCGTCTCTCGCTTCCAGCCCCGCGTTCGTCAGCAACTGCTCCCAGGCATCCGGTTGCACGTCGTCGGAGCGGGTGACGTCCGCCAGGGTCACCGCACGAACGGGGCGCGCCCCCGTCACCGCTTCGCGGACGGTCTTGCGGCGGTACAGGGGAGGCGCTTCCTCACGGGGCGTGACACCCGGTACCGGGGCGGATGCACGCGGCGCCTCGTCGTTCGACGCTCGTACTCCAGGGGAGTCAGTCTCCGTGCGGGACGTGTAGCTCAGCGTCCTTCCAGGCCCGGGAGGCAACGAAGCGCAGCCGGTGAGGAGCAGTGCCACGCACCCGAGCAGGACGTCAGCGCGCATTGTCCACCCCCAGGCCCTTCACCGACCGCTCCGGGAACTGCGCCGCGGCCACAGCACCGCCCACCCGCGGTTGCCCATCGCTCGTGCCTCCTGGCTGCACTCCGGTGCGGCGTGCAGCGCCCGTTCATAGCCGCCGGCCCTGACAAATCAGCCAGGCCGGGGCGTGTACGCCCCCCAGTCCCGGGGGCATCTACCCCACGCTCACCCTGCTCAAGGACATGGCGCTGGTGGGTGAGCCGGACACGACCGACACGCAGCGCAAGCTCTTCGCCATCACGGAGCAGGGCAAGGCGCTGCTCGCGGAGAACGCGAAGACGGTGGAGGGGCTGCTGCGGCGGCTGGGAGAGGCCGGAGAGATTCGCGAGCGCACGGACGCGGCTCCCGCCCGTCGCGCGATGCAGAACCTGAAGAGCGTGCTGTTCGACACGCTGTCGCCCGGCGTCGACAAGAAGGTCGTGCTCGACGTGGCGGCGTTGATCGACGAGGCCGCGCAGAAGATCGAGAGGCTCCGCTCATGAGCACCCAGGACCCGCATCAAAATCGTTCGCGTGCGCCACGAGCTGCGGCGGCGCAGGCTGTTGGTCAGCGGCGTGGAGTCCGTGACGCCTCGCATGCGGCGCATCCACTTCGCGTCGCCGGACCTGGCGGACTTCCACAGCCCGTCGACGGATGACCACATCAAGCTGTTCTTCCCGCAGGCGGGGGAGCAGGTGATGCGCGACTTCACGCCTCGCGCCTACGACAACCGAGGCCAGACGCTGACCATCGACTTCGCGCTGCACGGCTCCGGACCCGCCACGGAGTGGGCGGCGGGCGCGAAGGTCGGCTCCACGCTGGAGATTGGCGGACCGAAGGGCTCGCAGCTCGTGCCCGATGACTTCGACTGGTACCTGATGATGGGCGACGAGAGCGCGCTGCCCGCGCTCGGCCGCCGGGTGGAGTTGCTGCGTCCGGGCGTGCCCGTGACGACCGTGGTGGTCGTGGCCAACGCGTCCGAGAAGCAGACCTTCGTCACGAAGGCCTCCTGGCAGCCGGCCTGGGTGGTGCGAGGAGCGCCGGGGCCGGGCGACGGCGCGCTGCCGCGGCGCGAGCTGGCGAAGTTCACGCCTCCGCCGGGGGATGGCTTCGTGTGGCTGGCGGGCGAGGCGGAGCGGGTGCGCGAGCTGCGGACCTACGTCATCGGGGATGACGGCCACGCGGGGCCTGGCCAACAGCACTGAGGGCGCGGCGCTCCAGGAGCGTTGACCTGACCCCCGGGGGCAATGCCCGGCCCCGGAGGTGATGCGCACCGTCGCGAGCGGTGGGACTCCCCATCGCGAAGGACGGGCGCATGACCAGCGAAACGCAGACGGACTCCCCGCACCTGGAACGGATTTCCGGCACCTTCCTCACCACGAAGGACGGCACCCAGCTCTACTTCAAGGACTGGGGACCCAAGGACGGACAGCCCGTCGTCTTCTCACACGGTTGGGCGCTCACGTCCGATGCGTTCGAGGACCAGATGCTGTTTCTGTCCGAGCATGGGTATCGCACCATCGCTCACGACCGCCGGGGGCACGGGCGCTCGTCGCAACCCTGGGACGGCCACGACATGGACACGTATGCGGACGACCTGTCGGAGCTGACCTCCGCGCTGGCGCTGCGCAAGGCCGTGCACGTGGGCCACTCCCTGGGCGGCGGCGAGGTGGCGCGCTACATCGGGCGCCACGGCACTTCTCGCGTGGCCAAGGTGGTGCTCATCGGCGCCGTGCTGCCCATCCTGATCAAGACGGACTGGCACCCCAATGGCCTGCCCATGCAGGTCTTCGACGACCTTCGCGCTGGAGTGCGTGGGGATCGCTCCAGCTTCTTCAAGGAGCTGAGCCTGGCGTTCTACGGCTTCAACCGTCCCGGCGCGCGGGTGTCGGAGGGGTTGCTCGAGAGCTACCGCCTCCAGGGGGTGATGGGGAGCCTCAAGGCCGAGTACGACTGCATCAAGGCCTTCTCCGAGACGGACTTCCGAGCCGACCTGGCCCGCTTCGACGTGCCCACGCTGGTGATGCACGGCGATGATGATCAGCTCGTCCCCATCGACGGCTCGGCGCGCATCACCGCCACGCTCGTGAAGGGCGCGAAGCTCCAGGTCTTCCCAGGCTTCAGCCACGGCATGTGCTCCGTCAACAAGGACGTCGTCAACGAAGCACTGCTGGCCTTCCTCGAGGAATAGGGGCTCACAGGTCCAGGATGAGGCTCAGCTCCTCGTCCATGGCTTCATCCGTCTGGACGGCGGTGTCGTTGTCATCCGCGTCATCCCCGTACCGCGACCAGCCGGCGAGTACCGCCGGGCCCAGACACGTCATCTGCCGGGGCGGGGCGCCGACGCCGTCGGCGTCCTGGTCGCGGTAGAGGAAGAGCCACCGGTAGCGGTCCGCGTCCGAGTCGTCGCAGTCGTTGCCCACGGCCTTGGCGAAGTAGGGCGGGGGCAGGGCTTTTCCCGTGCAGAAGCGCTGCGCGGGGATGGGCGCGGTGAAACCGTCCCCGTCGTGGTCCGCGTGGGTGGCCTCCAGGTCCTGCCAGCGCGCCGCGTCCTGCGCGTCGCAGTCCGTGTCGCTGGCGGACCAGGGGCTGGGGACCTGGCCGTTGGTGCAGAGGAGCGTCGATGCTCCCGCCCCCACTCCGTCCCCGTCCGTGTCCTCGTAGGCCGCCACGTTCCGGAAGGCGGCGGCGTTCGTGTCGTCGCAGTCCTCGCCGGACAGCGGCTGGGAGGCGTAGCCCGCGGGGAGGCTGGAGCCCGCGCACAGCTCGCCCGTCTGCGCCACGGTGTACGTGTCGCCGTCGGCGTCGCGGCGGGTGAAGCCCAGCATCCGCCACACGGTGGCGTCCTGGGGCGCGCAGTCGGTGGCCTGCGTGGAGTAGCCCGTGGGCACGGCCGCCGTGCCGCAGACGGAAGTCGCCGCGCCGGAACCCACGCCGTCCCCATCCACGTCCGCGTGGACGCTCCAGGCGCGGAACCGCGTCTGGTTCCCGTCATCGCAGTCGTCATTCCACACCGCCTGGGAGCAGCCCTGGGGCAGCCAGAAGCCGCTGCAGACCTCGCCCGTCGCCAGGGAGAAGTAGCCGTCGCCGTCAGCATCCCGCGAGGCGTAGGCCCGGGGCTGCCAGCGGGTGCTGTCACCCGGCGCGCAGTCCCCTCCCCGGAAGGTCTCTCCCGGCACGGACTCCTCCGGACCCACGCAGCGAAGCATCGATGCTCCGTCGCCGTAGCCGTCCCCATCCGCATCCCACCAGCGCTCGACCCTCACGGTGCGCAGGGCATGGTGGTCGTCGCAGTCGGCCGGGCCGGACACGGTGTCGTATCCCGCGGGCAGGTGCTCGCCCGCGCACACGGTGCCTTCCTGCGCCACGGTGAAGCCGTCCCCGTCCTCGTCCCGGTGCGTGAAGGGCAGTTGTTGCCAGAAGCGGGTGTCCCGAGGGGCGCAGTCGCCCGAAGTGAGCACGTGCCCCTGGGGCGGCGAGCGCCCCTGGCTCGGACACCAGGTGATGGCGTCGCCCGCGCCCACGCCGTCCAGGTCCGCATCCACCCACGCCTGGGCGAGCGCCGACACCGTGGCGTCCCCATCATCGCAGTCCGGTGGGCCCGCCTGCTCCCGGTAGCCCAGGAGCGAGTCCCCCACGCAGCCCGTCACCGGCCCCTTGCCCGTGGCCCCGTCCCCGTCCGCGTCCGGGTACAGGCCCGGCACGGAGCGCCAGCGGGTGGCATCCCCGGGGGCGCAGTCGCCCGCCTCCTGCGTCCAGCCCTTCGTCGTGTCGCCCACGCAGATGACGGGCTGGGCCGCGTCGCCGTGGCCATCCCCGTCCGTGTCCGCGTACCCCGTGACGGACCGCCACAAGGTGGGGTTCGTGTCATCACAGTCCAGCGCCGCCGGATGGCCGTCGCCGTCCAGGTCCCTGGGGGCCACGCCACCGCAGCCCAGCTGGAGTCCCAGGGCCAGCCACACCCATGCCCGCATCATGCGCACCCGCGTCTTCATGGAAGGAGCCGGGGCTACTGACGGGTCAGCGTGCAGGTCGGGGGGGTGATGTAGGCAATCTCGTGGCTCCACGAGAACAGATAGCGCCCGGGCCGGGTCATGGCGAGCAGCGCCAGCCGATCACACCGCGACGCCTCGACGGCGTAGTCGCCCCCGGACCAGAACCTGAAGGTGCGTGGTGTGCTCTCACCCACGAGGGTCCCGGTGACGTCGAACGTGGTGGGGCCCACGGAGTAGGCATCCACCGACGTGAAGACATAGGTCTCGCCCGAGACGGGCACTTCCGGTTCGGCCCCGGCGGTGCTCGGGGCAAGGGACAGGGCGGCCAGCAGGGCGAGTGCGCGGAGCGACGACATGATGGATGTTCCTCGAAAGGGCAGGGCCGCGATGGGGGCGCGGCGTCCGAGCCCTATACGGGGTGAGCTGGAACCCTTGGCTCTTTCCCGGCCCGGCATGCGTCGGGGGCCGTGCGCCGGGCCGCCGCCGGGCTTGTCAGGCCCCGGGGGCTGCAATACGCCTTGGACCCATGTCCACCGCCGCGCTGCCCGCCGACTTCCTCCGCGCCATCGCCGAGTCCTTCCCCGCCGACTTCCTCACCCGGGAGCCTGCGGAGCTCCAGGAGTACGGCCGCGACTGGACGCGCGTGTACGCCCCTGCTCCGGGTGCGGTGGTCTTCCCTCGCACCACGGAGGAGGTGGCCCGCTTCGTGGCGCTGTGCCACCAGCACCGCGTCGCGGTGGTGCCCTCCGGCGGGCGCACGGGCCTGGCGGGCGGGGCGGTGGCCATGCGCGGCGAGGTGGTGCTGTCGCTCAAGCGGATGACCCGCATGGAGCCCGTGGACCTGCTGGGCAACACGGTGCGCGTGCAGGCCGGCGCGGTGACGGAGGCCGTGCACCAGCACTGCGCGCCGCACGGGCTTACGTGGCCGGTGGACTTCGCGTCCAAGGGCAGCAGCACCGTGGGCGGCAACATCGCCACCAACGCGGGCGGCGTGAAGGTCATCCGCTACGGCCTCACCCGGCAGTGGGTGCTGGGACTCCAGGTGGTGACGGCGCAGGGGCAGGTGCTGGAGCTCAACGGCGCGCTGGAGAAGAACAACACCGGCGCGGACCTGCGCCAGCTCTTCATCGGCAGCGAGGGCACGCTGGGCATCATCACGGAGGCCACGCTCAAGCTGACGCGGCTGCCCGGCAAGCAGGACGTCTTCCTCTTCGCGGTGCCGGACGTGGCCGCCGTGCTGCGGCTGTTCCGCGACGCGCGCCAGGCGCCGCTGGTGCTGTCCGCCTACGAGTTCTTCACCGACAAGTGCCTGGCCCGCGTGCAGCGCCACCGCAAGCTGCGCTCGCCCTTCGAGGCCCCCAGCGGCTGCTACGTCCTCTTGGAGTCCGAGGGCGGTGACCCGGCGGCGGTGGAGGCGTGGCTCGGCTCCCTCTTCGAGCGCGGGCTCGTCACGGACGGCACCCAGGCGCAAGGCGCGGCGCAGGCGCAGGAGCTTTGGTCGCTGCGCGAGTCCATCAGCGAGAGCCTCTCCGCCACGGGCGTGCTGCACAAGAACGACATCTCCCTGCCGGTGGCGAACCTGGAGGCGTTCTGCGCGGAGCTGGATGCCATCTTCGCCAGCCGCTACCCGGGCTGGGAGATCTGCCTCTTCGGCCACATTGGCGACGGCAACCTGCACGTCAACGTGATGAAGCCGGACGCGGTGGAGAAGGCGGACTTCTTCGCCCACGCGAAGCAGTCCGACCACGCCATGTTCGACCTCGTGCGCAAGCACGGCGGCAGCATCTCCGCCGAGCACGGCATCGGCCTGCTCAAGAAGGACTACCTGGACTACACACGCGCGCCCGGGGAGCTGGAGCTGCTGCGCACCCTCAAGCGCGCGCTGGACCCCGCGGGCATCCTCAACCCGGGAAAGATATTGGACGCCTGAGCAGGCCCGGCAACGACAGACAGTGTCGGCGGGCCGGAGCAGCTTCGCGCGGCGGTCCCCGCTAGCTTCGGTCCGGTGAAACACGGAGCCGGAAGGCGGGGGACATGAAGGTCTTCAAGTGGTTGATGCGGGTGGGTGCGTGGGCGGTGCTGCCGCTGCTCCTGTGGATGGGCCTGGCGACGCTGCTGGGGGATGCCGGACTCGGACAGCACCGCTGGGGGATGGTGTTCCTGGGCATCCCCGTGCGCGTCCTGTACTTCCTCACCGGGCTCTTCCCCACGTACGCCGTGAACTGGGATCCCGTGGGAGCGCCCCTGTTCTGGGCCCTGGGCTTCCTCGTCCAGGGCCTGCTCCTGGAGCGGGCCGCATGGGGTGTTGCCCAGGCCGTCCGGGCCTGGGCCGGGCACATCAGGACACGATGCGCGTCTTGATGTCCGTCTCCAGCCCGGCGATGGCCTCGCACACCTGGCGGGACACGTCCTGGTCCAGGTCCATCACCAGGTAGCCCACGTTCGCGTCCGTGCTCAGCACCTGCGCGTGGATGTTGGCGTTCATGTCGGACACGATGCGGTTGATGTCACGCAGCACGCCCGGCGTGTTGCGGTGCACGTTGATGATGCGGTGGGTGCCCGGGTTGATGGGCGTCTCCACGTTGGGGAAGTTCACCGCACCCGTCGTCGCGCCGCCCTTCACGAACTTGAGCAGCGACGTGGCCACCTCCTTGCCAATAGAGGCCTGCGCCTCCTCCGTGGAGCCGCCGATGTGCGGCGTGAGCACCACGTTGGGCAGCCCCTGCAGCTCCGTCACGAAGCCGTCCGAGTTGCCCTCCGGCTCCTCCGGGTACACGTCCACCGCCGCGCCGCCCAGGTGCTTGGAGCGCAGCGCCTGCGCCAGCGCCGGGATGTCCACCACCGTGCCGCGGCTGGCGTTGATGAGGCACGCGCCCGGCTTCATGGCCGCCAGCTGCTCCGCGCCCATCATCAAGTGCGTGGACGCGAGCGCCGGCACGTGCAGCGTCACGAAGTCGGACTCCGCCAGCAGCGCGTTCAGCGTGGCCACCGACCGCGAGTTGCCCAGGGGCAGCTTCGTCATCACGTCGTAGTAGAGGACGCGCATGCCCAGCGCCTCCGCCAGCACGCCCAGCTGCGAGCCGATGTGCCCGTAGCCGATGATGCCCAGCGTCTTGCCGCGCACCTCGTGGCTGCCCGTGGCCACCTTGCGCCACTGCCCCGTGTGCACCTCCCGGCTGCGGTCGAAGAGCTGGCGCGTCAGCACCACCACCTCCGCCAGCACCATCTCCGCCACGCTGCGCGTGTTGCTGAACGGCGCGTTGAACACCGGCACGCCGTGCACGCTGGAGGCGAGCAGATCCACCTGGTTGGTGCCGATGCAGAAGGCCCCAATCGCCAGCAGGTCCTCCGCGTACTTCAGCGACTCCTCCGGCACCGTCGTCTTGCTGCGGATGCCCAGCAGGTGCACGCCCTTGAGCCGCTCCGCCAGGTCCTCCGGCTTGAGCGCCGCGGACAGCCGCTCCACCTCGAAGCCCTCCGCCTTCAGCATCTCCTGGGCCGAGGCGTGGATGTTCTCCAGCAGCAGGACTCGCAGCGGACCCTCGTTGCTCACGGGGCGGCGGGGCGACGGCGGGAAGCGGGGTGTGCTCATGGCGCCTTGCGTTAGACCTCGCCCTCCAAGGTGTCAAGGGGCGGATGGTCGGGGGGAGACTCCGGCAAGGTAAAGGTGAACGTCGTCCCTGCCCCTTCGTCGCTGTCCACCCAGAGGCGGCCCCCGTGGGCGGTGACGATGCCGCAGGCGATGTAGAGCCCCAGGCCGCTGCCCTGGTGGGCGGTGTCGCTCGCCTGCCAGTGGCGCTGGAAGAGCCGGGCCTGGTGGGCCTTGGGGATGCCGGGGCCGGTGTCGCGCACGCTCACGCGCACGGTCCCCGCGTCCTGCGTGGTGCTCACCGTCACGGTGCCCCCGGGCGGGGTGAACTTGACGGCGTTGCCCAGCAGGTTGGCCAGCACCTGGAGGATGCGCGGGCGGTCGCAGGAGGCGCGCAGCCCCTGGGAGAGCCGGCGCTCCAGGCGGACGCCCTTGTCCCGGGCCTGGGGCTCCACCATCGCCAGCGCCTCCTGGGCGAGCGGCTCCACGGCTTCGGAGCGGCGGTCCAGCATGAGGAGGTGCCCCGCGTCCATCCGCGCGGCGTCCAGGAGCCGGGTGATGAGGTCCTGCATGTGCGCCGCCGCCCGGTCGATGGCGTCCACCTGCCGCTGGAGCGCCGCCCCTCCCGCCAGGGTGTCCAGCCGCCGCGTGAGCAAGCCTGTCCCCATCCGCACCGTGGAGAGCGGGTTCTTGAGGTCGTGGGACACGATGGCCAGCACGTCCTCGCGCGCGCGGGAGGACGCCTCCGCCTCCGCGTAGAGCCGCGCGTTCTCCTCCGCCAGCCGCCGCTGGGCCCGCGCGTCCTCCCGGGTGCGCTCCTCGGCCCGCAGCTGCTCGGCATGCAGGGCGTTGAGGCGCGTGGCCGCGCGCCAGACCACCCAGGTCAGCACCGCCGCCTGTGCCACCTCCAGCAGCGACCAGACCAGGTGGGGCTCCATCCGCGTGTGGCGCAGCATCTGGTGCGCCGCCACGCCGCCCACCAGGGGCACGAGCAGCGCGGGCAGCAGCCGCCGGGCCATGATCCCGCCCGCGCCCGCGTGCAGGAACGCACCCACCACGCCCTGCTCCGGACGCAGGAGCAACGCTCCCAGGGAGAGCAGCAGCAGGGACACATCAGTGTGCAGCGCGATGCCGACGCCCCCCCGGCCGGCGAACCAGTAGAACCGCGGCTCCTGGAACGAGTAGGCCACCAGCACGCTGAAGGACAGGACCAGGGCCCCCAGCGCCATCCCCTGGAAGGCCCGCGCGCCCCACCGGCTTCGTGCATCCCGGAGCGCCAGGGCCAGGCCGAGCAGCAGCAGCAGCGACGCGGATTGCGGCGACGTGCGCCCGCCCAGCGCCTGGAAGAGGGCGTCCCAGCGGGGGGAATCCCCCACGTAGGTGCCCAGCAGCAGCACGCTCCACAACGCGACCGTCAGGGCCATGAGCACGCCCATCCGCCGCGCCGCGGCCCGCCGTCCACCCAGCGCCAGCTCCGCGCCCGCGGTGAGCATCAGGGCCGAGGCCGTCAGGGGGACCATCGCTGGCAGGCCGGGAACGAGCTGCGTCAGCGTCACGCTGCCCACCGCCCACCCCAGGAGCACCGCCGCGCTCAGCACGAGCGTCAGCCCCGCCACGGCGGACGACAGCCGGCGTGCCCGGCGCCAGAGTTCCTGTTGTCGGGCGTCCGGTGACTGCACGCGCGGCCTCGAAGGGACTGGGATGAGTCCTTCAAGTTAGGTCCGCGGTTGTTCCCTGCCTGCGCGGGGCCCGTGCCTCCGCCTGCCTTTCTCGCCTGCCTTCCTGGCGGGGCGGCAGGAAGCCGGAAAGACACCGGGCCCGCCACTCCCCACGGTGGGGAGGGACGGGCCCGGAAGGGAAACAGGGAAGCGAAAGGCTACTGGAGGGTCCAGGCCAGCGTGCCGCTGCACGCATCGCCGCCGAAGCAGCCCACGCGGATCACATACGCGCCGCCCGCGCTCGCCGGCGCGGTGTAGGTCGCGCGGGACAGCGAGCCGCAACCGGAGGCGTCGTCGTTGAACGTCACCTGCTGGCCGGCGGCGTTGAACAGGCGCACCACCGTGTCACCCGTGCCCGTCGCGCTCCCCACGCCGCAGCTGCCGAAGGTCAGCGTCTGGCCGGGCGCGATGTCCACGTTCACGTTCTGCGTGTTGCGCGTGGCGTTGGCGGTGTCGCTGACGCTGAAGGCCTGGGTGCCGCCCGTGGGCGTGGTCGTGCCGCCCGAGGTGATTTCCCAGGCCACCGTGCCGGCGCAGCTGCCGTTCTGGTAGCAGCCGGCGCGGACTTCATAGGTGCCCGCGACGCTGGCGGTGTAGGTGAGCTTCGAACCGAAGCCGCTGCCGCAGCCGTCGTCGTTGGAGGCGACCTCCGTGCCGGACGGGCCGCGCAGGCGCACCCAGGAGTCACCGCTGGTGAGGGCCGCGTCCTTGACGCCGCAGGTGCCCACGGTGAGCTTGTCGCCCGCCTTGAGCGTCACCGTGCCGTTGACGGTGTTGCGCGTGGCGCTGGAGGTGTTGGTCGCGGTGAAGGTGAAGTTCGGCGGCGTGGTGCCGCACAGGCGCAGGTTGGTGGTGGCCGTGCACAGCCCCTGGATGGCGTGGTGCACGTAGGTGATCTCCTCACCGTTGCAGCCATTCTCCGCGCAGACGTTGACCTCGTAGCAGCTGGCGCCCGCGCGCCGCTTGTAGTCCTCGTCGCCGCGCACCAGGATGCCCGCCACCGTGTTGTTGGCCGTCTCGTACACGCCGGAGCCGGAGTTGCCCGCGAAGGTGTCCGTGCTGGCGACGAAGAAGTCCATGTACTCGGCGTTGTTCTCACGCACGGAGCCGCCCGAGTCGATCTTGAACGGGACGCCGCTGCCGCTGCCGATGACGGCCACGTTCTGGCCCGTCGTCAGGGCCGCGTTGCCCGGACGCACCGGGGCGGGCTTGAAGCGCGGCGCCGCGGAGCGGTCCAGCCGGATGATGGCGTAGTCCAGGATGCTGGCTTCGTTCCCGGTGCTCAGGTGCCGCGCGACGATGCTCTTGCAGGAGAAGACGTCCTGGCTGGTGATGTTCTGCAGCTGGCCGTCCGCCGTCTTGTAGAAGTTGAAGACGAAGCGCGCGTCCTTGCACTCGATGAAGTCGTCGTTGGGCGTCGCGGGCCCCACGCAGTGGCCGGCGGTGAGCACCAGGTCATCGTCGATGAGCGTGCCGGAGCAGAGGGCCGGGATGGGGTCGTCGTAGAAGCGCTGGTCCGAGCAGAGTTCCTCGTATTCGCCCAGCGTCAGCGGGTCCACCTTGACGTTGTTCGGGTCCCTCATGTCGAGGAAGTCCGGGACCGTCAGCATCACGGTGGACTGACGCGCCAGGTCCCGCAGGGCCGCGTTGGGGTGCGCGTAGACGTCGTAGCGGTCGTCGTTGCCGTAGACGACCGGCGCGCTGGACTCGGTCAGCGCGGGCTGCTGCTCCGGCGCGCCGGACTCGGGGGCCGGCCCGCAGGCCAGGGCGGTGAGGGTACAGAACAGGGTGCCGAGCAGCTTCGCGCGGCGGGCGGGGACGGGCACGGACATGCGGGGTGACTCCTGACGGGTACGGCGACAGACACAGCGAAGAAAGGGGGTGTTACTGGAAGACGTAGGCGGACCCGTGCGGTCGCATGGAAGGACCGGGGGGAGGGGATGCCGGGGGTTCTGCTTTCAGTCCGCGTCGGGGGCTTCGAGCCAGGACAGGGCCTCGGAGCGGGACTCGAAGGTCTTCGCCGGGATGGTGAGGCCGGCGTTCTTGGTCATGCGCCACGCCTGCAGGCCGCTGCCGGGGTCGCTCACCACGCGCGCGGAGCGCTTCATGCCGCGCTGCTGGGCGTAGGCGTTCAGCCGGGCCATCTCCCCCACCACCGTGGCGGGCATCACCCGAAGCTTGGACTGGTCCACCAGCGCGGACCACTCCGTGCCCCCGCGGGCGGTGATGTCCTTCTTCAGTTGCTCGACGTACTCGGTCACGTCCTTCGGCGTCACTTCCGAGGGATAGATGATCTCGATGATGTCGTGGGGCAGGTGGGCGATTTCAATCTTCATGCGCGGCTTGCGGCTCTCTTCCAGGCGGGGCGCGCCATCCTAACCGCAGTGCCTGTCGCCGGATACCGCGCCCCCCGCAATCCCTCCCCCCGGAGCGGGGATTGTCGGACCTCGCGGGTAGAACCGCGCCCGGAGGGCCCCGCGGACCCGGGGCGTCACGCCACGTGCGCCCGGTGTGGGCCGGGTGGTGCAGGGTGGCTCGGCCGGATGGCTGGAGCCGGGCCTGGCGAAGGGCGGGGGCGCGGGAAGTGGATGCCCCCCGCTCCCCGGTTGTCAGGATGATGCCTATGCGCCAACCCATCTTGTCGGTCCACGGCGCGGCTCTTCCGGTCGCGCCTGAAGCCAACCACCTCATCCTGGTGAATGCCCCCCGGGAAGAGGCGCCTCCACCCGAGGAATCGTTCATGGAGGCGCGGGAGTGGCTGGACAGCCTGCACTCCCGGATGATGCAGGGCCCGGACGACACGCTGCATGCCGGCATGACGGCCCTGCACGGGGGGCTCATCAAGCGGCGGCGGCAGTGGAGCCCGGAGGTGTGGAAGCGCTTCTGTCAGGAGCTGGCGCGCAAGCACCCCATGCGCCCCTTCCTGCATCAGTGTCCCTTCACCCGGCACGCCTTCGAGCGGCCGCGCGGCTACGCGGGGGACGCGGCGCTCATCGACTACCTCTACATGGACCACGCGGCGGACGAGCTGCACGCGGGCCGCGAAATCTACCGCTACATGCACGGGCAGCCCTCCGCGCGGAGCGTGCGCGAGCGCCGGGAGCTGCTCGCGCGGATGATGGACGAGACGGCGGGGCGGCGGCCGGACGGGCGCGTGCTGTCGGTGGCGTGCGGGCACCTGCGGGAGGCGGAGGCGTCGCGCGCGGTGGCGGAGCGCCGGCTCCAGGAGCTCATCGCGTTCGACCAGGATCCGGTGAGCCTGGCGGAGATTTCGCGCCTGCATCCGGGCGGCATCGTGCGGCCAGTGTGTGGCTCGGTCCGCTCGCTGCTCGCAGGCAAGGCGGCGTTCGCGGACCTGGACTTCGCGTACTCCGCCGGGCTGTACGACTACCTGTCGGACTCCGTGGCCGCCCGCCTCACCGCGCTGCTCTTCCAGATGCTGCGCCCGGGCGGACGCCTGCTGGTGGCCAACTTCGCGGTGCACCCGCCGGAGACGGGCTACATGGAGGCCTTCATGGACTGGTGGCTCACCTACCGGGACGAGGACGGCATGCGCGACCTCCTGGCGGAGACGCCGCTGGAGCAGGTGGACAACGTGCGGCTGTTCCGCGACTCGCAGGACAACGTCATCTACCTGGAAGTGACGCGCCGCTAGTCAGTGCATCGGTGAGCCGGAGCGGGGCAGGGTGACGGTGAAGGTGGAGCCCTGCTCCGGGGCGCTGGCGACGTCGATGTTGCCGCCCAGCGCCTGGACGATTTCGCGGACGATCCAGAGCCCCAGCCCGAAGCCGCCGTAGTGGCGCACGGACACCGCGCGCTCGAAGCGCTCGAAGATGCGCGCCCGGTCCTCCTCCGCGATGCCGATGCCGTGGTCGCGCACCTCCAGGCGCACGCCTGTCGCGTCCCCGTCCAGCGTCACCTCCACCGGCTTGCCCGCGCCGTACTTCATGGCGTTGGTCAAGAGGTTGCCCACCACCTGCTCCATCCGGAGCGCGTCCCAGTGACCGATGAGGCGTGGCTCGCTGGCGTGGAAGCGCACCTCGCACTCGGCGCGGACCAGGGCCTCGCGGCTGCGCTCCAGTTGGCCGCGCACCAGCGCCACCAGGTCCACGTCCTCGCGCTTGATGTGCAGTTGGCCCTGCGCGATGCGGGAGATGTCCAACAGGTCGTTGACCAGCTTCCCCAGCCGCTGCGTCTGCGAATAGGCGGACTCCAGCTTCGCGGTCAGCTTCTCCGGAGGCATGGGCGCGCCCTTCGCCTTGGACTGGAGCCCCTGGATGTGCAGCTGCAGCGACGTGAGCGGCGTCTTCAGTTCGTGCGCGGCGATGGACAGGAAGTCGTCGCGCCGGCGCACGGCCTCCTGCTCCTCCCGGTACAGGCGGCCCTGCTCCTCGGAGAGGGCGGCGACGCGCTCGAAGTTCTCCGCGTTCTCCAGCGCCGCGCCCGCGAGGATGGCCACGAAGGAGGCCAGCCGCTCCTCGTCCTCGCCGAAGAGCGCGCCCACCTTGCGGTGGCTGGCCACCACGCACGCCACCGTCTTGCCGCGGACCTGGAGGGGCGCGCACAGGAGCGAGCGCACCCCGAGCAGCTCCATGCTCTCGCTGATGCCACCGGGCAGCCCCTGGCCCAGCACGGTGATGCGGCCTGTCTCCAGCGCGCGCGCGAGCGCGGTGCGGCTGAGGCCCTGGTTCCTCGCGTCCTCCTCGGACACCACCGCGCGAGGGTCCACCACGGCGCAGCGCTCCGCGCGCAGCAGCTCCTGCATGGACTGGCGCGCGGTCTCGAAGACGGCCTCGCGCGACAGGGCGGAGGCGAGCCTGCGCCCCACCTCCAGCACGCGCGGGAAGCGGTCCACCAACGACAGCGTCTCCACGCCGGCCGTGGCGTGCTCCGCCTCCCGGTGCAGGCCGTCCTCCATGGCCACCAGCTCGCGCGCCGCCATCTCCAGGTCGCGCGCGGCGCCGGGCCAGCCCTGCACCCGGCCCACCTCGCCGCGGGCCTGGAGCGTGAGCGCGCGCTCCTGGCGCATCTCCAGCTGTTCGGCCACGCGCAGGGCTTCGTCCAGGTGCGTGCGGGCCCGCGCGGGCCGGCCACGCAGCGCGCACATCAGGCCGCGCTCGCGCAGCGCATGGGGCAGGTTGTTGCGGTAGGTGCGCGCGACGTCGTGGGCGCGCTTCGCCACGCCATCCGCCTCCTTCAGAAGCCGCTCGCGCTGCCTGGGGTTGAGGGGGCTGGCCTGCTGCGCCAGCCGCCTTCGCGCGGTGGCGAGCCACGGGGTGATGGGGGCCACGTACTCCTGACGCAGGTGCGCGTCCTCCACCACGCGCTCGGCGCGCTCCAGCACCTCCGCGGCGCGCGCGGGTTCGTTTTCGCGCAACAGGCGCAGGCCTTCCGCCTGGAGCACGCCCGCGAAGGACTGCGGGTCGGTGGCGGTGGGCGCCGCCAGCTCCGTCTCCAGAAGCGCCGCGGGGATGCGGCCTCCGGTGGACTTGGCCCACGCCTCCAGGCCCAGGCGCAGCGAGTACCGGTCCCCCAGCGCGAGCGCCGCCGCGTGCAGCTTCTGGCTCACCGCCGCGGCCTCCTTCAGGCGGCCCAGGCGGTAGAGCGACATGGCGATTTGAAAGGTGGCGTTGTTCACCTCCCACGGGTCGCCGGTGCGCTCCAACAGGCGCACCGCTTCCCGGCACTTCTCGATGCAGTCCTTGAAGCGCGATGACGCATAGAGGGCCAGGCCGTAGAAGTGCAGCGACTGGCCCTGGCCCCACACGTCGCCCAGCTGCTGACGCAGGGCCAGCGACTTCTCCGCGTAGGCGTACGCGCGCTGGAACCAGGGCAGGGTGGTGAGCGCGGGCGAGTGCGCGGAGTACGCCTGCGCCAGCTCCGGCGTGGGCGGGTAGCGCTCCGCCAGGTTCATGTCACGCAGGTGCGCCCACAGCACCGCGGCGCGGCCCCGCTGGTACCAGTAGCCGTACGCGAGCCGGCTGTAGAGGTTGACCGCGAGCAGGTCCTCCTCGCCCCGCGCCAGGGACTTGCGGCCCAGCCACAGGCGCGGCGCCACGGTGTGCGCGGCCTGCGTGAGGATTTCCCACGCCGCGCTGGCGCCGGTGGTCAGCATGCCGGGCGGCACCCAGCGGCCCAGGAGCTTCAGGCCCTGCTCCAGGTAGGCGTTGGCCTGCACCGTCTGGCCGCGCTTGAAGGCGAGCTCGCCCAGGTGGCCCAGCGTGCGGCCCTGCTCCAGCCGGTCGCGCGCCAGGGCCTGCGCGGCCTCCAGCTGCCGCTGCGCCTCGTCGTAGCGTCCGCGCATCATCAGCGCGGTGCCCAGCCCGGACGCGATGCGGTAGCGGGTGTGCGCGTCCGCGCCTTCCGCGCCGCGCTCGGCGATGCGGTAGTTCACCTCCGCGCTGTCCAATGAGAAGCGCTGGCGCGCCTGCTCCGCGGCCACCAGCGCGTAGGGCAGGGCCTGCGCGCGCTCACCGGCCGCGTCGAAGTGGTAGGCCAGCTCGAACGGGTCGGTGGGCACGGACTGCTGGGCGGCCCGCGCGGCCAGCCGGTGCAGCTCCCGGCGCTCCTCCGGGGAGAGCAAATCCAACAGCACCTCGCGCAGCTTGTCGTGCACGAAGGTGGAGCGCGTTCCTTGCGTCCACAGCATGTGCCGGCGGCGCGGGGGCTCCAGCGCGGTGTTGACGGCCTCCAGCGGCGTGCCGGAGAGGGCCGCCACCGCCCTCGTGTCGAAGGACTTGCCCATCACGGCGCCCACGCTGAGCACGTGCAGGGACTCCGGTGGCAAGAGGCGCAGGCGCCGCACCAGGAAGGTGGCCGCCTGGCGCGACGAGCGCGCGTGCGCCATCGCCTCCGGCTGCACCCACCAGCCCTCCGGGCCGGGCATGAGGACGCCGTCCTCCACCAGCCCGTGCAGCACCGCGGAGGCCATGAACGGATTGCCCTCCGCCAGCCGCGTCACCAGCTCCACGGCCTCCGGCGGCAGCACGCCGGCCATGGACTCCGCCAGCAGCGCCACCTCCGCCGCGCCAAAGGCGGACAGCTTCAGGTGCGCGCCCGGGGCCAGGCGCTTCAGCACGTGGTCCGCGTGGATGTCCTCGCTGCGGAAGGACACGATGAGCAGGAGCCGTCCGTCTCCGGCGCGGCGGCCCTGCGACCACGCCTCCAGCGCGCGCAGCGTGAGTGTGTCCGCCCACTGGCAATCCTCCAGCACCACCACCGCGGGCGCGTCCGGCGTGCCCAGCGCGTTCAACAGCGCGGTGAGGCTCCA
This sequence comes from Corallococcus sp. AB011P, assembly GCF_003611605.1. NCBI lineage: Bacteria > Pseudomonadati > Myxococcota > Myxococcia > Myxococcales > Myxococcaceae > Corallococcus > Corallococcus sp. AB011P. The sequence continues at coordinate 803,208 of NZ_RAVX01000001.1, forward strand.
CACGCTGCGGCTCTCGCTCAGGGACTCCGGCCCCAGCCCCTGCGACCGCGGCGTCCGCGAGTCCGGGAGGAGCACCTCCGTGAGCCGGGGCAGCACCGTGCACAGGCCGGCCTCCTGGCCCGCGAGCCGTTCACGCAGGAGCGCGCCCAGCGCGGGCTCCTCGCGGACCTGGGCGGCGATGCCCTCCGCCACGCCCGCGAAGAGCTGGAAGGGGCGCTGCGCGGCCTGGTCCTGCGCCTGTCCGTGCAGCACCCACGCGCGCTGGCCCGAGGCCCGGGCGGAGAACTCCTCCAACAGCCGGCTCTTGCCGCCGCCGGACTCGCCCTCCACCACCACCGCGCGCGAGCCGTCCTCGCGCGCGTGCTCGAGCTCGCGCTCCAGCGTCATCAGCTCCTCGCGGCGGCCCACGAAGGACGGCTCGGTGAGGCTCTGGCGGTGGTCGTGCGCGCCGGTGACGAGCGCGGGCTCCGCTTCACCCCGGGACAGCGCGGCCTCCAGCGCGTTCAGGTCCGCGAGCGCGGCGTCCGCGGACTGGTAGCGGTCGCCCGGATCCGTCTGGCTCAGCCGCGCGATGAGCTCCTCCATCGCCAGCGGCACCTCCACGCCCACGGGCCTCAGGCGCGGGTGCGCGGCGAGGTGCAGGCGCAGCACCTCGCCCACCGTCGCGCCCTCCAGGGCGGGGCGGCCGGACAGCGCCTCGAAGAGGACCAGGCCCACGGCGTACAGGTCCGACGGCGCCTCCACCGGCCGGTTGATGAGCCCCGCCTGCTCCGGGGACATGTAGCGCGCGGTGCCCACGGGCAAATCGCGCAGGGACGGGTCCAACCGCTCGCTGCGCGACAGGCCGAAGTCGGTGAGCCACGCGACGGACAGCGGAAAGTCGCGCACCAGGATGTTGGAGGGCTTCACGTCGCGGTGGAGGACGCCCTCTCGGTGCGCCTCCGAGAGCGCCTTCAGCAGGCGCTGCCCCAGGACGATGGCTTCCGGCAGCAACAGGGGGCCGCGCCGCAGGCGCTCCTTCAGCGTCTCGCCCTCCACCCACGGGGTCACCAGGTAGAGCAGTTCGTCGAACGTGCCCAGGTAGCGCACGGGCACCAGCGCGGGGCTGTGCAGCCGCGACAGCACCTCCGCCTCGTGCTCCAGCCGGTGGCGGGCCGTGGGGACGAAGGCGGACAGGGCGGTGACCTTCACGAGCACGCGCTCGTGCGTGAGCAGGTCCAGCCCCTGCCACGTGGAGATGCCCCGGCCCGCCTTCACCCGCTGGCGCAGCTCGTAGCGGTTGCCCAGCCGCTGGCCCGGGTGTGGCTCCTTTGGGGTGTCGCCGGCCTGTTGGAAGCCTTGCGCCATTCAGTGCCCTCGCGAGCCCCCCAACCGCGTCGCCCCGGCGGCGTGGTCGGCCGGATGTCCCTCTTCCACAAGCTGGGTTGCCGCCCGGGTCCCTGCCAGGGGGGAGCGGCCCGCGCCGTGCGCGCGCTGCTCGGGATTTGAACAGTCGGCACGCTCCTACTTCCCGCCCCCGTCCCCGGGTGCCCCCTGTCCGTTCGTGGAGCAGGCGGCCCGACAGGCGAACACGTGGGTTTCCACGACGCCCCGGCGTGGGAGGTCCGCGCTTCGTCCTTCAGCCGACAGCCACGCGAATGCGAGCGGCCAGCAACGTTGCTGGAGGGAGGAAGGATGCCGCGCCGCGTTCAACAGGCGTGCTTGACTCGCCTGGTGGCCCGGCGGAAAAGCCCGTCGGGTCAGGCGGCCTCCCCCTTCCTCCCCCACAGGCCGCCGAGGGAGCGCGAAATTGAAGCTCGCGACGCTCAAGGACGGAACCCGCGATGGGCGGCTCATCGTCGTCAAGCGGGACAACTCCGCCTACGCGCTGGCCACCAACGTGGCCCTCACGCTGCAAGCGGCCCTGGATGACTGGGCCGTGAAGGAGCCGCAGCTGCGCGCGCTGGCGCAGCAACTGGAAGCCGGCGCGGTGCAGAGCCGCCCGCTGGACGTGAAGGCGCTGCACGCGCCCCTGCCGCGCGCCTACGAATGGGTGGACGGCAGCGCGTACATCAACCACGTGGTGCTGGTGCGCAAGGCGCGCAACGCGGAGCCGCCGGCCACGCTGCGCACGGATCCGCTGGTGTACCAGGGCGGCTCCGGCGACTTCCTGGCGCCCACGCAGGACATCCCGCTGCGCGACGAGGCGTGGGGCCTGGACTTCGAGAGCGAGGTCTGCGTCGTGCTGGGTGACACGCCCATGGGCACGAAGGCCGAGGACGCGGACAAGCACATCAAGCTGGTGATGATCGCCAACGACGTGTCCCTGCGGAACCTCATCCCGGAGGAGCTGGCCAAGGGCTTCGGCTTCTTCCAGAGCAAGCCCGCCACCGCGTTCGGCCCCTTCGCGCTGACGCCGGATGAACTGGGCGCGGCGTGGAAGGACGGCCGCGTGCACCTGCGCATGCGCAGCACGCTCAACGGCCAGCTCGTGGGTGACGCGGACGCGGGCCCGGAGATGCACTTCTCCTTCCGCGACCTCATCCAGCACCTGGCGCGCACGCGTGCCTTCACCGCGGGCACCATCCTGGGCAGCGGCACGGTGTCCAACGAGGACCGCTCGCGCGGCATCTCCTGCCTCGCCGAGCGCCGGATGATTGAGACCATCGACGAGGGCAAGCCGAAGACGTCCTTCATGAAGCCCGGCGACACCATCGAGATTGAGATGCTGGATGGCGAGGGGCACAGCCTCTTCGGCCGCATCTCCCAGACGGTGGTGAAGGCGCCATGAAGAACCTCAAGCTGCACAGCTACTGGCGCTCTTCCGCGTCCTGGCGCGCGCGCATCGCGCTGAACTGGAAGGGGCTCCCCTTCGAGTACCTGGCGGTGCACCTGCTCAAGGACGGCGGCCAGCAGAACTCCGCGGACTACCGCGCGGTGAACCCCATGGCCCGCGTGCCCACCCTGGAGTGGACGGACGCGGACGGGCAGGCGCGCAAGCTGTCCGAGTCCATGGCCATCCTGGAGTACCTGGAGGAGCGCGTGCCCTCGCCCGCCCTCCTGCCCACCGACGCGTACCTCCGCGCGAAGGCTCGCATGCTGGCGGAGATGGTGAACGCCGGCATGCAGCCCCTGCAGAACACGTCGGTAACGCTGCGCATCAAGAACGAGCTGAAGGCGGACGAGAAGGCCTGGGCGGCGCACTGGAACGTGCACGGGCTGACGGCGCTGGAGGCGGCGGTGCAGGCGACGGCGGGGCGTTATTGTGTGGGAGACGCAGTGTCGTTCGCGGACGTCCTGCTCGTTCCCCAGCTCTACGGGGCCCGCCGGTTCGGTGTAGACCTGAAGCCCTATCCCACGCTGCTGCGGATTGAAGCGGCGTGCAACGAACTCCCCGCCTTCCAGGCGGCGCAGCCGGACCGGCAGCCCGACGCGCAGCCGGTGTAGTCACGAAATATCTTCTTCATCACCACGAGGAGTCAGCGACATGGCCAAGCAGGAATCGCTGGGCATCAAGGCCCTGGAGAGCATCCACTGGTACGTGCATGACCTGGAGCGCAGCCGCCAGTTCTACACGAAGGGGTTGGACTTCGCGGAGGTGGCGGTGTCCGGGCCGGAGCTGGACGCGCACGGCAAGCAGAAGTCCGCGCTGTTCCAGGCGGGTGAGATTGCCCTCGTCGTGAGCCAGCCCGTGGGCGAGGGCGGCCGCGCGTGGCGCTACCTGCGCAAGCACCCGGACGGCGTGGGCACGCTGAACTTCGAGGTGGAGGACGTGGAGAAGGCGTTCAAGCTGCTGGAGCAGCGCGGCGCCACGTTCATCACGGACATCCAGCGCTTCACGGACGACGCGGGCGGCAAGCTGGCGTTCTTCTCCATCACGACGCCGTTTGGCGACACCACGTTCCGCTTCCTGCAGCGGGACAACTACAAGTCCATCTACCCGGGCTTCCAGGTGCACGCGCAGCCCAAGGGCGGCAAGAACAAGTACGGCTTCGACAAGCTGGACCACGTCACGTCGAACTTCCAGACGATGAAGCCCATGCTCCTGTGGATGGAGCACGTGATGGGCTTCGAGAAGTTCTGGCACATCGAGTTCCACACGGACGACGTGGCGTCGCAGCAGAAGCGCGACCACGGCAGCGGCCTGAAGTCGGAGGTGATGTGGGATCCGAAGAGCGGCGTGAAGTTCGCGAACAACGAGCCCAAGTTCCCGTTCTTCAAGGCCAGCCAGATCAACATCTTCAACGAGGACCACCGCGGTGACGGCGTGCAGCACCTGGCCATCACGGTGAAGGACATCCTGTCCTCGGTGAAGGACATGCGGCAGAACGCGGGCATCCAGTTCATGCCCACGCCGGGCTCGTATTACGACGCGCTGCCGGAGCGCATCCAGAACATGGGCATCAAGAAGATCGACGAGGACATCAACGTCCTGCGCGACCTGGAGGTGCTCATCGACGGTGACAAGGAGCGCAGCTACATGCTCCAGATCTTCATGAAGGACGCGGCGAGCCTCTACAAGCAGGCGGACGCGGGCCCGTTCTTCTACGAAATCATCCAGCGCAAGGGCGACCAGGGCTTCGGCGGCGGCAACTTCCGCGCCCTGTTCGAGAGCATCGAGCGCGCGCAGAAGGCCGAAGGGCGCGTCTAGCTTCGCGAGTGACCCGGCCGCGGAGCATCGCGGCCGGGCTACCGCTCCGGTGGGCTAGGGGTCGTACGGCTCGCACACCTGCAGCTCCATGATCCACTCCCGGAACTGGGTCCGGATGCCGCTCCGGCCCACCTGCCGATTGCAGACCAGGCAGATCTCCCTGCCCACCTGCGTCGTATAGGTGGCATCGCTGTAGTATTTGACGTGGTAGGTGGCCGCGCAGAGGTCCAGCGCATCCTCACGCGTCGAAAGTGGGGTCTCCTCTCCCACGTCCGCGTCCGCTTCGACACCGCCGCAGCCCGCCAGCAGTCCCAACGACAGAAGTCCGCCGATGATGCGCTTTCGCATTGTCCGCCCCGGTTGGAGTTGGCCCGTCTTTCAGGGATTGAAAGTCTATCATGGTTGCGTGAGCTGAGGCGGGCTGCCAGGGTGGCATGCATCGCCTATCTTCACTCCATGCGAATGCTCATGGGGTTGTTCCTGGCGGGCGCGCTGGGGTGGGGCTGCCAGGCCGCCGGGGATAAGGCGCAAGCGAAGGCGCCCCTGGACTGCAACGCCACCTACGTCGCTTGTGGTTGCGGCTGCTGCGGCGGAGTGGAGCCGGAGGTGCAGTGTCTGTCCTGCGCGAAGGGCGACGACCTCCAGGCCCTCATCCAGAAGGACCAGGAGGCGAAGAAGGATCCGCAGTGCGCCGTCATGGGCTGCTCCCCCGGCACGAAGTACGTGTACTGCGACGCGAATCCCCAATGACTCTCATTGAACCCATCATGCTCGTGGGCGCCGTCATTGGAGGTGTGACGGGGGCGGTCTGGGGCTTCGGATCCGGAATCGGCTGGGCGGCGGCGGGTCTGCTCGGGGGCCTCGTGCTGGGCCCCGTCCTCCTCATCCTGTTACTGCTTGTCCTGGCGATGCTGCTGGAGCGGCGGGGAAAGCGCTCCCCGGAGCGCCCCTGACTGCTCTCGTTTTGAGGAGGTGTGGCTGGAGCGGGGCGCGGGCTCATCGCCACCTCGCGCCAACGCCTCCCGGTTCTTGAACATGATGAAGGCGCCCATCACGACGAGGAAGAGGGAGAAGGCCCGCTTGAGGGCCGCCTGCGAGACGTAGTGGGTGGCCCAGGTGCCGATGAGGATGCCCGCCACGGCGATGGCCGTGAAGATGCCGAGGTAGAGCCAGGGCACCTGGACGTGGCCGAGGTAGCCGGCGAAGCCCACGAAGGAGTTGAGGGCGATGACGAGCAGGCTCGTGCCCACCGCCTGCTTCATCGGGAGGCCCACCAGGAGAACCAGCGCCGGGACGATGAGGAAGCCGCCGCCCACTCCGACGAGCCCCGTGAGCCCGCCCACGCCGAGCGCGGCCAGGGCCATGACGGGGAAGGACGCCTTGCGGGGCTCGGGTACGGGCGCGGACTCCTTTCTCGCGGCGAGGGCGGCCTCCTTGCGGCCGTTGCGGAACATGAAGAAGGCGGCCACGAGCATCACCGTGGCGAAGAGCAGCAGCTGCAAGGCGCCCGAGACGAAGACGGACAGCCGCGCCCCCGCGTAGGTGCCCACCATGGCCACCGCCCCGAAGACGAGGGCCGCCCGGAGCTGCACGTTGCCCTTGCGCCAGTGGCCCGCCGCGCCGAAGAGGCTGGTGACGCCCACCACGGCCAGCCCCATGGCGATGGACTCCTTGGCCCCGAAGCCCAGGACGTACACGAGGATGGGCACGGTGATGATGGAGCCGCCGCCGCCGAGCAGGCCGAGCGACAGGCCGATGAGGGCCGCGAGCGAGAAGCCGATGATGGGCATGGAGTTCGTTTCCGCTAGCCCTGGGGCGCGCGGGGCTCGCGCACGGCGAGCATCCCGCCCGCCAGGTTGTAGAGGTGTTTGAAGCCACGCTGGGCGAGCGCCTGCGCGGCCTTCGAGGAGCGCCCACCCGAGCGGCAGATGAGCAGCAGCGGTTGTTCCCGCGGCCACGACGCGGACGCCGCCTCCAGCGTGCCCAGCGGGACGAGCTCCGCTCCGGGAAGGTGGCTCAAGGGGCCCGTGAACTCGTCCGGCTCACGCACGTCGATGCGCCGCACCTCGGGGCCGAGCGTGTCGAGCTGCGAGGGCGTGAGGTCCTGATAGGGGTGGGGTGTCATGGCTTGCTCCTGTTGGGAAGGGCAGGGGACTTCAGGCCCCCTGCGGTGAAGGCGCCGTGCGCCCACAGGCGCGGTTGGCTGGGACGGCGACGTCGATCTTCTTGGGCTTGGGCAGGTGGAGGTTGTTCATCACCTCGATGAACTCCTCCCGGCTCCTGCCCGCGACGCGCGGGTTGTGCCGCTTCTCCTCGCCGATGCTCGTCGCCATGTGACCGTGGTAGTCGTGCGCGGGGTAGACGAGCGTTTCATCCGGCAGGCGGAAGAGGACGCGGGTGAGGCTGTCGTAGAGCTGGCTCGCGTTCCCGTTCTGGAAGTCGGTGCGGCCGTTGCCTCGCACGAGCAGCGCGTCCCCGGTGAAGACGCGGTCGCCCAGCAGGTAGCTGACGCTGTCGTCCGTATGGCCCGGGGTGGCGAGCACCTGGAAGACGAGCTGCCCGACGCGCACCTCGTCTCCGTGGCCCACCTGGACGTTGGCGCAGGCGGCTCCTCCCTTGCCCCCCACCACCGTGGCCTGCGTGCGCTCGCGCAGCACTCCGGACGCGGTGACGTGGTCCGCGTGCACGTGGGTATCGAAGACGTGGGTGAGGGTGAGGCCCAGCTCGCCCACCAGTTTCAGATCCCGGTCGACCTGCTCGATGACAGGGTCGATGAGGACGGCCTGCCGCGTGGACTCGTCGCCGAGGAGATAGGTGTAGGTCGAGGACTCTGAGTCGAAAAGCTGGCGGAAAATCATGTCGAAGCCTCCTGTCCTTGAGAGCCAGCGGTCAGGCAAAAGGATTCAGGGCCTTCCCCTGGCGGAATCCTCCACCTTCGAATCTGGCTCTCACGGGACATGATCTCCTCCCTCCTCCCTCCCCTCCTGGGTGGGGCGCTCATCGGCCTGAGTGCCTCCTTGCTCCTATTGGCCAATGGCCGGGTCGCCGGCATCAGCGGCGTGGTGGGCTCGCTGCTGGCCCCCGTGCGCGGGGATGTCGCCTGGCGCGTGCTCTTCCTCGCCGGGCTGCTCTCCGGGGGCCTGCTGCTGGCGTGGCTGCGCCCTGGCTCCTTCCCGGCCCCCACGTCCTTGAGCGCGGGCGGCGCCTGGCTGCTGGTGGGGGCCGGACTGCTGGTGGGGTTCGGCTCGCGGCTGGGCAATGGCTGCACCAGCGGGCACGGCGTCTGCGGCATCAGCCGCGGTTCGGCCCGCTCCATCGCGGCCACGCTCACCTTCATGGCCACCGGTGTCCTCACCGTCTTCCTGGTCCGCCACGTCCTCTAGGGAAAGCCCTCCATGCGTTCAAACATCAGTGCGTTTCTCAGCGGCCTCCTCTTCGCCATCGGCCTGGGCATCAGCGGCATGACGGACCCGGCCAACGTCCTCGGCTTCCTCGACATCGCGGGGCATTGGGATTACCGGCTCGCGTTCGTGATGGGCGGCGCCATCGCCGTGCACGCGGCGCTGCGGCCCCTCATCCTCGGACGTGAGCGGCCCCTGTTCGCCGCGAAGTTCCCCTCGTTCTCCGCCAGCAGGGTGGACCGCGGGCTCCTCGTGGGCGCGGGCCTCTTCGGAGTGGGCTGGGGGCTCGGCGGCTACTGCCCCGGCCCCGCGCTCACCTCGCTCGCCACCGGCGCGACGCAGTTGCTCGTCTTCGTGCCCGCCATGTTCGCCGGCATGGCCCTCGCCCAGGTGCTGCAGGCGCGACGGAGCGCGAGCGCGGGGACTCCGGTCCCGGGCGCATCGCCCACTCCGTAGCCCCTCGGGAACTTTTCGCGGCCGCCACCGTGTCCTGAGGAAACGTGAGCAGCCGGTCCTTCATTGAACGTGCCCTGGAGCACCTGCCAGCCCTTCGACGGGTGGGCCGCCGACTGACGGGCAGCACCGCCGAGGCGGATGACCTGGTGCAGGAGACGGTGGCGCGCGCGCTGGAGCGGCACGACGAGCTGCGCGACCCGGAGCGGCTCAAGGGATGGCTGCTCGCCGTCCAGCGCGCTGTCTTCCTCAACTCCCGGCGGGGCCTGCGCCCCCGGCTGGAGGTGCTGGAGGGTGGTCTGGGGAAGGAGGCCGCTCCCGAGCCTTCCGCGGACCTGGAGGCGGAACTGCACGCCCACACGCTCAGCTCGGGCATGAAGGCGGCGCTGGAGTCGCTGGCCCCCGAGTGGCGGGATGCGCTGTGGCTGCGCGAAGTCGAAGAGCTGAGTTACGAGGAGATCGCCCAGGTCCAGGGCTGTCCGGTGGGCACCGTGCGCTCGCGCCTCGCGCGGGCCCGGGGGGCGATGCTCGACCTCCTGGAGAAGGAGAAGTCACATGGAAGCCTGTAGCCCGGCGTGGCAGGAACGTCTCTCCGCGTGGTTCGATGGGGAGGGCCCGGCGCACGAGCGGCAGGCCGTGGAGCAGCACCTGGCCCGATGCGTGGGCTGTGCCCGGGAGGCGGCCCGCTATGCCTCGCTGCGCGAGGCGCTGAAGGCCCAGGCCGCCACGGAGACGCACGTGCCGCCCGAGCTGAGGGCGCGTGTCTCCCGCCTGGCTCCGCGCTCCCGCCCCGCCTTCCGGCGACGGTGGACGGTGGGCCTGGCCGCGGCGGTCGCGTCCGTGGGCATCCTCTGGACGTCGTGGCCCGGTGGCATGAACGACGCGCTGGCGATGGACCTCGAGCGGCACCACCTCAAGGCCTTCTCGCGCGCCACTCCCTGCGAGTTCGAGTCCTCGGATCCGGCCGCGGTGAAGGCCTGGGTGGCCCGGGAGGTGGGCTATGCGGTCGACGTACCGGTGGTGCCCGGCGCGACGCTGCTGGGGGCCCGCCGCTGCCGGCTGCATGGACAGCTCTCCGCCTCGCTGCTGTACCGGCACGAGGGGGGCACGGCGATGACGCTCTTCCTGCCGCCGCCGGGCTCCCCCGCGGCGCGGGAGGCGGTGAGCTTCGCCGGAGAGCAGACGCGCTGCACGCAGGGCCCCATCGGTGAGCGCATCTGCGTGGCGCCGCGCGGGGGCGGGCAGGCCGCGCTCGCCGTCTCCGAGCTGGAGCAGCCGGTGCTCGTCGACGCCCTGGCCCGTCTGGCGCCTTGAGGTCGCGAGGCCGGGAACTTTCGAGCTTCCCGGCCGTGTCCTCGGGGCATGAGTCCCGGCCTCTCCGGCAGCTTCCTCGCGGGCATTCTGACGTTCCACCCCGCTGTACCCCGTTCCCCAGGGCCCAGCGGGCCTCTGGGCCCGGTTGGAGCCGCTCCATGAAGTCCGTTCTCGTCGTCGCTGCCCTGTTCGCCGGTCCGTTCCTCGTCTCCTGTGCGCACCAGCGCTCCGCCGGGGCCGAGGCCCACCAGCGGGTGGAGGCGGGCGCCACGCTGGTGGATGTCCGCACGCCGGAGGAGTTCGCCGCCGGGCACCTTCCCGGGGCGGTGAACATCCCCGTGGATGAGCTGCCCCAGCGGCTCGCCGAGCTCGGCTCGCCGGAGAAGCCCCTCGTCCTCTACTGCCGCAGTGGCGCGCGCAGCAGCCGCGCCGAGCTCCTCCTGAAGGAGCGTGGATTCCAGGACGTCTTCAACCTGGGCCCCATGTCGGCCTGGGAGTGATGGGATGGGAGCGGTCGGGGCGCCGCGGGAACTTCGCGCGGCACACCTCGTGTCCCCTCCGCAGTCCCTCTTCCTCAAGGTGCTTCATGATGATGCTGTCTCTCCTCTCCCTGCTCGGCGCGCTGTTCTCGCTGGGCGGCCTGGGCTCCGGCTGTACCCTGACGCGGCCGGGATCCATCACCCTGTCGGCCGACAGCGTTTCGTCCCAGCGCAAGCAGCTCACCGTCCTCTACGTGGCGGATCTGCACGCGCAGCTGCGCGCCCACCCCGAGCTGTTCTGGCACGAAGGGAAGGAGCGCATCGAAGAGGCCGGCGGCTTCGCCCGCGTGGCCGCCGCCATCCAGCGGATCCGCGCCGAGCGCGGCGGTGACGTGCTGGTGCTCGATGCCGGTGACACGATTCAGGGCTCGGGCGCGGCGGCGCTCACCGAGGGCGGCGCCCTCATCGAGCCGCTCAACGCGCTCGGGCTGGACGCCGCGGTGCCTGGCAACTGGGAGGTGGTGTACGGCCCCCAGGTGCTGCGCCAGCGCGCCCGCGAGCTGAAGCATCCACTCGTCGCCGCCAACCTGCGCGACGCGGCGAGCGGCGAGCGCCTCTTCCCGCCGTACTTCGTGAAGGAGGTGGGCGGGGTGAAGGTGGCCGTCGTCGGCTTCACGGATCCGGATGTCCCGCGCCGCCAGCCTCCCGGCTACAGCCAGGGCCTGCGCTACGACGGCCCGGAGGAACTGCCGGCGCTCGTGCGCGAGGTGCGCGAGCGCGAAGGGGCCCAGGTGGTGCTGTTGATGACGCACGTGGGGCTCGCCAAGGCGGTGGGGCTCGCTGGCAAGGTGCCCGGGGTGGATGTCCACCTGTCGGGGGACACGCACGAGCGCACCTATGCGCCGATTGCGCAGGCCGGGAGCTGGGTGGTGGAGCCCGGCGCCTTCGGCTCCTTCCTCGGGCGGCTGGACGTGTGGGTGGAAGAGGGCCGGGTGGTGGACCGCCGCTGGGAGCTCATCGAGCTGACCGCCTCGCGCTTCCCGGAGGACCCGAAGGTGGCCCGGCTGGTGGACGCCGCCCTCGCTCCGCACGAGGCGAAGCTGTCAGCGCCGGTGGGCCACACCGACGTCACGCTCGCGCGCTACGCGGTGGTGGAGAACCCGCTCGACAACGTGTTGGCCGACGCCATCCGCGCCGCCGGAGGGACGGAGATTGGCCTCTCCAACGGCTTCCGCTTCGGCACGCCGCTGCTTCCCGGGCCGGTGCGCGAGGCGGACCTGTGGAACCTCTTCCCCATCGTCAACAAGCTGAAGACAGGCAAGGTGAGTGGCCGCCAGCTTCGCGCCTTCTGGGAGCAGGAGCTGGAGAACGTCTTCGCGAAGGATCCGGAGAAGCGCTTTGGCGGATGGCTGCCGCGTCCCTCGGGGATGACGCTGCGCTTCCGGGCCGATGCACCCAAGGGCAATCGCCTGCTGGCAATCGAAGTCAGCGGCAGGCCGGTGGAGGACGACCGCCTCTACACCGTGACGGCCTGCGAGCGTGAGGGCGATGCCCCCGACATGGTGTGCCGGATTCCCGGCGTCCAGGAGCCGCACGTCCTGGACATCGATGCGCACGAGGCGGTGCGCCGTTTCCTCGCCGGCAAGCCGCGTCTGAACGACGCGCTGCAAGGGCGCGCCGTGGGCGAGGACCTCCCGCCCGTGCTGCGCACCCAGCAGGTGCAGTGAGCCTCTTTTCAACCAGCCCCGAAGCGGAGTCCCTCGAATGAATCGCAACCTGCTGCTCGTCCTCGCCGCGCTCGTCATCGTCCCTCTCGCCGCCATCGCCACGGCGCCGTCCCAGGCCACCGGGAAGAAGCTGCCCGCGCACCAGGGCAAGCTCGTCTTCGTGTCCACCACGGGCCTGGAGGACCTCGGCACGCTCTCCAGCTCCTTCCGGCACGCGAAGACGGCCAGGGAGTCCGGCTACCTGTCGGACGTGGTGTGGCTGAGCTACGGCCGTGCGGTGGTGGCGTTGGATCCGACGGTCAAGGCCGTTCCGGAGGAGGTTCGCAAGGAGGCCCAGGCCGCGAAGGCCGCGGGCGTCCGGCTGGTGGCCTGCGGCCACGCGCTCGCGAAGTTCGACATCGACCCGAAGAAGCTCCAGCCGGAGGCGGAGGTGGTGGACAACGGCGTGGCGGAGCTCTCGCGCCTGGTGGCCGAGGGCTATCAGGTCATCCGCTACTAGGGACCATCATCCATCACATGCGGAGTTCCTCGCACCCATGGACCCGCTCGGCGTGTCCCTTCAGCACCGGCGCCTGGTTCCCGCTATGCATCCTCATGAGGATGGCCAGGACGGCCTCCTGACGACCGAGCGGTCTCCGTCTCGGCCGTGATGGTGACATGTGGAGGAGGCGACCGGGTGATGGCGACGCGAACCGATGATCCGCTGATGGAGGCCGCGCGCGCTGGCGACAGCAAGGCGTTGGAGGCGGTCCTCGCCCGCCACGAGAAACAGGTGTACCGCTTCGGCCTGCGCATGTGCGGCTCGGAGGAGGACGCCAAGGAGGTGCTCCAGGAGACGCTGCTCGCGGCCTTCCGGGGCATCCACGCGTTCCGGGGCGACGCGGAGCTGTCCACGTGGCTGTATCAGCTGGCCCGCACGCACTGCCACCGCCTGCGCCGCAGGCGCGTGGGAGCGCCCGAGGAGTTCCAGCCCCTGGACTCTCCCGCGGCCACCCACGTCGCCGCGGAGGAAGCCACCCCGGATAAGGTCTCCCTGGCGCGGCAGATGGGAGAGGTGTTGCAGGCGGCCATCCTCGCGCTGCCGGAGGCCCACCGGGAGGTGCTCATCCTCCGGGACGTGGAGGACCTCTCCGCGGAGGAGGCGGCGAAGGTGGTGGGTATCGAGGTGCGGGCGCTCAAGAGCCGGCTGCACCGCGCGCGGCTCCAGGTGCGCGAACACCTCTCCACGCTGATGGGGGAGGGCGCCCAGGGGCAGGCCCCGGCGTGCCCGGAGCTGGCGCAGGAACTCTCCGAGTTCGTCGCACAGGAGGTGGACCAGGCCACCTGCGTGCGTCTCGAGGACCATCTGTCGCGCTGCCCTCGCTGTACCGACACGTGCGACTCGCTCAAGCGCACGGTGTCCCTGTGCCGGCGCATTCCAGGAGATGAGGTGCCCGCGCCCGTGCGCGCGGCGGTGCGACAGGCGCTGTCCCAGGCTACGAGGCCGTGAAGGGCAGCGCGGCCACCGTGACGGTGCCCGCGCCTTCGCCCAGCGTCAGCTCCGTGCCCGGCTCCAGCGAGTCGCGGTGCACGTAGCCCAGCGCCACCCGCTGGCCCTTCACCGGGGACGTCACCACGCTCGTGACCCAGCCCACCTTCTTCTCCCCGCGGCGCAGCTCCGTGCCGGGCGCCACGTCCTTCTCCCCCAGCAGCAGCCCCGCCAGCTTGCGGTTCATCTGCCCGCGGAAGGTGGCCCGGGCGATGACCTCCTGCCCGATGTAGCACCCCTTGTTGTAGGAGATGGCGTGGGTGAGGTTCGCCTCCAGGGGGATGGTCGTGTCCACCATGTCCTGCCCGTAGCGCGGCACCCCCGCCTCCACCCGCACCAGCTCCAGCGCGTCGAACCCCAGCGGCTTCAGCCCGTGCGCCCCGCCCGCCTGGACCAGCGCCGCCCACACCGCCTCCAGGCCCGCGCGCGGCACCAGCACGTCCACGCCGGACAGCCCACCCGGCAGCGCCGTCCCCAGCAACCACACCTCCTGCCCGGCGAGGGTGGCCTTCCGGCTGGACAGGGGCGCTGGAAGCTCCAGGGGACCGCCCGGGACGGCGGCCAGCACCTGGGCCGTCCGGGGGCCGAGCAGCTTGAGCCAGCCCTGGTCCGGGGTGCCGTCGTGCAGCTCCGCGTCCTCGGAGATGAGGTATTTGTCCAGGAACTCCCGCACCTTGGCGCCCAGGCCGGGCTCCAGGTCCAGCAGGAGGTCGTCCTCCCGCTTGAGGATGCGCGCATCTCCCACCATGGCGCCCTTCACCGTGAGGAAGGCGGCATAGGCGGCCGAGCCCACCGGGAGGTTCTTCACCTCCTGGGTGACCATGCCGTGGAGGAAGGAGGCGCGATCCTCCCCCGTTATCCGGAGGATTTCGCGGTAGGACGCATCGTGCAGTGCCACTGCGTCACGGGCCGCGCCATACTCCGCGCCCACGTCTCCATACCCGGCCACGACCTCGCGGCCGCCCACCGAAATGAAGCGGGCACCTACCTGCTCGTGAACAAAATGCAGCGTCAGCGGTTCCATGCCCGTCGCTATATAGAGGCGCAGGAGCGGATGCCACGATGGATGTGAAGCAGCTTTCGGCCTTCCAGGGCTTCTCTTTAGAGAAGCTCCAGAAGCACACCGTCTTCCAGTCGGGTCGCTTCTTCCTCGACGTCTACTGCCTGGCCCCGGGCCAGGCGCAGAAGCCCCACCGGCATGCCACGTCCGACAAGGTGTACCTCGTGCTGGAGGGGAGCTGCCGCTTCCGCATCGGCGACGAGGAAGCGGCGCATGGCCCCGGTTCCACCCTTTTCGCCCCCGCGGGCACCGAACACGGCGTCGTCAATGACGGCCCGGACAATGCCCGCCTCCTCGTCCTGATGACCCCGCCTCCGGAGCACGCATGAGCAAGAAGGCCCCGACCCCGGCCGCACCCGTTCCCACCCGTGGCGCACTCGCGCTGCTGGTGCTGGGCCTCCTCACCAGTGCGCTCGCCGTCTATCAATGGATGGAGCTGCTCACGCTGCGCGCCGGTGGCGCCACCAGCTGCGGCATCAACGAGCACGTCAACTGCGAGACCGTCTGGAACTCGGACTTCGCAAGCGCCGTGCACGACACCCTGGGCATCCCCATCGCGGGCCTGGGGCTCGTGTGGGGCCTCTCCGCCGTGGGCCTCGCCGCGCTGTACCTCGCGTGGGCGAAGGCGGGCCGCTCGGTGCGTCCGGCGGCCAGTGGCCTGCGCCTGCTGGCGCTCGCGGGTGTTGTCTCCGTCGCCGTCTTCGCCAGCGTCAGCGCGAGCGTGGGCGTGGTGTGCCCCACGTGTCTGGGCACCTACGTGCTGGTGCTCGCGTTCGCGGGCGTGGCGTGGCGCGGCCTGCCCGGACCCCTGCTGCCCCAGGCGGGCGAGTGGGGCGGCACGCTCCAGTGGACCGTGGGCATCTCCGCCGTCGCCTTCGTGGCCATGCTGATGCCCGGCCGGGCCACGCCGCACGCGCCGAAGGCCGGCGCCTTCCTGCCGCCGGTGGCCTCCACGCAGGCGCAGAACACGTCCGGCTCCAACTCGGGCATGCCGCCGCCCCCGCCCGCGCCGCCGACCACGCTGCCTGAGTTCATCGCCAGCCTGCCGCAGGACCAGAAGCAGTTCCTGTCGGACTCGCTGGCCATGTACCGGTCGGGCACGCCGAAGCTCGCGGCCTATCCGCCGCGCGCCCTCTACGGCCCGGCGGACGCGCCCGTGAAGGTGCTGGAGTGGACGGACAGCAAGTGCCCCCACTGCAAGTCGTTGGTGGAGGAGCTGGCCCTCATCAAGCAGCACGCCCCCAAGGGCATGCTGTCCGTGGAGGCGCGGCAGTTCCCGCTGGATGGCCAGTGCAACCCGGCCATCCCCAACCGCGGTCCTGACGCGCTCAGCGTGCGCTGCGCCGCGGCCCGGGCCACGGTGTGCCTGGAGGGCGCGAAGGACTTCTGGACGCTGCGCGAGAAGCTCTTCGCCGCGCAGGCCTTCCTGGACACCGACAAGGTGATGGAGATCGCCAGCTCCGGCTCCGTGGCGCGCCCGCAGCTGGAGGGGTGCATGACGTCGCCGGAGACCATCGGGAAGCTGCGCCAGGATGTCGAGTACGCCATGCGCTTCAACATCCAGGGCACGCCGCTGGTGCTGGTGAACGGCCGCGAGGTGCCGCCGTCCGCGCCGCTCATCTACGCGCTGGTGCTGGCGAGCGGCAACCCCGACGCCCCCGCCTTCAGCGCCCTGCCGCCTCCGCGCGCGCGGGGCACCGGCGCCCCCGGCCACGAGGGCCACGCCCACCCGTAACGGGACAGCAACACAAAGGACGCCATGGGCAAGCGCGACAAGAAGGACGAGGCCCCGCCGCCGGGGCCCTTCAACAACCCCTTCGCCGCCCTGTCCGCGCAGCGGGACGCGCTGCCCTCGGGGCCTCCTCCGCCCCCTCCCCGGGAGAAGCCGGAGCCGAAGGGGCCCGCGCGCGCCGTGGTGCGCATGGAGCGCAAGGGCCGGGGCGGCAAGGAGGTGACGGTGGTGGAGCAGCTGGGGCTGCCCGCCGCCCAGCTGGACACCTGGCTCAAGGCGCTCAAGAACGGCCTGGGCTGCGGTGGCGTGGTGGAGGAGGACGCGCTGGTGTTGCAGGGCGACCAGCGCGAACGGCTCCCCGCGCTCCTGGAAGCGCGGGGCGTCCGCAAGGTCACCGTCGGCTGAAAAGCACGAAGGGGGCGGAGGAAATCCTCCCGCCCCCTTTGGCTTTTGAAGCGGTGATGCGCCGCGCGTCGAGGACTACAGCGCGGCGATGATGGCGTCGGTGAACTCGCGCGTGGTGGCGCTGCCGCCCAGGTCGCCGGTGCGCACCTTCGACTCGCTGCCATAGACCTTCTGGATGGCGTTGGCCATGCGCTGGGACGCCTCACGCAGGTCCAGCCACTCCAGCATCATCACCGCGGACATCATCAGCGCGGTGGGGTTCGCGATGCCCTTGCCCGCGATGTCCGGGGCGGTGCCGTGCACGGCCTCGAAGACGGCGGTGCGCTCGCCGATGTTGGCGCCCGGCACCATGCCCAGGCCGCCCACCAGGCCCGCGCACAGGTCGCTGACGATGTCGCCGTACAGGTTCTCCAGCACCATCACGTCGAAGCGGGTCGGGTCCTTCACCAGCTGCATGCAGAGGTTGTCGACGATGACCTCGTCGTAGGCGACCTCCGGGAACTCGCGGCTGACCTTGCGGCAGCAGTCCAGGAAGAGGCCGTCCGACAGCTTCATGATGTTCGCCTTGTGGATGGCGGACACCTTCTTGCGGCCGTTCTTCTTGGCGTACTCGAAGGCGAAGCGGGCGATGCGCGTGGACGCCTTCTCCGTGATGACCTTGATGGCCTCCACGACGCCCGGCACCACGATGTGCTCCAGGCCCGCGTAGAGGTCCTCGGTGTTCTCACGCACGACGACCAGGTCGACGTTCTCGTAGCGCGTCTTGACGTTGGGGACGCTCTTCACCGGGCGCAGGGACGAGTACAGGTCCAGCCGCTTGCGCAGGCCCACGTTCGCGGAGGGCAGGCCGCCGCCCACGACGGTGCCGGTGGGGCCCTTGAGCGCCACGCCGCTGCGGAGCACGGCCTCCACCGTCTCGTGGGGCAGGTTGGTGCCGAACTTGGCCACCACCTCCGTGCCCGCGTCCTTGAACTCGAACTCCAGGGGGACCTTGAGGGCTTCCAGGACGCGGATGGTGGCCGCCGAAACCTCGGGACCAATGCCGTCGCCGTTGATGACCGTCACAGTGCGCGTGTTCGCCATGGGCCCGGTTCACACCACAAATCCGGGAGGGCCGGAAGGGCGAAAGCAGCCGGGATTCACCCCTGGGCATGGACCCCATCAGCCCGGGTGGTCCGTCCGGCCGCCCGGCGGGGGGCCGAGGGGGATCCGCCCGGCGCGTGACGACGGGGGCCGGCCCAGGCGGAGGGCGCGTCCAACGCATGTGTCGAACGTGTATCGCGCTCCAGGTCCCAGGCGTCTGTCGTTGCCTTCCGGGCAACGGCGGTTCTTGCCGTTTGTGGTCTGTGTGTCCTCACGGCGGTGGGCGCTCCCTCGATGTTCCCTCTGACGCGCGGGGGGAAGGGGCCCGGCACGCATCGTGCTCAAGGGCAGCGGCGTCCGGGCCCTGCCGGCCCGTGCGTTCCCCGAGATGAGGCTTTCATGAGTTCGCGCAGAACCCCCGTCCGGCTGCCGCGCCCCGTGCGCTGGGCCCTGCTGTCCACCGTGTCGCTGGCGGCGCCCCAGGCGCTGGCGGCCCCCTGCCTCCAGCCCACGCTGACCGAGTGCTCCAACGTGGACTACCGCGCGTCCGCGTGCGGCCAGGAGAACGACTCGTATTGCCAGGGCCTGATGGAGTCCGAGTGGAAGGCCCGCTACACGTCCGCGCCCAAGCGCACCGCGCTGCTGCCCGACACCCTGGGCGGCGGCGTGGAGTCGGTGGCCGTGCAGCCCAACGCCGTCCTCGACACGCTCTTCTCCGGTTCGGATGAGTCCATCGTGGGCCAGGTGCAGCGCGGCCAGGTGCTGGCGCGCAAGGGCTACAAGAACCTCACCAAGGTGGAGCAGGCGTACGACAAGCAGCGCCAGGCGTGGGACGCCAACGGCGTGCTGGAGCGTTCGTGCCAGGAGTACGTGCACGAGAAGCACTACGACTTCAGCCGCTTCGAGCAGAACGCGGGCCGCTTCGGCGACGACTTCCGCGCGCTGTTCACCGCGGCCTACGGCGCCGGGGGCATCGCGGAGCGCACGCTGTTCAGCAAGGACGGGGTGAAGCAGGCGCCCCTCTGGGACGGCAAGACGCGCGTGGAGAAGAACGCGTACTTCCGCTTCGTGCCGGGGCCGTACCCCAAGGGCACCAAGGGCTACGTCTTCACCTCCGAGGCGGCGCTGAAGGCGAACAACGCCGAGGCCCGCCAGGCGGTGCTGCCCTCGGACGCGTGGCACCAGGCCCTGAGCAAGTCGCTGAGCAAGGTCGCCGACGACGTGCTCAACGATTCGCAGCAGCGCCAGGAGGCCTTCGCGGCCCTGCTGGAGCGGCGCAACGCCGCCTATGCCAGCTGGCAGCGCGAGTCGGAGATGCTGCGCAGCCGCGACTTCAGCACGGTGGAGCTGGATGAGAAGACCGCCGAGCAACTGTACGGCCTGGACAAGGCCCTGGAGGCGTCGCTGGAGAAGGCGGACGCCGAGGGCTGCCTCGTTACCGACAAGACCACGGCGTGTGATTGGAGCCCCCGCCGCTACAAGGCGATGGTGGACGCGGTCATGGTGCCCCGCCGCGAGGCGGACCTGCGCCAGTGCCTCACCGTCACCGGCAATGACTTCGGCGTGGAGAGCTTCATCCGCAACGCGGACCGGCTGAAGATCAAGGGCCTGGACCAGAAGGACTACACGCTCAACCCGACGCTGGTGAGCGCGTACTCCCGGATCCTGGCGGAGTACCTGGCGCAGCAGGCGGCGAATCAGCAGCCGCCCACGAACCCGGTCACCATGACCAAGCGCCAGGGGCAGGACTTCTCCGCGGGAGGCTACGCGGGCGACAACAACTTCGGCGGTGGCTATTCGCTGCGCGCCGGCTGGGAAATCAGCACGCCCGGCTCCGCGTTCAACGGCAACTGGTGCGACACCAACGCCAGCATCTTCAGCGAGCTGGGGCTCTACGCGAACGTGTTCAGCCCGACGCGCACGGAGGTCGCCTACCTGACGGGCCGCGCGTCCACGCAGCCCTCCGCCATCCGGGCGGAGCTGAGCGCGCGCGTGCTGGGCAACCCCGTCTTCACGTTCGACCAGTCCTACCCGGCGCGCTTCACCTTCGTGGAGCGCAAGCCCTTCGTGGACAAGGACGCGGCCAAGGCGAGCGCCACCTTCATGGTGTGGTTCATCCCCGTGACGGTGAGCGGCGGTCTGTCCGTGGAGGTGGGCATCGTCGCCTCGCTGGGCGGCGCCATGGGCCGTGACTGCACGCGCAACCTCATCACGCTGGACCTGCTGGGCAACATCGGGCCCTACGCGTCCGCCAACGGCTTCGTGTCGCTGGCCATCGGCATCCCGGGCCTCCAGATTGGTGTCCGCGGCACGCTGACCATCGTGCGCTTCGAGCTGCCGCTCCAGGGCCGCATCGGCGTGGCGCTGAGCTCGCCCACGCACCCGACCAACCCCAACACGCTGTTCCTGGGGCTGGGCACCAGCCTGAACTTCACGCTGCGCTCGCTGGACGGCCGGCTCTCCCTGTTCGCGGAGCTGGGCTTCCTGAAGGCGGAGTTCCCCATCGTGTCGTGGCCGGGCTTCGGCACCAGCGCGCAGCTCTTCAACGACCAGCATTACCTGCCGCTCGCGCAGCTCTACTAGCCGCGCTCGCATGACCCCGGGGCCGCCTTCAACGGCCCCGGGGAGTGGTTCCCTACCTTCTTCGACTTTTCCTTGCGGGAGTGTTTCATGCGTCGCTCGACCCTCGTTCGTGGCGTGGCCGGCCTGGGTGCCCTGGTGTGCCTGGGAGCGTTGCCCTTCTGGCTGTCCGAGTCGTCTCCGTCCGCCGCGACGGTGGAGGCCTCCGAGTCCGTCCACCGGCTGCCGCTGTTCCGCTGGCGCGTGGGCGAGGCGCACACCTTCCACCTCGTCTGGGATGACCTGACGCGCGTGGCGCTGCCCATGCCGGCGCAGGACACGAAGGCCCAGGAGCTGGAGGGCGTGCTGCACCTGGATGGCGAGCTGATGCTCCAGGCGCTGGAGACGCGCGCGACGGGCACCCGGCTGCGCCTGACGCTGCGCCGGCTGGCGCGGCACGAAGCCACCCTCTCCGGACAGGCGCTGCTGCCCGACGCGGCGGCGCTTCAGGCCCACCTGCCGGACACCGCCAGCGCGTGGCTGGAGTTGGATGCGCGCGGCGCGCTCCAGGCGGTGCGCTTCTCCGAGGCGGAGCCCCCGCTGTTCCGCCAGTTCGCGCAGACGCTGGCGGCGGAGCTGTTCCCCTCCGAGCTGCGCGACGCGGCAGCCTGGACCACCACGGAGTCCACGCAGACGGGCGACGTGGAGTCGGCGTTCGCCTTCGAGCCCGGAGACACCTCGCGGCTGACGCGCCGCAGGACGCGCTACCAGAGCCTGCGCGCGGCGGGCGCGGCGACGGTGGCGAAGCAGGAGCTGGGCTCGCTCACGACCTTCGACCGGGACGCGGAAGGGCGCCTCGTCGCCATCACCCAGGACGAGGTGCTGGACGCGCTGGGCACGGACGGGCGCGTGCTCCTGTCCAAGCGGCTGCGCCTGAGGCTGACCTACCAGTCGCGGGAGATGCAGCCCCTGCCTCCGTCGGGCGAGCAGAAGCTGGTGATTCGCACGCCGTCGCAGATTGCCTTCGAGATGGATCCGGAGACGGCGGCGCTGCGCGGCCAGGCGGACGGGATGACGGTGGACGAACTGCTGGAGACGCTGGAGGACGCCAGCGGTCCGGAGGCCATCGCGGGGCTGGACGTGTTCGCGCGGCGGGCCATCGCAGCGCTGACGCTGGAGCCGAAGCGCTGCCAGGAACTGGCGCGGCTGTTCCTGAAGCCGGGCACGAAGCCCGGCATGCGCGAATTGATGCTGGACCTGCTGGTGGGCGCGGGCCACCCGCAGGCGCAGGCCACGCTGCGCACGCTGCTTTTGTCGACGGAGGCCCGGGAGCACGCGGGCGCGTACGTGATGATGGTGCAGCGCGCGGGGTTCCTGACGAAGCCGGAGCCGGAGACGGGTGTGATGATCAACGGCCTGCTGGAGCGCGCCCGGATGGAGCACGACGTCCCGGTGGAGCGGGCCACGTCATACGCGTTGGGGGTCTGGTCGTCGCACCTGAACCCGGACTCCGTGGAGGCGCGCGCCGCGGTGCGGACGCTGGAGACCGCCGTGGCCCAGGCCTCTGGGGACGAGGCCCGGTCGCACGCGCTGCGAGCGATGGGCGGCACGCGGGCGGAGCGGCTGATGGACGTGGTGCCGCCGCACCTGCGCGCGGAGTCCCCGGACGTGCGGGCCGCGGCGGCGGACGCGCTGCGCGCCGCCCCGCAGGAGCTGGCCACGCGGCTGCTCCTGGACGCGCTGGGGACGGAGAAGGACCGGGGCGTGCAGCGGGCACTGCTGGACGCGCTGAACACGCGGCCGCTGGATGCCAGCGCGCTGGAGCAGCTGCGGGCCTGGGTGGTGGCCGGGGGGCTGGCGCCAGGCGAGGAGCCCGCGCTGCTGGCGGTCGCGGCCCAGCACCTGGAAGGGGGCACGCCCGTGTTCCAGATGCTCCAGGCGATCGCGGTGCGGCCGGACCTCCAGGCCCCCACGCGCGCGCGGGTGATGGCGCTGATGGCGCAGGTGGGCGCGCAGCTCGGCGGCTAACGTCAGCGGTCGAACGGGGCCGGCGGGCGCGGCGTGCTGGCGCGCACGCCCGGGGGACGCGGGCGCTTGCGGCGCTGGATGGCGTAGGGCCGGTAGAAGGCCTCCCACAGCGCCGCCCTGCGTCCGCGCGGCCGGGTGCGCAGTTCGCCCAGCGGCGCCCGGATGAAGAAGGACGCGCTGAAGAGGTACGCCGCCGCCACGGTGAGGAACAGCAGCGCGGCCATCACCACCGGGCCTGGAATCCAGGCCACGTGCGCCCGGTCCACGAAGTCCCCGAAGTCACGCGGCGGACGCGGGTGGCTGTAGACCTTGAAGAACCAGGTCACCAACAGGACGATGAGGATGGGCCCGTACGCGCGGTTGAGCCGCGTCGCGATGGCGGACACCAGCGACAGCTGGATCTGCGGCCGGGACATCTCCACCGCCAGCTCCCGCAGCGCGTCTGGATCCACCGGCTCGCGCCGCAGCATTGGCGCCCACCAGCCGTCCTCCAGCAGGCGCACGCGGCGGTTCCACAGGTCGTAGTAGCGGTAGCGCCGCGCCTCGATGAGCAGGAAGGACACCACCATCCAGATGCCCACCAGGAACGTGACGTGCGAACTCTCCGGCGACGCGAAGCCGAAGGAGATGACCGCCGCCGTCGTGGTGAGCGCCCAGTTCGTCGTCGTGTCCAGCCGCGTACGCCACGTGTCCGAGCGGCTGAGCTCGCCACGAAAGAGCTGCGCCATGGCCTGCTGAGAGACCTCTGGCTGCTCCAGGTCGTTCTTCCTGCGCTCCTTGATGCTCATCCGTACCTGGGAAGGTGGGGACGACCGCTCGCCATGGCCAGGGCGGACGGACAGGCGGGCGCTCGGGGCCCGTGATGGCTTCCTTCATGTGAAACGCCTGACATTGCCGCACCGCGAGGAGAGGGGGGGCGGGTGGCTGGACGCCTGGGGCGTGCGCATCGTGCGCCCTTGAGCGTGCCTTCTTCCCATGACGCCATCACCGCGCTGTCAGGCCTGCTCTCGGACGAGGGCGAGCGCATCACGCGCCTGTGGTCCAAGCGCCTGCGCGCGGAGACGTACGAGGTGGAGGTCCCCGGCCGGGACCTGCGCGCGCCGCTGCGCCATCTGCTGGATGAGCTTGCCCGGCTGCTCGAGGACCGGGGCGAGGACGCCGTGCGGCTGTGGCCGGAGGTGGTGCGTTCGCACGGGGCCTTCCGGTACGACCAGAACTTCGAGCCCGAAGACCTGACCCGCGAGTTCAAGTCGCTCCAGGAGGTGCTGCTCTACGTCTATTCACGCCGCAACGGAGGCGTCATCCACGCGGACGTGGCGGAGCTGGTGTCGGAGCTGGTGTGGGAGGCGGACGCGTCCGCGCAGGCCTCCTACGCGCGCGTGCTCAAGACGGAGGAGGTGCGCTTCCGCGAGGCGGCGGTGATGGAGTCGGTGCTCAACCACGTGGAGGTGGGCATCCTGCTGGCGGAGACGGACGGCATGGTGTCCTTCGCCTCGCCGCCGGTGAGCCGCCTGATGGGGGTGCCCATGCGCGCGGTGGTGGGCGCGCGCGCCACCGGCTCGCTGGGGCCCGTGCTCACCCAGGTCAACGCGCGGCACACCACGGGCGAGCCCTTCAAGGTGCAGGACATGCCCTTCCTGCGCGCGCTGCGCGAGAAGGCGCCGGTGCGCGGCGTGATGATGCAGGTGGAGCGCCCTGGCGGCGGGGACGCCACGCTGGAGATGAGCGCCACGCCGGTGTGGGAGGAGGACCAGGTCCTCGCGGGGGTCATCCAGACCTTCAGCGACCGCACCGAGGCCGCGGTGAAGACCAAGGCCCTGGAGAACGCGCACGACGAGGTGCGCCGGCTCCAGGGACAACTGCTGCGGCGCACCCGGCAGCAGGCGCTGGGGCAGCTGGCGAGCGGCGCCGCGCACGCGCTCAACAACTTCCTCAACGTGCTGCGGCTGCGCATCACGCTGCTGCAACGCGAATACAAGCCCGAGCACGTCGACGCGCTGGACAAGACGGTGCGCAACATTGGCGAGCTGGTGGCGCGGCTGCAGGAGTTCAGCGTTCAGCGCACCGAGGAGCGCCTGGGCGACGTGCCGGTGGACCAGACGGTGCGCGAGGCGTTGGAGCTGGCCCGGGGAGAGTTGGAGCAGCGCCAGCACCCGGTGCACACGGAGCTGGACCTGGGCTTCCCGTGGGGCGTGAAGGCGGACGCGGGCTTCTTCCGCGAGCTCATCGTCAACCTGATGTTGTCCGCGCGGGACCGGATGGAGGGCGGCGGCACGCTGGTGATCCGCTCCCGCCCCGCCCGGGAGGACTGGCTGGACTTGCGCATCGAGGATGGGGGGCGGCCCTACGCGCAGGATGAACTGGCGGGCCTGTTCGACCCGCTGCGCCGGGACCCGGGGGCGCCGCAGTTCTCGCTGTTCCTGGCGGTGGCGCGCACGCAGGTGCAGCGCTGGGGCGGAGAGCTGACGGTGGAGAACCGGCGCGACGGCTCGGGCGCCAGCTTCATCGTGCGGCTGCCGCGCTTCCGCGAAGCGCCGACAGGTGCTCCCGAGCCCACCGCGCAGCCGCCAGCGCCGCCGGCGGGACGCATGCCGCGCATGCCCGGGCGCGCGCGCCGCGTGTTGGTGGTGGACGATGATTTGGACAACGCGCGGATGATGGCGGAGGTGCTGGGCGAGGAGGGCTACGAAGTGCAGGTGGCGCACAGCCCGGACGTGGCCCTGCGCATCTGGGAGAAGCACCCCTACGACGCCGCGCTGCTGGACGCGGTGATGCCGGAGATGACGGGCTGGGAGCTGGCGCGAGAGCTGCGGCAGCGTACGCCCCAGGCGCTGCTGGCCATCGTCACCGGCATGGACGTGCGGGGCCAGAACCGCGCGAGCCTGGCGCAGGTGGATGCCGTGTTCCGCAAGCCCATCGACGTGGGCGCCCTGGACGACTTCCTCTCCCAGCACCGAGGCGAGGAGGAACCCGCCGAGCACGATGCAACGCATTGACGGGCCTGAGCTCCGGAGGGAGTAGAGTCCGCGCGTGATTTCCCCGGCGGAACTGGAGCGCCTGCGCCGCAAGGTGGAGGCGGGTGAAGTGCTCAGCGGCGCGGAGCTGGAGGCGCTGCGTGACGAGGCCGCGCGCACGCCCGGACCCACGCTGCGCCTCACCGTGGCGCATGCGCTGGTCAACGCGGACGCGGAGCGCGAAGCCCTGCCGTTGATGCAGGCCCTGCGGCGTGACTTTCCCAAGGACCTCCAGGTTCGCCTGGGCCTCGCGCGAGCGCTGCTGGGATTGGAGCGGCACCGGGAGGCGGAAGCGGAGCTGCGGGAAGCGCTGGTCCTGAGCCCCGGCGACCCGGAGGCCCTCAAGGTGCTGGCCGTGCTCGCGCTGCGGCAGGGGGAGGGAGCACGCGCCCGCGCCTACGTGGCGGAGGCCGTGGAGCGAGACCCCTTCGACGCGGAGGCGAAGCTGCTGCGCGCGGAGCTGGAGGCCGCGGACCTTCCTCCGCCTCCCGCGCCCGAGGAGCAGGTGCTGCGTCCGGAGTTCACCGCCGCGCTCACCGCTGCCCTGGGCCGCGCGGGCGTGGCCTTCCGGCGTCAAGGCCGCGACCTGCTGGTGAAGCTGGCCTCGGGTGGCGTGGGCCGCGTGGACGTGGGCTCGCTGTATGCCGCGTATCAGGAGTCACCGGGCGCGCAGGGGCTCACCGCGCACGTGGAGGCGCTGGCGTCGAGGCTGGGCGGATTGTCCTCGGGAGTGGGGCCCACGGGTGTGTCGTTGGATGCGCTGCGTCCGGTGCTGCGGCCCTCGGGCTTCGTGGCGGGGACCCAGGGCGCGCTGTTCCGTCCGGGGCCCGAGGGGCTGGAGGTCTTCTACGTGCTGGAGGACGCGGAGTTCGTGCGCTACCTGCCGGCCTCCGCGTTGAGGGATGCAGGGCTCACGCTCGAAACGGTGGACGCGGCGGCGTGGCACAACCTGGAGCTGCGGCCCGCGGACGTGCGGCCCGTCGTCATCGACCAGGGCGAGGTGCGGCTGGCGGAGGCGTTCTCCGGCGTCTGGGCGGTGACGGGCGGCGACGGGCATGACGGCGCACGGCTGCTCACGAAGGCGCAGCGCCGCAGGGTGGAGGCCGCCACGGGCGGAGGCCCGCTGCGCGTGAGCCTGGGCCGGCGCGAAGTGGCGCTCCTGTGCCGGGACTCGGACGGTGAATCGGTGCGGAGGCTCGCGGCGTTGGGGCATGCGCCGGACGGCGTGCCCGGGTCGTTCGTCCTGGATGGGGACTCACTGCGAAGCGCGTGACCTACGCGCCCAACGCCCGCTGATACACCTTCAAGTCCTGTTCGCTGAAGAGGACCACGGTGACGCGCTCCAGCTCCGGCCGCCGCGCCAGGGCCGCGCGGATCTCCCGCAGGGCGATGGGGGCGGCCCGTTCAATGGGGAAGCCGTAGGCACCCGTGGAGATGGCGGGGAACGCCACCGTGCGCAGCCCGTGCTGCTCCATCAGCGCGAACGTGCTCCGGTAGCACGAGGCAAGCAGCTCGTCCTCGCCGCGGTCCCCGCCCCACCACGAGGGGCCCACCGCGTGGATGACGTGGGCCGCGGGCAACCGGTAGCCCCGCGTGATGCGCGCCTCTCCCGTGGGACAGCGGCCCACCGTGCGGCACTCCGCGACCAGCTCCGGACCCGCCGCGCGGTGGATGGCACCGTCCACGCCGCCGCCACCCGACAGGCCGGAGTTCGCCGCGTTCACGATCGCGTCCGCCGCGATGCGCGTGATGTCTCCTTGAATCAACTCCAACCGTTCCGTCATCCCGCGCTCCCCACCGGCAAGGTCTCCACGAACCGCACCTCTCGGAAGCCCAGCGTGAGCAAGAGCCCCCGCAGCGAGCGCTCCGCGGACTGACGAGCCTTCTCCTGGAGGCGCCGGTCCTGGCGCACCTCTCTCTCGAACGCCAGACGCGCCTTCTCCAACAGCTGCGCCGTCTGCGCGCTGTCCAGGTTGGAGTCGATGATCTCCGTCTCCCCGGGCCGCAGGGCCACCGTCACCTGCATCGGCGGCAGCAGCACGTCCACGCGCGTGCCCACGGCGCGCAGGTGGCTCGAGTCGAAGCGCTGGAAGTCGAACCCCAGGTGCGCGTCCGCGAACAC
This sequence comes from Corallococcus sp. AB011P, assembly GCF_003611605.1. NCBI lineage: Bacteria > Pseudomonadati > Myxococcota > Myxococcia > Myxococcales > Myxococcaceae > Corallococcus > Corallococcus sp. AB011P. Next base: position 830,743 of record NZ_RAVX01000001.1, read on the forward strand.
GATGGCGCGGCCGTGCGGGTTCTGGAGCGTGTAGCTGGCCCAGAGCAGCACGTCCTTCCACAGCGCGTCCGTGGCCTGCGGCTCCGGCGTGAAGGTGACCTTCTTGTAGAGGGACACGTCCAGCGTCTCCAGCCGGGCCACCTCCCGCATCTGCTCCACCACCGCCGCCGTGTCCGGCAGCCGGGGAGACGTGGGGCGTAGCAGCACCCAGGCCCCCAGCGCGCCGAGCGCGACCGCGGCGAGGAGGGAGAGGGCTCGCGAGAGGTTCTTCGCCATGGGGGAAAGTCTACCCGCTTCCGGAACGGGGGCATCCTGGTGCAGCGTGTCGGACGCGGGCTTCCGGACAGGGACTCGCGAAGGAGTCACGCAGGATGGAGCTGACGGACGCGGAGGCGGAGGCCCTGGGTTCCCAGGGATACTTCGTGCGGGACGCCTTCCTTGGCGTCGCGCGGGCGCTGGCGGCAAGGGCCGCGGCGCTCGCGCGAGTAGAGGCTGGGACGCTGAAGCCCGCGGGCATCCGGCGCGGCGCGGACCATGCGCTCGATACGTCCGTGCGTGGCGACCACATCGAGTGGGTACTGCCCGGCGCCGCCCCCGAGCTCGAAGCCCTGTGGCACCGCTTCCAGGCACTGGGGGAGTCCGTGTCCTCGGGCGCGTACCTGGGGCTGGGGCGCTTCGACGTGCAGCTCGCCTGCTATCCCGGCGGCGGTGCGCGTTACGCCCGCCACCGCGACGCGTTCCCCGGCCAATCCAACCGCCGCATCACCGCCATCTGGTACGCGAACGCGGATTGGAAGCCGGAGCACGGCGGCGTGCTGCGCCTGTTCCCGGAGGACACCGGCGCCCCCGTGGAGGTGGCGCCGGTGCTGGACCGCCTGGTGGTGTTCCTGAGCGAGCGGCTGGAGCACGAGGTGATGCCCGCCCACGCCTCCCGCCTGGCCCTCACCGCATGGTTCTACGGCCGGGGCACTTGAGGAGGGCTGCGACACCTCCGCGCGTTCTAGCCCGCGTCGAACGCGCTGCCCGCGTCGAAGACGGGTCCCCCATCGTAGGACGGACCGGGGCCCGCGTCGTAGCCCGCGTCCCAGCCCGGGCCCGTGCCCTCCAGCGTGCCGATGATGTAGATGTCGCCCGTCCCCCCGCCCGGGCAGTTCTGTGGATTGCGCCTCATCTGGAGCTGCGCGTACGCCACCGAGCCCGAGTACACGTCCACGACCGCGCTGCCGGCGTACACCTCCAGCCCCGCCTTGTTGTAGGCCCTCACGTCCACGATTCGCCCGGGCCCGACAGGGATGTTGCTCAGGTAGCCCTCGATGTAGCCGTTCCCCACGTAGAGGGACTGGGGGTACGAGGTCGGAAGGTCCGGCGCGCTCACGGTCGCCGCGGCCGAAGTGACGCCGCACGCGTCACCCGCGAGCGAGATGCTCATCTTCACGGACTCCGTGCCCTCGAGGTTGTCGAAGTCCTCGGTGCCGGCGCCGCAGGCCGCGACCATCAGCGCGCAGCCCGTTCCCAGCACGAATCCCCATCCGGTTCGCTTCATGTCATCCCTCTCCCTGGTGGCGCGTCGTTCGCGCGACCTTGAGACACGCACCCCGTGCGGGTTGGGACATGCCCCGTGACGAAAGTGCTGGACGGCAACGGCGCGGGGCGAAAGAGGGGCCGCGCCTGCCTGCTCCACGGCCTGCCCGAACGCGGGCGGATTCCAGGGGCAACGGCGGCGTCCGTGGCCCCTGTCGCGTGACGGAGGCGTGTCTAGGTTCTTCCCCAGTCATCTCGTACGGGGGATTGAGAGCATGTTCCAGAACAGGACGAAGCGGCACTGGGTGATGGGACTGGCGTTGGGGGCGTCCATGGCGTTCCTCGCCGGCTGCGGCAGTTCGAAGGCCGCGCGTGTAGACGACGCGATGATGGCTCGCGTCCCGGAGGACCAGCTGGGCGAGGTGCGTGACGCGCAGCTGGCCCGCACCAAGGCCGCCGACAACGTGACGCGCGCCGAGGTGGCGGTGCGCGACGCCGAGCGCGCCGCGGAAGTGGCCCGCCGCAATGGCGACGCCGCCAAGAGCCGCATGGAGGCGGAGAAGGCCGCGGTGAAGGCCGCCGAGGCCACCGGTCAGCGGAGCCCCATCGCGCAGGCGCAGTCCAAGCTCCAGGGCGCCGAGGCGGGGCGCGTCGCCGCGGACGCCGAGGTGTCCTGGCACGACCGCAAGACGGACACCGCCAAGGCGGAGCAGGACCTGCGCGCCGCGGAGCTGAAGGTGGCGGACACGGAGCTCAACCTGGCCCAGTACAAGGCGCTGGAGCGCAGCGGCGACGTGCGCGCCAAGGACATGTCGGAAGCGAACTACATGGCCGCCGTCGCGGAGGCCAAGCGCGAGGTGGAGGACGCCCGGCGCCGCGTGGACGAGCAGAAGCGCGTGGAGCAGGACGCCCGCGCCGAGTGGCAGCGGCTGCGCTCGGAGGCCCCGCAGGGCTACGGCGGCAGCGGCGACGCGGACTGACGGTCCGGCGTGAAGCGATGAAGGGAAGGCCCCGGGCACTCGCGAGGGTGCCAGGGGCCTGTCCCCTGCGTGGGGCTACTCCACCTTCAGGGTGGCGGAGCCCTTCAGGTCGCGCTGGAGCGTGAGCCAGAGCGCCTTGCCCGCCTCATCCACGGACGCGAAGTAGTCCGTGTCCGCGGTGAGCGCCTGGCCATCCAGGGTGACCGCCTTCGGCGCGGTGGTGGCGGTGTAGCCATGCACCACCAGCATGGGGCGCGCGAGCGTGCGCCCCGCGGTGTCGAACGCCAGCGTCACGCGGTTGGAGGCGGCGTCCGCTTCCCACGTGGCGTAGACGGGGTTGTAGCCGGCGACGTCGTAGGTGACGGAGTCGGTCCGGCCCACGCCGCCCGGGCCGCGCGTGCGCACGGTGCCCTCGGAGGCGGTGAGCTTCACGCCCTGCCAGGCCTCCACCTCCGACACGAGCGACAGCACGGGGTTGGCCGTGTGCGTGCCCAGCACCATGAAGACGGAGTAGCTCTGGTAGGGGTGGCCGGAGAGCATCACGCCGTCATCGCCCAGGCGCGGGTACTGCGAGAGGCCCACCGCGCCGAAGTTGCTGCCCCACGCGAGCCGGTGGGAGTTGGTGACGGAGGGCAGCTCGTACTGGTTGAGCTGGTAGGGCCAGTTGTAGGCCACCGGCATGGGGCCGTTGGCGTGGCGCGTTTCCCACTCCGGATACAGCCAGTAGCCGCCCGCGGGCTTCTGCTCCCATGTCTGGGTCTGCACCGCGCCCATCTCCGCGTCCGGCGCGGCGGTCCACATGCGCGTGTAGGGGACGACGTTGGGTTCGCGGTAGTCCCAGCCGGTGTTCATCGTCACGGGGGAGGACAGCGTGACGAAGCGGTAGCGGTCGCCCCAGCCCAGGCCGGCGATGTCCGTGTTGGCGTTGCCGTCGAAAGCCAGGTCGCCGTAGGGCGAGCGCACGTCGGCTTCAATCTGGTTCGCGGGGAAGCCGGACGCGTCGTGGGTGATGGCATACAGCGGGTGGTCCCGGCCGGTGGCGAAGAGGTACTGCACGGTCACCTGCACCACGCGGCCATCCAGCGACAGCGGCCACTTCAATTCGTGCAGCGCATGGTGCGCGCCCTTGAAGACGAAGCGGCCGGTGCCGCGCACGTCCTGCGTCCAGGCGCCCCACGTCTGGCCTTCCTTCAGGTGGCTGGTCACCATGCCCCAGCCGGGCACCTGGGTGCTCTGGCCGTCGCAGGTGCGCTCGGCGCCCGCGACCTCGTAGGTGTAGCGGCGGATGTAGCCGCCGTTCCAGCCCGCGGGGTCCGCCGCGTCGTTGCGCACGAGCGACACGGAGCGCACGTGGCAGTCGCGGTCGCGCCAGACGTAGCGGTCCGTCTTGAAGCCGCTCAGGTCCCTGGCGCACTGCAACCGCAGCGGCGCGCACGTCCCGCTGGCCGGGTCGGCGGTGGTGCTCTCCACGCAGGGGTCGGTGACGGGGTTGGGATTCTCATCATCGCCGGGGCGCACGTCCTTGCCGCCACAGGCGGTGAGGCTCAGGGCCAGCAGGGCCATGGTGTGTCGAGCGGAGGGGAGGGGCATGGTCGTTCTCGAAGAAGTGGGAGCGCAGGCTTGCCACCCTCACGCACGGTGATGCAAGCCCCCACGCGGAGCGCCAGCGCATTGGGTTGTTCCTGAAGCGGGCGGGCAGCCGAGCGGTGGTAGGGACGGCGGGGAGGCCCCGGGGCATGAGGCGCGTGTCCACCGTACGGGCATGGCGAACGGACGGTGGCTCGTCTCGGTGGGACTCCTGGGCCTCTTCTCGGTACCGGCGGTGGCGGAGGAAGGGGTGCAGGGGCGGGTGCAGGAGTTCTTTCTGGGAGACGGAGCGCCTCCGCAGCAGCGGGGGCAGGTGGAGCTGGGCACGGGGCTGGAGTGGACGCGTCAGGACGATGAGACGCGCTTCGAGCTGCCGGTGCGCGGTGAGTACGGCCTGAGCGACCGCGTGCAGTTGGAAGCGAAGGTGGCGCTGACGACGCCGGAGGATCCGCGAGGGTTGGACACGGCGGAGGTGGGCATCGGGCTGGCGCTGATCAACGACAGCCGCCGAGGCTTCACGCTGAGCGTGGGAATGGACCTGGAAGCCACGCGCGACCTCACGGACGACCGCTTCCGCCCGGGCTTCGAACCGTACCTGCTGGCGTATCAGGACGTGGGACCGGTGGGCTTCAACCTCCAGTTGAAGGCGGAGGAACTGCCCGGGGTGCGCGGCCTGGGGAACGAACTCCACCCGGACTTCGCTGCCGGAGCGGTGCTCGCATTGGGGCCGCTGCGGCCCATGGTGGAGGCCGGCTGGAGGGACGAGGACGGTACCTCCACCTTGCTCCTGTCACCGGGGCTGCTGGCGCGCCCGCTGAAGTCCCTGGAGTTCGGAGTGGCGGTGCCCTGGAGGCTCCACGCGGGAGGAGCTCGCGACGTGGGCGTGATGGGGATGCTGACGTGGCAGGGCGGTGGGGCGTAGCGGGTGGCCCGGCTTACGCGGGGTCCAGGGAGCGTGCTTGTTCGCGGCTTTCGCGTCGCCTCGCCAGATGGTGTCCGTTTGCGCCGCCGCATGCTGCTCGAACTTCGCGACGAGCTTCTGAAGGTCTTCCGTCACCATGGGCTGTTTCCGAATGCTCTCCATTGCGCGGAGCCCAAACGCAGCTGTGACTATGGGAACGTCACGTTGCCCAGCGTGATGGTGCGGGGGCCATCCTCCCAGAGCTTCAAGGAGAACGGTCCCTGGATACCGGCCTCCGGGGCCTCGGCCTCGACCACGATGCTTGAGGTCTTGTCCAAGGGACGGGATGGCTGCAGCCAGATGCGGAGCACCTGCAATTCCGCTCCACTCCTGCTTCGAAGTGTCGCCCCCTTTGAGTTCCAGGGCTGCACCCCCGCCTTCGTCGTCAGCGTGACCACGACGGCAACAGCCCTCTTTGCGCGGTAGGTAATGACGGAGGTCGCCTCCAAGGCATTTCCAGAAGACAGAAGGATGTCCTTGGTCACGACACGCCCCGCCACACCATCCTTATCCAGGGTTCCGGTGGAGAGGAGCCCCGCCAGTCCGGCTGGGGCCTCATGCTCGGCCTCCAACCGTGACCTCTCATTCCGGCAGCGCTCCAATTCCGCACGGACCTCCCGGACCTCTTGTTGATAGGTCTCGAGCGTCCGCTTCCCGCGATAGACCTCAATGACGGGCTCCGCTTTCGCGGGATGCACCTGGAGGAGAAACGAGGCACTCACCGGAGCCGCGCCATCCTTGAAGCGCACGACGAGCCGGAAGTGCTCGCCAGGGATGACACGCGAAGAGGGAACCAGGCGGAGAGTGGCCTGCCCGATGTCCACCAGGGTGAAGCGCTCCCTCCCTTCCAGTTCGATGCCGTCACGCATCAGCTCCGAGTCGAAGTAGAGGCTCGTGGAGAGCCCTGCACTGACCGCGATTTCCGCGACGAATGGCGTCCCATCCGGGGACAGTTCAATGCGCCGGGCGCCCGGCACGGAGGCCGAACTCTCGGATTGGGCGAATGCCCCCACACTCGCGAACACGAGCGCCAGGAGGACCACCGTGGATGAAGAGGGCACTTGGCTGCATCTCCCAGGCAGGACTGCTACTCGAACTCACGCACTGCCTTCACGCTCACCGTGGTGAAGACCCGGGCGCTCGACGGTGAGTCGTCTCCAGGCTCCCTCGGCAGGCCCCGGCCTCCCTCCTCCGCGTAGACCTCCAGGCACACGGGAAAGCTGTCGCCTTGGTTGGTCGTCGCCCAGGTCAGGCGCCCGTAGACGCGGTCTCTCACGATGAGCCGGCCTGACAGTTCCGCACCGCCCCGCAGGTCTCCCACGTTCTCGGCCAGGAGAAATTGGGTGGGGCCTTCTGACACCGAGATGATGCGCGGTCGCGAGAAGTCGAAGGCTGCGATGTACTCGTCCCCCATCCTGATGCCCCATTCCTTCATGGCCTTCACCGCCCCTACAGGGCAGGGCTCTGGTGGTGGGGGCGGACGCACCTGAGTGCCGGGGCATCCCAGCAACGCAGTGCAGGTGGCCATGCCCGCCGCACGGGTCATGGCACTCCGGACCTTCTTCGCGGGCTTCGAGGAGAGCGGAAGGGAGGAAGTCTCTGGCATCTGCGTCGTCACGGTGGCGGCAACCTCCTGGAGCGTCGCGGGAAGGGCGACGGCCGCGGCGGTGGCCTCTGGCCCGCTGGGCGCCGCGGCCCGGTCAGATTGAGGCGACTTGTCCGTGGGCGCTACTTCCTGACGAAGCGTGACCACTCCTGGGAATCGCACCGTCCTGTGCAGCAGCAGCGCGCCCGCGGTGATCAACACCAGGGCCGTCACCACCACCGCCCACGCGCGCAAGGAATGTCGTGGCTTCGCCCTCGTCTCCGGCGGCGTGGCTCCGGCTTGCGTCGGTGGAGCCTCCAGCGGTGCACGCATGCCCCGCCTGTGCCTGTGCCTGGGACGGCTCAGCCACTTATCGAAGCTGTCCAGCTCGCTCTCCGTCGTCGCGGTGTCCTCAGCGAACGCGTCGCACAGGGGCACGTCCCACGCCGCGTCCGCGCCCCGCAGGACTTCCTCCAGCGCGGCCACGACAGCCAGGGCGCTCGGTGTGCGAGTCTCGGGCGTCTTTCCCAGAAGACGCAGGCACACGTCGCTCAACGCATGCGGCACACGCTCGTTCACTTCATGCGGTAGCGCGGGCGTCTGGGTGAGTACGGCTTCGATGAAGTCCGCGTCGTCCTCGCCATCGAAAGGCCTGCGCCCCGTCAGCAGCCAGTAGAAGACCACGCCCAGCGCCCAGAGGTCATCCGCCGTGCCCGCCTCGTAGCGGGCCCCGAGCACCCGGGCATGCTGCCGGAAGTACCTCCACGCTTCGGGCGCGCGGTACTCCGGCGTCCCGGGCGGGAGGATGTCCACCGTCAAATCACGCGCGCCGGTGTAGTCGCCAATGCCGAAGTCCACCACCTTGGCCGGTCCGTCCGAGGCGCGCACCATGATGTTGGCCTCCTTCACGTCCCGGTGCAGCACTCCCGCCGCATGCGTCGCGGCGAGCGCCCGCGCCACGTCCACCAACACCCGCGTCACCTGGCGCGCGGAGGGATTCTCCTCGTGGGCCCAGAGGTCCAAGCTGCGCCCGTCCACGTACTCCATCACGATGACCGCGAAGCGCGGCTCGCGTGGGGGCCACAGCCCGTAACCCTGGAGGCTCACGACGTGGGGGTGGTGAAGCTTCAGGAGGATGGAGACTTCTCGTTCCACCCGCTCGCCGGAACGCGGCAGGTACAGCAGCTTCAAAGCGAATGGCTGTCCCGCGTTGCGTGCGAGATACACCGTGCCGAAGCCGCCCTGTCCCAACTGGCGCTCCACCGTGTATCCCAGCACCTCCGCTCCGGGTGCCAGGATGGCGGGCGGTGGCCTCATGGCGTCCTCATTCCAGGTTCATGTGTCTCGCGCATGCGGCCTCCTCGCGAAGGCCCGAGGGGCTTCAGCGCATATCTCGGATACGCTGCGCGCCCTCCATGAATGAAGAACTTGGCATCACCATTGGCACGGCGGCACGCGCCGCCCGCGAGCATCTGGGACTGACGCAGGCCGAAGTCGCCGAGCGCATTGGACTGGTACACCCCGTCTACAGCCGCCTGGAGCGCGGCAAGATGCTGCCCAGCGTCCCGTCTCTCTATCGCCTCTGCCAGGAGCTTCGCGTCTCCCCTGAAGCGCTGTTGGGCCTGACCCCGTCGGGCGAGGTGCGTAAGGGCTCGAAGAAGCAGTCGCCCCGGGAAGACGGCGACGCGCCGGACCTGCGACGCCTGCTGCACCTCGCGCGCAAGCTGGACGCGGAGAAACTGGACGCACTCCTCCATGTCGCCTCTGCCCTGGCACGTTGAGGCGCTACTCTTCCGCCGGGCCTTCCTCTTCCATGCCTTCCTCGAAGAGGCCGCCCTCGCCAAACTCCACTACGTCCCGGAGCACGCGGCCCTCCGCCAGCAACCGCGCGACTTCATCCGCGGCCTCCTGGCGCCCGTAGCCCGGGTGTCGTCTGGCCAGGGCCGAGCGAAGGGCGTCGCGCAGGTCCGCCGCGGTGGCGAACCGTTCTTCAGGCTCGGCGCGCAGGGCCCTGTGCAGCAGTTGCTTCACCTCTGGTGAGAGCGGTCCCACCGCCGCCTCGACCTCCGTCGGGCCGAAGCAAGCCAGCAACACCCGCATCTGCGTCAGGGGCAGGGAAGGGAGGAACTCGACCTGCAACGGGCGCAGTCCCTCGGGACGCCGGGGCGCGTTCTGCACGTCGAAGGGATGCTTGCCGGTGAAGAGCTCCACCAGCAGCACGCCCAGGCTGAAGACGTCGGAGCGTGGCGTCAGTGCCAGCCGCTCCATGTATTCGGGTGAGGCATAGGCCACGTCACCCCGGACGAGGCTCGCGGGCGACTCCTCGCGTCCGATGACCACCGAATAAGCCGCTCCGAAGTTCACGAGCTTCACCTCGCCGTGCATCCCCACATAGACGTGCCGGGGATTGACGTCGCGGTGGATGATTCCCAGGGGCTTGCCCGCCTCATCCGTCAGCGTGTGCGCGTGGTGCAGCGCTTCGGCCAGCTCCGCTCCCACGTAGAGGGCGAAGGGCTCGGAGACGGGCTGGCCGCGCGCCACGCTCGCGCTCACCAGGGTCTCCAACGAGGGACCGTCGACGTACTCCATGACCACGTGCAGCGAGTCCTGGTGCACCTTGCGGTGGAACACCTGGGCGATGGCGGGGTGACGGAGCCGGAAGGCCAGCTGGATCTCCGCTCCCAGCCGCATGCGGCGTGGCGTGGTGGAGGGATTGGCCAGGCGCCGCACGAAGCAGAGCCCGGGCAGGGTGTCTCCCCGCTCCGGGAATCGGCGGGCGAGCATCAGCACCTCCCCTGTCTGCATCCGCACCAGCTCGCGGATGGCCTCGTAGCGGACGCCGTCGATGGTGAAGAGAGGCCGGGGCCGGCCGGGCGTGGGAGGCAAGACGTGACGGAACGGTGCGACCCGGGAGCGGGCCGGCTCGCTGCTGGATGGGGGCGTCGGCATGAACTCCTCGGGGCCAGGGCTCGGCGCGGCGGCGCCATCCGGGAGTCTGGACGTCATGAACCTGAAAAGTCCATTGGATTTGGACTTTAAAGGTCTGAATGGAAGCGGCGTGCGCTCCGCATGGGCATGTTCAGTCCTCCGTGGACTTCAGGTTCCCGGCCCGCCACTCGCTTCGAACGAGTGAGTGCTGAGCCATTCTCTCAAGCAGGGTCCAGGGACCAGGTTCCTTCTTCCCATCGCTTCAGGGCTTCCTGTGCTTCAAAGGGGATCAGCCCTTTGCCCTTCGCGGCCTCCTCCAACACGGCTCTGGCTTCGACGGTGCGATACCGCAGGAGCAGTGCCGCAGCGGCCGTTCGAACATCCATGCGCGGATGGGTGAAGAGGGTTGCGAGCGCGTCCCGTCCTACATCTCCGTGGGTCCTCAGCCGTTTGAACGCTGCGATGGATTCCTTCGCGTGCTTGTTCGCGGCTTTCGCGTCCCCTCGCATGATGGCCTCTGATTGCGCCGCTGCATGCTGCTCGAACTTCGCGACAAGCTTCTGAAGATCTTCCGTCACCATAGTCTGTTCCGAATGTTCTCGATGGCACGCAGCCCGAATGCACATTGGGCTTCGAATGATTGGGTGCTCAGCCATTGCCGGACGGTTAGCGACGTCGAGCCTGTGAGCCGATACTGGTGCGACGAATAGAACGCACTCACCGAGTTATGAACTGCCTTGTCGAGCGGGATGACGTTCTCCGTGTTGTGGAGCGCCTGGGGTCCGAAGCGAGCCACGTTCCCGTCGGTTTGTTCCACGACGTGGTGCCACTCCTTTCCATTCCCCGCCGGCCCCATGGCCCGCTTGAACGACTTGAAGGACGAGTAGCCCTTTGGGCCGCTCGGTGGCGAACCTCCACCGCTTCCATCTCCCGAGCCTGAATCATCGCCTCGCTGGAGGATGATGGCCGCACCGGGAGCGCTGCTCAACACCGCCGCCGTGCGTCCCACGGGGACCGAGATGCGCTCCAGCACCAGCGCCCCCTCCGCTGACAGCGACAGCACGGGCACCGTGGCGTCGATACCCGACGCCAGCCCCTTCAGTGTCCGCGTCGTGGCCGAGGTTGCTCCCCAGATGGCAACCACGCTCGTCGTCAATCGGGCCGTCTCGCGGATCTGCTCGCCGGCCGTCATGTACTGGAACCGCTCCCAGTACTCGGGCGAGGACGCGATGAGGGCCGCGATGCCCGCGGGGAGATTGCGCAGTCCCGCGATGCTGTCCGTGGGCCGGGAGAGGACCTGTCCCAGTGCGTGGTACAGCTCCACGAAGGCGTCCTCCGCGCCATCCAGCGAGCGGCTGACGACGTCCGCGTCGTCGTACACCTCGGCCAGCGGTCTGGAGTCCGACGCCCGGAGTTGCTCATCGACCGGGCGGAAGACCCCGCCCTTGCCACTGTAGAAACGTCCCAGTTCGAAGTTGCCCGCGCGGAAGGCGCCGTTCCTCCAAGCGATGGGCGCGACCTTCTGCTGTGTGCGCCCATTGAGTGCCCACGCGAGGTATCCATCTGGCCGCAGCACAGCCACCTGCTCGCGAGCGAAGCGCGTCACCCGCCGCGCCAGCTCCTCGCGGGAGACCTCTCCGCGCTCCAACACCTCGCGCAGCAGGAAGCCCGCAGCCATGCGCGGCGGGAAGGTACCGAGCGTCACCGGCTTCTCCATCAGCCGGCCCAGCACCTCCACTGCGTCGTCCGGAGTGAAGGGATTGCGGCGCAGGGGCAGTTCGTCCACGTCCTCCATGCCGGCGCGCACCAGCAGCTTCTCGAAGGCGTCCACATCCAGGAGGCCCATCTCCAGGGCCTGCCGCGAGACCTTCCCAGGAGGTGCGAGGATGACCGTCCCCGCAGGGATGCGGACGGGTTGACGCCGGTGGAGTCGTTGACTGCCTTCCTCCTCGTCGGACGCGTCCAATGCATGCGAGGCGCTTTGCCGGAAGGCCCGTGAACTGCTTCTCGTGGAGGAAGTCTCCACGCCCGCGCAGCCCACCAACAGAAAGGCCGCGAACAGCGCTACGACACCCACGCGCATCGTCTATCTCCGGGGAGTCCACCTGGGAGGGGAATGCCCTGAATGCTTCCACCCGGGTCCGACATGACGTCGGCATCGAGGCGCGACAGCCCGGTGCTGCGGTGTCTCGGCTTCAGGCAAGGTCACTCTCAGAGCGACGGCGCAAGCAGCACGACGGAGTAGCCCACCGCCGTGCGCGCACCGGGGTTCTCATAGGAGTGCTTCTGGTCTCCCCGGAAGACGACGACGTCACCGGCCTCCAACACGAAGCGTTCCCCACTGGCCACCAGCGCCAGCGTTCCGGTTTCACAGGCCAGGTACTCGCGCGTGCCCGGCGTGTGCGGCACGCCGGTGATGCGCGCCTTGGGCGGCAGCTCCATCCGGTCGAACTCCATGCCCGGCAGCGGATCCGGCAGGAGCTTGCGCAGGAAGGCCGCGCCTCGTTGCTTCATCGGCAGGCTGTCTTTCCGGTAGTGCCGGGCGCTCGCCTTGGGCCGGGCCAGCAGCTCCTCCAGTGACACCTGCAGCGCCCCCGCCACCCGGTGCAGCACCGACAGCGTGGGGTTCGCCGCGCCGGACTCCAGATGCGCCCAGGTGGCCCGGGGCACGCCCGCCAGCTTCGCGAGCTGCACCTGCGTGGCCCCTCGTGTCTCCCGCAGCGTCCTCAGGTTGCGCGCCAGCCTGCCTGGAAGGTCCTCTTCGCTCATACGCTGGCATTCTGCCAACACATTGGCGCCCATGCCATCCCGTCGGCACCCATCCGCTATCCATGCCTCAAGGAGAGACACGCCATGGACATGCGGAATCAAGCAGTGCTGGTGACGGGCGCGAGCCGGGGACTGGGCCGGGCCCTGATGGAGGCCTTTGCCCGGCGGGGCGCCCGGGTGGTGGGCGTGGCGCGCGACGCGAAGGCGCTGGAGGCGGCGGTGGCGCCCCTGAAGGCGCGAGGACTGGCGGTGCACGGGCTCGCCTTCGACGTGGGGGACAAGCAGGCCATCTACCCGCTGGTCGGCGCCGCCACCGCGCTGGTGGGCCCGCTGGACGTCCTGATCAACAACGCGAGCACCCTGGGCCCCACACCCCTGCCGCTCCTGCTCGACACGGCGTGCGAGGACGTGTCGCAGGTGCTGGAGGTCAACCTGCTGGGGCCCTTCCGTCTGACGAAGGCCGTCGCGGGGAGCATGGTCGTCCGGGGCCGGGGACTCATCCTCAACATCACCTCCGACGCCGCCGTGTCCGCCTATCCCCGCTGGGGCGCCTACAGCATGTCGAAGGCCGCGCTGGAGCACCTGACGCGCATCTGGGCCTCTGAGTTCGAGGGCAGCGGCGTGCGCCTGCTCACCGTGGACCCCGGTGACATGGACACGACCATGCACCGCGACGCGCTCCCGGACGCCGACCCCGCGACGCTGGCGAAGCCGGAGGACGTGGCCGCGCGCATCCTCGCGCTCGTGGAGGCCCGGGACACCGCGTCCGGCCTGCGCTTCGAGGCCGCGAGATGGGAGGCCGCATGAACGCCGCACGCTGGCCCCGGGAACACCCCGATACCGCGAGGCTCCTGCACGTGGAGCCCCGCCGCGAACGCTTCACCGACACCGTCGCCTCGGAGCTGCCCCAACTGCTGCGCGAAGGCGACCTGCTGGTGATGAACGACGCGGCCACGCTGCCCGGCTCCCTCACGGGCCGCACCGGCTCGGGCGCCGCCATCGAGCTGCGACTCCTCTCCCGCGAACCCGACGACACCTGGACCGCCGTCCTCTTCGGCGCGGGAGACTGGCGACGGCGCACCGAGGACCGGCCCCCACCGCCGGAGCTCCCCGTGGGCGCACGCCTGGAAGTCGGCGGACTCACCGCGCGAGTGGTGGAGGTGCTGCCCCCATCCCCCCGGCTCCTGCGCGTGGCCTTCGACCGGACCGGTGCGGCGCTCTGGCAGGCCCTCTACTCCGCGGGCCGTCCGGTGCAGTACGCGTACACAGCGGGGCCGCTCGCGCTGTGGCACGTGCAGACGCTCTACGCCTCACGGCCGTGGGCCGCGGAGATGCCTTCCGCGGGCCTGCCCCTCACCGCGTCCGTGCTGCTGCGGCTGAAGGCGCGCGGCGTGCGCTGGGCGTCCCTCACGCACGCGGCGGGCCTCTCCTCCACGGGCGACGCGGCGCTGGACGCGGCGCTGCCCCGGCCCGAACGCTCGGACATCCCCGAGCGCACCGTGTCGCTGGTGGAGGAGACTCGGGCTCGGGGTGGACGTGTGGTGGCGGTGGGCACCACCGTGGTGCGTGCACTGGAAGGGCGCGCGACGCAACACGGGAGGCTGGTGCCGGGCGAGGACGTGACGGACCTGCTGCTCGGGCCCGGCTACGTGCCCCGGGTGGTGCACGGGCTGCTCACCGGCGTGCACGACCCGGGGAGCAGCCACCATGCGCTGCTGCAAGCCTTCACGCCGCTTCCGCTCCTGCTCCGGGCCTCGGCGCACGCGGAAGCGGCGGGCTACCTGGGACACGAGTTCGGCGACACGTGCCTCATCCTGGATTCGTGACGCGTCACTGGAGCGTGGCGCCCGGCTCCAGCTCCACCTTCACCCAGCCCGGCTTGCGCAGGTCGAAGTTGCGGTATGCGTCGATGGCGGAGGCCATGGACTTCACGTGGCTCAGGATGGCCGTGGGGTCCACCGTGCCGGAGCGCACCAGCTCCAGCAGCTTGGGGATGTACTTGCGGTGGTTGCAGTTGCCCATGCGCAGGGTGAGGTTCTTGTTCATCGCCTCGCCAATGGGGAACGCGGTCATCGTCTGCGGATACACGCCGATGATGGACAGCGTGCCCGCCTTGGCCAGCGACTGCACCGCCCACTGCGCGGCCTGCGACGGCGCGTCGCCGGGCACCCAGTTGTCCCCGTCCGGCTTCTGCTTGGGCGCGACCTGCTCCACCTCGCGCTTGAACCCGGGCTTCTCCACCTTGGCTTTCTTGGCGGCCGGACCGTGGTGCGCGTGCTGCGCGTCCACGCCCACCGCGTCGATGGCGCGGTCCACGCCGATGCCCGCCGTGAGGCGCTTGAGCGTCTCCACCGGGTCCTCCTGCTCGAAGTTGATGACCTCCGCGCCCTGGGCCCTCGCGAGCGTCAGCCGGTCCTCGTGGCTGTCGATGGCGAAGACACGGCCCGCGCCCAGGAGCCTCGCGCTCACGATGGCGAACAGGCCCACCGGGCCGCAGCCGAACACCGCCACGGTGTCACCCGGTTTGATCTCCGCCATCTCCGCCCCGAAATAGCCCGTGGGGAAGATGTCGGAAACCATGATGGCCTGGTCGTCGGTGACGCCTTCGGGCACCTTCACCATGGTGACCGCCGCGTGCGGGATGCGCGCCTTCTCCGCCTGCATGCCGTCGAAGGGACCCGTCATCTCCGGCCCGCCGAAGAAGGCGGTGCCCGCGGCGGGGCCGTTGGGGTTCGCGTCGTTGCATTGGGCGTAGTAGCCCGCGCGGCAGTACGAGCAGTTGCCGCACGCGATGGTGGAGCAGATGACCACGCGGTCGCCCACGTTGAAGTTGCGCACGTCCTTGCCCAGCTCCTCGATGACACCCACGCCTTCGTGGCCGAGGATGGTGCCGGGCTTCATGCCCGCCATGGTGCCGCGGATCATGTGCAGGTCCGTGCCGCAGATGGCGCTGGCGGTCAGCCGGATGATGGCGTCCGTGGGCTCCTTCAGCTTCGGCTCCGGGACGTCGTCCAGCCGGATGTCCCCGATGCCATGGAAAACGACTGCCTTCATGTTCCGCTCCTTGCCCCGCCAGGGCCTCGAAAGACGTGAAGGCCCACGGCGCCTTCGCGAAGGCACACGGACCCGTTCGTCTGGACTCTGGGCACGGCGGTGGGGCCGGGCAGGACCGGCGCCGCGCTCCCTCTGCTGGAGAGCGGGCGGGGAGGCAGTGGCCCTAGCGTCCCGTCGAGTGGACCTGGAAGGCGAGCCGCTTGCCGAACACCTTGCGGAAGGCCACGACCTCGCGCTCGGCGTTCCACAGCTCCAGGTCGAGGGGGTGGCGGGCGTGCAGGTGCAGCGTCACCGCCTCGCGGCCGTCCGTCACCTTGAAGTCGCGGATGGGCTGGTGGTGGCTGTGGTCCAACGCGTTCGCCAGGCGCAGCAGCGTGGCCAGCTTGCGCACGCGCCGCGCTTCGGACGGAGTGAGCCCGGCCATTCCGGAGTGGGACAGCTCCGGCGGGGAGCGCCGGTGGTAGCGGGCGACGCGCGCGATGATTTCACGCTCGCGGTCCGCGAGGCCCGGGATGTCCGCGTTGTGGATGAGGTAGTACGTGTGGCGGTGGTGGCGCTCGTAGCTGACCGCCGTGCCGATGTCGTGCAGCAGCGCGGCGACCTCCAGGTGCGGGCGCACGGACAGGGGCAGTTGGTGCAGTGAGGCCAGGCTGTCGAAGAGGGTCAGGGACAGGCGGGCGACCTGGCGGGCGTGCTTCTCGTCGAAGCGGAAGCGCTGGCCCATGACGAGGGCCGCGTCCGCGAGGCTGTGGTCCTCGCGCGTTTCGTCCTGACGGTAGAGCAGGTCCACCAGCAGGCCGTCGCGCAGGCCGCGGTTGACGACGCTGACGGACTCCACGCCCAGGTGGCGCGCGACGCCCTCCAGGATGACGGCGCCGGAGACGATGATGTCCGCGCGGCGCGGGTCGAAGCGCTTGCGGCGGCGCTCCGGCGGCATCTTCGCCAGGGACTCCACGGTCTGGGTGAGCTGTCGCACGGTGGCATTGCCTCCGTTGTCCGCGGCGGCGAAGCCGACCACGGCGCCAATGGTGCCGGACGAGCCCAGCGCCACGCGGGGCAGGGCGGGGAGCTTCTCCGGGAGTGTCTTGTGAAGGGTCTCCTCCACGAAGCTGCGCATCAGCCGCAGCTGCTTGGGCGTCACGGTGCGCGCGGTGTCGAACACCTCCGTGAGGCGCACGGAGCCCAGGGAGAGGCTCCAGAGCTCGTCGGCCTTCTCGCCGGTGGCGATGGCGACCTCCGTGCTGCCACCGCCGATGTCCACGAGGAGCGAGCGGGTGTTGGCGGGCTTCCTGTGCAGCACGCCCAGGCAGATGAGGCGGGCCTCCTCCTTGCCGCTGACGACCTCCAGCTCCAGGCCCGCCTCCTCGTGCACGCGGCGCACGATGTCCTGCTGGTTGCGGGCCTCGCGCAGCGCGCTGGTGGCGACGGCGCGCACCTGGGCCTTGTGGCGGCGGCAGAGCGCGGCGTAGCGGCGCAGGGTGGACAGGAGGCGGTCGGCCGTCTCCGGGGGCATCTCGCCGGTGGTGAAGACGCCCTCGCCGGGGCGGATGGGGTCTCGCTCCTGGTGGAGGGTTTCAAGCGAGCCCTCGGCGTCCGGGCGGGCCAGCTCCAGGCGCACGGCGTTGGTGCCCACATCGATGGCGGCGAGGACGGGAGTCGGGGAGGGGCGTGCTGGAAGGGCCATGGGCTCGCGGACGAAAACGCCTGGAGGGGCACGGTCCTTCCGGGCCGTGTCCCTCCAGGTGGGGGCGTTTCCTAGCGTAGCCGTGTGACAGCCGTGTGGCGTTGGTGAAGATGGGGCTTCAGGAGGGGGAGACGCCGGATTCATCCTGGGCGCCGTCGGAGCGGATGATGCGGGAGCGTTCCTGCAGTTCGCGCCAGTTGGCCTCGTACTGATCGCGGGCGGTCTTCCAGACATGCCCGTGCGCGTTGCGCAGGTTCTTGAGCATCTCGCCGGAGGTCTTCAGGCCGCGCGTGATGAAGTCGAGCTCCTCGCGGGTGAGGAGCGAGTCCTCGGCCCGGGTGCGCTTGTGGGAGGCGACCCAGCGGTCCATCTGCGCGCCCAGCTCCTTCAGCTCGGCTTCGCGCTGGCGCTGGTAGCCTTCGCGGAGCTCGCCCCACCGGCTGCCCGCGTGGTCCAGGTGCTCGCGGAATCGGCTGCGGGCCTTCTCCGCGCCGGCTTTGACGCGGTCCCAGTCGCGCTGGTCCGCGCGGCGGAGCGCCTGGATCTCGCGGTTGACGTCGTCGTTGAAGGCACGGGCGCCGGTGAGGACATCGAGGGTGTCCTCACTGTCGGCCAGGTCCGCCTGGGCTTCGATTTCGCGGAAGCGAGCGGTCGCCTCACTCTGCTCGGCCTCCATCTTCTGGATGTATGCGTCCCGTTCCGTCATGGCGTCCTCCCAGGCACGTTGAATGGAAGAAGCATGGGAACGCCCGCGGGGCGGTGCAGGGCGGAGGGGGACGGGAGACGGAGCGCTCAGTCGAGGAAGCGGCGCTGCCAGCGGCGCGTCGTGGTGAAGAAGTCAGAGTCCTCTGCCCCGGCCTCCTGGTAGAGCCATGGTTCGAGCACGCGCGCGAGCTCCCGGTAGGCAGGCAAGGTCTGTCCCTGCTCGGTGTCGCCGGCCTCCGGCCATGGGCCCAGCGTGACGACAGCCCGGTCTGGACCCAGTGCTTGCACGGTGGTGCCCGGCGAGTGCAGCCGGGAGCGCAGACCTTCCACTCCCCCCAGTTCATGGAGGACCGGTGGACCCAGGAAGTTCATCCAGGCCGGGGCGCGGACTCGCGTGCCCAGGTCCCGGGCCACATCGTCGAATTCAAGCACGTCCATGGCCGGATGGCGGAAGCTCAATGCCTTCACCTCATCGCGGACGACAGATGCCAGAGGCTCGCCGTTGAATGAAAGACCCGCATGGCCTGAACCGAAGGGGAGGATACCGGCAATCTCAATCGCCAGTGCTCGGAAGCGCTCGGGGCCCTGGGCTTCCAGGAACTCCGTGGGGAAGGTCAGCCGCAGTGCGCTGACGGCGTCCGGCCAATGGAGGTCTTCGGGGGGGCGATCGAGCGCGTACCCCACGTAATGGAACTTGTACCGGTGGGGTTCCGTGGGAACGTCCGAGGTGGATCCACCCAGCAATTGAAGATGGCAGACATCTTCGTCGTGAAGGCGATGATGGATGAGCTTCCAGCTCTCCGTGTCGATTGTCTGCCATTGGCCGTCGAGATCTCCATAGAAGCCCAGGGCGTCCTTTCCAATGGCCTCCCGATAGAGGTCGAGCGCCCGCTGTATCCGAGGCTTCAAGGCGTTGTGCGCGTGCGGCATGAAGAGACACAACTGGAGGCCGTCATTCACGGCGAGGAGGTCTGGCCCGAAGTCATCTCTGATGTAGATCCGAACGCGGGGCAGGCTTGTCATCGGAGTATCCCCCACCTGGGAATGACGCGGAGAACCTGCTCATGGCCTAGATTGAAGGCGTCCATATAGGTGTTTTTCTGTGTCGGATCGGTGGGCGAAGCGCTCTTTGAAAGGGGCCGCCACCCGGGCGCGGAGGTCGTGGCGGCGTTCGAACAGAAGAACTTGAAATCGTAGACCGCGCTGACCCGGATGAGGTCACCGGAGTGAATGACAACGTCCGGTGAGACCGTCCCCTTCAGCTCGTACAGGAACCGGGGCTGCTTGAGCAGTTCGACCTCTTGGCGACTCAAGGGCGTGAAGGTGCCGGTGCGTTGAGCAAGGCGGTAGGTCGGCTCGATGCTGAAGCGCCCTGGAATCACGGCCTCCAGGCCCTCTGCGGCGCACGCCAGCGCCACGGCGTGCATCTGTTCCCCCAGCCAGATGGCACGGGACACGGTCTCGCCTCGAGCATTGCGAACCAGTTCGTTGCACTGCTCGACCGTAGGGTCCTTCCCATCGTGATACCGGAGCATCACCTCCGACCGTGCATCCTCCGCGCATTTCTTCAGCACGGACTCCACTGCCCGTTTCGCCTCCGCGTCCAGGGCCAGCTTCGCCCCCGCCATCAGCGTGGCCACTTGCGCCGCGCGTGGGACGGGCACCACCGACTCCTGCCCGACGCACAGCGCAGGCTGGGTCCGGCAGGTGTTCGACACCGAGTCCATGCCCTGCTGCGCATACGTGCGCGGACGTGGCCCCGCGCAGCCGCCCAGCCCCACCGCCACGAACACCCACAGCCAATCCGTCCGGCGTCCCAGTCCCATGTCCCCATCCTGCCAGTCCCCGCGCCACAGGTAGGCCCCCTGGCGTGAGACAGCGACACCGCGCCTTTCCATCACACCTGTGCGAACCCACCTCGCCAGGGAGGGCCCATCGACGCATGAGACGTGAATCGATACCCTGCGGCCCGTGACCGTCGCCGCCGCAGAGAAGAGTGAGAGGATCCGTCACCGCAAGATTGGCGCCTGCCGCGTGCTCGGCGAGCTGGGCCGCGGCGGCATGGCGTTGGTGTATCGCGGCCTGCATGAGCTGCTTCAGCGCGAGGTCGCCATCAAGGAGCTGCTCCCCGAAGGCCAGCGCGACCAGGAGGCCCTGTCCCGCTTCCGCCGCGAGGCGCTGGCGC
This sequence comes from Corallococcus sp. AB011P, assembly GCF_003611605.1. Lineage (NCBI taxonomy): Bacteria > Pseudomonadati > Myxococcota > Myxococcia > Myxococcales > Myxococcaceae > Corallococcus > Corallococcus sp. AB011P. Next base: position 850,702 of record NZ_RAVX01000001.1, read on the forward strand.
TCGCCGCCTTCCGCCACCAGAACATCGTCACGCTCTATGACCTGGTGGAGAAGAACGACAGCCTCTTCATGGTCATGGAGTACGTGGACGGTCCCACCCTCCACGGCCTCATCAAGGACGGCCCGCTGCCCCCGGACGTCGCCGCCGTCATCGGCGCGCGCATCGCCAGCGCGCTCGACCACGCGCACTTCCGCCGCATCATCCACCGCGACCTCAAGCCCGCGAACGTCATGCTCACCAAGTCCGGTGAGGTGAAGCTCATGGACTTCGGCATCGCCAAGGACGTCAGCCTCGAAGCCCTCACCCAGCAGGGCATGGCCGTGGGCACGCCGTCGTACATGTCCCCGGAGCAGGTCACGGGCGCGCCCATCGACGCGAGGACCGACATCTTCTCCCTGGGCGTGCTTCTCTACGAGGCCCTCTCCGGCACCCGCCCCTTCGTGGGCAAGACGGCCGGCGAAGTCTTTGCCCGCATCCGCGACGGCAAGTTCACGCCGCTCCAGAAGGTGGCTCCGAACGTGCCGCCACCGCTCGCGCGCATCGTGAAGCGCGCGCTGTCGGTGAAGCCGGAGGCCCGCTTCCCGGACGCCGCGGCCATGCGCCGCGAGCTGGACCTGTTCCTCGCCCACGAGGTGCGTGTGTCCCACCCCGCGCTGCTCGTGGCCTTCCTGCGCTACCGCGAGAAGCTCACGGAGACGGAGGCCCTGGCCCACCTGACCCAGCAGGAGCTGGGTGTGCTGGACGTCTTCGCCACGAAGAAGCCCTCACGCGCTCCGAGCAAACTCAAGTGGGTGCTGGCCGCGCTCACCGCCGGCATCGCGGCGGCGGGCACCGGCCTCTACCTGTCCCAGTCCCAGTGGGTGCCGCTCCTGGAGCAGCTCACCCGCTGAGAGGCGTGGCTCAGGCCTGCTTCTTCTTGTCGTGCGTGACGGTGACGATGGTCCCGATGCCGCCGCGCACGAAGAAGTCACCCACCACCGTGAGCTTGCGCGGCTGGATGGCCTTGATGATGTCGTCCGCGATGGTGTTGGTCACCTTCTCGTGGAAGGCGCCCTCGTTGCGGTAGGACCACATGTAGAGCTTCAGGCTCTTGAGCTCCACGCACAGCTGATCCGGCACGTACTTGATGGTGAAGCGCGCGAAGTCCGGCTGGCCCGTCAGGGGGCACAGGCAGGTGAACTCCGGCACGTCGAAGGCGATCTCGTAGTCGCGATCGGCGGCGGGGTTGGGGAAGGTCTGGATTTCCTTGGACGGCTGAGAGGACATGCGCTGTCGTGTAGCACACGTTCGGCGCGTGTCACCGCCCTCCACAACGGCGCCTCCCTGGCTGCCCGGTGCCGGCTCTGTTCGGGTCCCAACGTGCCGCGACCCTCCGGGACAGGAGAACGTCCGGGGGTGGTTGGCGATCATGCTCGGGGATTCCTATCTCCCTCCGGCGACCCCTGTTGCGAGCGCGTCCCGCCCCTCATGCTGCCACCCAATGACGTCGAGGATGTCCTCTCGTGCCTGCCCCAAGCGCTCCTGCGTGTGGGTCCTGACTTGCGCGTCCAATGGTGCGAGGAGGGCTTCGCGGCCAAGACGGGCGTGACGCTCTCCCCGGGCAGCACCCTGCTGGAGGCCCTGGAGCCCGGCCGCAGCCTGGACGCCCTGGAGCGCGCCATCCGCGAGCACCGGGCGCACTCCGGCCACGTCATCACCCGCACGCTCCGGCAGGTGCGTGTGCAGGTGAAGCCCACCCACACGAACGGCACGGCCGGGGCGTGGCTGGTGGTGGAGCCGTCCGGCGTGGACGACGAGGGCGCGTTTTCACAGGCCGTGCGGGAGATTGCTCGCGCGGTGGGTGAGTCGCTGGAGGTCGACCGCGTCTGCTCGGCCGCCGTGGTTTCGCTGGTGCGGTGTGCCCAGGTGCGGCGCGCGGAGGTGTTCCTCTACGAGGAGGACGACGCGACGCTCAAGCGCATGGCGGTGTCGGACCTGGAGGGCCTGGACGCGCCGCAGGACGCGTTCGACCCGTCCGAGGACCCCTACCGTCAGGCCCTGGCCCTGCGCCAGCCACAGCTGGGCATCCAGCGTGGTTACGGCGACGCGGTCGGCTCCGTGTTCGCGGCGGTGCCGCTGTGCGCGCCGCGCCGCACGGTGGGGCTGCTGCTCATCTACAAGGAACAGGGCGCGTCCTTCTCCGTGCGTGAGCTGGAGATGTGGAGCGCGGCGGCCAGCCAGCTGGCGGTGGCGGTGGAGAACGCGCGGCTGTTGCGGGAGGCCCAGTCCGCCCTGCGCGTGCGCGAGGAGTTCATGTCCATCGCGTCGCACGAGCTGAAGACGCCGCTCACGCCGCTGAAGCTGGGCCTGTACTCCATGGAGCGCCGCATCGCCGCGGGGCAGTCGGTGTCGCTCTCGAGCGTGCTCAAGTCCAAGCGGCAGGTGGACCGGCTCGCGGGGCTGGTGGAGGACCTGCTGGACGCAAGCCGCCTGGAGCTGGGCCGGCTGGCGCTGGACTCGTCGCCATTGGAGGTGGGGCAGCTGGTGGCGGAGGTGGTGGACCACTTCCGGCACGCCTTCGAGCGCCCCTTCACGGTGGACGTGCCGCATGACGGCGTCTGGGTCCTGGGGGACAGGGACCGGCTGGAGCAGGTGCTGGTGAACCTGCTGGAGAACGCGCACAAGTACAGCCCGGCGGGGGCGCCCATCGCGGTGCGGGTGGGGCGCACGGGCGAGTCCGCGCGCATCCAGGTGCAGGACCACGGCATCGGGATTCCGGGCGCGGATCAGGCGCTGGTGTTCCAGCGCTTCTACCGGGCGCGCAACGTGTCGCACCGCAACTTCGGTGGGCTGGGGCTGGGCCTGTTCATCAGCCACTCCATCGTGAAGATGCACGGCGGCGCGCTGGCGCTCCGCAGCCGCGAGGGCGAGGGCTCCACGTTCCTCTTGGACCTGCCGCGCATGCCCGCGCACGAGGTGCGGAGGCTGCCCCGGCGCGTGCTGGTGCTGGACGAGGACTCGAATCAGGAGGCCACGGCGGAGCGCACCCTGCGGGCGGAGGGCTTCGAGGTCTTCACCGTGCAGAGCGGCGCGGAGGCCCTGCGCAAGGCGACGCACCTGCCGGTGGACCTCATCGTCCTGTCCACGAGCGCCACGCAGTCCGCGGTGGGCAGCTTCCTGGAGACCTTCGCCACGCTGCCCCGCGCGCGGCCGGTGCCCATCCTGCTGGCGGGGGATGCGCGGCCGTGGTGGGCGCAGGAGAACGCCGCGCTGTGTCCCCGGCCGTACCGCCCGGAGGAGCTGCTCGCGGGTGTGCGCACCGTGCTGACGCGCGAGAAGCGCCGGACGCTGACGCCGGTGGAGTCGGAGCTTCCGCTCGTCACGCCCGCGTGAGACTGCCCGTGCGGAGGACGCTGAGGCCGGTGGAGTCGGAGCTTCCGCTCGTCACGCCCGCGTGAGTGGGGCCTCGCGCAGGACGTGGAAGTCCGTGGGGCGCACTCCCGCTTGTTCCAGGGCCGTGCGCGAGCGGGCGTCCACGAAGGTCGTCCACTCCACCTCGCGCTGCGCGGCGTAGCGCGTGGTGACGAGCTCGGGCAGGTGGCCGGGGTGACACATCCACTCCGTGACGCCTTCCGCGGGCAGCGCCGCCAGGGACTGGGAGAAGCGCTTCGGCGTCCAGTACGCCGTCGCGCCGGACTCGCCCACGAAGTGGTCGTTCGTGGCCACGCCCCGGGCCCTCAGCGCGCCGCGCATGTCCGCGTCGATGGAGCGCACCGGCAGGCCCGCGCGCCTCGCGACGCGTGACAGTCCCTCCAGGACCTGGGGATGCCGGTGCAGGTGCTTGTGCACGTCCAGGTGCGTGGCGGCCTGGCCCAGCAGCCGTTCCAGCCGCTCCAGTTGCGCGAGCGCCTCCGCCTCCACCACGTCCGCGGGGAGCGTTCCCACTCGGGTTCCGTCGAGGCTTCCATCGACGGTGCTCCACTCGCGCGGGAAGCCAGGGGCCACGGGCGCGCCCCGGTCCAGGTTCAGGTGCAACCCGATGGCGAGCCCCCGGGCCTGTCTCGCGGCGGACTCGGAGTCCGGTGCGTTCACCAGCAGGGTGGCGGAGGAGACGACGCCCTCGCGCAGTGCCTGGAGGATGCCTCGGGTGATGCCCGGGTCGTAGCCCAGGTCATCGGCGTTGATGATGAGGGCGCGGGGCGGCGTGGCTTGCCTCCTTCAGGGGCGGGGACGCGCCTGGAAGAAGCGCCACATCTGGAGGGACGCGTCCAGGTCCGTCGTGCCGCCATTGTAGAGCGGCTGCCCAGGCCACGCATGCTTGCCGCCGGTGACGGTGCACAGGCTCGCGGTGGCGCTCTCCGGCTGGCAGCCCGTATACGCCACGCAAGTACTGTTGCCCTGCTGATACGTCTGTTGCTGGGGGCCGGTGCAGCCGTTGAACTCCGCGAAGCGGCGCACGGACTCCGGAGCGGACGGGTAGGGCTTGCCGCCGATGACGTTGCTGCCTCCGTCGTAGAAGATGGTCTCGTCGGCGCTGCCGTGGATATGGAGCACGGGGATGGGACGCGACGGGCGGCAGTCCGTCACGCCCTCCATGCCCGACACGGGCGCGATGGCGGCGATGCGCTGCGCGCGCTCACAGGCCAGCCGGTAGGAGAAGAAGCCGCCGTTGGAGAAGCCGTTGGCGAAGACGCGGCGCGGGTCGGTGCACACGCGGGTGTCCAAGTCCGCGAGCAGCGCGTCCACGAAGCCCACGTCGTCCACGTTGGCAATCTGCGCCGGGCCACAGCACGCCTCGCCGTTCCAGCCCCGCGTGTCGGGTTCGCCCCGGCCGTAGATCTCCGGGAAGTTGAGTCCACGCGGGTATACGGCGATGAAGCCCTCCGCGTCGGCCAGGGTGGAGAAGCCGGTCAGCTGCTCCTGCTCCTGCTCGGTGGAGCCGAAGCCGTGGAAGCTGAGGACGACGGGCGTGGGCTTCGTGGCGTCGTAGCCGGTGGGGACGTGGACGCGGAAGGCGCGGGTGTGGCCGCCGTGCTCGACCGTCCAGTCGTAGGTGCCGGGCGTCACGGTCAGGCCCGCGCAGGCCGTGCGGTCCGCGGGGGCCACGTCCCCGGCCGGGTTGCCCGGAAGCTCCGTTTCGTCATCGGGCGGGGTGTCGGAGTCGTCCGTGGAGCCGCACGCGGTGGCGGTCAGCAGCAGGCTGGACGCGGCGAGGGCGAGGAGGCGAAGGCGCATGGATGGAAGCTAGTCCCCCGTGCCGCACTCTGCCGAGAGGGCCTGTGCCCGGTCCGGGAACTTTTCCGCCAGCGTACGTTTCACCTCGGCCACCCGGGCGGCATCGCCTTCGTGGACGTGCAGTTGGCAACGGGCGGTGAGGGCGCGGGGGTCGTCCGGGGCCAGACGCTCGGCCTCCCGGTATTCGCGCTCGGCGCCGCGCAGGTCGCCCTGCCGGAAGAGGACGGCGCCCAGGTAGGAATGGGCCACCGCGAGCGAGGGGGCCTTGCGCTGCGCGCGCTTGAGCAGGGCGACGGCGTCGTCCAGCTTCTCCTGGCGGAAGCGCACGAAGCCCAGCTCCGCCAGGGACTCGGCGTCGTCGTGCTGGCGCGTCCAGGCGGACAGCACGGTGGCGGCCTCGTCCAGCCGGCCTCCCTGGGACAGGAGCTGGCCGTAGCGGGGCGCGACCTTCGCGGAGCCCGGCGCCTGCGCGTACGCCTTCGCGAGCGCCGTCAGCGCGCCCGGCACATCCCCCTGGAGGGCCCGCAGGTCGGCCAGGGCCAGCGGCGCGCGGACGTCCTTGGGGGCCAGGGCGGTGGCCTCGTCGATGGCGCGTTCCGCGCGCTTGCCCATGCGCAGCTCGGTGGCGGCGCGCGCGGCGAGCAGGTGCGCCTCCGCCTCCTTCGGGAAGCGCGAGGTGTAGGCCTCCGCCAGCGCCAGGGCCTGCGGGTGGGCGCCCGCGTCGAGCAGCAGCGTGCCCGCGCGAGCCAGCTCCTTGGCCGTGGCGCGCACGTCCTTGCCCAGCCCGTCCAGCGCGGACACCTTCGCCTCCGCCGTGGTGGCGGCTTCGGCGGCGGCGATCCTCGCGGGGGGCGGCAGGTCCGGGCGCCGCAGGTACCACGTGGCCCCCGCGCCCAGTCCGCCCAGCGCGAGCACACCCGCGACGATGGCGATGATTCTGCGCGACCGGGGAGCTCCACGCGACGCCGGGTCGCGAGCACCCGCCGGAGCTTCTCCGCGTCCCTTGCTCACGGACGCCGGGGAGGCCACGCCGTGCGCGGCGCCCTCCGCCGGGTTTCCCGAGGTCGCGACCGGAATCTCCGCCGTCATGGGCCGGGTCGAACCGCGAATCGACACGGTGTGGGTGCCCAGGGGCGGAAGAGGACGTGAAGCCGGCGGAGCGGCGGCCGGCGGTGGCGGCACGGGCCAGGACGGAATGCCCTGCACACCGAACGGCGGGAGCACGTCCATGCCGGGGGCTCCATCCGCGCCCGAATTGGACGGATCCGCGAGCCTCGCGTTGCGCAGCGCCAGCCGCTTGGGGTCACGGTCCGGCGGAAACAGCGTGTCCAGGTACGCGGCCACCTGCGCCGGCGCGGCGACCTCCGCGGGCCCGCCCAGCAGCTCGATGGCGGCGATGAACGTCTGCAGGCTGTCGAAGCGCGCCTCCGGGTCCTTCGCGAGCGCCTTGAGACACACCGTCTCCAGCGCCTGCGGCACCGACGGGTCGAACGCGGTGGGCGGCTTCGGCCTTCCTTCGGAGATGCGCGTGAGCACCTCTTCGGTGGACATGCCGGTGAAGGGCCGCCGGCCGCACAGCTGCTCGTAGAGCATCACCCCCGCGGCGAACAGGTCCGCGCGGTGGTCCACGCTGCGGCCGGCGATCATCTCCGGCGACATGTAGAAGAACTTCCCCTTCAGCGTCCCGGGCTCCGTCCCCGACCCCAGCGCGTCCGCCTTCGCGATGCCGAAGTCGATGACCTTCACCGCGCCGTTCGCCCCGACGTGGATGTTGTCCGGCGTGAAGTCGCGGTGGACGATGCGCAGCGGCCGGCCCGCCTCGTCCACGGCGCGGTGCGCGGCGTCCAATCCCCGGCACGCATCCACCAGCACGCGCAGGGTGATGCCCAGCGGAACGCGCTGGCCACGCTCGGCGGCCTCCTGCCGCACCTCCGCGAACGAGCGACCCTCCAACAGCTCCATGGCGATGAAGGGCTCCCCGCCCTCCATGCCCAGCTCCAGGATGGACACCACGTTGGGGTGGCGCACCTGCGCGGTGATGCGCGCCTCGTTGAGGAACATCTGCACGATGCGCCGGTCCGCGACCAGGTGCGGCATCAGCCGCTTCACCGCCACGGCCGGACCGCGCTGCCCGTCCAGGCTGATGGCGCGCGCCAGATACACCTCCGCCATGCCGCCTGTCGCGATGCGCGCGCTCAAGCGGTAGCGGCCTGCCCAGGAAACGCCGGGTTCCGACACCAAGGTGGCGGCAGTCTACGGGCCCGCGCCCCCGGCGCCCAACGTCATGACGCGCCGCCTGCCTGCTTGTCCCCGGTCCCCCCGCGCATGCCCACCGTATTGGGCCGGCCGGGACGACGGGTGTGGGTGCAGGGATGTGTGGAGCCGATGACGGAGGACGGGCCGGGAGTGCTAACGTCCCCCGCCTCAAGCGTGACCCCTAAGGGGAGGGGGCCGCCTTCACGAACCTCGCGTACCGTCGCGGATGCAGGGAGGGATGTTGGGCACCGTCCTCAAGGGTGGTTTCGTCGTCGAATTGGAGCCCGCGTCCGTGGAGCGGGTGGACCTGCGCATCGAAGGTGAGCGCATCGTGGCGCGGGGCGAGGACCTTGCGCCCGGCCCCGACGACGAGGTGGTCGCGCTGTCCGGCAAGCTCGTCTTCCCGGGGCTCGTCAACGCCCACCACCGGCTGGCGACCGTGCTGTCGCGCGGCCTGGTCCGTCCGATGCCCACGTCCTACCAGGCCCTGCTGGAGCAGGTGCGCTGGCCCTTCGAGAACGCGCTGGACCTGGACGCGGTGCAGGTGGCCGCCACCGCGAGCGGCCTGGAGTCCATCCAGTGCGGCACCACCACCTTGTTTGATTTGCACGCCTCGCCCAAGGCGGTGACGGGCTCGCTCTTGCGCTCGGCGCGCGGGCTCCATGAGGTGGGCGTGCGCGGCGTGCTGTCCTACGCGGTGACGGACCGCATGGGCGCGGTGGGCCGCGAGGAGGGGCTGGAGGAGACGGTCAGCTTCTCGCGCAAGGCCCGGGGCCGCTTCCGCGGGCAGGTGGGCGCGGGCCCCTGCTTCACGCTGGGCGACGACGCGCTCCAGGGCCTGGGCGAGGCGCTCAACACCACCGGCACCGGGCTGCACTTCCCGCTCGCGGAGGATCCGCTGGACGAGCGGCTGTCCACCGAGCGCCACGGCAACCCGCCGGTGACGCGGCTGCTCACCAGCAACCTGCTGTCGCCCCGCGCCATGGCGGCGCACGCGGGTCACCTGGCGTGGGCGGACCTGGCGCAGGTGCTGGCCACGGGGACGTGGTTCCTGCACACACCGCGCTCCAACCAGGGGCAGGAGGTGGGCTACGCGCCCGCGCTGAAGTTCGGGGCGCGCGCGTCGCTGGGGACGGACGGCACGTCGCCGGACCTGTTCGCGGAGGCGCAGGCGGCGTATCTGCGCTCGCGCGAGGCGGGGCAGCCCATCGACGTGCTGCGCTACCTGGCCAACGGCCACCGGCTGGCGTCGCAGGTGTTCGAGGCGGCCATCGGCCCTATGCGCGAGGGCGCGCTCGCGGACCTGCTGGTGCTGGACTACCTGTCGCCCACGCCGCTGACCGCGGAGACGCTGGCGTGGCACGTGGTGCACGGGCTGGGCAGCCGCCACGTGGAGGCGGTGATGGTGGACGGCGTGTGGCGCGTGTGGGCGCGCAGGCCGCTGTCGGTGAACCCCACCGTGGTGGCCGAGCAATCGCGCGAGGCCGCCGCCGCCGTGTGGGCCCGCATGGAGTCGCCGTAGAGCCTGGGGGCGCGGGGACTTGTCGCGGTGTCCGGGGCCCGTTAAGTCCCGGGCATGCTCAACTCCCTGCTCGTCGTCGGATGGCTCAGCGCAGCGATTCCCCAGGTGGGTGAAACCGCCCCGGACTTCACGGTGAAGGACACCGCGGGGACGACCTACACGCTGTCGGAGATGGTGAAGAAGGGGCCCGTCATCGTGGCCTTCTTCCCCAAGGCGTTCACCAGCGGCTGCACGAAGGAGCTGACCGCGTACCGTGACCGCTACAAGGACATCGAGCAGGTGCAGGGCCAGGTGCTGGCCTTCTCCACGGACGACGCGGAGACGCTGGCGCGCTTCAAGACGGAGCTGAAGGCGCCCTTCGTGTTCGTCCCGGATCCGGACGGCAAGGTGGTGGGCGCGTACGACGTGAAGATGCCGGTGATGACGGTGTCCAAGCGCTACACGTTCGTCGTGGGCGAGGACCGCAAGGTGCTCAATGTGAGCGAGGGCAAGGACGCCATCGACGTCTCGGGCGCCATCGCCGCGTGTCCCCTGCGCAAGGGCGGCGCCGCGAAGCCCGCGGCGGCCCCGGCGGGAAACACGCCGCCCACCCAGGCCGCGCCCGCGACGAAGTAGCCCAAGGTGCTCTGGCTTCCGGGACAAGGGCACGGTCCACTCGCGGACGTCCTCATGGCACGCGCGGGCCGGACGCTGGCCGTGCCGTTGAGGAGTTCACGCGGCACGAGGCCTGCTGGCTTGTCCGCCCCGGTCGCGGAGCGATAGCCCTGGGGCATGCCGCGCGCGGGGCGTCCTCCGTCCGCCGGGCTGGGGGCGTGAGGAGGCCCGAGTGGATGGACATCGTCTTCCTGGGCCCCGTGTGCCGGGCCACCGCCGAGGCACAGGCGGCCACGGCCCCGAGACAGCTCGCGCAGGCGCTCCGGAGGCGCGGACACACGGTCCTCTTCCTGGAGCGCACGGCGCCCGGTGCACGTGGGGAGGAGCCCTCCGCCGCCGAGCCGTACCTGGACCTGGCGGACCTGCACGCGCGCTTCCATTCGCGGGTGCGCCGCGCGGACCTGGTGCTGGTGGACGCGGACGTGCCGCAGGTCGCGGACGTGAGCCGCTGGGCCACGAACACGGCGCGGGGGCTCACGGTCTTCTGGGACCGGGACACGCCCCGGACGCTGGCGCGGCACGCCCTTCGGGAGGACCCCGCCTGCATGACGCCGGACCTGTTCACGGGCTACCGGCTCTATCTCTGCTCCAGTGGAGGCCCGGTGCCCCGTCAGCTGGAGCGCGAGTGGGGCGTGGCCCGCGCGCGCGTGTTCCTGCCGGGCGTGGACGCGGAGCACTTCGCGCCTGGAAGCGGGCGGACGCGCTGGGACCTGGGGTACGCGGGGCCGTCGTCGCCGGAGCGGCGGGGACTCTTGACGCAATGGCTGCTGGGCGCCGCGCGCGGCTGGCCCGAGGGGCGCTTCGTGCTCGCGGGCACGCTGTCTGCGGTGGATGACGCCTGGCCCGCCAACGTGGCGAGGCACGAGGCCCCGTCACTCCCGGAGCACGCGGGCTTCCTCGGTGCGCAGCGCTTCACGCTGGCCCTGTCCCAAGCCGAGCACACGCCGGGGGCGAACCTGTTCGAGGCCGCGGCCTGTGGAGCGGCGCTCATCTGCGACCCCTGGCCGGGCCTGGAGGACGTCTTCTCGCTGGGCGAGGAGGTGATGGTCGCCCGCACGGAGCAGGACGTGCTGCGCTACCTGCTCGCGATGCCGGAAGCGGACCGGCGCCAACTGGGCATGCGGGCCCGGGCCAGGGTCCTGGCTGAACACACCGTGGCCCACCGGGCGCTGCAGTTGGAGCAATACGCGAGCGAAGCGGAGCGCGGAGCCGCGTGGATGGCCCCGGTCCGCTCGCTGAACTGAGTGTCCGGAGTCCGGGGCGCCGAACGTGAAGCCCGGTCGGCGGCGAATCGCACGAACCTGTCCGACAGTCGGACAGGTTCTGGAGCACCGCTCCGGGGGCCTATGCCCCTTCCGGTGCCGTCACCATCTCCCGAGGCGGGAAAACGAACTGCGCGGCGCCGGCCACGAGCGGTGAGTCGTCCCGCTGGAACATGGCGAGCGCCGCGAGCCGTTCCTCCGTCCAGCCGCGTCCGTCCCCCGCGTCGCGCACCAGGCAGTGCAGGGCCACGCGCCGCGCCTCCGGGCTGGAGCTCCGCGCCAGGCGCCCTCCGACGTCTTCCATCGTCTCCACCGGCAGGTTCGACACCGCCACCTGCGCCGCCACCAGCGCGTCCGCATGGAGCCAGCCCTCCTGTCCCATCGCGTCCAGGTGGATCGCGAAAGCCGGAGGCCCCAGGGCCACCACCGCGCAGCGCACGCGCAGCGTCGCCAGGCACGGGTCCTTCGTGAGCGGCCCTCCCGTCACCAGTCCATACACAGCCTGCAGAGGCACGGGCCTCATGCGGTCCCGGGGCTGGAGCAGCGCGTCCATCGCCACGCTCAGCGCGCGCCGGTCGTGCGCCACCGCCTCCAGCATCCGCTCGAACAGCGCCACGTCGCGCTCGTCGGCCCGATACACCAGCGCCCCCATCGCCGCGCGCACCTCGTCGTCATAGGGCGAGGCCAGCCGCGCGCCACAGGCGGAGAGGAACACCCGCTCCCGGTCCTTCACGGACAGCCAGGTTGCGCGCCGCAGCAGGTCGATGCGCGCATCCGGCTCCGGCCGCGCCAGCACCTTCGCGAGCAGCCCGGACAGCCGCGCATCCAGCGCCTCCGTCAGCCGGTCCGCCGGGATGTCGCCCACGCGCGCCGCCATGATGGCGTCCTCGCCGGTGACGGCGCGCTCGAACACCGCCCACGTGGGCTCGCGGTCCAGGTGGTCCCACAGCGCACGCAAGAGCGCGATGCGCACGTCGCGGTGCAGCGGCTTCGCGTCCAGCTCCAGCAGCCGCTCGTAGCCCGCGTCCGAGCGCAGCTCGCCCAGCAGGCGCACCACCTCCTTGGCCACCGTGACCTTGTTCAGCGGCACCTCCGCCAGCTGCGACAGCACCCGCGCGACCGGCATGCCGTTGAACGCACGCCGCAGGCCGTAGATGGCGATGCGCGCACGTGAATCCTCCAGCGCCCTCAGCAGCGTGGGCACGCCCTGGCCCTGGTCGCACCGCGCCATCACCCGCAGCGCCCGCTCCTGCACCGCGGGCCGCTTGTCGTCCGCCAGCGCGAGCAGCGCGTCCATGGGCGCCCAGTCCAGCGCCGCCATCAGCGACACCGCCCCCAGCAGCGTGGGTGTGTCCCGCTCCATGTCCGCGCACAGCCTCGCGAGCGCGCGCGAATACGCCTGGCACTGCTCCGTCGTCCACCGGAAGAAGCCAGAGAAGAAGGGGAGGATCCAGTGCGTCGCCCCCGTGGCGAACTGGCCGGTGATGACCGGCGCGTCCAGGTAGGGACCGAGCAGGTCCTGCCGCCGCCGGTGCAGGTACTCGCGCACCACCGAAATGGCGATGATGCTCTCGTCCCGCTTGAGCAGCTCGGGCAGGAGCCGGTCGAAGTCCCTCCAGGCGCGGTGGCGCAGGATCGACAGGACGGACGCGTACGCCTTGCCCTGCCGCAGCGCCATCCGCTCCAACTCTCCCACCAGCTCCGGGTGCAGGGGTTCCCCCGGCTGCTCGGAAGCCGCCAGCGCCACGACCTCTTCGGCCCAGCCCCGGTCCCTCCAGAGCCGGAGCGTGGCCGCGAGCGTCGCCTCGAAGCGGGGCCGGTCCTCCCTCGACAGCCACACCGTCAGGGCGAGCGACAACCGCACCTGGGGGGTGGTGTCACGCACGGAGACGAGCCAGTCCGACAGGCCGGGTACCAGCACCGCGCGCTTGCCCAGGCTCGCCGCCAATTGGAGCAGGGGCCCCCCCCGCTCGCGCTCCGCCCAGACCTTCGCCATTTTCAGCAGGTACGGCGCGGACAGGCGCACCTCCTCGTCCGTCAACCGGTGCCCCAGCCCGCCGTCCTGGACGCGCCCGCGCTCCTTGAGGAAGGTCCCCAGCCACTGTGCGCCCCACGCCGGGTCCGCGCGGAACGCCCGCACCAGCAGCCGCTCCGCCGCCTGCGCCGTGGGCATCGACAGGTCCGCGGCATCCAGCGCGTCGCGCAGCACCCGGCCCAGTGCCTCGGTGTGCTCGGCGCGCCACATCCGCCGGGGCCAGTCCGCCAGCGCCTGCAACATCAGCCCACGCACCGGGTCCTGTTCGTTCTTCCGGGCCAGCACCACCGCGAGCGCGGGGGCCATGCACGCGGGCTCGTCCGGACGCAGGCCGGGCAGGGCCAGCAGGGCGCTCAGCGCCGCGCCGCGCATGCCTGCGTCCGGGTGGCCCATCTCGGCCCGGAGGACTTCCAGCGCCTCGCTCCACGGCAGGTAGCGCGCGTAGGCGATGCGCTTCTCGGCGCGGGTATGTAGCGCCATCACCTCATGCAGGTGCCGGCGCGCCTCGCGCTCGCGCAGGTCCACCGGCAGGTGCCGCAGTTGCTCCAGCTGGATGACGCCGTCCCTGTTCCGCGCCCCCGCGGTCCAGCGCGCGTAGACGCTCTCGCGCACGGCCGGGGCCACGATCCGGGCGATGAGCTTCGTGCCCCAGGCGGGGGCCCGCTTCACGGACGAGGCCCAGGCCTCGGTGAGCGTCGCGTGCAGCGGCTCCGGCAGGTCCTCCAGCACGTCCTCCGCACTGCCCAGCAGCGTCGGGTCGCGCTGGACGATCCACGTCAGGGACTCGGCGTCCAGCGACGCCGGGGACTTCGCGAACAGCAGATGCGAGAGGGCCACCGTGGGGTGCTGGCGCAGGAGCGCCACCATGCGCATGGGGCGCTGCCGCGCCAGCGACCGCAGGGGATATTCGTCTGGCGGGATGCCTCGCTCCAGCATCAGCGTCATCAGCGTCTCCGCGATGTCGGGCGTCCGGTCCGACAGCCACGCGAGGCCCCACGCCAGATGCTGCCGGGTCACCGGGTCCGGCTCGCCGGGTACCGCGCGCAGCTGCTCCAGCAAGAGCTCGCCCAGCACCGCGGGCGCACGCCGCGCCAGCCGCGCCCAGAACCGGTGGCTGGGACGCTCCAACGCCCGAGCCAGGTGCTTGCGCAGGCCCGCCTCGGAGGCCAGGGGCACCGTGTCCGCGAAGGTGGCGTGGTCGCCCCCCTCCGCCAGCCCGTCGAGGAACGCGTCGATGACCGGGTAGCGCCGCTGCTTCACCAGCTGGCGCAGCACGGACTGCTCGCGGCGCATGCCGTGCGCCATCCGCAGCGCCTCCAGCGCCTGCGCGTCGTCACAGGCCAGTGACACCAGCTCGAACGCCAGCGCGCGCACGCGCGAGGACTCGTCCGCCGTGGCCTTCAGCACCGCCGCGCCATCCCGGCGCGTGAACTGGGCCGCCAGGGCCAGCCGCCGCTCGAAGGCGTCCCCCCGGGCCAGCGCATCCAGCAGCGCCTGCGCCTCCGGGTCCGTCCGGGCCTTGCGCCCCAGGGCCACCATGTGGCGCACCCGGGCATCATGGAAGGTGGAGGTCAGCTCGGCGCGCAGGGTGGACAGGGCGGGTTCGGACATGGCGCCCAAGGATGCCTGCTCCCCTGGTTTCCTGACAGACCCGCCCTGACCGAGTCCTTTCTCCGATGCTCAGTGCGCCGCCTCGGAGGGGGTGACGGGGTAGTTGCCCGTCGAGTGCGCGCGCGCGTGCTGCGCGAAGAGGAAGCGCCGGACGGCGGCGCGGGTGATGAGTCCGCACGGGGCCAGTCCCAGCACGGGCGCCACCGGCAACGCGTCCACGTCCTCCTGGTCCATCACCTGGAGCGCATGCGCCAGGTCCGAGTCCGGCGCCAGCGCGGGCAGCTTGCGCGCCAGGTCGCTGGCCACGAGCAGCGGGTACATGGACTCGTCGCGCCACACCTCGCGCAGTTGCTCCACCTGCACCGTGCCGTAGAGGTTTCCCTCGGTGTCCAGCACCGGCAGCGTGCCGGCCTCGGACGTGAGCAGCTGGTCCGTCAGCGCGCGCAGCGGCGTACCCGCGGGCACCGCCGGCACCTCCGTCATCAGGGCGCGCACGTGCGTGGCCGCCAGCAGGTCCTCGTCGCTCTGCACCTTGGGCGCCGTGCGCTCCGTGAGGAAGTGGCACACCGCGGACGCGATGGTGCACGTCACCATCAGCGGCAGGATGATTTCGTGGCTGCCGCTCAGCTCGTACAGCATCATCATGCCGGTGAGCGGACCGCGCGTGAGCGCCGCCACCGCGCCGCCCATGCCCACGATGGCGTACGCGCCGCTGGGCCCCGTGGCGTGCGGGAAGAAGTAGTGCACCAGCGTGCCGAACGCGCCGCCCGCCATGGCGCCGATGAGCGCCGCAGGGAAGAACGTGCCGCCGGACCCGCCCGAACCGATGGTGAGCGACGTGGCCACGAGCTTCAGCACGCACGCCGTCACCAGGAAGAGGAAGGGCAGCTGGCCCGCCGCCGCCAGGTTGATGTAGTCGTGCCCGCTGCCCCACACCGTGGGGCTCAGGAACACGAGCACGCCCGTGCAAAGGCCGCCCAGCGCGGCGCGCACCGGCAGCGGCTTCCGGCCCAGCCACGGGGACAGCTTCCCGCCCATGCCGCCGTGGAAGAAGTGCTCCACCCCGTGCAGCAGCTTCACGAACGCGAACGCGAGCAGCCCGCACCCGATGCCCAGCGCCGCGTAGGCGAAGACCTCCGCGCCGCTGACCAGCTCGTAGTTCACCCGGTTGAGCATGGGCGCTTCGTCCAGCACGCCGCGGCTCACCAGCGTGCCCGCCACGCTCGCCAGGATGATGGGGGAGAACACGCGCAGCTCGAACTCGCGCAGGATGATCTCCATCGCGAACACCGCGCCCGCGATGGGGGCGTTGAAGGACGCGGAGATGCCCGCGCCCGCGCCGCACGCCAGCAGGATGGACAGCTCCCTGCGGCTGAAGCCCAGCACGCGCCCCACGCTGGACGCGAACGCCGCGCCGCCATAGACGATGGGGCCCTCGCGGCCCGCGGAGCCGCCGCTGCCAATGGTGATGGCGGACGCGATGAGCTTGAGCAACCCGCGGTCCGCCGGCACCACGTTGGCGCCGCTCTTCACCGCGCGCACCACCTCTGGAAGGCCGTGGCCGTGCGTCTCCGGCCGGTCGCGCAAGAGCCGCCCCACCGCCAGGCCACCCACCGTGGGAGCGAGCAGCATCAGCCACCAGGGCAGGTGCGGCAGCACCGCAGGCAGGTTGTGCGCGTGGCCGAACACGGCGTTCACGGCCGCCAGGCCCACGAGCGGGTAGTAGAGCGACAGCGCGCCCAGCGTCAGCAGCGCCAGCAGGCGCAGGCGGCGCTTCACCTCATCGCGAGGGCCGCCGGGTTCAATCACCCGTGCCAGCAGGAGCGCGCCCAGCGCCAGCGGCACGCCTACCAGCGCGTACTCCAGGTGCCAGCGCGCGGAGGAGAGCGACTCCATCAACGTGCGCAGCCGCTGCGGCTTGAACGTCGCCGCCAGCTCCGCGGCGCTGAACGTGATGCCGCTCATCACGCCAATGAGGTTGGAGAAGATGCCCGCGGCCAGTCCGCTGTAGAGCCCGACGACCGCGCCCGCGATGGGCAACACCGAGGGGGTCGGCAGGCGGATGCGGTTGGACGCGCCCAGCAGGAAATAGATGAGGCGTGAAAGGCTCTGTCGCGCCCAGAGCGTGAGCGCGGCCATCCGCTGCATTTCGGCAGGCGGAGGTTCGTCGGAGGTGTTCATTTGGTGCACCTACTAAATGGAGGAGGCCGGTGGGTTTCAAGCCTCTTGATGACGCCAGCGCTCCGGCGCCGTCCGCCTGCACTCCACTCCACACATCACCCGAGCGGTGCCCGGCTCCCTGCCCCCGGAGCGTGTTACGACGCCCCTGGTTTCCACCCCATGAAGGAGGCATCGCACATGCTCAAGCAGGGAGACGTGGCGCCGGAGTTCACCGTGCAGGACGCGACGGGGAAGACGCACCGGCTGTCGGACTACCGGGGCAAGAACGTGGTGCTCTGGTTCTACCCGAAGGCGGACACCCCGGGATGCACCGCGGAGGGCTGCTCCTTCCGCGACCACAAGACCCAGTACGAGGCGAAGGGCACCGCCATCCTGGGCATCAGCTTCGACACGCCGGATGAGAACCAGGCCTTCGCCCAGAAGTTCGGCTTCAACTTCCCGCTCCTGTGCGACGTGGATCGCAAGGTAGGGCTGGCCTACGGGGCGGCGGATGACGCCTCGGCCCCCAACGCGCGCAGGGTGGGCGTCGTCATCGGGCCGGACGGCCGCATCAAGGAGTGGCACGCCAAGGTGGACGCGCGCGCCTTCCCCCAGGAAGCGCTGTCGCGGCTCCAGTAGGACTCCAAGCTCCCCCTCAAGGGGCGAACGAGCGGGACGGCAGGCGCGAGCGGATGAACACCGCCACGCCCGCCAGCACGAACCACGGCAGCACGTGGCCCAGCATCAAGTGGCCCGCGCTGCCGTCCGGGCAGTGCACGTGCAGCACGAGCAGGCTCACACCCGCGGAGGACAGGCCCGCCGCCAGCGCCCGCACGGGCTGGAAGGCGGAGCGGCACAAGAGGACGAGCGCCAGGGCCAGAGGCACCACCGACAGCGCCACCTCCGCGCCCATGCACCCCAGGGTGCCGACGAGGAACGGCCGCACCTGGACGCCCGAGCGCCCGGTCAGCTGCGCCAGCGCCACGACGAGCGCGCCCACGGCCACGAGCGTGACGGGCCAGGCGCGCTGCCTCGGCGCCAGGGCCACCATCGCTCCGCCGCCCACACCCACGACGATGAGCAGCGCCACGAGCGCCACCGCCAGCGGCGACGCGGAGTTGAGCATCATCCCGTGCCGGCCCACCCAGAGCAGCCCCACCACGCCCACGCCCAGATAGGCGGCGAGCAGCACCGCCACCTCCTTCCACCACGGCGTGGGCCGGGGGTGCGCCGCCAGCTCCGTCAGCGACTGGCGCCGCGTCTGTTCGAGCCGGGCCTCGTCGATGGGAACGGCGGGCGGAGCGGAGGAGGGTGCCGCCAGCACCTGGAAGCCCTCCAGCAGGGCGCGGCAGTCCGCGCACCCGGCCGCGTGTGACGCCAGGTCCGGAGGCAGCGGGCCGTCCAGTCGGTCCAGGACGCGTTCGCACTCGGGCGTCATCGTGAAGTCTCCTGCTGAAGGGGAGCGAGCAGCTCGCGCAGCCGCGCGTAGCCCCGGTGGGCGCGGACCTTCACGGCGCTCTCGGTGAGGCCCAGGGCCTCGGCGATCTCAGCGAAGCCCATGCCCTCGAAGCGGTGCATGAGGATGGGCAGCCGCTGGCCTTCGGGAAGCTGCGCCAGGGCGCGTTGCACCGCGCGCTCCAAACCCGCGTCGCGAGGCTCCGGCGTGTCCGCCACGGCGGTGAGGGGCAACTCCCCCTCCGGCGTGAGGTCCTCCGGGCGGCGGTGGCGGCGCGCATGGTCGCGCGCGGCGTTGGTGGCGATGGCGTACAGCCACGGCCGGACGCGGGCCCCGGCCTGATAGCGGCCCCGCGCGCGCACCAGGGACAGGAAGGTGAGCTGGGCCAGGTCCTCGGCGGTGGCGGGGCTGCCGGTGAGGCGCGCCAGGTAGCCCTGGACGGGGCGCGCGTAGCGCTGGAAGAGCGCGTCGAACGCCTGCGCGTCCCCCTGGCAGAACCGCTCCATCAACACCTCGTCCGGGTCGCCGGAAGCTCCCGAGGATGCCGGCATGTCCCCGGTACGCACGGGCGCGGCACCAGGTTTCACGGGAGGGGACGAAGGGCTCACGGGCGGGCCCGGATTCTAGGGCCCGAAAGGCGCCGCACGGGAGAAAGTCGCCCCGTCAGGACGACGCGGCCGGCCGCAGCCGCGCCAGCCACTCCTCGAAGGCGGGGTGGCCGTGCAGGTGGGCCAGGTCCTCGTCGGAGGAGGCATAGGCCGCGTCCTTGAAGCCCAGGCCTTCCGCCCGCTGGAGCAGCCGCACCGCGTCCGCCACGTTGCCCGCGCGCGCGAAGGCGCAGGCCGCGTCGTACGCGATGCCCGGGTCCGGCACGTGCTTCAACGCCGCCTCGCTCACCGCCGCGGCCTCCGAATAGGCGCCGCGGATGAACAGCGCCCGCTCCGCGCACCGGAACGCGGCCGCCGGGTCCACGCCGGGCAGCCGCAGCGCTTCGTTCACCTGGCCCAGCCGGATGAGCGCGCCCGCGTACTCGTGCATCACGGTGCGGTCCTGCGACTCGCCCCACGCCTGCTTCCAGTAGCCCACCGCCCGGGCGTCATCCCCTACCAGCGAGAACGCCGCCGCCACCGCGTGCATCTCCACCGGCTGGCCCTGCACCTGGGAGAAGTGGTCCAGCGCGGGCCGCCCGTGGCCCTGCTTCAGCGCCACCCAGCCCAGCAGGTAATGGGTCCGGCTGGTGAGCCCCGGGGACAGGCCTTCCGTCTCCAGCACCCGGTTGCCCTGCCGCCACGCGTCGTCCAGCCGGTCCTCGCGCAGCGCCTGCTGCGCCTCGCGCAGGGCCTGGGCGGTGGGGCCCTCCTCCTCCTTGGCCTCGTTGCGCGCGCGCATCACGTCCGACAGCACGCGGAACGCCTGGAAGCCGAACATGGCGAAGAGGACGCCCATGAACAGGGCCCCGCTCTTGATGCTGAGCAGCACCAGGCCCACGCACAGCCCCAGCGCCAGCACGTGCGACACGATGAAGCCCCGCCGCCCGAACATCCGCGTCGCCAGCGCCGTGCTGATGTGCCCGCCATCCAAGGGAGGCACCGGCAGCAGGTTCAGCACCGCCCACACCATGTTGGCGAAGAAGAAGTTGCTCAGGAAGAAGTCCGCCACCTCCGAGCGGCCTCGCACCTGCATCAGCACCACCCAGCACAGGACGCCCAGCGTCAGCCCCGCCAGCGGACCCGCGAAGCTGCTCACCACGTCCTTGTGCCAGGGCAGGGGCGCGTCCGTGTTGGGCCGGGTGACGCCGCCCATGAACACCAGGTCCACGCTCGGCTGGTAACCAAAGAAGCGGAAGGCCACCGCGTGCCCCAGCTCATGGACGAGCACGGATACGAAGACGATGAACATCCACGCCAGCACGTAGGTCACCACCGCGCCCATGTGCCCGGGCGACGCGGCGTCGGCCAGCTGGTCCCCCAGCCACCCGGCACCCGAGTGCCGGCCCGGCAGGGGAAGGGACTGGTAGGCGAACACCGCGGAGAACAGCAGGTGACTCGTGTGGACGTGGACGGGGACGCTCCCGAGCCGAAAACGGAACATGGGGAGGGACCTTAATCGTTGGCCTCCACTCGCGCAGGGCCGTTCTCATGGCCCGCGCGCTTCTGTTCCCCTCCGGGTTATAGGGTGTCTTCCGACATGCTGAAGCTGGGTCCCTACACGCTCCCCAACCCCTACATCCTCGCGCCCATGGCCGGCGTGAGCGAGCGCCCCTTCCGAGTCATCGCCTTCCGGCTGGGCGCGGCCCTCTGCCCCACGGAGCTGGTCAGCGCCCAGGGCCTGATGCGCCAGAACCAGCGCACCCTCAAGTACCTGCGCTACGACCCGGCCGTGGAGAAGCCCTACTCGCTCCAGATTTTCGGCGGCGAGCCGGAGGCCATGGCCCAGGCCGCGCAGGTGGGCAAGGCCGCGGGCGCGCAGGTCATCGACATCAACATGGGCTGCCCGGTGAAGAAGGTGGTGCGCAACGGCGCCGGCAGCGGCCTCTTGTGCGACGTGCCCCGCGCCGCCGACATCGTCCGCGCCATCCGTGAAGCCACCGGCCTGCCCGTCACCTGTAAAATCCGCTCGGGCTGGGACGCGCGCACGCTCAACTATCTGAAGGTGGCGGAGGCGCTGCAGGAGGCCGGGTGCGCGGGGCTCGCCCTGCACCCGCGCACGCGTGAGCAGGGCTACTCGGGGCAGGCGAACTGGGCCCACATCGCGGACCTGAAGCGCCACTTCCCGGAGCTGCCCATCATGGGCAACGGGGACGTGAAGACGGTGGCGGACGCCCACCGCATGCTGGACAGCACCGGCTGCGACTTCGTGATGATTGGCCGGGGCGCCCTGGGCAACCCGTGGCTCTTCCGCGAGCTTTCGGGCGGCCCACCCGCCACGCCGGAGGAGCGCTGCGAGCTGGTGCTGGAGCACGCCCGGACCCACGCGGAGTTCGTCGGGGAGCCCTTGAGCGCGGTGCGCTCCTTCCGCCGGCACCTGGCCTGGTACGCCCACGGCCTCAAGGGCGCGGCGCACTTCCGCTCGGAGGTGAACGGGCTGGACTCGCCGGAGGCGGTGGAGGACAGCGTGCGCCGCTTCTTCGCGGGCGCGGACACGGACCCCACGGCACCTCTAGAGGAGCCGGAGGTGGACTACCGCGCGGCGCTGGGCTGAGCGCTGGCCACGCCCGCGACGGAGGCCGGCGGCACCAGCACGCGCCCGGTGGCGACCGCGCGGAAGTAGTCGCAGGCCGGGGTGGGGCGGCGCTCCAGGGTGTCGAAGTCGACGTGGTAGAGGCCGAAGCGCGGGCCCCAACCCTCCAACCACTCGAAGTTGTCCAGCAGGCTCCAATAAAGGTAGCCCTGCACGTCCACGCCCGCCTCGCGCGCGGCCAGCACCTGGCGCAGGTGCGCGTGCAGGTACTCCGGCCGCACCGTCCCCTTGCGGTCGTCGATGCCGTTCTCGGTAATCCACACCGGCTTGCCGTAGCGCTTCACCTCTTGAAGGAGCTGGAGGAAGCCCTCGGGCCGCTGCTCCCACCCGATGTCGGTGAGCCCGCGCCCGTCCGGGTCGCGGTACTTGAAGTCGATGAAGGGCGGGCGCGGCATGAAGCGCAGGTGCGCGCGCGTGTAGTAGTTGACGCCCACGAACTCCACGGAGTCGCGCGCCCCGTCGATGCGCACGTCCGTGGACGCCACGCCCGGCATGAACACGCGCAGGTGGCCGGACGACAGCGCCTCGTGGAACGCGTGGTTGTAGGCCGGGGCCGCCAGCCTCACCAGCGAGCGGTCCAGGGGATGCCACCAGCGGTCCGGCGCGAACGCGAGCATGTTCTGGGAGATGCCCAGCTCCACCCGGCCCAGGTGCTGGCCCAGCTCTTCCCGAGCGATGACGTGCGCGCGCACCATGTTCCCGAGCGCGGCCATCGTCTTCGCCCCGTCCGTGATGCCCGGCGGCATCAGGCCCTGGAGGTAGCCTCCCAACAAGAGGACCATCGGTTCGTTGAAGGAGATGACGAGCGCGTCCAGCCCCTCCAACAGGGGCGCGCACCGGCGCACGTACTGGCGGAAGGCCTCCAGGCTCTCCGGAAGGTGCCAGGGCGTGGACGCGTGGAACCACGTGGGGTGGGTGAAGTGATGGAGCGTCACCACCGGCCGCAGGCCCATCGCGCGCAGCTTCAGCAGCCGCTCGCGGTAACCCTCCAGCACCGCGCCATCGAACCGGCCGCGCTCGGGCTCGATTCGCGCCCACTCCAGCGACAGCCGGAACGCCGTGGCCCCCACCGCCTTCGCCAGGGCGTAGTCCTCCGCGTAGCGCCGCCAGTGGTCCACCGCGATGCCGCATCTCGCATGGGGTTCCTTCAACTTCCCCAGCCGCTCCCACTCGGCCCAGTCGTTCTCGATGCCGCCCTCCACCTGGTACGCGGACGTAGCGACGCCGAAGGTGAAGGACGCGGGGAAGGTCAGCGCGGTGGAGCTCATGCGGGCGCGCACCGTAGGCCGCCGCCTCCACGACGGGAAGCGATGCGATGCGCGCGCGCCGGATGCACGGCAGCGGACATCCAGCCCCGTAGCGCGGACCCTCGAAGTGCGTCCGGAGCCGGAAATTCGGCCTCGCGCGCGACACGTCGGACCCCCGAAATGACCGCCACGAACGGTTCGACGCGCCCGGAGGCCAAAAATCGGCCTCGCCGCGCACTGCAATACATCACCATGCGTTGACACACTGGCATGTCGCCCGTACCATTCATTTCAAGCACTCACGTTCAGTTCGAAGTGGGTGCAGGGCTCGCGTCCTCGCGGGCCTCAACACTGAACGGAGGATTCCGATGGCCGCGAAGAAGAAGACCGCGAAGAAGGCCGCGTCGAAGAAGACCGCGACGAAGAAGACCGCCCGCAAGGCCCCTGCCGCCAAGCGCGGTACGGCCAAGAAGGCCGCCGCGAAGAAGCCGGTCGCCAAGAAGGCCGCGAAGAAGAAGACCGCTTCCCGCCGGAAGGCTGCGACCCCCGCGGCCCCGTCGACCCCGGAAGCCTGAAGTAACGACGTCATTTCGGACGTCGGTTGACGTCCGGTGAACGGCTCGGCGAAACCCGCCGGGCCGTTTTTCTTTTGCGGGCCAGGGGTTTACGTCTCCTCGTGTGTCCGCCCGGGAGGGGCCCATGTCGCTGCGTCCGGTGGAGTTCGGTGAGGTCGTGGCGGAGGCCGCGGCCCGGCTGGTGGGCGCGGTGGCCCAGAAGGCGTGGTGCCCGCTTCCCCGCCTGGCCTACGTGGAGCTGCGCGTCCCCGGCAGATCGGTCGTGCTGTGCCTCTGTGCCGAAGGCGAGCTGTCGCGCCTGTCCGTCGCGGAGGACCGCTTCCCCACGCCGGGCGAGCCCGCCCCCTTCCAGCGCTGGCTGCGCCAGGAGCTCACCGGTTTCAAGCTCCAGGCCGCGCGCTACCTGGAGGAGAGCCGCGCCATCATCCTGGAGTTCGATCGCGAAGACGTGCGCCGCCGGCTGGTGCTGGAGGTGGGCGCGCCCGGAGGCCTGCTGCTCCTCAGCGATAACAACCGGGTGCTGATGCTCTCCGGCGAAGGCTTCGGCCCCAGGCGCAACCTCTATCCCGGAGCGCAGTGGTCACCACCGGAGCCCGTGTCCGCGGAGGCGCTGGCGAAGGGCCGCGCGCAGCCTTCACGTTTGGAGCCGAAGGAAGAAGACGCGCTGCCCAGGCTGCAGGCCGCCGAGCGGGTGCTCGGACAGAAGGACCGCACCAGCCGCGCGGACACCATCCGCCGCCGGCTCGCGCAGCCGTACCGGGCGAGGCTGAAGCGCTCCTCCCGCACGCTGGAGAAGGTGCGCGCGGAGGCCCAGCGAGGCCCGGAAGCGGAGAAGCACCGCGAGGTGGGCGAGCTGCTCGCGCAGAACCTGCACCGGCTCAAGCGCGGCGCGTCCCAGGTGACGCTCACCTCCTATACGGAGGCAGGCGTGGAGGAGGTCCAGGTGAAGCTGGACCCGAAGCGCACCCCGAAGGAGGAGGCGGACTGGCACTTCCACCAGTACCGGCGCCTCCTGCGCGGCGTGGAGCAGGCCCGCCACCGCGAGGCGGAGCTGGCGCGCGAGGTGGCGCACGCGCAGACGGCGCTCACGCAGATTGAAGCCATGGATGACGCCGCGCTGCTCGCGCAGGTGGAAGTGCTCCAGGTGACCCAGGGGGAAGAGGGCCCGAAGGGGGGCCTCCCCTTCAAGGAGTACGTGGGCCACGGCGGCGCGCGCATCTGGGTGGGGCGCGGCGCGGAGGACAACGACCAGCTCACCTTCAAGGTGGCCCGTCCGTGGCACATATGGCTGCACGCGCGGGGCCTGCCGGGCAGCCACGTGGTGGTGCCGCTGGAGAAGAACGCGGAGGTGGCGCAGGAGGTGCTCCTGGACGCGGCGCACCTCGCGCTGCACCACTCGGGGGCCAAGGGCGAACCTCGCGGCGAGGTGAGCTACATGCCGGTGAAGTTCGTGCGCAAGCTGAAGGGCGCGGCCCCCGGGCAGGTGACGTATGCCCGGGAGAAGACCTTCGTGGTGCGCATGGAGCCGGAGCGGCTGGAGCGGCTGCTCAAGTCGCGCCATGGCGACCCGGGCAGCCTGTCCTGAAGGACGATGCCTCTGGGACGAATTCAACCCGGGGTGTCACGCTCGGCGTGTGGGCCCGGTCGACAGGCGGACGGGCATCCAGCCCCTGGCCTTGAGGTTCGGGAAGTGCCGGGTACGATGCCCCCCGCGTGACGCCCGAAGCCTTCCGCCAGATGTCCCTGTTCCCGCGTGGCTCGTCCGCGGAACGCGCCGCCATTCCCGCGCAGCGCGTACCGGATGGCCCCGCGCCCCTTCCGCCGCGCAACCGCGTCGCGGAGGAAGCGCCGCGCGTCCTCACCGCGTCGCGTGAGGAGCTCTGGTCGCGCGCGGAGTCGCTCGCGTGGCGGTTGAGCGCGAACCTGGGCATGCCGGTGCGCCTGGCCGTGACGGACAACCGCTCCACCATGGTGTCCTTCCGCCGCGGCGCGCAGGTGCTCCAGCTGCGGCTGCACCACATGTTCCTGGACGCGCCCGAAGTCATCGTGCGCGCGGTGGCGGACTACGCGGGCCGGGGACACCGCGCCGCGGGCGCCCTCCTGGACGAGTACATCCGGGGCCAGCAGCCGCTCATCCGCCAGCTGCGCCGGGAATCCGACGCGGAGCTGAATCCGCTCGGCCGCTGCTTCGACCTGCGCGCGCTCTACAACGGCGTCAACGAGGCCTACTTCCAGAACGCCATCCAGGCCCGCATCGGCTGGGGCCGCATGCCGCCGCGCCGCCGCCGCAAGTCCATCCGCCTGGGCGTCTACGACCACCAGACGCGCGAAATCCGGATCCACCCCGCGCTGGACAAGCCGGACGTGCCCGCCTTCTTCGTGGAGTTCATCGTCTTCCACGAGATGCTCCACCAGCTGTTCCCCAGCAGCAATCGCACCGGGCGCCGCGTGCACCACCCGCGCGCCTTCCGCGAGCGCGAGCGCACGTACCCGCACTACGCCGCCGCGCTGCGTTGGGAGCGCGAGAACCTGGGCACGCTGCTGCGCGGTTGAGCGCACGCCGAGCGGCCTGGACATTTACTGGTTTACCTGCTCGGTCACATTCGGTGATGTCTTGACCGAAACGCGGTGGAGCCGGATGTTCGGCCTCATATGCGACGAGCAAAGATTGTCTGCACCCTCGGTCCCGCCAGTCAGACCCCGGAGATGTTGGAAGCGCTGCTGGAGGCCGGCATGGACGTGGCCCGGCTCAACTTCTCCCACGGCAGCCACGAGCAGCATCAGGCGAACATCGACATGCTGCGCGCGGCCTCGCTGAAGGTGCGCAAGGCGGTGGGCATCCTGGGCGACCTGCAGGGTCCCAAGATTCGCACCGGCCGCTTCGTCACCGGCAGCACGGAGCTGAAGCACGGCGCCACCTTCCACATCACCACCGACGAGACGGTGAAGGGCACGGACGAAATCGTGTCCACCACGTACCCGCACCTGGCGGCGGACGTGAACCCGGGCGACCGCATCCTGCTGGATGACGGCCTCCTGGAGCTGCGCGTCGTGGAGACGGACAAGAAGCAGCTCATCAAGACGGAAGTGGTGCACGGCGGCATCCTGAAGAACAACAAGGGCATCAACCTGCCCGGCGTGGCGGTGCGCGCGGACGCGCTCACGCCCAAGGACCGCGAGGACCTCATCTTCGGCCTCAAGGCGGGCGTGGACTACATCGCGCTGTCCTTCGTGCGTCAGCCGTCCGACCTGGACTCCGCGCGCCAGGCCATGGCGGAGGTGGGCCGCACGGTGCCCATCATCTCCAAGCTGGAGAAGCCGGAGGCCATCGCGCGCCTGGACGCCATCCTCGACAAGACGGACGGCGTGATGGTGGCCCGCGGCGACCTGGGCGTGGAGATTCCCCCGGAAGAAGTGCCCGCCGTCCAGAAGGACATCATCCGGCGCTCCAACCTGCGCGGCCTGCCCGTCATCGTGGCCACGCAGATGCTCAACTCGATGATCGACAACCCGCGCCCCACGCGCGCGGAGGCCAGCGACGTGGCCAACGCCGTCTACGACGGCGCGGACGCGCTGATGCTCTCGGGTGAGACGGCGAGCGGCAAGTTCCCCCTGGACTCCGTGCAGATGATGGAGCGCATCATCCTGGCGGCCGAGTCCTCCTCCCGCGCGCAGCTCCTGCCGCGCCAGATTGAGGCCCCGCTGGGCCTGCCGCTGCACTTCCCGGACGTCATCGCGCGCGTGGCGTGCGAGGCGGCCAAGGCCAGCGGCGCCACGCTCATCGCGGCCTTCACGCTGTCGGGCGTGACGGCGCGGCTCTTGGCGCACTACCGGCCCACGGTGCCGATTGTGGCGTTCAGCCCGAACCAGGAGGTGCGCCGCCGCCTGTCGCTGCTCTGGGGCGTGGTGCCGCGCGTGCTGGAGCCCATCCAGGAGACGGAGACCATGCTCCGCCGCGTGGAGGAGGAGCTGGTGTCGCGGGGCCTCGCGCGCAGGGGTGACCGCATCGTGGTGGTGTTCGGCGCGCCGGTGGGCCAGCCGGGGAAGATCAACAGCCTCCGGCTGCACACCATCAGCGCCTGATGCAGGGCCCTACGCCGGGCTCTTCTTGAGAGCCCGGCGGGGAATCTCCGCCTCGACGAAGAGGGTGAAGAGGTCCTGGTCGAGCTGTCCGGACCCCGCCTCCTTCTTGAGGATGTCCAACGCGAGCGTGTGCGGCACGGCCTTCTTGTAGGGCCGGTCGCTCGCGGTGAGCGCGTCGTAGATGTCGCAGATGGACATCATCCGGGACTGCACCGGAATCTCCGGGATGGCGCGAGGGTAGCCCGTGCCATCCAGCTTCTCGTGGTGCGCGTACGCAATCTCCGGCACGCGGCGCAGCGCGCGAGTCCACGGAATCTGCGACAGGAAGCGGTACGTGTGCTCGACGTGGCTCTCGATTTCGCGGCGCTCCTCCGGGGAGAGCGTGCCGCGGGTGATGGAGAGGGATTGGATTTCATGGGACAGCAGCAGCGGCTGTCCATGGTCGTGCGCGTCGGTGAACGTGAGCTTGCCCAGCTCCAAGAGCCGCTCGAAGTTGCCCTGAGCGAGCACCGTGGGCTTGTTGCAGGTGAGCAGGAAGCCCATCACCTCATCCAGCTGGGCCAGCTCCTGGGCGAGCCGCGCGTCCTCCTCCTGATGGATGGAGGGCAGGGCGGACAGGCCTCGGACCTCCACGGAGGCAAGCCGGCGCCGGGAGCTCTGCAGCTGCAAATCCTTGCGAGCCAGTTGGAAGCGGGCGCTTAGCGCCTCCAGCTCATGCGGATACAGCTTCTCCGCCTTGACGAGCACGTTCTCGCGCACGCCCACCTTGCCGAAGTCGTGCAGCAGCGACGCGTACCGCAGCTCCTGCAGCTCCACGGCGGTGAAGCGCGTCTGGGCATAGGGGCCGGTGGTGTGGTGCTCCAGCGCCTTGGCCAGGGACACGGTGAGGTCCGCGACGCGGCCGGAGTGGCCGGCGGTGGAGGGGTCACGCGCTTCGATGGCGACGACGGACGCGGAGACGAAGCCCTCGAAGAGGCGGTTGATTTCTTCGTGGAGGAGGGCGTTTTCAATCGCGCCGGCGGCCTGGGCGCCCAGGGCGAGCAGGAGCTCCTCGTCCTCCTCGTCGAACACCTGCCCGCCGCGCTTGTTGAGGGCCTGGATGACGCCCGTCACCTCTCCATTGGCGTCGCGCATGGGGACGCAGAGGATGGTGTGGGTGCGGTAGCCGCTGGAGACGTCGAAGCTGCTGTTGAAGCGGGCGTCGGCGTAGGCATCGGGGATGTTGATGACGGCGCCGGTGTGGGCGACCTGGCCGGCGATGCCGCTGCCCATGGGGAGGCGGATTTCATTCTTGGAGCCCTGGGCCACCTTGCTCCAGAGCTCCTCGCGCTCGCGGTCCAGGATGAAGAGCGAGCAGCGGTCCGACTCCACGACCTTGGTGGCCTCATAGAGGATGAGGGGCAGCAGCAGGTCCAGGTCCCGCTCGGCGCTCATCGCCTTGGCGACATCCAGGATGGACGTCAGCTTCGCGAGCCGGCGGGACAGGTTGGGGGACGCGGGCACGGACTGGGGAAGCACCGGGGCGGGCTCCGTGGGATGCGGCGGATGGCCGCGGGCACGCCAGGTTTTAGCACGCACGGTGTGTCGGCCGCCCGGCCCCCCCACCTGCCAGGTCCACCTCTGTCCGCCAGCCCTCTGTCCTGCCGGGCGAAGGTACCAGGGGCCTCCGGAAGCGGTTATGAAGCGCCGCCATGACCCGCCCTGTCCGCATCTCTCCGTCGCTGCTCTCCTCTGATTTCAGCCGCCTGGGTGAGGAGGTCCGCGCCATCGAGGCCGCCGGCGCGGATTGGATTCACGTGGATGTCATGGATGGCAGGTTTGTGCCCAATCTCACGTTGGGGCCGGTCATCGTGGAGGCCATCAAGCGGGTGGCGACGAAGCCGCTGGACGTGCACCTGATGATTGTGGAGCCGGAGAAGTACGTGGACGCGTTCGTGAAGGCGGGCGCGGACGTGCTGACGGTGCACCAGGAGGCGAGCCCCCACCTGCACCGCACGTTGCAGCACATCCGTCACGCGGGGGCGAAGCCGGCGGTGGTGTTGAACCCGGGCACGCCGCTGTCGGCGATTGAAGATGTGCTGGGCGACGTGGACATGGTGCTCGTGATGAGCGTGAACCCGGGGTTCGGGGGGCAGTCGTTCATCGAGTCCACGGTGGACAAGGTCCGCCGGCTGCGCGCGATGTTGGACGCGCGGGGGCTGAAGGGCGTGGACATCGAGGTGGACGGCGGCATCAACGCCGAGACGGCGAAGCGCGTGGTGGAGGCAGGGGCGACGGTGCTGGTGGCGGGCAGCTACGTGTTTGGCGCGAAGGACCGCGCGGAGGCCATCCGGTCGCTGCGGCCGTCGTGAGTCAAGCGGCTTCGGGCGAAGCGGGGGGGCGCACGGCGGCGGCGGCCATGCGGGCGATGCGGGTCATGAAGGTGGGGTCGCACGGCTTCACTTCGTAGTCGTCGGCGCCCAGCTCGAAGCACACGTGGCGGGTGAACTGATCCTCCACGCCGCTGAGCATGATGACCTTGCAGTCGCGGGTGACGGGGTCCTTCTTCAGCTGCGCGAGCAGATCCCGTCCATCCTGGTGCTGGTTGATGTCCAGGATGATGACCGCGGGCCGGTGTTTGCGAGCCAGCTCCATCACATGTTCGGAGGTGGTGTCGGACACGCAGACGAGGCCGGAGCGCTTGGCCTCCCGGGCGAGTGCGGACACGACAAGGGGCTCATCATCCGAGATGAGGACAGTGGGAGCAGTCATGGTCCTCTGTGGGGGAACAGGGGCGGATCAACGTGCAACAGCTTGGAACTACAGGAAGGCCTGGATCTTGTGAAGAGGGTGAACATTGTCCCGTCCTGAAGGGTAGGTAGGACAACAGTCGGGGGAGCGAGGGGGAGGGGAAGGGTGGGGGAAGGGGGAGGCAAAAGAGTCCGTTGACTGAAGGAAGCGGCTCGGATAGATCCGCCCTCGCTTCGCCGGGCCCGAGGGCAGTTCCTGGCGCAGCACCGGATATCGGGGAGTGGCTCAGCCTGGTAGAGCACTTGGTTCGGGACCAAGGGGTCGCAGGTTCAAATCCTGTCTCCCCGACCATTAAAGCCCTGGAATTTCGCGGATTTACAGCGAGATTCCAGGGCTTTTTCTTTTCCTTGGTGGACCGCCAGCAGCAGACCCGCAGCAAGCCGGGGGAATCATCTCTCGCGGCCACTGACGAGGCTCTTGGAACTGCTCCTCATGGCCCTGCGGCTGGAGACAGAGCCGATTCGCTGTGCTTGGCGGTACCAGAGGTTGGACACCATCACCGGCGCGGGGGCGCAGCTGAACTGGGCCTCTCTGTATGACCCGTGAACGCGGAGGACCCGGTGGTGCGCCACCGGGTCCTCTGTCCCTACGGCTGCACGGCCAGCCCCTGGCTCACAGGCCCGTGGGGTAGATGACGATGCGATCCGAGCCGCTCGTCGCGAAGAGCAGCCTGCCGTCGCGGGAGACGCGCATCCGGCCGTTTCCGAAGGCGTGGTTTCCGGTCCAGTCGAAGAGCCCCGTGCCCGGCTCGATGTCGCGCTGCTTCGTCAGGGTCGTGGCGCTGTACACATCGATGGACGGCGCCCGGTCGTTGTACGAGTACCACGCCAGATAGAGTTCATCCGCGATGGGGCTGTAGACGGCGCCAATGGGCAACGTATCCGCGTACTGTCCCAGCGTGGTCTGCAGCTTGAGGGCACTGTCGTAGATGAAGAGGCCTTCGTAGGTCGGGACCGCGTACTGGGACGCCTGCCGGCTGACGGCGATCTCATAGACGAACCAGTTCGTACCCGAGCCAGCGAACGTCTGCGCATCAACCTTGAAGCGTCCCCATGCTCCGCTGGAGGTGTTCGACTCCGCATAGGCAACCGTGGAGCCGTCTGCGGATGGGGTCAGCATGGTGTCCTGGCGCACGTTCCTGATGGACCTGGCGGTGCCGTCCGTCAGGTTGACCTTGCGCAAGGGGACCGAGCCAGAGCCCCTGAAAGTGGACGAGACGAGGGCCTCGGTGGCGGACGTGTAGACCGCCGTGAACGTCCCCCCTTCGTAGAAGTCCAGGCTGAATTCGATCTTCTTCGACTCGCCGGTCGTGAGGTCGATCTGATGAATCCAGTTCTTGGTTTCGGTGTAGCCCGCATCTGCGACGAGGAGTCCATTTCCGTCGGGGGACAGGTCGATGCCGACGAAGGAGCCACCCGTGAGCAGCGGCGAATCGAATTGCCGCGTCACCAGGTTGTACACATGCACCAGACCACTGCCATTGGTCTCGCTGGTGGTGATGTACAGGAGATTTCGCCGGGCATCGTGGACCATGTCCCTGCGTCCGGTCACCTGGAGGGAAAGGGACGCGGGAGCGTCACAGACATCGTAGTCGCCCCACTGGCCCGTCTTGCACTCGCGGGACTGCCTGCCGAGAACACCGCAATGACGGGTCTCCATCGCCTCATCGGTGCAGACGTCCGCATCCACGCACGCCGACGAGGTCCAGGCGCCGGAGTCGCAGGTGCGACTCTGGGTGCCGCGGCCATTCAGCCCGCACACGAGCGAGTCCGAGGCACCGTCCACACACACATCCGGGTCCGCACAGGCCGTGGGCGTGCCCCACGCTCCTTGCGCGCAGGTCCGGCTCTGGGTGCCGCGGCCATTCAGCCCGCAGGAGGGCGAGTCCGAGGCACCGTCCACACACACATCCGGGTCCGCACAGGTCGTGGGCGTGCTCCACGCGCCCTGCGTGCAGGTCCGGACCTGGGTGCCGCGGGCGTTCAACCCGCAGGCCAGTGATTCGGAAGCACCGTCCACGCACACGTCGGGGTCCGCGCAGGCACCGGGCGCGCTCCACTTGCCCGCCTCACAGGTCCGGACCTGGGTGCCGCGGGCGTTCAACCCGCAGGCCAGTGATTCGGAAGCACCGTCCACGCACACGTCGGGGTCCGCGCAGGCACCGGGCGCGCTCCACTTGCCCGCCTCGCAGGTCCGGCTCTGGGTGCCGCGACCGTTCAACCCACAGGCGAGCGATTCCGACGCGCCGTCCTTGCATTCGCCAGTGGGGTCCGA
Source organism: Corallococcus sp. AB011P (assembly GCF_003611605.1). Taxonomy (NCBI): domain Bacteria; kingdom Pseudomonadati; phylum Myxococcota; class Myxococcia; order Myxococcales; family Myxococcaceae; genus Corallococcus; species Corallococcus sp. AB011P. The sequence goes on from NZ_RAVX01000001.1 coordinate 883,081, forward strand.
GCCGCAGGCTGCGAGCTGAACGCCGAGCAGGACGAGAAAGGCAATGTTTGCCCAACCCGAGAGGCGTCCCCTTCCCATGGCGAGGAATCCCCTCTCCCGGACAGCACCAGGACACGAGAGCGGCTGTGCAACATGATTGAAATCCATTGGCTGGCTCCCCCTCTAGACGCTGCGTCCGGGTCCCGATTGAACTCCGCGAGCCTGAGCTCAGGCGCAGTACACAGCCATCTAGAACCCTGGGGAGGGTTATCGCAAGAATAATGGACATCCCAAGCGATGACTGGAGGGCAGTCCGACAATCACCATCCACCTCCGCGCGTGCCGGCTGTACCGAAGGTCAATTGAATGCGGACCCGATATCCTGCGCACCCGCGGTGTCCGTGACACTCCAGGCCACCGCCGGCATCTCGAAAACCCCGACCATGCGCCTCCGATAATCCCTTGCGTCCGTCCTGGCAGTCCTGCTCCTCGCTGTCCTGCCCCGGTGCGCGCCACCGGAGGCCGCCGACAAGACTCCCCACTGCGCGAGTCCGCCCAGCCGCTCACCCCTGACGGCGGGCTGCGGTTGCGGTGAGGCGATGTTCGCGCTGCCTGCGTCAGTGCGCGTAGTGCTGGCGACGGAGCCGGTGGACATGCGGAAGTCCATCAACGGCCTCATGGCGCTGGTGCGCACGGCATAGGGGGAGGACGTCTACTCGGGGCACCTCTTCTCTTCCGTCTCGCGGCGGGGCGACCGTATCAAGTTGCTGCCATCGAGCCGGGGCGGCTTCGTGCTTCTCTACAAGCGGCAGGAGGCGGGCCAATTCGGGCTGCCCCGGGTGGACGCGAAGGCGAAGGCGGTGACGGTGGGCGCCACTCAACTGGCGATGCTGCTGGACGGCCTAGACGTCGCGGAGGTCAAACGCCCGGCGGCCTGGTTGCGCCTCCCGTGCGCCCGGGAGGCGTGGTCGGATTCACGCTGGCCGCCGCAGTGGCGGGGCTTCGCGCGGTGCTGGGCTGGGACGATCTGCTGTTTTCACCAGGATGCCCAGCAGGACGTAGCTGGTGTTGCTGTAGCTCCAGCGCAGGCCGGCGGGGAACTGGAGGGGCCGCCCATAGGCGAGTTGCCGGTAGTCCGCATCCGTGTAGTCTGCTTGGGGGACCAGAAATGGCCGCAGTTTGGCGCCTGGAGCGAAGACGCCGTGGAACCTCGTGAGGTTTGCCCGAGGCGGAGGCACCAGGGACGCCACACGTCGTAACAGTTCCAGTCCGGTGAAGAGCAGGTGACGCTGGCCTTTCAAGCCGGTAACACGGGTTCGAATCCCGTCGGGGACAAGTAAAAACGCGGGGTTGGACGGGTCAAACCGTCCAACCCCGTTCGTTTCTGACCGCTCAACGTTGTTCCTTCGTTGTTCCTTCTTGGGGAACAACGGCCCACATATCCCGGTGAGCGTCCTCCTCAAGAGGACTCGTTCCTCGGATAAGCCTGATTGAGTTCCCCTTAAGCAGGGTCCAGGGACCAGGTCCCCTCTTCCCAGCGCTTCAGAGCTTCCTGCGCTTCGAAGGGGATGAGCCCCTTGCCCTTCGCGGCCTCCTCCAACACCGCCTTTGCTTCAGCAGTTCGATACCGCAGCAGCAAGGCCGCCGCCGCCGTCCGAACGTCCATGCTTGGGTGGTCGAAGAGGGTTGCAAGCGCATCCCGCCCAACGTCTCCATGGGCTCTCAGCCGCTTGAACGCCGCGAGTGACTGCTTCGCGTGCTTGTTTCCGGTCTTTGGGTCGCCTCGCATGATGGCCTCAGTCTGCGCAGCCGCATGCCGGGCAAACTCTGCGACGATCTCATGAAGATCTTCCATCACCACACTCCGTTCCGAACGTTCTCCATGGCACGAAGCCCGAATGCTCGCTGGGCTTCGAATGACTGGGTGCTCAACCACTGCCGAATGGTCATCGTCTCTGAACCTGTGATCCGATACCGGATCGAGGAGTAGAGCCCGCTGACCTCGGAATGAAGTGCCTTGTCGAGCGGGATAACATTTTCCGTGTTGTGGAGCGCCTGCGGCCCGAAGCGTGCCGCGTTCCTGTCCGTCTGCTCCACGATGTGGTGCCACTCCTTCCCCTGCCCTGCCGGCCCCATGGCCCGCTTGAACGACTTGAAGGACGAGTAGCCCTTCGGACCGTTCGAAGGCGCGGCGCCCTGCTCACCTCCACCGTTCCCACCACCCGAGCCTGACGCATCCCCCACCTTCTGGAGGATGATGGCCGCCCCCGGCCCTCCGCTCAACACCGCCGCCGCGCGTCCTACTGGCACCGCGACGCGCTCCAACGCCAAAGCGCCCTCTGCCGACAGCGAGAGCACCGGCACCGTTGCCTCCGCTCCCACCGCCAGTCCCTTCAGGGTCCGCGTCGTCGCCGAGGCCGCGCCCCAGGTGGCGAACATGCTCGTCGTCAGTCGCGCGACCTCGCGGATCTGCTCGCCCTGCGTCATGTACCGGAAGCGCTCCCAGTACACGGGCGACGACGCGATGAGGGCCGAGACTCCCGCAGGAAGGTTGCTCAGCGCCGCGATGCTGTCCATGGGGCGAGAGAGGACCTGTCCCAGCGCGTGGTACAGCTCCACGAAGGCGTCCTGCGCCCCGTCCAGCGAGCGACTGATGACGTCCGCGTCGCTGTACACCTCGGCTAGGGGCCGCCAATCCGAGGCCTGGAGCTGCGCGTCCACGGCACGAAAGACGCCGCCCTTGCCGCTGTAGAAGAGGCCCAACTCGAAGTTGCCCGCCCGGAAGACGCCGTCCTTCCACTCGACAGGCGCCACCTTCTGCTGCGTGTTCCCGTTGAGGGCCCACGCGAGGTAGCCATCCGGCCGGAGGACGGCCACCCGCTCCCGGGCGAAGCGCTCCACCCGGCGCAGCAGCTCCTCGCGGGAGACTTCGCCGCCCTCCAGCACCTCGCGCAGCAGGAAGCCCGCTGCCATGCGGGGCGGAAAGGTTCCCAGCGTCACGGGTTTCCGCATCAACTGCTCCAGCAGCCGCGCGGCCTGCGTGGGAGCCAGCGAGCCACCCGCCAGGGGGCGCGAGTCATGGACCTCCAAGCCTGCGGCCGTGAGGAGCTTCTCCCAGGCGTCTTCCCTCGCGTCACGGGGAGCGAGGCCGCCGCCAACGGCCCCAGCCATGCCCGCCGTGTCCTCCCGGAGATTTCGGTGGCGCGACATCCGCCCTTGCTCCGCAGAAGTCGCGAGAGACGGCTGCGGCGGGGCCCGAGAGGTAGGCACCTCCTCGCGCGGCGACTGTTCCCACTCTGGCGTGGGAGCTGGGCGCTGCGTGTAGCTCAGGCTCATGCTTCGGCGAGGCGTGGGCGACACCGAAACGCAACCCGTCGCCAGCATGGCGACAGCCAGCAGCAAGGCGTCAGCGCGCATTGTCCACCCCCAGGCCCACCGAGGCGAAGGCGCCCGGCCGCAGCGTGCCCACGCCCTCGGGGAACAGCAGCGTGCCCGCCGTGCCCATGGCGTAGAGCTTCCCGCCCAGCAAACGCCAGCGCAGCTCCGCCCCGCCCAGGTAGCGCGCTCCAGGCTGCCCCGCCCCCACCGCGAGCCCCTTCAAGGCGACTTCCACGGAGCGGCCAATGAGCTGCACCGCCACGCGCCCGTCCACGTCGAAGCGTCCCCAGTTGAAGGACTCCACCCCCAGCGACAGCTTCAGGTGCTTGTGGACGCCCCAGTAGTGGACCGCGTCCCAGCCCACCTCCGCCTCGCCATAGGCTGAATACCCATCCGGGAAGGACGCCTCCGCCAGCGGCACACCCTCCGGACCCGCCACCTTGAAGCGCGCCAACTCGTAGTCCGGGCCGAAGAAGCCCTGACGGAAGCCGCCGTGCTGCCGACGCCCCTCCAGACGCAGCAGCAAGCGCAACGTGGGCGTCCTCGCGTCCACGCCCGCGCCCACCACTGCGCCCCAGGCACCCCCTTCCCCGGGCCGGCCACCCCAGCCCGCCTGGACGTGCACTTCGTAGGTGGGCCGCACCACCACCACGGCCATGGCGTCCAGGTGCGCCAGCGTCACCGAGGGCGTCCGGCCTCCGGCGCGGCCCCAGTCGTGTACCGCCGACAGTGCCAGCGTGTAACGCGCCTTCTCTCGGGGCGGGCCGAAGAGAACGTGCTCCACGTCCAGGGAGAACTCGGCGCCCATGAGGCGCGCGCCCAGCACGTCCGAGACGAAGGCCTCCGTGTAGAGGGGCCCCAGGGTGCCGGTGAGGAAGCCGCCCGCTGGGTGGTAGTCGGGGTTGAGGCGCCCGCCGTAGCGCCGCACGAGGTGCGCGGAAAGCAGGCTGTAGCCCTCCAGCGCGCCGAACCAGACGCCCACAGGCGCGTTGTCCGAGCCCAGCTTGAGGGCGCGCACCACCTGCCCGAAGTCCGAGACGCTGTCCCAGTCCTCCTTCCGAACGAAGCCCGCGTCCCCTCCACCGCCCCAGAGGCGCAACCGCACGGGCGTGCCCAGGTTGAGGCCGAAGTCCTCGCCTCGCTCGAAGACAAGGGTGGGCTCCACCTGGAGGAAGCCCTCGTCCGTGCCGACGCCAGCGCGCGGCAGGAAGGACAACGTCGTCGCCTCCGCGCGCAGCAGGTTGCGCCAGGCCTCGTCCAGGGGGCGCCGCTCCTCCTCTACGGGCGACACCTCCGGGACGTCGTCGGCCCATGCGGCGACCGGCAACAGCAGCCACAGCCAGACAGCCCCACTTCGCGTCATTCGCATCCGCGCCCCCTGGGAGTGACACCTCCCAAGGAGAGCAAAGGACACACGTCTGACATTCAGCTCGGCACCCACCGGCCACGCGCCGCTACCTAGGGGTGAAGGTCGGCTGCGTCGAGCCGGCGACTGTTAATGCCGTGACAGACGCAAGGCGCCCGGTCCCGGCTCTGTCGTCGTCTCGTCGGCGCTTCGCAGCGGGCGCGGCTCTGTGCGGATGGCGTCCTGACTCAGCGACGGAAAGGCCGGGACGATGCCACCTTCGTCCTCCAGCAGATTCAACTCCTCCATGGCCTCGCCGCCTTCAAAGAGGGCTGTCTCTACTTCCTTCACCGCATACGCCGCGCTGTACGGACCCAGCCGCGCGAGCTGCCCGCGCAACTCCAGCTCCAGCGCCCCCGCTGTCGGGTAGCGAGACACCGGCTCCCGGCACAGCAGCCGGAGGAAGACGGAGCGCAGCGGGGTGGACAGCCCGAACGCGGCCTCCTTCACGTCCTTCCCGGTGAACACCATGGCGCGCTGGACGGCGTCCTCCACGAAGGGCGGCAAGTGCATGTCCATCGTCGTGGCCAGCGCCGCGAGCACGCGGTGACTCTGCTCCCGCGAGAGTTGTGGGGCCTCGTCCTCCTCCTTGAGATTCCCTGGGTAGTAGAGGTGTCGCCCCGTGGCGAACTCCAGCAGCACCAGCCCCAGGGAGAAGAGGTCGCTTCTCGCGTCCGCCACCTCTCCTGCCAGTGCCTCCGGTGAGGCGTAGATGACTTCCCCTGGAGGGCGCGGCAGCGTCGTGGCAAGGCGCCCTTGCAGCTGGGAGCAAGCGACGCCGAAGTCCGTCAGCACCACGCCCCCGTTGGGGCGCAGGCGGATGCAGCCGGGGTTGATGTCACGGTTGACGATGCCCAGCGAGTTGCCCGCGTCGTCCGTGCGAGTGTGCGCATGCGCCAGGGCCGCCGCCACCTCCGCGCCCACGTAGAGGACGAAGGCCTCGGAGAAGTAGCGCCCGCGCATCTGGGCGATGGTGAGGAGGGTGTTCAGGCTGAAGCCTTCCACGCACTCCATGACGGCTCCCAGGCCCCGTGCCTCTCCAAACTTCATCTCGAAGAGGCCATGGACGCGGGCGATGTTGGGGTGCTGGAGGAATTGGGCCAGCCGCACCTCCTCTTCCAGCCGCGCACGCGCCCGCTGGAACTTCTCCGGCACGGCCCCTTCCGGCAGGGGGGCGCACTTCACGATGACCTTCCCCTTGTAGCCTGAGGGCGTCCGGGGCCGGGCGAACAGGACGCGCTCGCCATTGCGACCAATGCCTAGCTCCTGGAAGAACTCGTAGGTGGTATCACCCTGGCAAAAGAGGACCGTGCCCCCGGCGAGCCGGGAGTCAGCACCACTGGACATGAAGGGGGCTCCTGAATGCCCGCGCAGGGGAGCCGCGCAAAGGCAGACGGAAAGCTACCTCCGGCTGCCTCCACGCGTGAACGACGCCACGGGTCGTCTATTTCGAATTTCCCTGCTATCCCCGGAATGGGCCCCGCCGCGACGGAAACGCAACGAGTCTTTACGTTCCGGACTCAGGGCCAGCGGTCAACGACGTAGGCCACACCAGCGCGAGAGTAGACGACGGCTCCAGGCTTGGAACCCGGCCATGCTTCCTGGGGGCCGTCTTTCCCAATCGCAAGGCACACGGGAAGCGTGCGTCCGTCCGGGAAGCGCGCTTCGGTGTAGCGGACCAGCAGGAATGTACCGTCCCCAGTCCACGAGCGTCCATAAAGCACCGTACCCTTGGGAATTCCTCGGGTGCCCCCATAGACAACTCCTGTCACGGGCCCATCTCTGAAGACACCCTCATCACCTGGATAGCCCGGCTGGCTCTTGTCGATGGTGAGATCCACTGCCGACCGCGTTGTCAGGAGGAGCCCTCCCTCATTGGGCGCATTGAACATGGCCTTGCGCGCCTCCTCGGGGCACGCCCCTGATTCGGGACGTACCTGGGAACTACCAGGGCACCCGAGCTGCAAGGCCACGGCGGCGCTCGCCGCAGCGCACTTCGCGAGGAAATCCGCCCTGGCGCTGGTGGCGGGGGCCTTCTTGTCCAGGGAGGTGGACGGGCTTGCGACGATGGGAGCACGCTTCACGGCGGAGCTTTCCTTCCGGACAGATTCAAGTGGGGGCAAAGCTACCCCAGGGGACGACGCGGTCAGCACGTCGCCCGCGTCAGGTGAGGGGCCCGCATCCTGGAGGGACATGGGCGCAGGAACGAGGGAGACAACTCCCGCGTCCCCAGGCGAAGTGGGGGCGGGCGGACGCTCAACGTCCTCACTGGAGACAGGATGTGACGCGGGACGCAGCCACATGAAGGCCCCCGCCACGGCTGCCACGACGAGGATCGCCACTCCGGCGTCCACGGCGCGGGCCCTCCTCACGCGACGGGCGGGGGGCGTTTCCTCATCCGTGTTGGAGGCGGGAGCGGTCGGGGGCTTCAACGAGGGGACGTGGACGGGAACGGCCCACTCCGGTCCCGCTTCGCCCGCGAGGGCCGCCAGTTCGCGGCGCATCACCTCCGCCGAAGGCGGGCGCTGCGCGGGCTCACGCGCGATGAAGCGCATCGCCACGTCACTGAGTCCCGCCGGCACCCGCGCGTTCAACTCCCGGGCGGGCTTGGGCACCCAGCGTCCCTCGACGGTCGCCTTCGGGGCCCCGCTCGCAGGGGCCGGTGTGGTCAGCACGTCATAGAGGCAAACACCCAAGGCGTAGACGTCATCCGTGACCTTGAACTCGTATCGAGCGCCCTTCTCGTCCCCGTGCTCCTTGAAGAAGCGCGCAGCCTCAGGGGAGCGGTAACGGCGAGTGCCGGGCGGTAGAGGGGCGTCCGTCAAGTCCTCGGCGTGCGTGTAGTCGCCTGCACTGAAGTCGAGGATGGCGGGCTCGCCGTCCTTGGCGCGCACCATGATGTTGGCGAGCTTCAAGTCACGGTGGAAGACGCCGCGCCCGTGCATGTAATCCATGGCGCCCGCGAGCTTCTCGAAGACACGGACCACCTCCTGCGCCGTGGGGTGCATCCGCTCCACCCACTCCGCCAACGTGAAGCCCTCCACGTATTTGAGGATGACGTACAGCCAGCCCGTATCGATATCCGGCCAGCGTCCGTACGCATGAATGCCGACGATGTTCGGGTGGCGAAGGTGGACGAGGCACCCCACCTCGCGCATCAACCTCGCGTCCGCCTGCTCCGCGTCGCCGCTTCCCGGCCGGTGCATGGCGATCTTCATCGCGCAGTGCTGGCCGCCCTTCTCCACGCGGTACACGGCACCGTAGGTGCCCGCCCCCAGCAACTCCACCACCCGCCAGCCGTCAAATTGGTAGCCGGGCGGGAGCGATGCCGGATGGTGGATGACAGTCAACATGGCAGCCCCTCTACAGCGCTACACGCGGAAGGAGAAGATGACGAGTGCCTGCCTCATCCACCAATTCCAAGCGGAACAGCGTGCCCACGTTCCAGGTGGGAGCTTCCGTCGCCACCACAACGGTGCCGACCTCTCCGGGCCCAATCCGGGGTTGCTTCATGCGCACGCCGAGCACCGGCACCTGTACGCCCCCCGTTGAATTGGTGAGATGCGCTTCCGTAGGGGCCCAGGGCGCCTTGCCCAAGTTCATCACCTGCACGGACACCAATCCCCAGGCAGGCGCGCGAAGGATGAAGCCGCCCATGACACGCAGCGAGGACTGGCCCTCCTGTCTAAGCTGCGGCTCAATCTTCCTGGCAACGACCCCGTTCTCGTCCAAGAGTCCCGCCAGGGCGAGCCCTGCCGGACTGCTCACTTCGCTACGAGCCCGAAGCGCGGCAATCTCGGCACGTACCTCCGCCAACTCTGCCTGAAGCGCGGGAATCGACTGCGCTCGGCGGAAGACTTGAACCCGACCATCGAACGCAGCCGGCTGGGTCACGAGAACGAAGACGGCCTGTTCGGGCCGCGCACCATCGGAGTACCGCACCCGCAGCCCCAGCCGCTCACCAGGGCCCAGGTCCGCCGCAGGCTCCAACGCGAGGATGCGCTCGCCGACGTCCACGAGGCGGAACCGCTCGCGGCCCTCCAGTTCCACAGAGGCTCGGTCCAGCGGCGCATCGAAGAGAAGCAAAGTGACGGCGCCCGCCGCGACGTGCAACTCCGGCACGGGCTCCGAGGGGCCATCCGGTAGGGCAAGACGCCGCTCCTGGCGCTCGCGGGAGGATGGAGCGGGTTGGGCAGGGACAGCGGTCCCCAGCAGCAGGACGATAAGGGCAGCAAGTCGCGGCAACGGAGGCTCTCCGAAGCGGAACCCTACCAGACGCGGAAACCTCCATCGCCAGGAATGGCCGTGGAGGACTTCATTGCAGGTGGGGCGTTGCCACTTCACCTCGCGAGTCGGGCCGCCGCGAAACCAGCCCCCAGGCCCACGGCCACAGCCAGCAGCACCGCCGCCACGGGCACCCTGGAGGACTGCCGACGCAGCTCCGCGTTCTCCGCCTCCAGGCGCCGCAGCTCGCGGGCCGTGAGGACGCAGCGCTCCGTGGACAGCCAGCAGCCCTCGGATACCGCCACCGTGCGCCCGTCCTGAAGCGTCACGGTGGCGCGCGCCACGTCCAACACCTCGCCCTCGGCGTGCGCCGGCCCCGCGAGGACGAGGGCCAGCGCGAGCACCCAGGCTTTCACGCCTTGTCGCCCGGCTTGAGGGACTCCAGCGCGGCCACCGCCGCCGCCTTGCCGGCAATCTCCCCGGCCGCCACCTCTCCGGCCTTGCGCACGGCCTCCGCGTCCGCGTCGCCGAAGAGGAGCGCCTTCACGACGGAGAAGCCACCGGCCGCACCGAGGCCGATGGCCACCGCCTTCAGCAGCAGTGCCATCGTGAAGGCTTCCCCGGCCAGCAGCGCATTGGCCACCGCGCCCGCGACGGACAGCAGCACCGCCAGCGCCGCGCCCGCCCGCGCCGTGCGCAACACCGGCCACCAGGTCCCCATGTACCGGCGCAGCACGTAGACGAGGGCCACGACGCCGAGGGATGCGACGAGGGCCCAGTTACGAGCCGTCACCGCGTCGAGGACGAGGCGCGCGAAGGACTCCACGTTGGAGGGGTCCGGGGCGCCGGCCTCCTGGGCGAAAGCGACGGCGGGGAGGACGAGGGACAGCGAGAGGAGGACAGCGAGACATCGCAGCATGGGCATGGCCTTTCGTTGGGTGAGGCAGGGTTAGAAGCCGAGCCGCGCCAGGGACGCGGCCAGGGTGGGGTTGCCAGCGCGCCAGTCAGGCCGCGCTCGCGTCGTGTCGAGGAAGCGCCAGACGGAGGCGAGCCGCTGCGCGTGCGGCAGCGAGGACTTGAAGCCACTGGGCAAGGGCCGCACCTCGGTGGTGTACGAGTACGTGCCCGCCCGCTTCGAGAAGCAGGTGCACGTGCAGGAGGTGCTGGCGTGCGCGTGCGGCCGGGGCGTCGTCACCGCCCCGCCTCCGGCCAAAGTGGTGGATAGAGGCGAGTACGGCCCTGGCTTCCTGGCCCACGTGGTGACGTCGAAGTGACAGACGCGCGGGTAGTGGCGAGGCCAAGGTGGACGAGCGCTTTCTCGCGACCGGTGAGCGTCAAGGTAGTTGCCGCGTGAGAGGGTTCAGCCGATGTGCTTCAACTCCTGCACTTCCGGTGAGGGGTCGAGGCGAACGGGACCTGCGGGCGTCCAGTCGCGGGTGTCACGGCTCCAGCGCTCGGGATGACGTGCGCGGGCACGCTGATGCACCTGCTGGCGTTGGGCGAGCAGCGTGGCTTCGCGGCCGAAGTTCCTGTCGTCAACGGAGAGCCCCGCGTCAGACACCGACCCGGTGTCTGGCGCCGCCGCCTCCCAGCTCCGGCTCGGCGCGTGGATCCGCGACTGCACACCTGCGTCCGCATGGAGGGAGGCATACGTCGCACAGGACCACCTTTCGGCGGCGAACAACTCGCTGACGGTCGGGTTCTGGTCTGACATGCCCCCCGCTGCGCTCCGCGCGGCTCCCTCCAGAATCCAGGAGCAGTCCATGGTCCACACTTCGGGTATCCCTCGTCGCATCTCCCTCTGGGCAGGCGTTGCCCTGGCGCTGGTTGGCACTCTCACGGGCTGTGCTCCGCCAGGGCCGGAGGACTTGCCCGGAGAGCCCCAGGTGCCCCTGGACTCACAATCCCAGGCACTGGCCTATCCCAACGGGAGCAGCCGGACGGTGGTGTCACGGCGCGTCGTCTACAAGAACGCCTCCGGTGACTACCAGGCGGCGCCGGGCTTCGAGCAGTTCCGCGCGGCCGGTGCCTCCGACAGCACACTGCACGCCATCCGCATCGCCCAGGTGGATGCCCCGAGCGTGCGCGAGGCCATCGTCTTCATGACCGCCGGGCAGAAGATCTCGAGCAGCGGGCACTCCAGCGGCGTGACAGGCCAGTCCTCCAACTGGGACGCGTCCTGCGACGGCGTCTCCTGCGCCAACGTGGTCCTGGATGGCCGCTCCCTGGCCATGAAGCTCAATGCCCTGGGCTGGTTTCCGGCGGGGAGGACGCACCTGTCCGTGGTCAACGACAACAACTTCGACCACCTGTTCGACAGCGACACGAAGCAGCGCATCGTCAACGGGTTCGTCCACTGGCTCCAGGCCCAGGTCCGACCCGAGACGCGGTCCATCTACCTGGCGGGGAGCTCCCGCGGTGGGTGTCTGGTGATGCGAATTGCCCAGGCGCTCCGTGCCAACACGGCGCTGGATGGCATCACCGTCTACGTGTCGTCGCTGGATGGCGTGTGCAGGAACAGCCAGGGCGAGCTGGGCACGTTCGACACCAAGGTGAACAACCCCGTGCGCCCCTGGGGCACGTTCTACGGCGCGTGGGCCACCAACCTGTCCTCCCAGTTCCCCCGCCGCGCGCGGCTGCACCTGTATCAGGTGGTGGGGGGCCAGGAGGTCGCGCCAGCCACCGGCATCCGAGCCTTCTCCGGGTACGCGGGCGCCACGCCCCCCTCGACGGGCACCGACCTGGACTGGGGCTGGTACAAGCAGACCTGGGTGAAGTGGCAGCACAAGGAGATTGGCAATCCGTACACCGACCCGAGCACGTCGGAACAGCCGCTCGCCATTTCAGAGACGATTGACGCGCAGCTCACCTGGCTGGACGGGCTGCTGTAGCGGGCCCGCGGTGGACTCCGAGTCACCCGCTGGTTACGAGAAGGAGCACCGCGCTGCCGCTTGAGGGCGAAAGCGCGGAACGCTCTGCGGAACCGGGGCAACTTCAGGTTTGGGGTACCCCGTGTCCACGGGTTCAAATCCTGTCTCCCCGACCACGTCATAAGTCACCACGGGGCGCGAAGCCGTCTTGGCTCCCGGAGGGCCATGCCGTCCCTCAACGGATCAGTACCCCACGTGCAGCCGTCCAGGAGGCAGCGCCGCCTCCAGCCGCTTCACCTCCGGCTCCGGGACGCGGTCCAGCCCCAGCTTGAACTGCTTGAGCCGGGCGAGTGGCGCGAGTCCCCCCGGCAACGTGGACAGCTCCCCCTGGAAGAAGCCGGCATGCGTCAGCGTCGGCATCCGCCCAATCCCATCCACCAGAACCTGGACCCGGCCCGGTGTCATCTTGAAGAAGCGCCAGAACCAGAGCTTCTTCAGCCGAGGCAACCGCGTCAGCACCTCGGGGAAGCCCTCCAGCGCCATCGCGTCCAGGTACAGCTCCTCCAGTGCCTCCAGCTCGCCGAACGCGTCTGGGAGCCGGGTGAGGTTGTTGCAGTAGCGGAGGCTCAACTTCTTCAGCGCGGGGAGGCGGCAGAGCTCCACCGGAAGCGTCGTCAGCGGCAGGCTCTCCAGGCTGAGGTTCTTCAGTGCCTGCAGCTCGCCGATGCGCGGGGAAATCTCCGCGATGTCGTTGGTGTCCAGGTTGAGGCTCTCCAGCCCGGTGAGGGAGAAAACCTCCTCGGGGATGGCCTTCAGCTTCTTCTGCGAGAGCCCCAGTCGCGTCGCCTTCTCGCCTCGCGCCGCCTGCTCCTTCACGGCGGCGATGGCCTTCTCCACGGGGCCAAGCCGGGTGTCCGCCAGCAGGGGATCCCCCGCTCGCAGCTTCGTGAGGAGCCCCTTCCGGTCCACCGTCGAGTCGGTGACGTCGCCCTCGTCCTCGTCCTCCACGGTGAAGGCCCCCGGCAGGAGCGCCTCGTGCGGCTCCAGCTTCCTGCGGGGCTTCTCCGTCGCGGTGAGTTTGTCGCCCACGAGCACGTCCACGTCCAGCGGGCCCAACACCCAGAGGTGGTGGTGCTGCTCGACGAGGGCGCGCGCCTTCAGCCCACCGCCGACACAGAAGACGTCATCCCCATACGAGTCGCCGAAGAGCAGCCCCCGGATCCGGGCGTTGCCCGCGATGAACATGGCGGAGAACGTCGCCACGTTCTCCACTTCCAAATCTCCCAGCACCACCAGGAGGGTGTGGTCCGCCGCGTGGCCGTCCTCGAGCAGGCCCTTCAGCCGGACGCTGCCAGAGACAACGAGCGGCCGGGGGCCGATGACGAGCGAGTCGGCCTCCAGGTCTCCCTCGTGGAAGAGGACGCCCTTCTCGGAGACTCCCCGCCACCAGGAGGCCAGCTCGTGTCGCCATCCGGGCGTTCCCGCCGCTTCCACGTGGGCCCACACTTCTTGCGCGGAGGCATCCCTCCCCCAGTCCTGCTTCTCCACCATGTCCCGGTGCTCCCTTCCGGGAGCCATCACACCATGGAAGCACCGCGAGGATCCCTCAGGAGCCCAGGAGGAACCGCGGCGCGACGCACGATGGGGCAGGCGAGGACATCCAGCGCGAACGTCCGGCGCAGCAGTCCCGCCCAATCCAATCGCGGCGTGCGCTCCATCGTCGACTCCACCGTCGCAGCCTGGGCCGGGCTCTCCTCCTCCAGCCCCGGCTCCGCCCCCGCTATCACCCTCTCCGGAGCCTGGCTGATTGCCACCTGCCTCGTGCTGCCACGGCTTCACACCTTTGCTGCCCGTGCGTTGAAGGACACGAAGCTGCTGGTGTCGATTCCCCATCGCGAGTCGCTCGTCATCTTCCCGGAGGGCAACGCGAAGGCGCGCGCGAAGATGCGCGCCCGGATCCGGGAGGTGGATGGCGAAGGGGCCAAGCCGCATACCTTCGAGTTCTTCAGCCTCTCCGCCGAGGGGGTGACGCCGTTCCGCGAACCCGCGAGCGCGAAGGCCGCACCTCCCTGAGATGAGGGCGGGGGATGGAATGGGAGCCCCGCGGCTTGCCGCTCGTGTATATGCCTCCGTGCTTCCCTACTCTGGAACCGACATGAGCACATTGCCCCCCTGCCCGAAGTGCAACTCCGCCTTCACGTACGAAGACGGCAGCATCTACGTCTGCCCGGAGTGCGCGCATGAGTGGGCGACAGCCGCTGCCGTCGAGCCGGGGGAGGATAAGCGCGAGGTGCGCGACGCCTACGGCAACCTGCTGCAGGACGGCGACAGCGTCACCGTCATCAAGGACTTGAAGGTCAAGGGCTCGTCGACGGTGGTCAAGGTCGGCACCAAGGTCCGGAACATCCGCCTCGTTGACGGCGACCACGACATCGACTGCAAGATCGATGGAATCGGGGCGATGGGGCTCAAGTCGGAGTTCGTGAAGAAGGCGTAAGGAGCCGGGCTCCTTCCGATGTGGCTGTCGACTCTCTGCAACGCCGCCGTCCGGCGTGTCTCCTCCCCATAGGGCCAGTTTTCCCTGTGGACTTTCGTGAGGACGATATGAAGACGGCGACGTGTTTCCTGGTTCTTCTCTCCATGCTGGCGGTGGGGTGCGGCAGTTCCGACGAGGGCGACGGCGAAGGGGCCGCGCTCCAGCAGCTCTTCGCGCAGGAGCCAACGGAGGCAGGCGTTCCCGGGGACAACCAGACCGCTGTCTTCCTCTCGCTCACCTGTGGTGACGTGAACTGGCCGACGGACATCGAGCACTACCGGATGACCACCGCCGTGGACCGGGCCGCCCATCCGCTCACCGCCGGAATGCCAGCGAACATCTGGCCCTGCGCGTTCTGGATGACCCCGATGGAGCCGCCCGTCCCGGTCTCCGACCAGGGCCCCCGGAACATCCTCCTCCTGCAGAATCGCCGCGACAACGCGACGCCGTGGGAGTCCGGGCTGGGCATGCGCAAGGCCTTGGGCTCCCGCGCGGCGTGGGTCGGCGTCGAGGCCGGAGGACACTATGCCTACGGCCAGGGCACTTCCTGCGTAGACGACGTGTTCAACGCCTTCCTGGAGAACGGATCGCTTCCCCAGGAAGACGTGCATTGTCGCCTGGCCTTGCGCTGACCGGCGCTGTCACTCCGCGCTGGGCTTGAGCGGGGTGCAGGTCACGTTGGCGGGCACGGCCCACAACGCGTCACCCGAGACGCCGGAGTACGCCCGGAAGAAGATCCGGTTGCCCACGCGCGTGAACTTCGGCTTCGCGGTCAAGTCGGCCATCAACGACAGTGTGCTGATCCACGGCTTCCGCGTGCGCTACGCGCTGTAACCCAGAAGCAGGCCTGCTTCCTGAAACCGGGGAGGCAGGCCTGGTGGAAACGGCTCCTGGGGGGCGACAGAACGCCAAGGAAAGATGGGGGTCCTTGACTGGATCGTTCTAGGATTCGTCTGGCGAAGCTCCGTGATGCAGGCGCATTGCCTGGGGAGATGTCATGACGAAAGCCTTGTCGGCCTCTTCGAACAGCCGTTCGCGGCAATTCCTGACGCGCATCCTGGAGGAGCCAGAGCTGGTCGGCATCGTGCAGGGGTTGGAAGCCCCCGTGCTCTCCAAGCTCATCGACCACATCGGCCTGGAGGACTCCGGGGAGATCGTCGCGCTGGCGACGACCGAGCAGCTCAAGAAGATTTTCGACGAGGACCTCTGGCGAAGCGCGAAGCCTGGCAAGGACCCGACCTTCGACGCGGAGCGCTTCGGTCTCTGGCTCCAGGTGATGATGGAGGCGGGGGCGGAGTTCGCGGCGCGGAAGCTGGCGGAGCTGGACGAGGACCTGGTCACCCTGGCCGTCTGCAAGCATGTGCTGGTCATCAACATCGACGCGCTGGCCGAGCGGATATCTGGAAGCAGCCGTTCGGACGACGATGGCCTGACGGACAAGGCGCTCGAGAGCTGTCTGTATGAGGAGTTCTCCGAATACCAGATCATCACCAGGGACCATCAGGGCTGGGATTCGCTCATCGCGGTCCTGGTGGAACTGGACAAGAACCACCATGACTTCCTGATGCGGATGCTGGACCGCTGCTGCTACATCTCCACGGAGTACATCGACGACAACGGCGGCCTCTACAACGTCCTCAACAGCGAGGAGATGCTGGAGTCGGACGTCGCGGCGGACCGCGAGGACCGGCGCGAGGCGGAGGGCTACGTGGCGCCCTCGTCGGCGGCCAGCTTCCTCAACCTCGCGCGCGTCACCCCCACGGAGGAACTCATCGCCTCACGCGACGCGGACCCCATCACCCAGTCCTACTTCAAGTCACTGGATCGCGCCGCCAGGGAGTCCGCGAAGAAGGGGCCCGCGCAGGCCCTGCCGCGGGGCGCGCCATCGCGGAAGGTGGAGAAGTTCCTCCAGGAGTTGCGCGAGGCGGAGGTGCTGGAGGCGCCGGCGCAGCCCCCGCTCCTCGCCGCCGGGGAGCCGCGGGCGGCGCACTCCGAGCCGCTGTTCAAGCTGGCCGTCCTCGCCGTGCGCGACCGCGAGCCCAAGGCCTACATGGACCGGCTGCGGGAGCTCGGCTACCTGGCCAACGTCCTCATCTCCGGGTGCGTCTACGCGGGCCGGGCGTTCCGTCCGTTGGAGGCGGCGGACGCGGCGGTGGCGGTCTGCAACCTGGGCATGGAGCGGCTGTTGCGCGACGCCGCTGGCGACCGGCCCGGCGTCCCCACCGTCGACGACGCCGCGGGCCTGCTGGAGCGCCAGGAACTGGTGAAGCTGTTCCAGGTGGGCTGGAGCCTCCTGCACCGCGACGTGCAGATGTTCACGGCGCGCACCCTCCAGGAGACGCTGGCCCGGATGGGGGAGGGCCTGCGCGACGTGCGGAAGTCCAAGGAGCTGACCCGCATGGCCGCCACGCTGAAGGCGGACGTCAACGCGGGCAAGCCCTGCCAGTCCCGAAGCCGGCTGGAAGGCCTGGGCAACGTGCTGGACCGCCAGGTCATCCTCGCGGTGAAGGGGCTCCTCAGCGAGTACCCCTACCTGACGCGCGCCATCTCGGGCGGCTCCAAGGAGATGGACAAGGGAGACTCGCGGTTCATCTTCACGCAGCAGCAGATCCAGGCGGTGCAGGCGTTCGTCCAGGGCATCGGCGCGCCCGCGAAGAAGGCGGGAGTGGCCGTGCCTCCGGTTCCACCGAAGGGCCGCTGACGGGGCCGCCCGAGCGATGCTCCCGCCAGTCACTCCCGATGGCGCTTCCACTCGTCGTACAGTCCACGCTCGTCCGCCGGGCGTAGAGGCCGCAAGGGGAGGGACTGGGCTTGGGGCCCGCGGGCCAACTGCGCGTAGATCTGCGCCGTGGAGAGGCCGAAGGCTTCGCCCTCCTCGTTGGAGTAAGCGAAATAGGCGCCCTGGATACCGCACAGGTGCATGGCGGCCAGACACATCGGACAGGGATGCCCGCTGGCGTAGATGATGCAGCCGCTCAGGCTGGCGCTACCGAGGCTCTTGCTCGCATTGCGAATGGCCAGAAGCTCGGCGTGGGCGGTGGGATCCTTCGTTTGATTGACCTCGTTGACCGCGCGCGTGATCACCCGACCGTCGCGCACGAGCACGGCCCCGAATGGACGGCCACCAGACTCGATGTTGGTGCGGGCCAGGGCGATGGCCTCGCGCATGAACTCTTCGGGGGACGGCTCCATCAGCGACCTCCAGCGGCGGCGAGCATCTTGGCAATCGTAACCCTCTAAATGTTCGCCAGGGACACGGCTTCATCTCCTGCCGAGGTGCTCTAATCCCCTGCCATTTCATGCGAAATGCCAGAATGAATTTTAGTTGAATTCCAAATGGTCGGACCAGGAGTTCTTTGTCGAGACATTCGTATGATAGGAATCCAACTCCACTCGAAGTGGGGGATTCTTCGATGAAAGACGTGTTGAGAAGTCTTTGCTCCACCTGGGCTGGCGTCTTGCTTTGCGGCTGGAGCATGGCGGGCGGTGTGGAAGTATAGGATGGATAGGAGCCCTGTTGAGGGCGGCGGGCTGGTGAAGAGGGGTCAAGAAGGGCGGCTGGAGGGTGACGCGCGGGCTGTGCGCCGGGCCGGAGCAGAGGCCGTACCGCCCCTCGGGGCACATGCCGGCCCAAGCGGCCCAGCCAGGCGGCAGGCCGCAAGGGCGTGGGCTTCCAGGTCACTGTGGGTGCTTGAGCTCAACACCACACGCTCTGGGGTGGACCCTGTGCCAGGGCCAGCTTCGCAGGCCGCGAGGGCAATGCCAGGTGTTCCAGAATGGCGCGCCCCCCACCGGGGGCCGTCAGGTATGCCAGCACCCTCCTACGGCCTCCACACCGAGAGCAGGCGAAGACATCCAGCGCGAACGTCCGGCGCAGCAGTCCCGCCCAATCCAATCGCGGCGTGCGCTCCATCGTCGACTCCACCGTCGCAGCCTGGGCCGGGCTCTCCTCCTCCAGCCCCGGCTCCGCCCCCGCTTGAGGGAGCAGAAATGGCCGCACTTTCGCGCCTGGAGCGAAGATGCCGTGGAACCTTGTGAGGTTTGTCCGAGGCGGAGGCACCAGCGACGCCAGACGACGGAGGAGCTCCAGCCCGGTGAAGAAGAGGCGCGTAGTGCCGTCGGGCAGCGGATGCTTCATCCGGTACGCGAGGCGGCCATCCTCCATCCGCGACAGTCGCTCCAGCGCCAGCGCGCCACGCGCCCCATGGCGGCACAGCCGCTCCAGCCCCTGCCTGTCGTTGGCATGGGGGTGCGTATTGGAATGCAGGGAGAAGCCTTCCAGGAAGGCGCACCGGGCTGCTTTTGGGGCATGAATCAGGGGAAGGTCGGGAGTGACGAGGGAAAGGCGTGAGCGCGTGGCATGCCGTGCTCGAAGAGTTCCTGAAGGAGTCGGCAGCGCTCGGGTTCGACGGAGGCGTCGCAGGTGGAGGCTTCCCGCCGGAGCTCTTCGAGCGGGACGAGCGAGGAGCTCACCGGGCGAAGCGCCTGGGAGGAGTAGGCCCACGCGTTACCCACGCGATAAGCGGGCTTCTCGTCCGCGTGACAGAACGCGCAGACGGTGAGGTCGGACTGGAACATGACCTTCGTGTAGGGCGCCTCGGGGGGCACCTCGGCTTCGATGGGGAAGGCCAGTTCTCCCTTGATGGAGCGGCCGGAGGCGTCGAGCTGGCTGAACTCGACGACCTCCGCTCCCGGGCCGTCGGGGACGACCGAGAGGATAAGGGGGCCCGAAAACAGGAAGATGCGAGGGCTGCGCCGGCCATGCGCGGGTTGCGCGCTGAAGTCGCTCTCCGTGGCACTCAGCCGCAGGGGCCGGTCCAGACTCTCCACGAGGCAGGCCACGGAAGTGGGGCGGGGCAGGGAGTTGATGAGCGCCACCGCCTCCTCGATGGTTCCGGGGGCGCCCGTGGCACCGCCGGAGGGAACGCAGTCGCGGGGAGGCTCATCCGGGGGCTTTGAACCATTCGATGCGCCGCAACCTGCCGCCAGCACCGCCATCACCACCTGCACGAACGCCCTTTGTCGCCACCTGCGCCTCACGTGTGACCTCCAGGGAACATCATGTGCCCGTGGCCACCCCTGCGCGAGAGTTCCCAGCCCGTTTTCTTTTTTGGGGGACCCCGAGGCCTCCGACTTCGGCCCTTTCCGCATCGGATGGGGGCGCACATCTGCGCCACATCAGCGCCGCGGCCAGAGCCAGGATCAGGTGGCGATGACTGCCAATGACGCCTGGAGGGATGGGCTGACGGAGTCTCCCAATGAGGAAGCGTAAACAGTCGCTGGTACGACCAGGGCACCCAGGGTGAAAAAGAAGATGAGGATCCACCAGCCATTGCGGAGTCTGCCGACGCTATCTTTGAAGATGCTGATCATCAGAGCCTCCGACTCCAGGTGGAACGGGGCTCTGTCATTAGCCGCTACTGCACCGGATGCTGAAAGAACAGAGACGTCCCGGTGCATCTGCCTCCACGGGTATTCCCACCCGCGCTCCTCCGCCTGCTCCAATGTCTCCAAGGATGGATAGGAGGACGCGGAGTTGAGGAAGCTGGAGGAGGCCCGCCGAAACCTGGAGGGCACCATCGAGGACTCGAAGCACGCTTCTTGAGTCATCTACTGCGAGTCCCGCGACGATATTTGCGGATGCCGGGGCGCGCCACCATGTCAGCTGGAGTGACCCCTGCGCCGGGGCCCGCTTCGCATGCCGCGTCAGTGCCCGCCGGCGCGCGGGTTGTCTCCGATATGCTGGATGTAATTCACGATGGCCGCGTTGCCGGCCGCGCTCTGGTGGTTTCCCCACCAGTGAGGCCGTACGAACGTGGGGTGATTGGACTGGTTCCGAGCCGGCGCCCCCGAGCTCCCATGGCGGTCGTGCCGGCGCTGGAAGTTGACGAGCGTATCGTGCTCGAGCTGCGTGAGCGTGTTCGCGATCCGCAGCTCGCCAACGAAGTGCGCCCAGGTGATCGTGTGCGCGCCGGTGAAGCAGAGCGCCATGCGCTTGACGTTGAGCGGCGTCCAGATCGCGGAGTGCATGCGCACGAAGTCCCAGTTGCTGGACCTGAAGTTCGCCGCCTTCAGCACGCGCTGGACGATCACGCTGCAATTCTTGACGAGGAAGCGATAGCTCGCACCGGAGTTGTTCTGGCGGTACGCCACGTTCGCTCCGTTAATGGCGACGTTGCCCCAAACGACCGCCTTGTTGCGGATCTCGTCCCACGCGGCGCGCATCGCCGGCTCCTGGATCCCGTTCGACGGAATGCGGATGATGTGGTCCGGCGCGTAGCCCTCGGCGACGAGGTCTTGCAGGACGTTGAGCTTGGGATCGGCCTGATCATGGCCCGAGTGCGACTGGTTATTGCCGGGGAACCAACTCACGTGTCGGTGCTCGTGATTGGTCGCATACGTTTGCGGCCAGGTGCCGTCGATGTTCAGGGACGCGTGCCCGGGGTAGCTCCTCCCGAATGTGACTTCGTTGTTGTTCCAGATGAAGACCGTGCTCATCACGCACCCCTGACAGCCGACGGGCATTGAATCCGCGCAGCTGATTTCAGGCGGAATTGTAGTCGATAGCTTGGGGGGCACCACTACTGGTGTTCACGGGTTGTGCGGGTCCACTCCGCAGGTAGGGTCCACCGATGACCTGGGGAACAGCCCGGACACCTGGGGTATGAAGCTGATACGGAATGTCTGTGATTCTTGACAAGCGTAGAGGAGGGATGGGAGCTCTGTTGAGGGCGAGGGCCTGAGCCCGGAGCCCACGAGGGCCCACGGGCTCTGGCGACGGCGGGGAGCTACCAGCCGTTGACGTACCAGGAGTGCCGCAGGGTGTTGTCCGTGCCGCGATAGAAGACATCCATCCGGCCGGGACCCCAGCTCGCGACATCGGGCGCGGAGGTCATCTCACCGCCGAGCCAGCTCCAGCCAGTCCAACTGGAACCCGTCCACGTGTTGACCCAGAGGCTGTTGTCCGTGCCCCGGCCGAACACCTCCAACTGGTTCACGCCGCGAGAAACCGCCGCCGGAGCGGAGGTGAAGCTGCCGCCCAGCGAGCCCCAGGCGCTCCAGGCGGTGCCATTCCAGTACTTGTGGAGGAAGCTGTTGTCAGAGCCCTTGGCGAACAGGTCAATGCGGTTGGGTCCCCAGCTCACCGCGGCCGGATCCGACGTCACGACGCCCGGAATCACCGCCCACGACGTCCAGCCCGAGCCCGTCCATGCCTGGTGGTAGAGCTGGTTGTCCAGGCCCTGGCCGAACACGTCCAGCCGGTTCGCGCCCCAGGACGCCACGGCCGGGCCGGAGTTGAAGCCGCCACCCTGCGAATACCAAGCGCTCCAGGAGGAGCCATCCCACGCCTTGTGGAGCATGGAGTTGTCCGTGCCGCGCGCGAACACGTCGATGCGGTTGGAGCCCCAGCTCACCGCCGCCGGGTCGGAGGTGATGACGCCCGTGTGGAGGCCCCAGCCGCTCCAGCCCGCGCCCGCCCAGGCCTGGTGGTAGAGCTGGTTGTCCAGGCCCCGGACGAACACGTCCAGCCGGTTCGCGCCCCAGGACGCAGCCGCCGGGCCGGAAGACAAACCACCGCCCAGCGACTGCCAGGGGATGCCGTAGGTGATCTTCGCGCCCTGGATGTCCGTGGCGCTCAGGTTGCCATCCCCGTTCCAGGCCGGGTTGCAGTAGTTCATCACGGAGGCCAGGTCCCACGGCCCGATGAGCCAGTCACCCGAGGAGCCCTGCGCGGGCTCGGTGCAGGTGGAGGGCCGGTCCGGACGGTTCTGCTCGTGGGCGTAGCCCAGCGCGTGGCCGAACTCATGCACCGCGATGGCGTCGATGCAGTACTTGAGACTGCTGGCGCACGACGGGCTCCAGTTGGCGAACGTGAAGTTCAGCACCATGCCCTGGGCCCTGCCGTTGAGGCTGTTGCCCAGCGCCTTCACGTGCGGGCCCACGTCGCTGATGTTGATGCGGACGCCGTTGGATGAAGACGGACACGTCCCCCAGCCGGAGAAGCGCACGCTCGAGTTCGCCTCCCACGTGCGCGTCACCGCGTCGCGCACCCACTGCCGCTGGGTGGCGTTGCCGGCGGCCGGGTTCTCCCAACACACGGGGATGGTCAGCGGCCACCAGAGGGTGGAGGACGCCACGTAGAGTTCGGCCTCGCTGTGCCGCAGCGCTCCCGGCGGTGTCTGCTCGGAAGGCATGGACGCCTCCGGCGCGCTTCCGCAGCCAACCCATGCGCCAAGCCCGAGCGTCACGAGCAGCGCCCCCCTTGAGCGATGCGTGTTTTCAGTGAACATGTTTTCCCTCTTGCGTCCGCCCACTCCTCGGACGGGGCCTGCATGGCCCACGCATCCCGGGCGCGACAAGCCACGTTCTGGCACAAAGCCTGACGCACTTGAAGTGAAGTCGGGTTGATTCAGTATCCGCGGAAATTGCCTGGATACAGGCTTGGGGAGGGCGTTGAAATTGTTTGTGAATCACCGTCGCTTCTGACGGACGGGATATGCTCCAGCGCATGACCTTCGGCGTGGGCAGTCATCGAGGAGTACGTAGGCGTCGGCCTCAGCTGTCGCGAGACACCGTGGTTCAGACCGCCGTCGCGCTCGTCCGGGAACAGGGGTTGCGACAGCTCTCCATGCGGACGCTGGCCGAACGGCTCCGGGTCACGCCCATGGCGATATACAAGCATGTCGCGAACCGGGATGCACTCGTGCTTCTGTGCGCCGAGACCATCCTCCAGACCCTGGTGTTGCCCTCGGAGCAACAGGATCCGGTGGCGTGGCTCCGGCTGCTCGCGGGCCGTCTGCGTACCTTGGGGCTGGCGCATCCGGGGCTGATGGAATTCCTGCTGGAGCAAGGTCCTGTCGTCCACACGGCGCTCGTCATCCTCGACCGGACCGTGAGCGGACTTCACGCCGCCGGCATCCCGTGGAAGGAGGCGGGGGCGCTGCACAACACGTTCTTCTCCTGGCTGGCCGGAGCCATCCGCCGGCAAGAGCCGTGGGACGTGGGGCCACCGGGGACGCCGCCGCCGTTCGAGCGGTTCTTCGCGGCGGCCCAGGCGCTTCCCGCCAGGGACTACCCGGGGCTTGCTCACAGCGTGCCGCACATGCGGGCCACCGACGTGGAGCGGGAGTTCGAGCAGAGCCTCGGCTTCATGCTGGAGGGCATCCAGCGGCGCATCGACGCACGGCGGGTCCCCGCGCGGAAGCGCCCCCGCCGTCACCAGCGCTGAGTGGGCGTCACGTCACGCGTCCTTCGTGCCTCCAGCGCCTCCCATGTCCCAGTGCGCGGAGAGGTCCTCCCGTCCGCCCAGGAGTGCGTCCGGTCCTCCCACCCGGGCGAGCACCGCGTCGCGGGCTTCGATGACCCGGCGCCGGACCGTGGCCAGGTCCACGCCCACCAGGGCGCCCTGGAACTTCGCCCACCGTCCGCGCACCATCACTGATTCGACGTTGCCCGCATGCGCCTGGAGCACCACCGCGTCGCGGGGACGGTTGAGCGGCGTCAGGTTCAGTGCATCGGCGGCGAGGACGATGAGGTCCGCGTCCTTGCCCGGCCGCAGCGAGCCCGTCACGCGTCCCAGCCCCAGGGCCTCCGCGGCGTCGAGCGTCACCATCGGCAGCATGCGAGCGGCCTTGAGCGCGAGGACCTTGGACAGCCCGTCCTTCTCATGGGCTCGGGCCCGCTCCACCTGGAGGGCCAGCCGCATCGCGGTGAACAGGTCCCCGCCGTTGCTGGAGACGACGTCGCAGCCGAGCGTCGTCCGGACCCCCGCGCGCAGCGCGCGTCCGGTGACGGGGAAGCCCATGCCCATCTGAAGCTCCGTCTCCGGCGTCACCGCGACGGCACCGCCGCTGTCGGCGATGCGCCGCAGGTCCTCGTCAGAGCTCCACGTGCAGTGGACGAAGAGCACGTCCGGACCGAGCAGGCCTTCGTCCGCCATCCGCCGCACTTCGCTCGGGCCCGACACGGGCCACGCGGAGCAGTGGGCGGTGATGGGGACGCCCAGCTCGCGTGCGGAGAGGAGCTCCGCCCGGCTCTGCTCCCAGGGAACCTGCATCTCCGTCAGCGCGACGCCCATGCGGACAAGCCCGCTGTCGGAGGCCAGCCGGGTGGAGCGCAGGCGTCGGGCGTCCTGTCTCCGGCTCGCGGGGGTCGGCAGCGCGGCGCTCTCCTGGGGACCCGCCGCGTAGCCGTAGGCGAAGAGGGCCCGGATGCCGGAGTCCTCCAGCGCAGTGAGCGCGGCGTCCGCGTGCGCGGGGGACTCCACGCAGTGCGAATAGTCCACGAGCGTGGTGATGCCCGCGTCCAGGGCCTCCAGCGCCCCGGCCAGGTTGGCGGCATGCACGTCCTCCGGCTGGAACGCGGGCGACAGCTTCACGCGCACCGCCGCCAGGTAGTCCATCACCGTCCAGTCCGCACCCAGGGCGCGCAGCGGCGTCTGCCACGTGTGCCGGTGCGCATCGATGAGGCCGGGCAGGAGCAGCTTCCCGCGCAGGTCGACGACGCGACAGTCCCCGGCGTGCAACTGGGGACCCATCGCGACGATGCGCCCGTCCTCCACCAGGACGTCACCTCGCGGCAGGTCCGCCTGTTCGGGGTCGCAGGTGATGATCTCAGCCCCACGCAGCAGCCATCGGTCGCCCATGCGGTGTTCCTCCTGTCGGGTCCAGCGGGTATACAGTGTATACCCACTGGACCCGGGAAGGCTTTCCCAGGGGATGGCGGTGGCGGGTTACTGGCAGGTGATGCCGGGGAGGCCGCGGTAGGCGCCCTGCGCGGTCCACCGCGTGTAGGGCGTTCCGCAGGAGCCCGCGTACGGGTCATCCGTGCCGTAGCCGGGGACCCAGTATTCGAAGTGCAGGTGCGGGCCGGTGGAGGCGCCGGACGAGCCCACCCGGGCGATCCAGTTTCCGCAGGCGAGGGTCGTGCCCCGTGCGAACTGCTGGGTGTATGCCTTCAGGTGCCAGTATTTGGTCTGCGTGTTGTCCGGGTGTCGCATGATGATGTAGTTGGCCGTGTAGAGGCCGCAGGCGGCGTAGGGGTTGGCCTGGTCCCAGTAGTTGCACCGGTCGAAATAGCCATCCACGGACGCCTCGACGTAGCCCCGGGCGGCGTTCATGGCCCAGACGCCGTAGTCCATCTTGCTGAACCCGCCGACCAGCGCGTAGTCGATGCCCGTGTGGCCGCTGTAGCGCACGCCGCCACAGGCGTAGTCCCGGCCGCCGTAGTCCTTGTATGCGCTCACCACGCAGCCGCCGTTGCCGCACTGGTCCGCGAGCTGTGAGGCGGGGAAGCGGAACATCGTCTGGGCGGAGGACACCGCAGGGAAGGCCAGCAGCGCGAAGGCCAGCGCGAGGGTCAGGGACTTCACGGCTCACCTCCCACATCCGGAGCCGCGTGGCCGGTGCGCACATTGAGCTTCCAGAACGCACCGCCGCCGGCGTTGTAGCGAAGCACGTCCTCGTTCAGCCACTCCATGTGGTGGGTGGAGACGGGCGGGGGCACGAACTCCTTGGGCGGGCCTCCGAACAGCATCCAGTTCTCCAGGCCGACGTTGGTGAGCTGCCGGGCCGGCGCGCCCTCCACGTTCGTCACGTAGAACGACGCCACGCTGGTCCGGCCGGACACGAACACCACGGTCTTGCCATCGGGGGAGATGCTGGGCGTCGCGTCCACGCCGGGGCCATCCGCCAGGACCTTCACGCGGCCCTGGAGGTCGATGAGGCCCACGGCGGTTTCATGCGGCCCCTCGCTGTTCATCAGCAGCGTGGCCACCAGCGCGTCTCCCTTCGCCGTGGGGAACAGGTCCCCGCCCACGCCCCGCGCGAGCAGCCGGTCCTGGCCATGGGCGTCGCGCATGCGCAGGGTGCCATCACCTTCCAGCAGCGCCACGTCCGTTCCCACCGAGCGGGCTTCGCGGTACTTGAACTCGCGGGCCACCATGCGCACCGCGCCGGTGGATTCGTCGTACCGGACGATGGCCAGCAGGGGCAGTTCGTCCGTGCCCAGCGGCTCCGCGGGAATCTCCGCGACGACGCCCGCCAGCATTCCCTGGCCCTGGCCGAAGAGGTGGATGAACCGGGCCTTGGGGCCGAACTCCTTCGCGACGGCGGGGACCAGGGACTCACGCGCCTTGGTGACACGGCGCAGATCCGCCGGATTCAGGCGGTCCGCCGCCAGGGCACTGGTGGCCGCAAGCGTCATCACTGTGAGTGTCAGGAATTGTTTTCGCATCTCGCTCCAGGGGAGGGGGAAACAGCGGGGGAGGATGTGTCGACAGGGTTTTCTCGCGTCCCGTGAATGAGTTGCTTTGAAAATGGTTATTCGTGTAATTCTTGAAAATTACATGTTTGTCGTCTGTTCGCCCGCGCGGGTGGGCCGTATAGGAGGGACGGGAGCCCTGTTAAGGGAGAGGGCTGGAGCCGGGGAGCCGAAGAAGGCGGCTGACGGGGCCTCAGGCTGTGCGCCAATGCGGCGAGGAGGTCGTGCAGTCCCCTCTGGGCTCACGTCGGCCCAGGCGGCCCATCCAGCAAGGGCAGCAGGGGCATAGGCTTCTGGGGCAGCGCGACTGCTTGTGGCTCAACACCACGCCAGCTGGGGTGGCCCTTGCGTCGGGACCAGCTTCGCAGGCCGCGTGGGCAGCCCCAGGTGCTCCAGAATGGAGCGCACCGCCTTGCAAGAAAAGGCAACGAGCAATTCGTCCTTGCGACTCTCGCAGCGCACCGCTGGAGTACCGTGGCCCCTGGTGCCGTCTCCGGAAATGTCTCCAAGACTGCGGGGCCTACAGGCGACAGGCGGGACGGGGGAGGACAGCCCCATGGATGCGAAGCGCCTGGGTTTACTCATGGTTTAGCGAAAGACGTGCACCGTCGCGGGTTTAGGACACCCCGTGTCCACGGGTTCAAATTCTGTCTCCCCGACCAAACGACGAAGCTGTCTGGAGGCCGAAAGGTCTCCAGCCCGTCTTCATTTTCGGGATGAGCAAGGCGCCCTGGCTGGATTGCCAGCGTCACGCCACTGGGGGCCGGGCAACCGACTCTCCCGCTTCCGCGTGATGGCAGCAGGGATGCTGGTGGGCTGTGGGGGCACGTCCGGCGGAGATGTGTACATTTCGTGCGCCAACGGCACCACGTGCACCGGTCCCGCTGCCACGTGCGAGGCGCAGTGTGCCTCATCCAGCGCGGACTCGAAGCATGCTTCCTGGGGCGTCATGTATTGCTGCGACGGCAGCGAATGCCGCACCCCCGGCTCTCCTTCCATTCGCTTCAGCTACTGCGAGTCCCGCGACGGCGTTTGCTGACGTCGGGTTGACACCTCTCGTTCCGCCAAAGCGGCCCGCCCCAACGTTCAGGGAGGGCCGCTGTGCTTCATCCACCGAGCGTTGCGCGTGCGCTCACGCCCTGGGGCCGATGGCGGCGCCGTAGTCCAGGCTGTCAGCCCGTCAGGTCAGTGGCCCCCGGTGCCGCTGGTCCACAGCACCTGTCCCTGCGGCGAATAGATGACCAGGTTGCCGTCGTTCTGGAGCGCCAGCGCGGAGCCCGGGTTCCCATAGGTCCCGGAATGCCAGATGGCCCTCCCGAGACCCGAGTAGATGACGAGGTTGCCGTCGGTCTGCATGTACGTGCCGTAGCCCGGCTGCCCCGAGGTGCCAGACGTCCAGAGCGTCTGGACGGTGGCTCCGCCAGGGCCCGGGGTGTACTTGACGAGCTGAAGGATGCCGAACGGCGAGTGGTGGAGATAGAAACGGCCATCGCACGACCAGAGAAGTTGATCCCGGTCGAGGCCCTTGCCACCGAGAATCTGGCCGCACCCTGTCGGAGCGCTCGCGTTGACCCAGACGCGGCTGCCGTAGAGCTGGGTGGCCCCCTCGTGGTCGGTGGTGGACGGGCCCGTGGAGTTGAAGCCGCCGCACTCCGGATAGGGGTAGTTCATGATGGAGCCCGCGTCATAGGGCGTGACGCCTCGCCAGCCCCCGGGCTCCATGCCGGCGTAGCACATGCCGGACTGGAGGAACTCGTGACGGAAGCCGAGCGTATGACCCAGCTCGTGCGTCAGGATGCCCGCCAGCGTCGCCCAGCCCTGGAGGTTGAACGCGGAGGCATCGAGATCGAGCGTGCGTAGCGGTCGCGCGGTTCCGGGAAAGAAGGCGGTCGCAAGGGCCGCGCCTCCCGACATGGGGCTGACGTTGAAGACGACGCTCCCGTTCGCGTTGGTGCAGTTGGTGTCCTGCGCGGGAACATAGACGAAGTTGATGCGAGCCTTCGCGCCCCAGGCGGCGCCAGCGGTGCTCATGGCGTTGACGACGGCCTGCTTGTTGCCTCCGAAAGAGTCGCTGACGCAATAGGTGAGATAGAGCTGCTCGCCGTTTCTCCAGATTGCGTCCAGCGCCGCATTGTACTGGTTGACGGTGAGGGCTCCGTTCTGAGGATGCATCCGCTCCCAGGCCTGCCTCAGCTCCGTCAGGTCATGCGCCACCATGTCCCCGTCGTAGATGTACCGGCCGCGCGAGTCCTGGTGGACGGTGCCGCGAAACTCCTCGAACGTGACAGCCCGTCCGGAGGTATTGGAGAGTGTGTCGCTTTCCGTTCCCTCCGGTGCCGGCCCGCAGCCGCCGCAGACGAGAGCCATTACAAGCGTGGCACGCACAAATGTCTTGGATTTCTTCATGGGGTGAGCCGTTCCTCAATGCAGGATGGGTGGAAGGCCATGAAGGCTTGAATTCCTATCAGCGTCAAGGAACCGCTCGGGTTGCACGGATTTCTTGCTCAGTCATTGGCTGACGGAAGCCCAGGCTGCCCTCCATCAAAAGGGCTCAAGCTCAAGAAGTAGACACCCGCGCCTCGGGGCTCCCGCATGCGAGCGGGGCCCCGGGGCACTCAGGTCACGGGGTGTAGAGCTCCGTGGATGCGAGCCCCAGGCCCGAGCTGTTGGTTCCGCCCACCGCCAGCACCTTGCCCGACGGCAGGGGGCTGAGCGTGAAGTGGTTGCGCACCGCCAGCATGCTGGTCGTGGCGCTCCAGGTGCCGGTGGCCGGGTCGTACAGGCTCGCGCTGGACAGGAATTGCGTCGTGGTGGTGCTGCCAATCTTGTTCAGGCCCCCCGCCACCAGGACGGCGCCCGAAGGCAGTGCGGCGGCGGCGTGGCCGTGGCGCGGGCTGCTCATCGTGCCCGCGGACGACATGGTGCCCGCGCTGAACGACTCGGCCGCGGAGACCGAGTAGTGACCGGGGAGCCTGCCGTTGCCGGCCACCCCTCCCACGATCAGCGCATCGCCGGAGGGCAGCAGGAGCGACAGGTGCTCGCTGCGGCCCGTGGCGAGGCTTCCTGTCGTGGACCAGGTGCCGGTGGCGGGGTCGTACAGCTCCGCGCTGTCGATCCGGTACAGGGAGGTGAAGATCATGTAGAGGCCGCCGCTGACGAGCACCTGCCCGTTGCCGAGCCGCAAGGCGGAGTGGTCCATGCGGCCCTCGGCGAGGCTGCCCGTGGCGGACCAGGTGCCGGTGGCCGGGTCGTACAGCTCGCAGCTGGTCAGGTAGACGCCCCCAGTGCCACGGCCGCCCGTGACGAGGACCTGTCCCGAGGACAGCAGGGTCGCGGAGAAGTTGGTGCGGAGCGTGGAGAGGCTGCCGGTGGCGGTCCACGTCCCCGTGGCCGGGTCGTACAGCTCCGCGGTGGTGGTGCTGCCGAAGGTGCCGCCGATGACGAGCACCTTGCCCGACGACAGCAGGACGGCGACGTGGGCCGAGCGGGCCTGCGTCATGCTCCCCGTGGCGGCCCAGGTGTTGGTTGCCGGGTTATAGAGCGCCGCGCTGGAAAGGTAGGTGGTCGTGCCAGGGTCGCCGCCCGCCACCAGCACCTTGCCCGACGGCAGGACGGTGGCGCTGTGGTCGAATCGGGCCGTGGACATCGGCGCGGCGGAGCTCCAACTGGCGAGGGCCTGGCGCTCGGTGGCCACCTCGACCGCGGGGGAGGGCCCCGTCGGCTCCTGGTCGTAGTACG
Organism: Corallococcus sp. AB011P; assembly: GCF_003611605.1. NCBI lineage: Bacteria > Pseudomonadati > Myxococcota > Myxococcia > Myxococcales > Myxococcaceae > Corallococcus > Corallococcus sp. AB011P. The sequence continues at coordinate 913,472 of NZ_RAVX01000001.1, forward strand.
GGCCGGGACCGCAAGCCGTGCTGGCGAGCAGCAACACGATGGATGGGAAGGTGGATGCGAAGGAACGCGTCATGGATTGCCCCCCTTGGAGCGAAGCCCTGCCATGGCAAGAAGGTCCTTGTCATGTTCGGGCGTGATCGCCAGCTCACGCGAAGGTGGAAGCCTTTCCATCCCTCACGGAGCGGCGACGCGCATCCTTGTCACCGACAATGGGAGACTTCAAGTCCGCGCGGCAACACCCGGGTGGCACCCCACACTCATGGGTAATGCATCACCCATACACACCACGGCTCGTCATCCCCGCGTGGGTTGGGCAGATGCAATGTGTGGGGCGTGAATGTGCGCTGACGGTCCTCGCGGTGGCGGCGTGGCCATGAAGGGCAGCCAAACCATTTCATCTACGAAATGAGTCTCTCGGCCCATCGAGCAGCAGGTGCGCGGACAATTCGTCTGTCAGGGTGGCAAGCGGGTGAGTAGGTGGACGCGTGAGCCTGATGGTTCCATCCAGCGGACCTTCCCCTGGCGAAGGAGAAGACGCGTTCGTCTTCGACCTGGGGAAGCCGGGGCAGGGCGAACGGCTCGCGGCCACCCTGGCAACCCGGGACAATGATGAAACGGGCTGGAGCTCATCTGGCGCTTCAGCCCGCTTTCATCTGGGGCTCGTTCTTCGTCCCCTACGGCATTCGTTGAGCGACAATGGCGGACATGGCGGTCCGCCTTGCGTTCCTCGTGTGTCTCCTCGCTGCATTGCCCGCCGCCGCCAACGTGGCCGCATCCAGGCGGACGCCGGCGACCTTCACCCTGTCCCCGGGGACCGCGCGCACGCGCACGGAGGTGCTCAGCGAGAAGCTGGACTTCGATTGCGCGGAGGCGGAGCAGGAGGCGGTCTGTCGCTTCGAGGCGCGTTACCGGCTGCGCAACGGGACCTCCGAGGCGGAGGTCATCGATGCCGCCTTCCTGGGACTCCGGACGCGCGAGGTCCGCGTGCGATTCGACGAGGAGCCTCTCCCGGTGACAGAGGGGCAGGGGGCAGCGATGGGCCCCACACCGGAGGATGCGTTCGGAAGGCCCGCGCATTCCCCGGTGGAGCGCTTTGGCTTCACCCTCACGCTTCCGCCCGGGCGGGAAGGGGAGCTGTGGGTGCGCGGCGTGATGCAGCTCGAGCGGCGCTTCCTGCCCTCGGGGTACGTGTGGCCCGCGGTCCAGTCGCGCCACGCACTGCTGTCCCCCGGACCGGCGCGGGCCACGCACTGGGACATCGACTATCTGCTGGGGCCCATCCGGACCTGGGCGGGCAACCCCACGCTCCACGTCACGGTGCGTGTCCCTTCCGCGTGGGAGGTGGGCAGCAGCCCGGATGCATCCGCGCGCACGCTGCCGGTGGCCACGGGCTGGCGGCTTCGGCATGAGGGCGAGCAGGTGGTGGCGGAGCGGAGCCTCACGGCGGAGAGCGCGCCCGAGTGGCTCAACGTCACGCTGACGAAGCCCCAGCCGTGGTGGATTCCGGGCGGTGTGCAGTTGGGCCTGGGCGCGCGGCTCGGGGGCGGTTCCCGCTTCATGGCGCGGCTCGGCTACCAGCTCGCCGCGCCCGAGTCCTTCCTGCATTCGCTCTCGGTGGAGACGGACTTCCGAGAGCAGCTCGTCCTCACGCCGCTCACGCAGTATGCGACGCCCCAGGTCGTCATCATCCCGAGCCTCGGGCTCGGCCTGGGTGTGCCGGTGCAGGTGCTCCCCGAAGCCAGGCCGGGACTGCGGCTGCTCGCGGACCTGCACTTCGGTCCGCTGGGGGCCGCGCTCAGCTGGGACCACTATCCGGCGCTGTGGGAGGGCACGGACTCCTTCTCGCGGCTCATCCTCCTGTTCCAGGTAGGGCTGTAGGCCGGCCGCATCTCCCTCTCGCGCTGTCCCGGAGGGGCACGTCCGCCGCGCGCAGGTGCCCGGGCGCGTCCGTGGCGCGACCATGGGCGTGGAGCAGGCGGGACCAGTCGGTCGTTTCGAGGGCGGAGCGACCCGTGAGCATGCGCGAGACTGTAGCGCCTCCAGGCGCGGCGCTTGTGATTGCCTTCCGCTCACTTCCCGGTGGGCACGCCAAGTTTCCCGAGGACCTTCACCGCATTGGCATTCCCCGGGTCCAGTGCGAGTGACTTCCTGTAGCTCGCGATGGCCTCGTCCTTCTGTCCCAGTTGGAGCTGTGCCTCGCCGAGGCTGTCGTAGGCATTCGCATCCGTCGGGAAGAGCTTCACGTTCGCTTCGAACACCCGCACCGCTTCCGCGCCCTTGCCGTCTCCCAGCATCTGGTAACCGAGCTGGTTCAGGTGCCCCGACTCCAGGCCCTTCATGCCCTCGCGATGCTTCGCGGTGTACCAGGCGAGCGCGGTGTCGACGCCCTTGAGCCGCATGAGCACATCCACCTGTGCGGACGGCGACACGGGCTCGGGCCTGAACGCGGTCCAGGCATACTCGGACGCGACGCTGGCGATGAGGCGGTCGAAGAGCAGGAAGCCGTTGTCGGAGTTGGCCATGACGACCACGCCGCTGCCCGTGTCACTGAAGGCCATGAACGCGGCCTGGAAGCCTTCGTCCGCGCCTCCGTGCCAGAAGCGGTCGGTGCCGGGTTCCACCTGGAAGCCCAGCCCGAACCGCTCCGACTGCCGCGTCAGCATCTGCTTCGTCATCGCTTGTGACAGCACTCGCTTGGACTTCCCCGCTTTCGCGCTGGACACCTCGAGGGCGACCCGCGCGAGGTCGGACGGCGTGGTCCACAGTCCGGCCGCGGCCATCTCCGGGTACACGTGCCAGCGGCCCGCGACGCTCTTCCCGCTGGGGTACGTCCCGGTCGCCGTCCTGGCGGCGAGGGCCGGAGGCAGGGGCTGCTCGTAGGAACTGCTGCTCATGCCGAGCGGCTTCAGCACCGTTTCCCGCATGACCTGGGGGAACGGCTTCTGGAGCTGATCCACCATCATCAGCTGGACGATGGACGTGCCACCGCCGCTGTAGCGCGTCTTCGTACCGGGGACGAGGTCGACGCGCACCGGGGCGGTGTTCGCGGGCGCCACGCCCTCCAGCACCTGCACCAGCGTGGGCATGGGCGCGTCCACGGCGTACCCGGGGAAGCCATGCACGGTCGTCCCCGCGCTGTGGCTGAGCAGCCGGCGCAGGGTGACCTTCTGCTCCTTCGTGAAGTCGTTCTCGGGGACATTCCACGAGCGCAGCCTGTCGTTGATGTTCTCATCGAGCGACCATTTGCCGGCCTCGGCGAAGTGCAGCGCCGCCAGGGCCGTCACCGGCTTGCTGATGGAGCCCGCCTGGAACAGCGTCTCCAGGGTGACGGGCTCCGAGCCACCCGCCTCCTTCACGCCATAGGTCCTGGCCCAGACGATGGCGTGCTTGTCGAAGACAGCGATGCTCAGCCCGGGGATCCGGTACAGCGCCATCCACTGCGGGAGCGTCAGGCTCTGGGGTTTCTCGCCTTCGATGACGACCGGGGCCAGGCCCGCCTCCACTCGCGCAGCGCGGGCCGCCTGAGCAGGGCTGGCCAACCATTGCGTGGCGGGCTTCTTCGTCCCCTCCGCCGCGAGGGCCGCACCACCCGGGCTGAACAGGATGGCCGCGAGCACGAGGCGGGACAGGGAACGACGCATGGGTTCACCGAAGGAAGGGGGTGGGACGCGAGGTGTACGCCAGCCTATCCATTCGATTGCCCCCTGGAGCTCGACCCGGCCGGTGGCGAGTCGGTGGCCAGGGCCCTGTGGCTAAAAGCGAAGGGCCCGGAACCTTTCGATTCCGGGCCCTTCTCCGTGGCGAGGAGTATGGGACTTGAACCCGTGGGCAGGGCGATAGCAAACCCCAGGCAGGACGCGCTGTTACCCGCTATCGCCTTGATCTCACGTCGGTTCGTGGTGCCGCCCCATCCCGTCTTGTCCCGTTCTCATCCCCGCTGGAGGGGCACACTGGGGGCACATGCGGCCCCACAGGGTCAACCCGCTCACGGACGCGAGCGGCCCGAGTTCCCCAGTCTCGCAGGGCTCACGAGAAGCCAGTGGGAGGCTGACGGCAGCGTGTGCCCTGGCGAGGTGATCCCCGGCAATGCACGCCAATTGCTATCGGATCCAGAGCCGTGCGTGCAGAAGAGCGTGGGGTGGCTGCTGAAGGTAGCGGCGGACCACCACCGGGAGGCGGTGGTGAGGTTCATCCAGGAGAACATCTCCGGGATGCAGCGGGATACCCTGCGCTATATGCCATTGAGCGGCTGGAGCCGGAGCAACGCAAGGCGCTGCTGGCGCTGGAGTACAAGACGTCCTGAGCTCGCGGTGCCGGGCAGCGGCCTGACGGTGAAGCCCGAGCCCCTCCGGCCCCTGCGCCCGAGCGCCCTGTCCTGGAGCCCCTGCTCCCCGTGTCGCCCCACGGCCCGCCGGCCTGCCCATCCGGTCCTCATGCCGCACCGTGTCCACCTCTCGCTGAGAGGACACCGACATCCCATCTTGGGGGACGCCATGGACGTCAATGAGGTCATCGACCGGGCCCGCGACAGCATCTCCGTGAAGCGCGTCTACGGAGAGGCCATCCAGCAGGACGGAATCACCGTGATTCCCGCGGCCCTGGTGGCCGGCGGAGGCGGCGGAGGCGGCGGCGAGGGGCCGGCGGCGATCCAGCAGGCCGGAGTGGAGGGAGAGGCCGTGAAGGGCAGCGGCTCTGGCAGTGGCTTCGGTCTGAAGGCCCGCCCCGCGGGCGCCTTCGTCATCCGCGAGGGCAACGTCACCTGGGTTCCCGCCGTGGACGTCAATCGCATCATCCGGGGCGCGCAGTGGCTCGCGGGCACGGCGCTCCTCCTCTTCGGCCTCCGCCGCCTGCGGAGCGCACGCCGTTCCGCCCGCCTCCTGCGGCACGCCTGGCGCTGAGGCCACCGGTCACCCGGAGGTCGTCACGTGCTCCTCGACGACGTAGGCCCGGGTCCGTGAGCGTTCGAGGAAATTCTCTTCGTCCTTGGCGATCGCGTCACCATTGGAAGGAGCGAAGAGCAGAGCCCCCCATGCATGGAAGGACTCCCGGTCGGGGAACACCAGCTCGGTGATGACGTCGAAGTCGATGGAGCTGTCTTCCATGTTCAGCGCATCGCCCCGCACCAGGAAGTTGCGTTTGTAGACGATGGGCGGGGGCGCCAGGCTGCAGACCAGCGGCACGTGGTTCTTCTCGTAGTAGTCGATGAAGGCCTGCGTCTCGAGTCCCTGCTTCTTCGTGAGAAAGGCGAACACCTTCACCATGTCGTGACTCCATCGGGAGGGATTGACGTCATCCTCCGTCCGAACGTACTGCGTCTGCTCACGGACCGGCACGAAAAGGGTCATCCGCACCGGCCGATGGTCGCTGCCTGTTTGAGGCAGGGCGCGCAGGTCGTTGGTTCGGGGCACTGCCCTGCCGGTCCTCCGGCGACGTGTCCTGACTCACCGCTCAAGCCGCCTTCCCATGAGGAGGCGGAGCCGTCAGCTACGCCAGATTGCGGACTCCTTCTCTGGTTTCCTCGAAGGCACGCTCAACTCCAACGAACGTGGGTTCTGGCTTCGGGGCGAGGAGTCGCTGAAGCGGGCACCATGGCCTCCGGTGGAGTCTCCGGGGGGAATGCGCTAGATGGGCCGCGCCACCCGCGCGCGCGATGACCTCCACCCCGACTCCCGACTCCTCTCGCCGTGCGCTCCCGGGCCTGCTGGTGCTGTCCGCGCTGGCGCTCCTCTGGGCGGTGGTCGCGGTGGCGCCGGTGTGGCTCCAGGCCGCGCGCTCCTGCTTCGCGACCTATGATCTGGGCATCTACGCCCAGGCCCTGGCGCGGCTGTCGTTGAGCGATCCGAACCCCTGGCTCAGCGCGCGGCAGGTCTTCATCTTCGCGGACCACTTCGACCCCGTGCTGTGGCTGGCCCGTCCGCTGGGCGCGCTGCTGCCGGCGATGTGGACGGCGCTGGTGGCGGAGGCCGTCTTCGTCCTGCTGTCGGTCGCGCCGCTCGCGTGGCTCCACGTGCGCGGCCTGTTGGACCGGGCCTCCACGGTGTTCCTGGGCGCGGTGCTGCTCTTCAACACCGGCACCCTGGCGGCGCTCATCTATCCCGCCCACCCCACCACGTGGGCCATGCTGCCGTGGACGTGGTTCGCGGTGGCGTACTGCCTTCGGCGCACGGGGTGGATGATCGCCGCGCTGGTGTTGCTGTTCGCCTGCAAGGAGGAATTCGCCTTCGTGGGACTGATGCTCGCGGGCGGGCTCTGGCTCCGGGGCGAGCGTCGCGCCGCGCTGTGGGTGTTCACGCTGTCCGCAGCGTGGCTTGCGTTCGTGTTCTTCGGGCGCTCCGCGTTGTGGGGCGAGACCGTGGACTACCGCGCGCGGCTGTCGCCGACCGCGGGCCAGGGGCTGGGCGCGTATCTGGCCGAGCGTTTCGCGCTCGACCCCATGCGGCGCGTCGGCACCCTGCTCACCGTCTTCATCCCCGTGGGCCTCTGGGCCTGGCGGCGGAAGTGGAAGCCCGATTGGGTATGGCTGTCGCTGCTGCTGCCGATGATTGGCATCCGCTTCTTGGGCATGGCATGGCGCGCCCAGTACGGCGCCCCGCTCATGGCCGCCGCGCTCATGACCCTGCTACCGCTGCTGCTCCGGCGTGGCCCTCCGCCCTGGGTGTTGCTCACCACCGGCGTGCTGCTCTTCACCACCAACCAGAACCTCCTGCGCTCGTCATGGCGCAGCGTCTCCCGGTCGGAGTCCCTTCCCGCGCACTGCCCCGCCACACCCGAACGCCTCTCGGCCCTCCAGCACGCGAAGGACGTCCTCGCCGCGAGCCCGGGGGGCAAGGTACTGCTCGGCGGTAACCTGGTGCCGGACGTGGCGTCGCGGGACGACATCTACATGGTGGGCGGGCCCCAGGCGGATGGTGTCCTCGTCTACGACCTGGTGCTGGTGGAGAAGCCGCCTCTGGGCATCCCCGCGCCCGTCACCCCGGAGCGACTCCGCGAGCTCATCGACCTGTGGCGCTCGCAGCCGGAGACCCAGGTGCTCATCGACGATGCGCACGTCTTCCTCGCGCGGGGACGCTTCACCGTCGTGCGTTGACGCGCCCCCCAGCGGAAGCCTGGCGCGCCGCCCGTCGTGCCACCGGGCTGCACGTCCTCCGCCGCGTCCCAGCCACAGCCGCTCCATGCCCGCGGCCACTTCCAGCGACCTGGAAGGGATGCCCTCCGAGCCCTGCTGACCGGATCCTCGCGCAACGGTAGGGCCCCATCCGTCTTATGCGTCGTCCTATGCTCAGGGTTATCTCCACGCGACAGGATCCGAACATGCCCACACTGGCAGAGCTTCCCAAGGCACAGAAGAAAATCAATTGCGTCTGGATTGGGAACGGCCCCATCAACTACCTGTCAGCGTTCAACATCCTCAGCTGGATATCATGCGGCTGGACCGTCACCATCTACAAGCACCCCGCCCCCGTGGCGGGTGCCTCCGTGAGCGCGCTGTTCCCCATGGATGCCCGTCCGGCCTTCTACCATATTGGAGAAGGCGACCTCTCCGTCGTGTCCCTCGCCGACACGCTCGAACCCGAAACTCCGGTGATGCCAAACGCCCGGACCCTGCTGCGCAGGTGGATTGCTCAGATTGGCGTCGGTTACACCAGCTATGCCATCGGTGACCTGACCAAGTCATTCATCGCGGGGACTTGTGTGGGCATCGTACTGGACCTGAAAATCGGACCCAGCAAGTGGATCCACAGCTACCCTGCGGATCGCTTTCTTGACAGCTTCATCAGCTTTTCCCGAGCGGGTGCCGGTGGCGTGGAAAACCAATGCCTGGGCAGCTTTCTCCTTGCCGCTTCAAACAAGTACGGTAGCAACTTCGACCAGGGCGTGAACTTCCGCCTGGGCGGCGCCACTTTCGCCGGAAAAAACGAAGCAGAGGCGGTTTTCGGCTCCATTACGGGGATGCACCAGAACGCGTTCAACAAACTGCGGTTTGGCCCCGGAGCCAGAGGAACGGACGTCAAGACGTTGAACAGCGATGTTTGGTCATTCACTGAGCTTCGTGGCGTGAGCAACTCGGGTCCGTTCCGTGTCTACCAGACCCCTGGTTATTTCAATTGGAAGCAGGGGGAGTATCCGGAACAGAAGAAAGCCAACGAGTTGCTTGTCGCCAACACGCTGCGGGATGACCACGGCTTTGGGGGGTACGGGGCTGCGCCTGCTCCATTGGAGACCAACGGCTTCTACTATAGGGTCATCCAACCCATGGCCCGTAAAGCCATCAATTCCCTCGACCCGGGATGATCACACTGCCTGGAGGCCCCCTGTGTCAGGGAAGTTGTCGCCTCGGCTGAGCGGCCTGGATGACCACGCCTTGGGGGCGAGAGCAGGCAGGACGCAGTGCCGTACACGGATGGATTCAAGTCCCAGATGGTGAAGCGGATGGTGGGCCCGGGCGCGGAGGGGATTCCAGCCTGGAATCAGGGCGTGGGCGGGGCTGTCGCGTGGCCGGTCGTCACCGGCCGGGGTCTTCTGGGGGATGAATGCAAACCGCTGGCTGTTGCTGGGGGCCCTGGGTGTGGCCCTCGGTGTCGTGGCTTGTAGCAGTGGAGACATTGGCAAGCCGCCGGACTCCCCGCCGGTCACGGTGGATGCTGGAACGGACGCGGGGCAGCCCCTGCCCGACGCGGGGCCTGGCTCCCAGTGCCTCGGCGAGGGCACGGCGTGCAGCCGGGACTCGGGCGTCCAGTGCTGTACGGGCCTCTGCTCGGACACGGGCGTCTGTCCGGCCCCCAGTGCCCAGTGCAGCGCCGCGGGCGAGGCCTGCACCAGCGGCATCGAGTGCTGCACGAACAGCTGCCTGGACGGCAGGTGCTCCACGCTGCAGTGCCTGGACGTGGGCAGCACGTGCGCCAGCGCGGAGGCGTGCTGCACGAAGCTCCGCGGCGCGGACGGCAAGTGCGCGGCGCTGCCTTCCAACAGCACCAGCAGCTGCAAGGTGCCGGGCCAGGCCTGCACCGGCGCGGGGGACTGCTGCTCCAGCAACTGCCAGGGAGGGCTCTGCAAGCCGGCGTACTCGTGCCAGGCCAATAACGATCTGTGCATGAAGGGCGCGGACTGCTGCGGCGGTGTGTGCTCGCAGGAGAACACGGGCACCCCGGGCCGCTGCGTGGCGGTCAGCGGTGGCGGCGCGGGCGGCTGCCTCCAGGACGGCAACCCGTGCTCGGGCTCCAGCACCTGCTGTTCGCGCGCGTGCGTGGACCTGGGCTACGGGACCACCGTGTGCCAGCCGGTGGGCGGCTGCCGCCCCACGGGCAATTATTGCACCGACGACGGCGTGTGCTGTGGCGGTGAGAAGCTATCCAACGCGGTGGACTGCCGCGAGAGCCGCTGTGACAAGCCGAATGGCTGCAACCCGGTGGGCAACATCTGCGGCAGCGGCCAGCTGCCGGATGGCGGCATCATCGACGTGAACGCCCGCGAGGCCTGCTGCGACGGACAGAAGGCCGTGTGCAAGGTGGACTCCGTCGGCGTGCCGCGCTGCTTCGGCGGCTGCCCCAACAACAACTGTCCGGCGGGCTGCCCCACGGGCTACACCGGCGAGGAGCCGTGCTGCATCGCGCAGGACCAGCAGTGCCAGTTCTCCGACCAGTGCTGCGGCGGCGCGCGCTGCCTGCCCGGGGCGGATGGCGGCCTGACCTGCCAGAAGGTGACGTGCGATCCCGTGGGCACGCTCTGTGATCCGCAGGACTCCAAGTGCTGTGCTGGCACCACCTGCTCCATCGTCTCCGAAATCGCCTACGCCTGCCGTGCCGGGGCCACGCCGGGCGGTGGCGGCACGGACGGTGGCTCGGGTGGGACGGACGCGGGCTTGTGCGCCGCGAACGGGAAGGCCTGTGCCTCGGGTGCCGCCTGCTGCTCCGGCATCTGCACCCATGGTACCTGCTCGGCCCCCAGTGTCTGTCAGCCCCAGGGGCAGGCCTGCACCTCGCCCGCGGACTGCTGCGCCGGGCTCGGCTGCAACATCCCGGGTGGGAGCATCGTCGGCACCTGCGAGACGGGTTCGACCTGCTCCGCTGGCGGTCAGGCGTGCTCGCCCACCAGCCCGTGCTGCGTGAAGCTCAACTGCGAGACGATCGCCGGGGAAGCCTGCACTGGCACGGAGCCTTGCCGGTGCAACAGCCCCATCGGATGACAGGAGACACCCACCATGCTCATACCCCTTCCGCGTGCCGTGACCGCTGTCGCGTGTTCCCTCTTTTTGTCCCTGGGCCTCACGGCTTGCGGTGATGACAACATCAGCTCCGACGAGCAGGCCCGCCGCGCGTACCTCGGACTCGACCCGTCCGTGAGCAAGGCCCTGCAGCTGGGCTTCGTCGGCTTCAACGCCGCGTCCAGCGCGAACATCCCGCCCCAGTCCACGAAGGGCGCTGTCTCAGGGACGCTGCTCGTCACCGGTCAGGTGGACCAGGGCAGTTCGGCCAACAAGGGCATGCGCCTGCGCATTGGCATGACCGGGTACTCCGACGGGGAGATCCTCCTGGGCGGGGACGAGGACCCGGTGAACATCACCTACGCTTCGAGCACGGACACGGCGGCGCAGCCGGAGCTCACCCTCCAGTTGCGCGACATCCCGGGAGGCACGTTCACCGGGACGCTCAAGGGGCCCTTCCAGATGACCGGGGACCTGGAGGGCAGCGTCACCCTGGACCTCGCCCTCACCGGTGAAATCGAGGACGACGGCACCGGCCAGGTCCGCCGCACGCCGGGCAGCACCCATGTGACGGGCACCGCCACGTCCGGCGATGGCGTCTACACCGTGGACGTCACGCGGTAGCCGAGGGGCCCACCGCTACGCCGCGCGGGAAAGCCCCCGCCAGGCGTCGCGGGGCCGAGGGCGGCATGCGTGGCATGGCCATCATGCGCAGCGGGCCCAGCGGAAGCCGGGGCGCCCGAAAAAAGAAAGGCCCGGAACCTTTCGATTCCGGGCCTCTCTAGTGGCGAGGAGTACGGGACTTGAACCCGTGGGCCGAGGCGATGGGAAACCCAGGCAGGACGCGCTGTTACCCCCTGTTGCCTTGATTCCCCCCGGGTTCATCCTCCCGCTCCGTCCCGTGCTGTTCCCTGGTGTGGCCCCTCAATCCACGCCGGAGGGGCACACTGAGGGCACATGTGGCTTACCCCCTACGGGGTTTCAGCTAGCGAACGTGGGCTGCCACTCACATACCTTTTCTGTGGGCCCAGTCTGAACAAGACACAGCAGGCGCAGGGTCCTGGCGGACACCGCCAGTAGCTCCCGGTAGGATGAGAGCCATAGTGGAGCCGCCCACGACCATCGCAGAGATCGTTGGCCCGCTGGCCCCTTCCTCCTTTTCTACGCAACTCCACCACCTTCAACAGGGCTCCTGTCCGGCCTATGCTCTCGTTGAGTTTCACGTACGCGCAATGGGAGTGAAACTAAGCCTTCGGAGACTACTCAGGAATGCACCATCCAGCTGCCTATCATCCAGGTCCCCCTCCGCCTACCCCGGAAGAGCGACTCCTCGCACTCAATGAAGATGAGTGGGAGGAGTTCATCAAGGCATGTGCTGAGCAACTCAGGACTGAGGGCAAGTACGTATTGGTTAAGCATCTCGGTGGTGCTGGGGACAAAGGGCGAGACATTGGAGGGTACAGCCAAAACCAAGCGATTGAGGACACTTGGGACTTGTATCAAGCCAAGTGCTATGCCACACCGCTCGCCCCTAGCCATTTTGAGCCAGAACTAGCAAAATTCGTGACCAATGTTTGGAATAAATCCTACGCCCGACCTCGCAACTACTTCCTGTGCGCAAGCCGGGGCGCAGGAACCTCACTTTTTGACCTACTTGCGAATCCTGGAGAATTAGGGCCCTGGATACTCAAGCAATGGAAAGACAAAAACGGAGATTTTAGGAGCTTTAAGCAGGCACTGACTCCTGAGCTAGAAGCATTCATGGGCACATTCCCGTTTCAAATCGTCAAAGAGATAACCCCAAGTGCTCTTCTGGAGATTCATTCACATAACCACGTACAACACTGGGAGAAGTTTGGGGCGCTTCCTGTTCGAGGTCCAGACCCCGATATACCTTCAAGCCCGACCACTGCGGAGCAGACCTATGTTGGAGCACTTCTTAAGGTCTATGGAGAGGAGGCTGGCACTACGGTTTCCGATGTGGCAGCAATTCCGAGCAAGCATCGAAAGCACTTTAGTGCGCAGCGGAGAGTGTTTTACTCCGCCGAGGGGCTAAGTCGATTCAGTCGAGACAAGTTGCCCGGCGCCTTCGGCGCCCTGCTCAACGAAGTTGAAGCAGGCATTGGGCCGGTGCTGTACGCACCATACCCCACTGGAATGAATCGGCTTACCGAGACGATGAAGTTCACATCATCCCTAAAGATTGAACTAAATGCTCTAAAAAGCAGATTACAAGCCGCCGATCTCCTAGGCACCTGTCATCACTTGGCCAATCAAGGCCGAATCACTTGGATTGACGATGAGTCAGATACCCCTGCTGTTTAATTCTCCATTTGAACTTGGCTTACGCATGGTCTTCTTGCTTCTAGCTGCCTACCCACGCAAGTTGGATTTGCAGCGACTTGTCTATCTTGACTATGCTGCGATTTATTCGGAAGACATTGGGGGGGCGCCAAGCCTGCATACCCCAGTTCCACTTCGTGGAGCAGAATATCTATCCAGGCGCGAACTCATAGAGCTGGGCCTTTACTTGATGTCAACCCGTGGATTTGTAGATGTCAGTGCAACCGAAGACGGCATCTACTACAGCGCAGGCGAAAACGCATCATCACTTGTCGGCCTGCTTGGTGGTAGTTACTCAACGCGATTGCAGGAGCGATGCCGCTGGGTTGCCGAAAAATTTGTGGACTTTGACGGTGACGCCTTGAGTTCGGCATTTGACCAACGTGGACTGTACTGGGGGGCTCAGCTTGTGCCCTTTGGGGACGAGCAACGCGGAACAGGGTTGGACTAATGGGCATTCGACTGTTGAAGCTGCTCGTGGTTGGAACCGATAAGCCTCCGGCGATTCTGCCCTTTGATGGTGCGTCGCATCTGGTATTTGGCCCCACCGATACAGGGAAATCCTATGTGCTGGATTGCCTGAAATATGCCCTGGGAGGAAGCGGCAGGCCTAAGGATATCGGATACTCCAACGGATATACTTTTGTAGTCCTGCAGTTTAAATCAGGCGCAGGTGTTGACTACACAGTTTTTAGGAACACGGTTTCTGATAAGTCCAATGTGTATGAGGGGGTGCACGAAAACCCCCCGTCGCCGGACATTGTCCCGCTCAAGCCCGACATTTCAGAGTTACTTGCCAGTCTTGGTGATGCGCGCGGCAAAAAGATCATCACCGGAAAGGGTGTAGTCGGGAACCTCACCGCTGGAGACCTGCGGCATTTCAGCCTGTTTGATGAAATGGAAACCCTGGGAAATGTTCCCTTGGTTGGAAAGGATAGGAAGCTTCAAACTCGATACCGTTCTGCACTCAGTCTTATGCTGTCTGGTGTCGACGACTCCGCGGCGATTTTGCCTACCTCAACCAGGGAGAACACTATAGCGAGAGGTCAGCTTCAAGCTCTTGACGAGGAAATCAAATCTCTACAAAGTGGTCTTCCGAAGGATGCGGACAAGTCAAGCTTGCAGGAGCAACTGAGTCGCATCGACTCGCAGTTTTCGGAGATGAATAGCTATCTCCAGACAAGCTCAGGCCAGCTTCAATCGCTCAAGGAAGTTCGCCAAGAAATTCAATCTAAAATTCGTGAACTATCCAGTCGTCACGCAGCGGCGGCAGAGGCCAAAGAACGCTTCGTGCTGCTGGACCATAAGTATCATAGCGATCTTGAGAGGCTTCATGCCATAAAGACCGCAGCCTCCATCTTTTCTAGTTATGAATCGCAGCCATGCCCTTTATGTCATGCCGATATCTCGCATCAAGTTCGCCATGCAGAGCTTGCTGCTACAGAGACTCAGGTGATTTCAACGGCATCTATTGCCGAAATGGCGAAGATTGACGCGCTCAGAGCGGGTCTTAGGCAGGCAATAAAAGATCTCGACGAGGAACTGGCGCAGGCGTCAGCCGAACTCGCTACTCTCAACTCACAGGAGAGAGAAAACCTCGCCCAGCAATCAGTTCTCTTGGCTCCTACTTCGAGCGCAATGAAGACTGGTATTTCAGCCCTGTCGGAGCGACGAACAGAGCTTAGCCTGGCCATTCGGGACATTGAGCGCATCGAACAGCTAGAGAAGCGCAGGAACGAACTCGCCTTGCGAGCAAAACGACAGCCCCAGAAGATCGAGCGCAACGTGGCGAGTGATGCACAAGCGCTATGCACCCGGATCTACAATCTGCTTCATTTGTGGGCTGTGCCAGATGTGGAAAGTGTGCATCTTGAACTCGACGATGCCGACATTATGGTGGGTCATCGCCAGCGCGTGTCTTACGGGAAAGGGAAACGGGGGATTTTTTTGGCGGCATATGCCGTTGCGCTCATGGAGAACGCTCTCGCGCGAAAGCACCCCCACTTGGGTTGTGTAGCCATAGACTCTCCGTTGGTAACCTACAGGGATCCCAAATATGGTGATTCCGAAGATGCGATGGATGACAATGTAAAAGATAGGTTTTTTGATTGGCTCGCGAATCGTCAGGAGGGTGGGCAGGTCATCATCCTTGAAAACGAAGAGCCAAACGCCGCGCTGCTGCCTCGTATTCCTCACACCGAGTTTGTCGGCAAGTCTGGGGCAGGGGGGCGCAATGGCTTTATTCCTGTTTGATGGGGCGCGGGCTGTGTGTTTTTGATATGTCAATGTGGGCTCTTTTGTTGGAGTTGCTCTCCGTCATGATGGAGGAGGCAATCAGCTTGAATTCATGCGGTCTATTCTCCTGTTGCGCTGCGGCAGCGTGGCGAGGATGTCGCGTAGTGGCGCGGGTAAGCCCACTGCCGTGCGCTCAATGTCTTCGGAGCGGTGGGTCATGGCGCATCTGTAATCGCCGCTCGCATTCATTTGAGTCTCTCTCGGGTTTTTGGTGGTTTGATGTTTGTTTGTGAGGGGATTGAGTTCGGTGGGAGAGGGAATCAAGTTGGCAATGCCGGCCTGCTAAAGGCTTGCTGCCAGCAGATGTGCCCTTGTTGGCTGTTGTCCTCGGTCCCAACACTTCGGTCCTGCTCTCCCCAGGAAATCACTTGGTGTTTCTGGGAGGTTCTTGAGTTGGTGACTGCTCCAATGAATGGTGTGAATCTCAGCGGGGTACGGTTGTCACCTCATCCGGGTGGCGCGAAGAAGCAGTAGTCGTAGAGAGTATGGGTGTCGTCGAAATCTCGTCCGGGTGGGGCGTAGCGAGCATGGGCAAGGCGATGCCGCCCTCATCATCTGGCACTTCGATGTCCCAGAGCTGGTTCTCAGCTTCCGCGAGGGCTTGCTGAACCTCCCTCACCGCGTCTTCTCCCGAGTAGGGGGGCAACTGCGCCAGACGCGCGCGAAGGAGGCCTGCCAATTCCGATGCCGTGGCGAAGCGCTCCGAAGGTTCGGGCCGAAGCAGCGTGTGGAGGATGTCGCGCAGGGGCATGGACAATCCCTCCGCTGCGCGCTCCACGTCTTCGGAGCGGTAGGACATGGCACACCGGATGATGTCTTCCGCGAAGGGTGGTAGGTTGAGCCCCAGAGAAGCCACGGACGCTGCGAGCACCCTTTCTCGTTCCTCCCGCGACAGCCGCGCCTCCACCCCTTCAATGAGTAGGTGGCCCGGATCGTAGAGGTGCCGGCCCGTGGCGAACTCCAGCAGCGTCAACCCGAGGGAAAAGAGGTCGCTTCGCGCATCCACCGCGTCGCCCATCAGTGCCTCGGGCGCGGCATAGAGGACTTCGCCCTGGGGCCGGGGGAAGGACGTCGCCACGCGCCCCGTCAACCGGGAGAGGGCCACGCCGAAGTCCGTCATCCGCACTTCACCACGCGGCCCCAGACGAATGCGGCCCGGGTTGACGTCGCGGTTGACGATCCCCAGCGGCAAGCCTGCTTCATCCGTCCGCGTATGCGCATAGTCCAGCGCCACCGCCACCTCTGTGCCCACGTAGAGGACGAAGGACTCGGAGAAGTAATGCCCGCGTGCCTGGGCTATCGACAGCAGCGTGTTGAGGGACAGTCCCTCCAGGTTCTCCATCACCACGCACAGCCCATGCGTCATCTCGACAAGGCCATGGACGCGCGCGATGCGCGGGTGCTGGAGGTAGCGCGCGAGCCGCACCTCCTCCTCCAGCCGTGTCCGCGTGTGCTGGAAGCCTTCGGGCAGCTCTTCGCCTTGCGGCAGGGGGATGCACTTGAGCACCACGCAGTCGCCCAGCCCTTGGGGCGTCCGGACATAGGCGAGCAGGACGCGCTCTCCCAGCCGTCCCACCCCCAGGTCCCGGAAGAATTCGTAGGAGGTGTCCCCCTGCGTGAAGAGCACGACGCCGCTGGAGAGCGGCAGATCAGACGGATGGGCCATGCGGATACCCCTTGCGCCCGCGCGAGAGGAGTTCGCGCGAAGGAACTTGCAAGGTAGTGCCTGCATTGCTCCTGGGGAACGACGCGGCGGGTTCAACTTCCCCCCCAAATCCCTCCCACTCAGGGTGAAAACGGCAGGGGCTGAACTGTAAACGGGTGTTACGTTGGGCAGTTATTCAACGCCAACGTTCGACGGCAAGGCCAGACAAGTTACGGCGGACCACAACCTCTCCCGGACCCGCCAGCTTAAGCTCCTCGGGATCACTTTGGGTGATCCACCCGAGTTCATCCTCATTACCCAACTCGATGCAGACCGGAACCCTCTGGCCATTCGGAAGACGGGCCTCGGTGTAGCGCCCCAGGAGCCGGTCTTTATTCCCTGTCCACAGGTAACCAGAGAGTAGCGTGCCCTTAGGCAATGCCCGGTTCTCGTCGGTATACACTTCACCTGTCACGGGTCCCTCGCGAAAGACTCCAAGCCCCGCGCCCTTCTGCCGCGCATCCACATAGAAGGCGACTGGGGCGTTCTTCCGCATGCGTCGCCCGTTCTCGTCGTCCCGGGCGAACATCCATTTGCGTGCAGCCTCGGGGCAGTCCGCGGCCTCGGGCCGCACCTGGGCTCCCGGGCAGCCGATCTGGAGGGCAGCGGCGGCGGTTAGACCCGCGCACGTCTTGAGGAAGCCACCCCATTCCGCCGGGGGCCAGCCCGGGGAGGCGGCCAGAGGCTTTGGCTTCCTGACTGCGGGAGCGGGTGGGGACATGGGCGAGGGAGCGCGCTTCACGGGAGGACTTTCCTTCTGCTCGGGTGCGGACACGGGAGAGGCTACTTCAGGGGGCGTCGTGGCGGGCGCTGGAGGGGGAGGAGGTCTTCTCTGCTCTGGGTCCACCTGCCGCGAGGAGGAGGGCATTAACGGCACTCGCTGAGCAGCCGGAAGAGATTCCGAGGGCGTCGTGAAGCGCCAGAGCATGAGGCCGCCCAGAAGCACGGCGAGCGCTACCACGAATGGCCTTCGCGGAGGCGCGAGTCCATGCCGAGCAACCGGGGCTGGCACCTCTTGTGACGGCGCGGGCGGTGGCGCCTCGGGGGCGAGTTGGACGTGGGGCTTGGGAACGTGGAATGGCTCCCTCCAAGCGACGCCCACCTCGGGCAGCAGAGCCGCCAACTCGCGCCGCATCACCTCTGCCGTGGGGGCCCGCTTCTCCGGGTCCCGGGCAACGAAATGGAGGACAGCCGCTCCCAGCGCCGCTGGCACCCGAGGGTTGAGCGAATGCGGCGCGGGCAATTCCAACCTGCCCCCCAGAAACATGGCCGGAGATTCACTCCAGGGGCGCGCAATCGTCAGCAGGTCATAGAGGCAGATACCCAGTGCGTAGACATCATCCGTGGCCTTGAAAGCGTAGCGCGCCTCGGACTCCTCGCCATGCTCGCGCAGGAACTTCGTGGCCTCGGGGGAGCGGTAGCGCCGGGTGCCGGGCGGCAGGGGGGAGTCCGTCAATTCGGGCGCCTGCGCATAGCTGCCCACCCCGAAGTCCAGCAGGAAGGGCTCGCCGTCGGAGGCACGCACCAGGATGTTGCTCAACTTCAAGTCACGGTGGAATACGCCCCGCGCGTGCACGTGGGCCAGGGCGGAAGCGAGCTTGACGAAGAGGGCCACCACCTCGTGCGCCGTGGGGTGCGTCTTCTCCATCCACTCGCCCAGCGTGTAGCCCTCCACGTAGTCCTCGACGACGTAGAGCCAGCCCCGTGTCGCGTCATTCCATCTGCCGTGGGCGTACGTGCGCACGATGTTGGGATGGCCGCTCACCTGGGCCAGGCAGACCATCTCCCGCATCAGGCGCGCGTCCGACTGCTCCGCGTCTCCACTGCTGGCGCGGTGCATGGCCATCTTCAGCGCGAAACGCTGGCCCTCCTTCTCCACGAGGTAGACGGCGCCGAAGGAGCCCGAACCCAGGGCCTTCACTACTCGCCAGCCATCCACCATCTGCCCGGGCTTTAAGCTGGCGGGAATGAAAAGCAGCATGGCCTGCGCTTCTAGAACACCAGGGAAGGGATGAGAAGGCGCCGGGCGCCTGTGCTGTCGCGCAGCTCTACTCGGCGGGCTGCGTCTTCGGGCCAATCCTCGCCACGGGCCTCCACCACGATCAGCGCCTTCCCGCCGTGAGCGATGTGAGGCTCTCGCATCACCAAGGTCGCGGCACGCGAACGCCCACCACCCAGCGGAAACAGCCGGGCCTCCGTGGGCGTCCAGGGCGCCGCCCCTTCATTCGTGACTTCAAGAGAGAGCGCGACCCACCCTGTGCCTCGGAATGCGGTGACACGCGCTACCATCAGCCCGTCAGTGGGCTTCGGTTGCTGGAATACGGGATCCTTCGCCTGGACACCGGCACGGTCCATCGTCCCGGTCAGAATCATGCCCGAAGGCCCCATAGCCGCGCTTCTCGCCCGTAGCGCTTCCAATTCGGCATCCTTGCCTGCGCACGCGGCACGCACCTCATCCAGTTCGGCCTGTACCGCCTCGGCTGTGCGCGGCAGCCGCGACACTTGGGCCTGCACATCCACCTGGGTGGCGTTCGAGACGAGCGCGAACACGGCGCGTGCCGGGGACATGCCGTCCGCGAAGGGCACGGTCAGCAGTACGCGATCTTCCGGAGCCAACTCCCTCGTAGGCCTGAGCACGATGCTTCGGGAATTGACCTCGAACAGAGCGAACTCCAGGCCCGTGTTTCCAGACGTCACGGCATCGCGATCCACCGGGGAGTCGAACTCCAAGGTGGTGAGGGAGCCAGGAGCGACGTGCAGCTCTACCGGCTTGCCGGCTGCGGCCTGAGAGAGCGTCACCCGCCGCTGCACCAACTCACGCCCCCGTGAGGGCTCCTGAGCCGTGACGTTCGTGCCCAACAGGAGAAGGGACAGCAGCAGCAACGGACGGGAAACCAGGAGCACCGGCAGGCAACCTCCGAGGAGACGGCGCCGACCGTAACAGGTGCCGTGGGCTCGCAGATCTCCGCGCTGCCTTCGTACGCGGTCGTTCCGGCAAGAAATCAGGGGGTGCGCCGCACATAACGAGCCCCCGCATTTTTCCTGAGAATTTTTCGAGCGTGTGGGACCGCCGAGCAAGCCTTGAAGAGGCCGGGCTCCGAAAATCCGAGCCGGGGGGGAGCCACTCCCTCCCCCCGCCAGGCCGGGCAAGCCGTTCCGCTCCTGAGAAAACGACAGGGCACGTGAGCCAGTCCCAAAAGCCGCAGGCATTTACGCGGGTACGGGAGATTCGAAACATGCTGGAGCTGGTTGAGCAGTACCGGCCCCGCATCATCGAAGCGCTCGCCCGAGAGAACGACGGAGCGAGCGAGCCACTCCCAGGCGGTGCCCCCATTGACCAGGGGAAAGGGAGATTCGAACCATGCTGGAGCTTGTTGAGCAGTACCGCCCCCTCATCATCGAAGCACTCACCAAGGCCACTCCGCAGGGGCTGACCGTGAAGGAGCTGTGCGCCGCGCTTGGAGCCGGAGAGCAGGTCCTCCGCCGTTGCCTCGCCGCCCTCGTGCTGGCTGGCGTCATTCGCGAGGCCGCGCGGTACACGCCCGGAGCGCGCGGCGCGGTGCCTCGGGCGTACAGCCTCACCGACGCGAATCGTGAGGGCGAGCCGTGAGCGTCCCCCAGAGCATTCAGGACGTCACTCCGGCTGTCGGCTCACTGCCCCGCCTCCCGGCACACCGGGGCAAAAAGCGGGGCACCCTCGAACGCGAGAAACGCCCAAGAAATCAACGGCTTGCCGAGCCCCTTTTCCCCGCCTGCCCCGCCTGCCCCGCCTGGTTCAAAGAAGAGAGAGAAAGAGAAGAACATACCCCAGAGAGCAATTGCAGACATTCAACTCCTCTCATTCTCTCCATGCACCACTGCGTGTGTTCCGGTGAACCAGCGGGGCAGCGGGGCAGGTCGCCAGATTCTCTAGTGATTCTCGCCGCTTAAGCCCGCCCCGATTTCCGCCCCGCCACTCAATCCGCCTCGGTCTCGCACCGGGTGGCCAGCGCAGCAGCCCTTGGGCTCGCCGCGATTCCCTTCGTTTGCCCTCGGATGTCCCGTGGAAGCCTCTGATCCGAACTCGACTCCCTCACTGGAAGCCGCCGCCCTGGAGTACGCGGGACGCGGCTGGCATGTCTTCCCCTGTTTCGAGCCCGTTCGCTCGCCCTCCGGCGCCCTCATCTGCGCTTGCCCCAAGGGAGCGGAATGCAGCCAAGCGGGTAAACACCCACGCACACGCAACGGAGTGAAGGACGCCACGACGGACGAGGCCCAAATCCGCGAGTGGTGGCAGCAGTGGCCGTTCGCCAATGTCGCCATCGCCACGGGGGCCCTCTCCGGCGTGGATGTTGTGGACGCGGACGCGAAGGCCGACGGAGTGGCGACCCTCGTGCAGTTGGAGGAAGAGCGAGGCGAGCTGCCCGATACCGTCACGGCCCGCACCAGTGGCGGCGGCTGTCACGTCTACTTCCGCCACGCAGGCATGGTGTCGAAGGCTGGCAGCCTCGCGCCCGGCATCGACACCCGGGGCAATGGTGGCTACGTCATCGCCCCCCCGAGTCTCCACCGCACGGGAGAGCGCTACGCATGGCTTGAGGGAGCGTCCCCCTCCGAGGTTCCACCCGCCGAAGCGCCGCAGTGGGTTCGCAACGCAGCCCAGGCGAAGCGCACGCGGCCCACGCTGGCGAAGGGGGAAGCCGCGGTGAGCATGTGGCAGCCGCCAACCCAGGATGGACTCACCGAGTCCCAACTCTGGATGCGATGGCACGCGACAAGCGCCCCGGAGCATGCGGCGGCGGTGAAGCGCATGAAGCAGGGCCAGCCCTTGTTCCCCGCTGGGCATCATGATGGGAACCTCTGGGCCTTCCTCTCGTATCTGCGCTTCAAGGCTCCTGAGACATCGGACGCAACCCTGTTGCGGCTCTTGGCCCCGTCCGTGATGGCGATGAACTGCGCGAAGCACGACACCGCGCACGTTGCGGAGCGCATCCGACGAATCAATGAGGATTACGGCGCTGCGCTGGCCGAGTCCGCGCTGATCACCGCTGCACTGAGAGGCACGGCCGATTCCCGCCCGTCAACCGGGGCTCCTCCCACCCTCGATGCGCCCTCTGGTGCTGATGGCTGGATGGCAGCTCCGGGCTACGCCATCTACGATGGCCAGTCGCTCGGCATCTTCAAGTTCACCGACAAGGGCAACCTTTCCACCATCGCCGCCGCCCCCATCAACATCACCGAGACAGGGGAGGACGAGCACGGCACCTGCTACGTGACGGCGCGGTGGATGTACGGGCACCGCGAGCGAGTGGAGACGATGCCGCGCGCCAAGGTCTCGGGAAATGAAATCCTGGAGCTGGCCGGTCGCGGCGCCCCCCTCACCAGCAGCAACAGCAAGAAGGTCCAGGACTTCCTTCAAGCCCAGGAGCAGCACTGTCACGCGAGCTTGCCCCGGGTGCGCATCTTCACCCAGAGCGGCTGGTCCCACGACATGAAGAGCTTCGTCGTGGGCCGGCAGGTGATTGGCGAGCTCGGCCGCGTCATCATGCCCGGAGAAGCAGCCTTCCTCGATGCGCTTGAGCCGCGGGGCTCGGCGGATGAACACCTGCGCTTGATGCTGGCCGTTCGTGACAGGAGCCCCTTCGCTGAAATGGCGTGGGCTGCTGGCTTCGCGGCACCCCTGTTGCGGCTCTTGGGCCTGCGCAGCATGTGCCTGTCCATCTGGGGCGCCTCTGGAACGGGGAAGTCCGCCGTGCAGGCCACCACCACGTCGGTGTGGGGGCGCCCTTCTGGCCTCAAGGTCAGCGGGGACGTCTCGTCAGCCGCGTTGCAGGGAGAGCTGTCCCGTCACCGCGACCTGCCCACCTGGATTGACGACACCCAAGTCACGCGCGAGGGGATGACGAACCTCATGGCCTACATCGTGGGGACGGAGACGAGCGGCGCGCGGGCGACGCAGACCGGAGAGCTGCGCGCGCGGAAGACCTGGCGCTCGCTGGCTTTCATCTCCGGGGAGAAGCCGCTGTTGCAGATTGGCGGCGCGGCAGGGGCGAAGAACCGGACGCTGGAGGTGTGCGCCCAGCCATTGGGGGACGCGGGCCTCGCCACGCTGACGCATCAAGGTTTGGAGAAGCACCACGGCCACGCGGGGCCCGCCTTCATCCGCGCGCTCATGGAGCACTACACGGGCGCGGAACGGCTCGACGAACTCCGCGAGTTGCACCGCAAGCTTGCCGCCCAGATGGTGACAGAGACAACGGAGCAAGCACGCTACGCCGCGCTCCTCGTGATGGCCGACAGACTCGCGCGCATCCACATCTGCGGCGAGGCCGATGCCCACGCCCAGGCAGCCGCGCTCGAAGCGGGGCACGCCTTCTGCGCGGCGGTGTTGAAGGAGTCCCGCGAGACGAGGACGACAGCCGATGCGGCCTATGACTTCATCATGAGCTACGTCGCCGCGAACTGGGCTGGCTTTGAAAGCCCTGTCCCCATCAAACGCCCCGGGATGCTGATGGACGACAGGGACTCCAGCGGGAGACGTGTCGTCGCCATCTTTCAGACGACGATGCACGACATCGCGAGGGAAGGACGCTTCGACACCCGACAGGTGATGACGGAGCTTGCCGCGAAGGGATTGGTGTTCAAGGAAGAGGGCCACCTGACGCGCAAGGTCTCCGTCGCGGGCAAGCGTGTGCGTGCCTATTGCTTGGTGCTGGATGACGAGAAGGCAGGGGCGGAGAACGCCCAGCGGATCCATGCGCTCCCGTCGCAAATGGGGAAGGTGACGTCATGAGCCGTCGCGCTTGCCAGAATGGGCCCAGGTCACCAGCGGACGCGCCCACCCATGCGGCTTTCGACTTCCTCACCGTGGACGAGGCCGCAACGCTCCTGCGCGTGAACCGGAAGACGCTCTACGAGTCGATCCGACTGGGGCAGGTGCCGGGAGTTCTCCATCTCCGCAGATCCATCCGCATCCGTCGCGACGCGTTGTTAGCATGGCGGCCGGGTAACAGCGGTCCTGCGCTCGGAGAGAAGCCATGAGCGTCAGGCAGCGGAAGTGGAAGACGAAGGAGGGAAAGGTGCAGGAGGCGTGGTGGGTGGACGTGAAGTACCAGCACCCCAGCGGGAAGGTGGAGCGAGTGCGCAAGGCATCGCCCATCAACACCCGTCGGGGCGCGGAAGAGTACGAGCGTCAGGTCCGCCACGCCCTGCTGACTGGAACCTTCGGGAAGGAGAAGCAGAACGAGCCGGGCCGCATCCTCACCTTCGGGGAGTTCGTCCCGCGCTTCATCACGTACAGCGAGAACAACAACAAGCACTCCAGCGTCGTCACCAAGCGGCAGATCCTTGATGACCACCTGCTCCCTGCGTTCGCGAACACGCCCCTTGATGCCATCGGTCCAGCGGAGATCGAGGACTTCAAGGCCGCGATGCGGAAGAAGCCAGCGGGCATTCCCGGCAGGAAGGACGCCCCCTCAAAGGATGCCCTGCGCAAGCGCAAGGGAGCCGGGGGAAGATCCTGAGTCTCAAGTCCGTCAACAACGTCCTGACCGTGCTGCACAAGTTGCTGGCACTGGCCCAGGAACAGGGCGTGCTCCAACACGTCCCGCGCGTGAAGCTGTTCAAGACGGCGAAGCCCGCTTTCGACTTCCTCTCTTTCGAGGAAGCCGAGCGACTGATCGACGAGGCGGAACCGGAGTGGCGGACGCTGATCCTGTTGGCGCTCAAGACGGGGCTTCGCCACGGAGAGCTGATCGGTCTCCAGTGGGGCGACCTCGACTTGCAGCGCGGCAAGCTCCAGGTGCGGCGCTCCATCTGGCAGGGGGTGACGGGAGTGCCCAAGGGAGGCCGGGGACGAACGGTGGACCTGCCCGCATCGGCCGGGGACGCGCTCAAGGGCCACCGCCACCTGCGCGGCCCCTATGTGTTCTGCCAGCCCGACGGCCAGCCGCTCACCGCCAGCATGACCGAGCACCGGCTGACACGGGCTGTGGGCCGGGCCGGCATCATCCGCGAACAGGAGGCCATCACATGGCACGACCTGCGCCACACCTACGGCAGCCACCTCGCGATGCGCGGCGTCCCCCTCAAGGTCATCCAAGAGCTGATGGGACACGCCACCATCGACATGACGATGCGGTACGCGCACCTGTCACCCGAAGCGCGGGAGAGCGCGGTGCAGGCGCTTGACCGGCCCATGCCGCAGGCGCACGCCGTTCCGGCCTAGCAACGCCGGAGGGGCACATGGGGGGCACATGACGGTAGGGAGAAAAAACAAAAGCCCAGCAATCCTTGAGGATTGCTGGGCTCTTAGTGGCGAGGAGTACGGGACTTGAACCCGTGGCCTCCGGCGTGACAGGCCGGCGTTCTAACCAACTGAACTAACTCCCCACAAAACGCTCATGGGCGGAACAGGCACTGCACCTGAGCCCATGTGAGGACGTCGCTCTACCGCTGATCAAAGGAGAAGTTCAAGCGAAATGAGAGCCCTCCTGCTGGGAGGCGGCTGGAGCCAGCAAGGCCGCGCTCTTCTACTCCCTCATCGAGACGGCACGTGGAAAGCGCGTCGATGGATTCGACGCGCGATTCCAGCCGGTCAGGGCACCGGCGGCGCGGGAGCCGTGAAGCTCACAACGGTGCCACCGAATCCCCCGGCCACGATGTGAGTGGGTTTGGGGCCATCCAGCGAGGACAGCGAGGTTCCCCCTGGATACACGGTGGTCCACGCAGAGCCGTCGTAGAACAGGATCCTCCCTTCACTGGTGGCGACGTAGACGCCCTTCTCACTGAAGGCAAGGACGTCCCGGATGTCGGCCTTCGTTGTTCCATTGGATTCGAAGACGGTAGGCAGCGAGGTCCAGACGCCTCCACTCCTCTTGAGGACCAGCCCATTCTCGCCTGCGGCGTAGGCAAAGCGGCCGTCCGTGACATGGACGCCCCTGAGAAATCCGTCGAAGGATCCGCCCAGGGGGGCCGGCTGCCACGAGGAGCTTGCCATGTCATAACGGTAGGCAGCTGCCTTGTTATTTTCATCCCCGCCCACGGCCAGCAATGTGTCCTCGGAACCGGCGCTCGCGACCGCACGAAGGTTGGCGGGAACAGTGCCGAACACAGTCAGAACCACGCTGAGATTGTTGTAGGGCTCTACCCATTTGAAGATCTTGCCAGTGTTCGCGACAGCATAGACCGTGGGGCCGACGTTGGGCTGTTCGATACCCGTGATGCCATACAGTGTCGTCGCGGACGTTGAGCCGGGCGCGGTGGGAGTGAAACACTCCTGATCGGAGGGATCGGTGCCCCGGGTCGTCATCCTCCCTGCCTCCCCGACGGCGAAGACGCGCCCGCTCGCGGACGCCCACACCGCCTTCCATTTCCCCTTGCAGGAAGGTCTCGTAAACGACGTCGTCGTGTTGGTCGTGCTGTCAAAATGGACGAGCTTGTCCTCACCAACCAGCCACGCCTTCCGCCCCTCGTCGTAAAGGGCGATGGCCGTCACGTCCGCATTTCCTCCAACGCTCGCTTGCGTCGTCCAAGCGAGGGTGCCACATCCCTCGTCCACGGCACCGGAGCAGTTGTTGTCCAGCCGGTCGCAGAGCTCCGGCAGCCCGGGCCGGACGTAGACGGAGCTCTCATCGCAGTCCTCGGATTGGGTCACAGCGCCAACCACGGGGGCCTCACAGCCCAGCCCCGCGGCCTGGCCCTTGGACCCGTCGCCGTCGCCGTCCACGTACCAGGCCACCGGATTCTCACCCGGGAGTCGCGCGCAGGCCGTCTGGCTCGGCGTGGATGCACACGCGACCTTGCCCGCGCACTTGAGCTCATCCTCGCAATCACCGTCGACGTTGAAGGCCTCGTCGTTCATGCCATTGCAGTTGTCATCCTTGCCATCACAGCGGAACTCCGCCTGATCCGGCCGGACCTGCGCGTCGTTGTCGTTGCAGTCACCGCTAACAGTCACGGTCCCAGTAGGCTGCGTGCAGGCCTCCACCTGGGAGCTGCCGTAGCCGTCCCCATCCGCGTCCGTGTACCAAGCCTTCTTGTCGATCGCGTCCGACTCACCGAGGGTGCAGTTGTCATCCCTTCCGTTGCACACCTCCGTGGCCTTGGGGTTCACGGCGGGGTCTTCGTCACGGCAGTCCGAGCCTGTGACGACACCTTCCGCGTCGGCGCTGCTGAAGTAGCCGTCCCCATCCGCATCGATGGCCCTCACGGTGAAAGCCATGTCCCGCGTGCCTTCCTCGGGAACCTGCGCCTTCATCTCCTGTGGGGCGCCCACCACGGGGCCCGAGCAGTCGAACTCACGCAGCTGCGTCGTCACGCTCAGCGCGCGGCCCCAGGTCTTCTTCCCGAACACCGCCACCGACACGGTGCCCGGTTTCTTGCCGGGAATCGCCACGGCGAGGCTGTTCGTGTTCCTCACGTTGTCCGCGTCCGTGGCGGTCACCGTGACGCATCCGCGCGTGAAGCCGCTGTAGCCGATGGTGACGTTCAGCGCTCCGCCTGTCCAATCGCCCATGCTTCCATCGGCGTTGCCACACCGTTCAGGGAACTGGTTGCACAGCTTCGCCTTTTCCTGGTCGAAGTCGGCACAGGCCACGCTCGCGAGCACGAACATGACCAGCACTGCCCGCAGTGGAAACAAGTTCATGGCCACCTCCCATACACAAGCGCCGATCGTCCATCCGTCCCCATCTGCATCGCGAGGTTCTTCTCCGGAGCCCCGAGCAGATACATGCCCGTCGCCAATCCCAGCCCCAGTACACCGGCCCCCAGCAGGCCCACGCCCGCGGTTTGCAGTGCTCGCCCCTGCGACGCAGCCCGGTCAATGTCCGCGATGTTCGACAGGGACGGATCCGCGTTGCGAAGCTTTGACAGCTCCCCACGAGACAGGGCCCAGGTAATCCCACCCGCGACAGTGAGCGCGCCACCGGCGATCGCGGGGATATAGGCCTTGGAGCGCAAGGAGCTCGTCCGCGTCTCCTGGGTCACCTGGAGCGGGGGCGCGATGGGCGCCGGTGCCGCCACGACGCTGGAGGGGGACGCGATTCGGGGCGGTGTGGGCGGCGGAGAACCTTCACGCGGTGCATCCGTCGCCTGGCGCGGCGCGGGCGAGGGCTTGGGGTCGCCACGGCGCGTTTGTTGTGTGCGCTTCACGGCCTTCCGCAGCGATTCGAACTGGCTCGACACCTTGGGCGACACCTTCACGGGGAGCTGTGCGTCCGGCCGCAGGAACAAGGCCGCCGTGAAGGCCGCGGCAGACTCCTCCGTCCGGCTCAACTCCGCCATGAGCAGGCCTTCCCAGAGTGAAAGCGCGACGTCGTCTTCCGGTCCGCTCACCTGCCGCCGTGCCGTGGCGAGCTGGCCGAGGGCACTTTCAAACTCGAGCTCCTCGTAGAGGCTGGCGATGGCCTCCAGATGGTTCTTCACCTCGCTGCTTGGAGCCGCCAGCCCGACTGACGGCAGGATGACGAGAAAGACCCAGCACAGGGGCGGCCCCAATGCCTGTGATGAACGCATGAATTCCTCCCGGAATTGGGAGGCTCCTAACATGGGGAGCATGGGAGGGGAAATGAGAGCCGTCCATTCGCCCCCCCAGCCCGTTTTCGTTTGCCTACGGAGCGGGCAGAGGCTGCCAGTACGGATCAGGCCAGACGAAGGGGTTTCCACCCTGGCTCACGGTCGCGTTGCCAAAGAAGCGCTGGCAGCCCTCGATGTTCTCGGGGCGCCCCAGCATCGTCCAGAAGCCAGGGCAGACGTCCCTGGGGACTCGCGTGCGGCAGTCCTCCATCGTCCGCTCCCCCGCGCCAGGCTGCGCGTAATAGGCGCTCACGAAGTCCCACGCGATGCGCTGGAGGGCCTGCACGGTCGCCGCGTTCTGGCCAGAGGGCACCTGGGCGCCTTCGGGCGACTGCCGGAACACGGCCGCATGGTGGACCGAGGCCATGTAATACGATCCCAGGGACGTCAGGTGGACGTTGTCGCTGAAGAGCACGTTGAGCTTCTGCGAGGTCGAACCGCTGATGCCGGGCACCTCGTTCGCGATGACCCGCTCCACCAGGTGGACCAGCGCCGCGCTCCCTGGGAGCGACACCACGCGGGCCGGCCGGCCGTCGGCCTGCAACGTGAGGTTCACCTTGGATGAAACACATTCCCAGGCAACCCGGGCGTTCGTCTCGTACTCAATCCACTGGGACGGGTCGGACTTGTTGATGTCCAGCCATGTATGATAAAAGTATGTGACGGATTGGGGATTCCCGGCGACCATCCGGTCATGGAAGTGCCGCAGCTGACCGATGGTGTCCTCCCATTGGACGGGGCCCAGGATGTCATGCCGCTCGGTGACGAGGAGGGTGTCGTACTTCTCCCCCGCGCCCAGTGTCTGGGGGGACAACAGCTCCTGGATGACGTTCATGCTGTCGCCCACGCGGTTCTTGCCCGAGCGGTAGCCCTGCCAGTTGCCACTGCCCCAGGTCCGCGCGCGGAGGGGTGAACCAATCACGATCTGCTGGTTCCAGTTGAAGTCCTTGCCCCGACTCCTGGCGATGTCGTCGAAATGGTCGGGCATCGGGTTGTCGAGCAGGCTGTGTCCGGAGAAGAAGACCCGGGCGCTCGTGATGGGAGACGTCCCCGCGTCAGGGCTGCCGGCATCGGGACTGCCAGCATCCAGGACGCCCGCGTCACCAGGCCCGGCATCGGGCTGCGTCCCGGCGTCGTCCTGGGGACGCACGCCCGAATCTGGAGGGCCTTCCGCGGGAACGTCCTGGCCAAGCTGGCCCGTACATGCCAGCCAGAGGGAGACAGCCAGGAATGCGCACGGCTTCAGTCGTGATGTGTTCACCGCCCCAGCATAGGTGGAAGGGGAGCCCTCTTGCCGTGCGGCAGGATGGTGGCCCCCGCGCCGAGGCCAGGCGGGTCGGCGGGCCTGCGCTGTTCGAAGTCCGCGACGTCCCTGTTCCAACTCCTGGCCGCCCAACCCCGTGGACGCGAAGCTGCGCCAGGACGGCTCATGGGCCGGGCTGCAGCTTCCCGCCGTCATTGGCTACGACGCCTCTGGCGTCATCGAACAGGCGGGGCGCGGCGTCACCGGGTTCAAGCCCGGTGACGAGGTCTTCTACACGCCGGAGATCTTCCAGAACCCTCACGGCACGTACTCGGAGCTCGCCCTCGTCGGCGCGGACATCATCGCCAGGAAGCCTCCGAGCCTCGAGAACAAGCAGATGCGTCCCCTCGTCGAGCGCGTGCTGCCGCTGGAGCAGGTCGCCGAAGCCCACCGACAGCTCGACTCGGGGCACGGACGCGGGAAGCTCGTGCTGTCCGTTTCGAAGAAGTAGGCGCCGGCGGTCTGCTCCTTGCAGCCGGGGGGCGCCATGTCCCCCTTCTTCCTGCTGCTGATCGCCGTGGCCTTCGGAAGCATCCCGCTGCGGCTCATGGCGATGTCGTTGAACGCGTATTGGCTCAGCCAGAAGCTGCGAGCGGAGGGCCATCCCGCCCAAGGGACGCTCATCCGCGTCCGCAGGGCCCTCAGGGCACGGTATCCTGAGCACATCGTGGAGTACGTCTTCCCCCTCCCGGGAGGCGAAGAGATCCACGACTCCTACCGCGTCCGGTCCACCCCGTGGGACCGTCCGCCCGCGGAGGGAGACTCCATCCAGGTGCGTTACCTGCCGCACGACCCCCAGCAGCATCAACGCGTGGGGGACGAGGTGGGCCCCTCGCAACTCATCCTCAGGGGCGTGCTCCTGGGGACGGTCCTGGTGGTCATGGCACTCGCCGTGCTCGACCTGGGGCAGGAGTTGGGGCCGTAGCGGGGCCTGCCGGAGGCGGGCTACTTCTTCCTCCCCTTGCCCTTGCCGCCCTTGTGGTGGTCGTCGTGATGACCGCCGTGGTGATCATCATGGCGGTCGCGCTCATGGTACGACGCGGGCACGGCCCCCCGCTTCTTCGGGTGCTTCCACCGCTTGTAACGGCCGGGAGGCACCTTGACGACGGTGACGGGGACTCGCCGCTCCTCCACGACCTCCCAGCCGCCGTGGTAGTCGCGCGCCCGGAACCACCGCCCATCGCGGCGCACCCAGTACACATTGTCCACGACGTAGAGGTCCTCGTCGTAGTCCTCCACCACCTGCACGCCGGGCTGCACGACGACGAGTGGCGGCGGGGTCGTGAAGACGATGTCAGGCAGCTTCACGTCGATGTCCACACGCACCTGCCCGAAGGCCATCGAAGGAAGAAGGATCAACGCTGCGAGCAGTCGGGTCATCAGGCAAGCGTAGAGGCGGGCATGCTCGCCAGACAACCTGCATCTGTCGCGGGAGGATGGATGAAAACTTTGGCTCTGGTTGTATCAAGTTTCCACGAAGCGTCCTGTCAATCGGCCTGAGCCCATACTGTGTGTCGTTGGCCTTCGCGGGTCCGCGTTACGCCGGCGACGTGGTGCGCTTGCGGCGCCGCGACATGATGCGGCTCAGCCCCACCTCGGTGATGCCGAGGTAGGCCGCCACGTCGCGCTGGGGAATCCGTCCCTTCAAATGGGGATGTTCCTCCCAGAAGTTCACGAGCCGCTCCTCCGCGGACAGCTCCAGGAACTCCTGCTCGCGGCGCTCCTTGAGGAGGAAGTGCTGCTCCGCCACCCGGCGCGCCAGCCGCTCCCAGCACACGTGGCCCTGCTCCAGCGCCTGGAAGTCCCGCGTCTGGAACACCAGCACGCGGCTCGGCTCCAGCGCTTCAATCGCGGTCATTGAAGGC
The DNA here is from genome assembly GCF_003611605.1 of Corallococcus sp. AB011P. Taxonomy (NCBI): domain Bacteria; kingdom Pseudomonadati; phylum Myxococcota; class Myxococcia; order Myxococcales; family Myxococcaceae; genus Corallococcus; species Corallococcus sp. AB011P. Next base: position 944,740 of record NZ_RAVX01000001.1, read on the forward strand.
CGCCGCTGCAACATCTCCGCGTAGGCGCCAATCAGCTCCCCCTCGGCGCGGAAGGCCTTGATGGACTCGCCCCCGCGTGGCGACACGCGCACGCCCCGGAAGACGCCCTGAAGCACCACGGCGAACCGGTCCGCCGCATCTCCCGGACGCATGAAGAACTCCCGCTTCGCCAGCGACTGTTCCTTCGCCACGGCCTCGGCCTTCGCCCACTCCTCGGGGGGAAGCGGGGCCAGCGTGGCGAGGCGCTCGAAGAGCTTGGGGAATCTCACGTCTCTAAGGACCCTGGCTTGACCTGGGTTAAGGCGCAGGCCGCTCCGGGAAACATATACCGGAGGCATGTCCATCAACGTCTACGCCGTGGCGACGCCCTTCGTCATCGTCCTGGCCCTGACCGAGTTCGCCTGGTGCGTGGTGCGCCGCAACGGCTACTACAGCTTCCAGGACTCCATCGCGAGCATGGGCACGGCGGTGATGAACCAGTGCGTCAACGTCGCGGTGGCCCTGATGGTGCTGCCCCTCTTCACGCAGCTGGGCCAGTTCGCGCCGTGGCGGCTGGACGCCTCGTCGCCGCTGTCGCTGGTGGCGCTCTTCCTGGGCGTCGACTTCCTCTTCTACTGGTTCCACCGCTTCGGGCACCGCACCAACATCGGCTGGGCGGCCCATTCGCCGCACCATTCCACCGAGGAGCTCAACTACGCGGTGGCCCTGCGCGCGAGCGTGACGCAGCGCCTCTTCTCGTTCCTCTTCTACTGGCCGCTGGTGCTGGTGGGCTTTCCGCCGGAGGCGGTGCTGGCGATGGTGGCCTTCCACCTGGTGCTCCAGTTCATCCCCCACACGCGGGTCATCCCCAAGCTCCCGCGGTGGGTGGAGTCTTGGCTGAACACGCCGTCGCACCACCGCGTGCACCACGCGCGCAACGACGCGTACATCGACAAGAACTACGCGGGCTTCCTCATCATCTGGGACCGGATGTTCGGCACCTACGCGGAGGAGACCGAGCCGTGCTCCTACGGCCTGACCACCCCGGCGAACACCTGGGACCCGACGGTCATCAACTTCCAGGCATGGGCCCGGCTCTTCGCGGACGCCGTCGCCACGAAGAGCCACTGGGACCGGCTGCGCCTCTGGGTGATGCCCACGGGCTGGCGGCCCGCGGACCTGCCTCCTCGCGTGTTGGGGTACTGGAAGCAGGAGGGCGCGGAGGTGAAGTATCACTCGCGGGAGCTGCCTGGCGTCCGTGGGTACCTCGTCTTCCAGTTGTTCGCGTCGATGCCGTTCATGCTCCTGGTGAGCCACCATGCCTCGCCGCTGTCAGGCTGGCAGAAGGTCGCGTTGAGTCTGCTGCTCTGGGCGATGGCGACCGCGTGGAGCGGGATGCTGGAGTCGAAGGCGTGGAGCGAGCCCTTGGAGCTCGTCCGGGTGCTCGCGATGGGAGTGTCGGTGACGCTGTGGCTGGTCTGGGCCAGCGCGCCCCAGACGTGGAGCGCGCTCACGGCGGCGTGGCTGATGGTCTCGCTGGTGTGGCTGCGCGTGGCGCGGGGTGTCGCCAGCCGGGCGCCCCAGTCGAATCCCTTCCCAGGCTGAGTCATCAGGCCTGGACTCCGGTCTGGGTTGTCGCGGTCGTGTCGGCCACCCACCTTCCGCGCCGTCCCGCGCCACGCGCGGGCCCATTCGGAGAGGCCGATGAACGCTCAGCGCTTCACCCAACAGAACGCATGCCGGCTGGGTCTGCTCTATGCCCTCTGGGCACTGATGGCTGTCAGCGTCACTCCTTCCCAGGCCGTTGCATCCGAAGACGAATGGAGCACCGGCTGTCGACGCAAGCCCACCATCGTCCTCGTCCACGGAGCGTTCGCCGACGCATCCGGCTGGGCCGACGTGATCAAGCGGCTGCAGAAACAAGGCTACACGGCCTACGCGTTCGCGAATCCCTTGCGAAGCATCTCGGGGGATGCGGAGTACCTGCGGTACTTCCTGGGGACCCTCACCGGGCCCCTCGTCCTGGTCGGCCACTCCTACGGCGGAGCCATCATCACGAACGCGGCCACCGGGAACCCGAACGTGAAAGCGCTCGTGTACATCGCCGCGTATGCACTCGACCAAGGGGAGACCATCTCGGAGGCCAACACTCTCGGCGGCGGCCATTCCGAGCTCGGCGAGCACCTCATCTTGCGCCCGTTCCCAGGGGGAGGAACCTCGGACGCCGACGCATACATCGACCCCGCCTTCTTCCAGGAGCTCTTCGCGGCCGATATCCGTGAGAAGGACGCGGCGGTGGGGGCCTCGAGTCAGCGCCCGGCCGCGGTCTCCGTCTTCAATGAGCCATCCGGACCGCCTGCGTGGAAGGTCATTCCGTCCTGGTACATGGTTGCCCGCGACGACAACACCATCCCGCCAGAGGCCGAGCGCTTCATGGCCCGGCGCGCTCGCGCCCATACCGTCGAGATCCGCAGCTCACACGTTGCGATGATCAGCCACCCCGAGGCCGTCACCGAGCTGATTGCCAAGGCGGTGGGCTGCCGTTGAAGACCTGCGGCGGGCCCACGCATCAGGCCCGCCGCGAGTCACGGCGGCAGCGCTCCCGCGCTCAGAGCAGCTGCACGTTGCCGCCGAGCGAGGCGATGTACTTCGTGCCGCCCGAGTGCACGACCGTCGTTCCGAAGAAGGACCGGATCGCGCTGCCGGTGGGCACGACGAGCGAGTAGGGCTTCGTGCCAGACACGTTCGCCATCGTCCCGTAGGGGCCGTAGGTCTTGCCCCGCGCCGTCTTGAACGTGACCTGGGCAATCTGCGTCATGCCGAAGTACGTGCCCGTGTAGCCCGTCATCGACACGATTCCGTCGTCCGTGAGGTCGAGCGTGTGCGCGTTCCCGCCAGGGCCTCCCTGGTAGGGCGCGGCGTTGGAGCCATAGCTCGGCTGGATGGCGTCGATGATGTCGCCCGAGCGCACCAGGAGGCTCGTCATGGGCCCCCATCCGCTGACCGCCGGCAGGTTGTCCCAGGCCGTCCCCGAACCGCCCTCAGGGCCCATGGGTCCGTAGGGCATGCCCGCGTTGAACCAATCCAGGATGAGCTTGAGCTTGATGGCGGACAGGTCGCGGCTCACCGGCATGTGCAGCGGCTGGCTGATGTCCAGGCCGAGCACCCGCGCGATCTTCTCGCGGTTGTTGATGATGCCGTCATAGGTCCACAGCTGGAAGCGGCCCATGACGGGATAGAGCATGCCGTACTGCCGCAGGATGTCTCCAATCCCATTGACCCACGTCGGCGTGCCCGTGATGGGGGTCTGCTGGTAGATCTGAACGCTGACCAGGTCGTTGGGGTCCTGCTTGTAGTCAGCGACCGTGGGACTGAAGGTGTACCGGGTGAAGTAGACCTGCCCGTCCACATAGAGCCGGGGATTCTTTGGATCCGCTGCGGTGAGGGTGACGGTGGCCTTGCCTCCGGTGACGCTCACGACATTCGGGGAGAGCGCCAGGATGTTCTCGGGGGTCGAGATGTTCTTCTCGCTGATGCCATTGGTGCCCTGCGTGCCCAGGGTCTTCAGGGTGTAGTCGGCCGCTTCGGCCGGGGTGAGGGTGTGCAGGGCGATCTTCCATTGCTCCGTCCCCTCGATGCGGCCGAACTTGCGCACGTAGAGGTTGAGGGTGTTGGTCTCCCCGAGCTGGAAGCCAGGCGTGGTCTGCATGCCCGGGTTCATGCGGTAGATGAACTGATCCGCGCGCAGGCTCAAACCCTCGGAGTTCTCCTCCAGCAGGGTCAGCGTCACGGCATCGGTGCCGGTGCCGGTCGTGCTCCGGAGCGCGAGCGGCAGGTTCGCGAGGCTCTTGGGATCGACACCGCCAAAGTTCGTGACGACCAGCATCCCGGACTGCTTGTCGATGAAATCGGGATTGCTGTAGTCAATCGACGGGACGATGGTCGTATACGTCTTCGAGTCACCGGAGCCCGTGTAGTACGCGAGCGATAGTGTTCCCAGTTTCTCCGTCCAGAGCGAACGGCCCGGCCACTGGACGGGCAATGAGTTGCCCAGGTCGAGCGTCAACGAGGGCGTGGAGTCCAGGTTGAGCTGCGCCAGGGCCCACCACGCGTTCACGGCCGGGCGCGGGTGCGGGATTTGCGCCAGGGTGCGCGCGGGCACGGCGAAGGTGGGCTCGTCATCCAGACAGGGGCCCACGGAGCCAACGAGCTTGCCGTAATTGAAGTTGAAGAGCGGCTGCTGGGGCAGGGGCTCCTTGGTGGTGTAGTTGATCCACGGATGGTAGGGCTGCTGGGTCACCGCCAGGATGGTGGGCCCGTACTGTTGAGCCGTGGCCTGGCCCAGCAACTGCTCCAGCAGGGAGCTGACGTACATCTGCGTGGGGATGTAGCCCCGACCCGGATCCAGCGGCTTGCCATCTCCGTCCACGTTCATCACGTAGTCCTGGAGGATCGCGAGCTTGTCCACGATGGCGGCGGGGACCCCCTGTGCCTGCATCGCCTGGAAGGTGGCGGAGTTGAAGGCGAAGAGGTACGGGGCGTTGTTGTGGGCGCTGACCACCAGGCGGATGGACAGGCGGTGGGGGGACGCCTTCTGCAGTGCCTGGAGGACCGCCGAATTGCCGACGTTCCACTTCAGGTTCGTGAGCGTTGATTGATAGGCGGCGGAGCCGCTCGCGGAGCTCCTGGGGGTGTTTGGGTCCTGCGAATTCATCCAGATGCCGTTGAATGCAACCGGCGTGAACACGCCCTGGACATTGGCGCCGCTGATGTCACCGATGATGACGTTGAAGCCCCAGATCTCACTGCCGTTCTGCTGCATGGGATCCAGGTCCACCAGCTTGGGCGGAGACCCCATGTACAGGCAGCTCACCCCGGCTCCCATGAGGGAATCACTGCCGCCGCCGGGCAGCTCGACGGTGGTCACCTTGCAGTCGAGCAGGTCGAAGATGCTGTCGCCCTTGGGCTCCCAGTAGAGCTCGATGTTGTTGGGCTTGAGCGAGTCCTCGTTGTAGTTCGCCGGGTTGTAGTTGTTGGGCGTGTTGTTGATGGTGGCCGGCGAAGCCTGGAACGAACCAGAGAAGTTGATGCGAGGCGTATCAAGGTAGCTCATGGAGGTCTCCTCGGGGTTCTAGTTGCCGCTGCCGATGTAGGGGGCGCACGCGGCGGGAAGCGAGCCATTCGTGCACCCACCGGGCATCTGGACTTCGTCGAACAGGTGGCTCAAGCCCGCGGGCGGCAGGTTCTGGCTTCCGGTGGGGCCCGACATGTCGTGGCAGCTCAAGCAGCTGTAGGGATTGGTCATCGCCGCGACGCCGTTCTGGACGAAGGTCTCCATGGAGGTATTGGCGGCGGACAGCGAACCCTGCTGCGCTTGCAGATAGGGCGGGACCGTGCCGTTGACGGTCCACACGTTGCCGACGAGCTCGTAGTTGGCCCAGACCTTGTTGATGCGGCCGGGGTTGGCCTGGATCAGCGCCTGGACGCTGCTGTTGATGGCGTTGAGCGCCTGGGTGCTCTCGGCGAGCATCGTGCGGGTCTTGTCCTGACAGGCGAACTGATTGGGATTGACGCTACAGTCGACGCCGCCAGGGAAGGTGCCGATGGCCGAGTCCCCCTGCGGGTGCATGCGGCAGACCTGGGCGGGCTTGCCCGGCTGATAGGTGTTGGTCACGCAGTCGGTGCAGGCCGGGTTGTAGAAGTTCCACGTGCCCCCGAGCGGAGGCGCCCCGGAGAGGTTGCTGCAGTCGGGCGCGTTGTTGCGGTGCTCGAATGTGGCCCAGATCATCGCCGGGAAGCTGGGCGTCTTGGACACGATGTGCATGCCGGTCAGTCCCAGGTTCACCTGCCGGCAGGGGCTGTCCTTGACCTGGATGAGGCCGGGAACCACATAGAAGAGGCCCGAGCTGGCCGTCGCTTCGTCGAGCACCATCCAGCTCGTCTTCAGCTCGACGGCCGTGTCCGGGTACGCGAGGTTCGGATACTTCTTGATGATGTCGATGCCGTTGTTCCCGGGCTTGAGCTGTCCCGCGCAGTTCGCCTGGTAGAGCTGACAGGACGTCAGCATCGTGTAGGTGCTCTGGTTGACGGACATGCCGTAGTAGACGAACTCGCCCTTCAGGTCGATCAGCGGCTGATCCGCGCCGGCCTGTTTGATGATGTCGGTGTAGAGGCGGGGCGGCTTGCCACCCGCCGTGGGCTTCACGGCGTTGGTGCAGGAGACAGGCGGCTCCTGGCCCCAGGGCGTCGGTACCCCGTCCTTGATGAAGATGCCGTAGGACGGCATCCACGTCTCGAATTGCACCATGTCCGGCTTGCCGCTGGCCGGCTGGACGAGCGCGAGCATGCTCTGCCACATGAACTGCTCGAAGTTGCAGAGGGTCTTGTTCCCCGGCACTTCGCTGGGGAGGGTGGAGCTGTTGAGCCAGGCCACGTCCGCCGGGCAGTCATTGGCTTCGAGCGCCGTCGCCTTGGGGGCGGAGGGGCCCGAATCCATGAGCGACGTTGTTGGGCAGGCCAGGAGGCCCGTGGCACCAAGTGCCACGGCGAGCAGGATGCGCGGTTTGTCGGACAAAGGCAGTCTCCCCCATGCGGTTGCGCCCGACGAGGTGCCGGGCGTGGGCGCAAGAGTTTAATCGCTGCGGGGGAGAAGCCGTCGAGGGCTAAACAGACTTAAAACGGTTTTTCATGAAATTCATGCTGGGGCGGTAAAGTCCGCTGTCAGTTCATCAAGCGCCGCACCAGCCAGAGCGCGAGTCCAGGCAGTACAACCATGCCCGCGAACAATGTCAGGAATGACCCGAGTCGCGCCGACGAGGCACCCACCGCGGCGTAGGTGGCGCAGACGCCCAGGTTGGAGAGCGCGCAGGCCCCGAGGAAACTCCCCAACGGCATGCGGCTGGCGCCAGCGAAGAGGACGGAGGACTCCGCCAGCATTGGCACGCCGCGCAATGCAATCAGCAACCAGGGCCCCCGGCGTTCGGCCAGGCGGGACAGCCGCTGAAGTTCCCCCGGACCCAGGGTGCGCCGCAAGGCCGCCTCGCCGCCCCTGGCGCCCAGCAGGTAGCCCCAACCACAGCCCACCATCATTCCCGCCCAGCAGGCCGTCAGGCCGCCCCAGAAGCCCAGCAGCGCCCCGGACGCCGTGCCGACGAGGCTGGACGGCACCGGCAGGACGATGTCCCCCGCCAGCAGCCCTCCCAGCACGAGCGCCACCTGCCAGTCCGGTGGACGCGCCTCCAGGAAGGATTGAGTGGCGGCCTCCAGGCGCTCGCCGAAGAGGAGGAAGGGGACGAGGATGGCCGCCAGCACCACGCAGACGCAGATGCTCCAGCCCACCGCCGCGCGCTTCGTTCCAGGGCTCGCCAGGGTCATGGTGCGGCTCAGAAGCCAACGCCGAGCGTGAACGAGGCGCTCGGCTGGAAGCGGGCCTGCGGTCTGATCAGCTGCGGCGCGGCGTTGAAGTACGCGGCGCTGAACCCCAGCTCCCCCACGAACTCGAAGCCGGAGGAGATGGGCAGCAGGGCCCGGAGGGACGCGCCCACCTCGGGCCCGGCGGTCTCCACGCCGGTGGGGCCGGAGCCCCCGAAGTCGAAGCCCGAGCTGTCCTCTCCAATCTGCAGCTCGGCGAAGCCGGCGCTCAACCGGGGCTGGAGCCAGCCGAGGCGCGTCTTGAAGGAGGTGAGCGTCAGGTTGGCGCGGAAGTGGGCGATCTCCGGCTCCGGGTCGCGGTGGAGGAACCCCGAACCCGTGCCGCAGGCCTCCACGCCCAGCCGCGCCAGCGGAGACAACTCCAGACAGATGCTGGGTCGCCGGCCAGAGGTGGACGCCCCGGCGCGCAGGTTGCCGTAGTTGCGCGGAGGCTCATCCGCCCGGTCCACCGCGACGCCTACCGGGGCCTCCTCCGCGACCGAGACGCCGCCTCCCATCAAGGTCGCGAACACCAGGAGGCGCTGCGGAAGGCCAAGGCGTGTCATCAGGCACCAGGGATGCGACCGCGGGGGAAGGCTGGCCATGTTGCCCGAACAGCGCAGGCGCTTCCAGGGATGTCCTGAATTTGTACCCGGTGGTCAGCATCGACCCCTGTGCGCCAGTCTTGTCATTCCATGCGCCCCCATTCTTCCTGAACGTTTCCGCTCTGGCCCCAATTGCAGCCAGGTCACTGACGCCTGGCGTACCGAGACCAACGCCGCGTGTTACTCACTCTCGTATTGGAATGGCTCGTATCTGGAGTTCGGTGGGAACGGCGGCGGCTGACCTTTTGAGCTACGCTGGCGCCGTCGTGCGTTGGCTCGCGGCGTCATCCCGGCGCATCGGCTGGGCCTTTCCATACGTCAGCGACCGCCACACCCACTCCGCGGGGCCGAAGCGGAACCTCGCCAGCCACAGGTGGCTCCACACCCCCTGGACGCAGAAGACGGCCAGGCAGTACGCCACGCACGCCGCGGGGCCCAGCTTCGTGATGAAGCCCAGGCCGAACCCGTAGAAGAACAGCACGCTGAGGATCGACTGTGACAGGTAGTTCGTCAGCGCCATGCGGCCCACCGGCGCGAGCAGCCCCAGCGCTCGCTGCCAGGCGGCTCGCTGGAAGAGCAGGGTGATGCCGGAGACGTAGACGGCCGCGAAGCCCAGGTCGCCCAGGTTCCGCAGCGGCGCCATGGCGAAGGACACCCACGTCGGCAGCGTCTCCGGGGTGAAGACCTGCTTCAGCATGAGCTGCTGCAGCACCAGGCCGCTGCCGCTGCCAATCACCCCAGCCACGAGCCCCCACCCGAGGAGCCGGCGGAACAGCCCCAGATGCTGGGGCACGTCGTGGAAGATGCGGCGCCTGCCCGCCAGCAGGCCCAGCAGGAACCGGCCAAACGTCGAGAGCGTGATGGCCAGCAGCAGCGGGAAGTAGTCGCGGAAGAAGAAGTGGAAGGTCGCCTGCGTCGTGTCCAGCCAGCTCCCGTGGGCGTAGGCCGCCAGCGTCTGCGCCCTGATGGCCGCGGACTTCTCGGTCGCCGCCTTGGCGATGGCAGCGCCGGCCTCCGGTGTATCCGCCATCAATTGCGGGAGCTTGAGGATGGCCACGCCCACGACGGACCACCCCAGGGCGAACAGCAGGGCGCAGACGAGCAGCGTTCGCTCCGAGCGCCCCCGGAACAGGAGCAGGCCGAAGCCCAGCACCGCGTAGGTGCTGAGGATGTCGCCGTACCAGATGAGGAACAGGTGGGAGAGCCCCATCACCAGCATCACCCCCAGCCGCCGGACATAGAGCGGCGTGATGGAGGTCCCTCGCGCCTCGGCGCGGCCCATCTGCACCGCGAAGCCGAGGCCGAAGAGGAACGAGAAGAGGGTGATGAACTTCCCGGCCACGAGGAGCGAGAACGCCTGCCAGGTGACGGTGTCGGCGAGCGATGCGTTGTTCATCGCCGCGAGGGTCTGCTCTCGCGGCAGGAATACCCTGCCGCTGAACCACACCATCACATTGGAGATGAACACGCCGCACAGGGCAAAGCCGCGCAGCGCGTCAAGGACCGCCAGTCGTTCGCTGGAGTCCACGGGACGGGCCACGGCGCTGGGGGGCGAGACGTCGGAAGGAGCTGGGGGCATGCTTGGAGAAACCGTGGGCAACGTGAAGCTGCCTGCCCGTATTCCACGCGAGCCCATCGCAACTCTTCAGCTTCGAGCGAGGCTGTTCACCGTTCCAGAGGTGATTCCGGGATGCCAAGAATTTCGCCACCCAGCGCTGGTACCGCGAGCTATCACGTCCAGTTCTCCCCTTCGTTTCACGAGGCGGGAGAAGTCCTCGCGACCTTTGGGACGGAAGGCAGTTTCGTGACGGTCGCCTTCGCGGACACGGGAATCGAGACCTCTGAGGTGCCCGATGCGCGGGGACTCTTGTTTCTCGACGCGGTCGCCGAGCTCGATCCCCTGGGCATTCCGGATGCCGCGCCAGGGGGCATCGATGGCATCACGCTGGAGTGCCTCATCCAGGAGTCGCGCGGCACCCGAAGGTTCCTCGCCTGGAGCCCCAGGCCGGAGAAAGAGCCACGGCAGCATGGCTTCGTGGTCGCGCTCCTCAAACTGGCCATGGATGTAACCCGGGAGCCCGAAACCGTCAGGCGCCTGGAGCAGGTCTTTGGCTACGTCCGTGCAGGCCTGTCCGTATAGGTTTTGGAAGAGATGTCCCGGCGCATCCGACTCTTCGGGAGATTGTCGCCGTGCGGCAGGTTGAGCGGAACGGCGCCGGGCTCACGAAGAACCCGGCGCCGCCGGACAACACCGTCCGCGTCGTCGCGGGACATCAGCTCATCGGATTCTCGAACCCCCAAGCGTCCATCCGGGCACATCAGGACGCCTCGGGTGCAAAAGGGGGGGCCGATGCAATGCTCTGGGCCATTCTCGAGGAGGCTTTTCTTCCAAGGTCCACGCCCTCTGCACCACCCAGGGCCAGCCGCTCGAAGTGACGCTGACGCCTGGGCAGCGTGGCGACGTCACTGAAGCCGAGCACCTCATTCAGTATGCGCACGGCAGGGCGCTCATCGCCGACGCCGGCTATGACGCCGACCACCTTGTGCAGGCCGGCCGGGAGCGGGGCATGAGGCCCGTCATCGCGATGAATCCAACGCGCAAGCACCACCGGCGCCGCAACAGCCGCGCCCTCTACCGGCTACGCATCCAGGTGGAGTGCATGTTCCACCGTCTCAAGCGCTTCCGCGCCGTGGCCACCCGCTACGAGAAGACCGCCATCAACTACCTGGCGGTCCTCCATCTGGCCTGCATGATGCTTTGGCTTGATTAGGGACAGCCTGCTAGCGCGCGACGGCGATCTGCGCGTTCACCTGGATCGCCGGACCGCTGGACGCGTCCCCACCGAGCTGCGGCGGAGGCGCGGGCACGGTGAAGTGGTCGATGGCCCCCGGCTGGAAGAGCAGGCACAAGCTCGAGCCGCCGTAGCTGAAGTAGCCCAGCTCATCCCCCTTCGCGACCCGGTCCCCCTTCTTCACCGAGATCGTCACGGACGAGATCTCCGTGATTCCGATGGGCATGACGCACACCATCCCGATCCGCGGGTCCGGGCTTTCAATGAACACCAGCCCCCGGGTGTTGACGCAGGCGTCGTAGCCCTCTGAGAGCGTCCCCGCGGAGGGATCTGGGCCGGCGGACTCCGCCTCGCTGAACATCAAGCCATTCACGATGTGCGTGTCGCGCACCACCCCCTCGATGGGTGCATGCCAGCGGTGATAGTTCGCCCCGCTCAGGAAGGACTGGAACACGTAACCGCCCACGAACAGGTCGACGTATTCACTCCGGTTCAACATGTCCGCGAGTGAGAAGGGCTCTCCCTTGAGCCAGAACCGGCTCGTCCGCTGGACGTTCCTGGCAATCGTCACGATGTTGCCGTCGTTGGCGGAGACGATGACCTTGGGGTCGTCCGGGGAAGCGATGGGACGGGCCTCCTTGCGGAGCTCCCGGTGGAAGTAGTCGTTGAAGGACTTCCAGCCCCAGTGCGGCTCCGCGCGGTTGAAGGCGAACTCGTACAGCTTCATGTCCTGGTAGGCGAACTGCGACAGCCAGCCGTACCGGTCCTCATTGAGGACGTGCGCGCTCTCAGGGCTGTCCAGGTACTGGCACCACTCCTGGAGGATGTCCTTGAGGGCGCGGTTGAACTCGCGGTCGCGAAACGCGGCGAACCCCGCGGGCGTCATCATCATGTAGGCGAACAACGAGGACATCGGGAACGCGTTCCGCTTGTGGGGGTCCTCGTTGTAGAGCGGCGCTGTCTTCGTGATGAGATCCAACGCCAGAAGCAGCTCGGCCTGGGTGTGGATCGAATGGTGGGGCGGAGGGACCTGCGCGATCATCTCCGACACGTCCATCCGGAGGATGGCATTCTCCTCCAGCAGCGCCGCCAGCTTGCGGACCGCGTCGCTCCGGATGGGCGCGGCCGCGTTCGCTTGGAGGTGGTGCTTCAGGTCCTGATGCCAGGCATCCAGGCTGCGCCTGTCCCTGGGGAGATACCCCGCGCGGTAACCAAACAGCCGCCGGTAGCGCGCATCGAGAGTGTTCTCATGGCTCATGGGCGCGCCTCTCAGGTCTCGGGGAAGGCCTGCGCGATGCGAGCCCCCATCTTGTAGTGGACGGTGGGCTGCGCGGTGAAGCTGACGTTACTGCGCGCCTCGAAGAGCACGATGATGTCCGAGCCCCCGAACTGGAAGTACGAGATCTCCTCTCCCTTGCGCACCGTGACGCCCTTCTCCGCGGTGAGGATCACCGACGAGACCTGGCACATGCCAATGGGCAGCACCGCCACGAGGCCAATGGCGGTGTCCAGGACGACCAGCCCGCGGGCCTGGGCGAACTGGTAGCCCGCCTGGTCGGGGGCGTCGAAGTTGCGCCGGGGCTTCAGCCGGTGCCTGCCTTCCGCGTCGCCCGGGACGGGCTCCGCGACGACCTCCAGGTAGACCTGCCCCGGAATGACCCGGGACTCCAGGACGGTGCCGCCAACGGGCGCGTGCTGCCGGTGGTAGTCATTGGGGCCCAGGAAGGCGTGCATGAAGAGCCCGTTGACGAACCGGTCCTTGTAGGGGCTGCCTTCGAGCAGCTCGCTGATCGACCAGTGCAGGTTCTTCACCGTGACCTGGGAGTCGGTCCGGATCTCCCACTGTCCCGCGAACGTCGCGTCGGCCGGCGACACGATGACGCGCGGATCGGACACGGCGGCCACGGGCCGGTAGCCCGGCTTGAAGTTCCGGGCGAAGAACTGGTTGAACGTCTTCCAGCCGCCATGCGGCACCAGGTAGTCGTTCATGTTGTAGCTGGGCGAATCGTAGAAGGACTTGAGCGACTCCGGCGTCAGGGACTCCGGCGTGTCCAGGAACGCGCCCATCTCCTTCGCGTACTTCACCATCCACGCGGACAGCGGCGTCAGCGGCGGCGCCAGTTCATGCGGAACCACCCGGTTCTGGAGCCCGAGCACCGGGTGCTGGTCGAGGATGAAGTGGAACTTGCAGAGGTGGTTGTAGACCTCGCGACCGGGTTTGTCCTCGGTCGGGACCCAGTGGAGCAGATCATTGATCCACGCCAGATAGTCATTGAGGCTCTTGATGTCCTCGATCTCTGGGATGCGACTCTTGCGAGCATTCTCGATCGCCCGGTCGAAATGTTCTTCCCAGTTGTTCGCCTTGATGAGCTCCATCAACTCAAACACGACCGCGTTCCACTTGACCATGAGTTCCCTCCCTGAGTGAGCCTCAACACCAAATCAGACGCCCTGGAAGTCTCTCATGGTCAGTTCGCACAAGGAAAGAGAGGGGGCTGCGGCGGCGAGGTCGCGACCGACGCCGCCCGGGTCCCCGACAACCTCGTCTGGATTTGGCCTTGGATTGTCATCCAGGCGTGGGATGAGATAGTGTTGCATTGCTTCCTGGTCTCCATCCGCGAGGGGTCCCATTTCCATCATGCTGCGCTCACTCCGCCCTGCTCTCCCCTTGGCCGTCCTATGTCTTGGTTCCCTGGCACCGGCCCAGACGGCTGCGCCCCTCCGAACGGGTGTCAAGCCGCCTCCTGCCCAGGCCGCGAAGCTCGCGAATACAGCCGCTGGACCTGCGTGGCGCGACGCGGCAACAGCGCCTCCTCCAGGGTGGACGGGCCCCGTGTTCCAGCTCAGTCACGACTATCCGCAGACGGACCCCGGCGTCTGCCCGAACGCCGTCTGCACATGGCTGGCCAATCCGAATGTTTCATTCTCCGGCGAACCCGGCATCAAGCAGGCCGAGTGGAATTCAGATTGGGCCGAATACATGGGACAGCTCCTCGCCTACATTCGCGAGGGCCAGGATCTACAGCTCGACAACAAGGTGGGCTGGAAGGTGAACGTGGGGAACACCCCACGCTGGTTCCACATGCCGTGGATGGCGTATGACCCCAAGTCGGGACGCGAGTTCGTTCACGGACTCACCAACGAGCGTACGGCAGAGATCTCTGACTTCCTGGGTGAGCCCTCAACCGCGCCCCGGGGCCAGAAGAAGCTGTCGCGCACGGACATGATCAAGCTGGAAGCGCTGGGCCAGAAGACCCTGCCGCTGACGCCCAAGATGACGCGGGAGTTCATGGGCCAGAACCCCTTGCCCCTGACTGCCACGACTCAGACGTCCAAGGGTTTTGAGACGTGGGCCTTTGGTGTGTACAACCCATGGGGCGCCTACGCCATTGGCCAGACCTGGAATCCCGACGGGACACCGCGAATCAACGCGAACCCCAACACCGGAATCGGCCCCCAGCCAGCGGGACTTCCCTTTCCCAGTGGAACGCTGGTGGCGAAATTGCTCTTCACCACGGCGACGCCCGCCGAGGTCCCCTACCTTGAAGGCTCTCCGGTATGGCAGGCGGACCGCCACGTGGAGACGGAGAAGGGGTTCCTCTGCCAGCGCCAGGTGCAGGAGGTCCGCCTGGTCCAGCTGGATGTGGCCGTGGTGGACAGCAGGTCCCCCACCCGCTGGGTGTACGGAACGTTTGCCTACAACGGCAAGCTGAAGGGCGAAACCGTCTGGGACCGTCTGGTTCCCGTGGGCGTGCAGTGGGGCAATGATCCGTGGTCCTCCCCCGCCACCTCCAAGGCCGACAGCCAGCCCATCGTCCAGAGCGTCCTCAACAAGTCCATTGGCACGCCGCAACATTTCGGCTGCAACAACCGCCTGGCGGGGCCGGTGGACAACAAGCTCTCCTCCTGCATTGCATGCCACGCCAATGCCTACACTCCGCCCTCGGGCGTTGCGCAATCAAAGACCAACCTGCCCATCATCTTCGGCTTCGCGGGCCAGTGCACGACCCAGGCCCCTGAGAACGCCGACTATTTCATCAACAACCAGTTTCCCATGCCCTACAGCAACGCTCAGTATCCGAACCTGATGAACATGGATACCTCGCTCCAGCTGATGGTCGCCTTCCTGCAGTTCGGTCAATTCAATCAGGCAGGTGCTCCGCTGGCCTGCAGCAATCCCGAATGACCTTGGCCCCCTGGGCTGCCGACCATTCGAACCCACCGCCCAGGGGACGACGGTCGGCTCGGAGGTGCCGCGGAGGGCCGCGGACGGGGCCGCTCAAGCAGTGAGCCAGGCGGGTGGAGAAGCGGCTTGAGCCCCTTGGGGTACACGCTGGCCGTGGCCGCCCGCCCATGAGGTGCGCGGCAGGGACTTGGCTCTCTGGGCCCTGGGGCCAACCCGCCCGTGTGCCGCTCGCCACCCGGAAAGCTCTCGCCTCCCGCAGGCACGGGTTCTGCGCCGTGCCCGTGGGCGCACGGTGCGCCCTTCTGGAAGGAACCCTCCACCCCAGGTGCGATACGTTCACCCGGACCATGGGCATCCGCCACGCCATCCAATGCCTGGGAGTTCCGCTGTTATTGGCCCTGGGTGCCTGCTCGCCCAGCTATGTGCAGCGGACGGCCCAGGTGCGGGTCCTGGCCGAGTCCGCGCGGTACACCGAGGCGCGCAAGGAACTGGCCGCCGAAGCCGACCGCTCCTCGCTGGATGCGCTGCTGGTCGCGGTGGATGACGGTGCGCTGCTGCACCGGGCGGGGGAGTGGGAACAGAGTGCGCGAGTCCTGAACGAGGCGGCGGCGCTCGCGGACGCGCGCGAAACGGTGTCGCTGTCCCAAGAACTCTTCGGCAGTGCTCCCTGGCGGATGGGAACGCTGGAGCGCCAGACCCTGCATGCCCTGAACGCGCTGAATCAGCTCAAGCTGGGCAGGCCCGAGGCGGCGGCGGTGGAGGCGCGACTCACGAACGCCCTGCACCTGCGGCAGCACCTGGAAGCGCTCCACCAGACGGAGCTGGAGCGGAGCCTCGCGTTCGTGCCGTTCGACGAGGACTTCCGCGCGTACCTGGAGCGGCTTTCCATCGGGCTCTACGTGAGCGCGCTGGCACATGAACTCGCGGGCAACGAGGACTCCGCGTTCATCGACTACCTGGAGGCCTGGCGCATCACCCGGGGGACTCCTCCGGGAGCCCCCTCGTCCCTGACGCACCTGTTGCCCAGGCTCGTCGCGGAAGCGCGGCGGCTGGGGCGTCCGGAGCTGCTGGAGCTGGAGCCACTCCTCGTTGAACGACCCCCGGAGCCCGTCAGCCCGGACCCGGGAGAGCTGGTGGTCGTCGTGGAGGCAGGCTGGATTCCCGAGCGGTGTCTGGTGCCGAGATCGGGAACACAGGTCTGGTCCGTCTGCACCCGGAGCTGGTCGCACGCGAAGGCCCGGGTGGAGGTGGCCGGGCGTTCGCAGGTGGCGGAGACCGTCACCTCGATGGAGAACCTGCTGATCCGCCGGGGGGCGTTGGGGGCGATGGCCGACACCGAACGGGCCCCCTCGCTCGCGGTGAACCTGGGCGCGGCGGCCAGCTATGTGCTGGTTCCTCCTCTGGGCGCGGCGCTGATCATCCGCCGCGTCGTCGAGGTGAACACGCGGATGGCGCAGGGATGGCTCAGCCTCCCCGCCGAATTCCAGGTGGCGCGCCTGTCGCTGCCCCAGGGCAGGCAGACCGTGACCCTCCACATGGGAACCCGGGAGCAGGTGCACGAGGTGGACATCCGCCCGGGCAGACCCCAGGTCCTCGTCGTGCAGATGGAGTGAGGGGACCTACCGGGCGCGCTGCCCGGCTCGCCGCGCGCCCTCCTGGAACTTCCGCGCATCCTCGGGATGGAACCGCGCGAGCAGCTTCAGCTCCAGGTCCGCGGCCCGCGCGCCGAGGTCGTCGAAGCGAGGGGCCGGAGCGCCGTACCGCACGTGGAAGATGTGCACGTATCCACGGCCGTCGCGCTCCCAGCCACGCATGAGGATCCCAGGAAGCGCTTGTGGAGCCGAGTCCCCCTCGGCGGCGCCTAGCCGGGCCGGGATGAAGAAGACCCGGACACCGTCCTCCGACCGCTCTTCACCGTGCTCCACGCCCGTCACCGCCTTCGCCTCGGTCCAGAGGGAATCCAGCGGGACGTCATAGGCATAATCATACAGCTGCTGTTGCAGATACCCCTCCTCCGCGAGCCGCTGGCGGACACCCCCACAGCCGACGAGGAGAACAAAGCCCGCGAGGCTCAGGCAACGGAGGACGTGGCGCATGCGCGGGAAGTGAAACCCGTGCCAGCCCTGGCAACAAGCCTCCAATCGCACGCGCTTCTTCAACTGCTTCTTCGCCTCCCGCAGGTAATAGACTTCGCTGCCCATCGGACACCATGCCGACGATGGGCACCCGGCACAGTGCACGCTTCACTTCCTCCTGCGGCGGCACGAGTTCCTGCTCGCCGCCAGCCAGCAGGGGGCGCGCCAGCAGCACCTGACCCGAGAGGCATTCGCGCACGACCTGAAGCACCTCATGCCCTGCGTGCGGCGTCCCGTTGTACGAGGCGCCCCAGGGACCTTGAGCATCCCGCCTGGGGTAGAACCACCGGAGCAGGCTGTCAGACCGCGAGGGCAAGCTTCCTTCGACTGGCACCGAGCAAAGGACGTTCATGGCAACCCTGAAACAGCTGGCGTTCCGGATGGCGCGCACCCCTGCCTCTGGCTCCCTGGTGCGCTTCGGCTTCGCGCACGCGGACCGGCTCCTGCCCCTCACCTCCGTGGACCGCTCGGAGCAGGCCGCCATCTACCGCCACCCGCGTCCCGTCTACGGCACCTTCCACCACATCGCCGTTCCCCTGCGCGGCGTGCCGGATGTCTTCGCCCTGGCACACCCGCGCCACGCCGGACTTCGCGCGGACCTCTTCGCGCTCATCGCCGGAGCGCGGCAGCGGGCCCCCGCGTCGGTGCTCGTCAACGCGGGCCCCCGGCAGGACGTGGGCCAGGTGCACTTCCACCTCACGGACGACACGCCCTTCAGCAACGCCGTCCGTTCGGAGCACCTCACCTGGCCGGACTGGGACGCGGCCGTCCGCGCGCTGACCTCCGTCCCCGACATCGAGGAGCGCTACCGCGCTGGCTTCTCGCTGCTCCAGGACGCCGGGGACCCGCGGGTGCGCCTCATCTGACGGCCGTGGGGGACCAGAGGCCCGCCAGTGCTCCCGAGGCGTGGGCCTCGGTGTAGCGGCGCAGGTCCTCCGCGTTGTCCGCCTCCAGCCAGCCGGATGCGATGCGCACGGCGTGGACCGCTACGCCCTCGGAGATGAGGTCCTGGAGGAAGGCTGTCATGGAGATGTTCCAGTAGCGCGGGTCCATCGCCACGCGCTGGTCGAAGCGCTCCAGGAGTGCGTGCAGGACGCCGGGCCCGAAACGCAGCAGGCCGATGTATTGCCCCTGCACCTCCTCCACCGAACGCACCCGCGAGCCGATGTCCACGATGCGCTCGCCTTCCAGGCGCAAGGACTCGCAGTCCGTCGTGGGGTCCTCCATCCGCAGCTCCCAGAGCCGGCGCCACTGCGTGTCGATGGCGACTTCGACGTCCCGGGACGCGGCGAGCATCCGCGCCAGCACCTCGTGCGAGAAGACGATGTCCCCATAGGAGACGAGGACCGGCTCCGTGCGGGACACCACTGGCAGGCTGAAGCGCAGCGTGGAGACCATGTTGCCGGTGGTGTAGGCCGGGTTCACCACGACGCGCACGTTGCGCCCCGCCCCGGTCAGCTCGGGATACGCCCCGGCCATCACCGTGACGTCCACGCCGAAGTGCGCGTAGACGGCCAGCTGATGGTCGAGCAGCGGGGCTCCCGCCAGCTCCACCAGACACTTCGGCCGGTTCGCCGCGAGCGGCCCCATGCGGGTGCCCAGGCCCGCTGCAAGGATGATGGCTTTCACGGTTCGTACGCCTCCATGGATTCGAGGACCGAGGCAAGGTGATGGGGCTCACGCTCGGGGTGCCAGAGGACGCCCAGCGAGCGCCGCTCCCTGTTCGCGAAGGCCTCCACCGCGCCATCCTCCGAGCGCGCCAGGACGTCCCATCCGTCAGGCATGGAGTCCTCCGCCACGCCCCAGTGGTGGAAGCTCGCGACTTCTGCGGGGCCCCGCCACGCCCGGGCGAGTGGACCCTTCAGCGCGTGGCGCACGCGCACGTGGCCTTCGACAGGCACGAGCCGCATCCCTGCGAAACGCGCGAGCATCTGCGCGCCCCGGCACACGCCCAGCACCGGTGTCCGCGTCCGGGCGGCGAGCGACAGAAGGACGGACTCCGTCTCATCGCGCGCGGGAACGGAGTCCGGTCCCGTTCCCGGAGCGTCGTTGCCTCCACTCAGGATGACGAGCCCCGGACGGAGGGCCTCGAACTGGGCCTCGGCCGCGGCGGCCACGTTCACCACGGGGAACGGCACCCAGCCGGCCTCCCACAGGCCCGAGGCCCAGGAGTCCTCAAGCGCATCCCGGACCTCCGGACGTCCCGGGACACGGTCGCTGCGCTGGGTGATGAGGGCCACGCGGCGCTTACTCATGGACGAGCCTGCGCCCCCCGCAGTCCAGCGTCATCACCCGCCCACCCGACAGCCGCCGGAACTGCTCCCGTCCCACGCCGATGGCGGCGGGCAGCTGCAACTCGGTGCAGCGCACCGCCATGTGCGAGTTCGCGCCCCCGTACGCCGTGACGATGCCGGCGACACCCAGCGCGAGCAGCCCGTCGTAGCCGGGGTCTGCGCGCTCCAGCAGCACGATGTTGCCGCGCACGCGCTCCGGGTCTGGCAGCCCGTCCGCGACCAGCACCGGCGCGCGCACGCACGCCTTGGTGACGAACAGGGGCTGCTCTCCACTGCTCACGTGGAAGAGCAGGTGCGACGTGCGCGTCAGGATGTCCGGCAGCTCGATGAGATTGACGGCGGCGGCCTGCTCGCGGGCCTCCTCCACGGCGTCGCGGCACCAGGACCGGGCTTCGAGCGGCGGAAGCGACAGGGCGCTCTCCACCTGCTCCAGTGACAGGTGTGCCAGTTCATCACGACTCAGCCCCAGCGGCTCGCCCCACGCCGCGAGGTGTTCGAGCACGCCACTCAGCGTCTTCGTGAACACGTGCTTGCCGTACTCGCGCCCCGCGATGCCCGCGCCCAGGTGCGAGAGGAACACCTCGCTTGTCATCGACAGGCCGGCGCTCCGGAGGCCCGCGCCCAGGCGCTCGTGGAGGCTCCGGGAGAGGGGAGCCTCGTGCCTGAACGGTTCCTCCGCTCCGGAGATGAGCGGGCCGAAGTAGCGCTCCGGGTCCGCGCCATAGTGGGGCATCCGGATGTCATAGGTCCCCGGGCGCAGGTGCCCGAACTCCGCGACGAGCGCCTCCAGGCCCAGCTCGCCCCGCCGCACGCGGTGCGCGTCCGCTTGCAGCTGACCCGCCACCGTCCGGATGCGCTGGAGCACTTCGCGCTGCTCGCTCGAATTCATCACGCCCTCGCGCACGAAGCTCTTGAGCAGCGCGGTCACCACGAACGCCGTCCGCGCCAGATGCGCGAAGGGCAGGGTGCCCAGCTTGCGCAGGCGCGCGAGGATGGGGCCGAGCCCGCCCTCGAAGCCCGGAGCGAACGGCTCGGCCCGCAGCCGCTGCACCTGCTCCACCTGCGCGGGCAGGTCGCGAAGCCCGTGGAGCGTGATGTCCCGCAGCGCGGTGGCCAGGGCGTCCAGCTCCCCTGCATCCAACGAGGACGCATAGAGCCTCCGAAGCCGCTCGCGCAGGCCCAGGCTCGCGCACGTGTCCGCGATCTCGAACTCCACCTTGTCGTGCAGCTCCGGGGCGCTGGCCAGCCGGGCCAGTTGCTGGGTGACCAGGACCTCCGCCACGCGCGCTGGGGTGACGGCCGGGATGAAGGAGTTGAGCGAGGCGCGCACGTCCACGTAGGTGTGCCCCGCGAAGTCACGCAGGAGGGGAGTGCCGCGCAGATCGCGGTACCCGTAGGCCGCGCGCTGCTCCGCCCAGGTCTGGTCCGTGATGAGCCTGCCGTAGAGCGTCCGTGCGAGCGGAAGCGGGCGCCGGCCAATCATCTCCGCCGGGTTCCAGTCCGTCATCGTGCTGTAGACGGGGCCGTCTCCAACGACGGGGGCCTTGGGCCGCAGCAGCGCCTGGTGCGCCGTGCAGGCATCCGCCAGCAGCATCGCCCGGCGGACCTCGCCTCCCTCCGGCAGCGACGAACCCTTGGCGATGGGCCGCACCTGGAGGAGGTGGAAGTCACCGCCCGCCAGCGCGAACTCGATGTCCAGCGCCTCCACGCCAATGAGCTTCACCAGCTCACGCCCCACGCTGACGACGCGACGGAGCGAGTCCGGCAACAGGCCCCGCGGCACGCCGTGCTCCACGTACGCGGACGAAGGCTTCTCCAATGCGCCGGACGTAATCTGATCCGTGCGCCCGCTGGAGACGTCCGACGCCACCACCCAGTACGAGGCCAGCGTCTCCGGGTGCCGCGCCATCAGCACGCCGCTTTCGCTCACGGGGTGGACGTAGGACTGGAGGAAGACCTTCTCCTCCCTGGCACCCGGACCGTACGACTCGAACACGTCTGAAATGGCGCTGCCCACGGCCTCGGCATCACCCGCGTCCAGGTCGAGCACGGAGAGGAAGCGTCCCGCGTTCGACGCGGTCCACGCATCCTCCGCGGAGCAGGAGGAGCGCACCACGACGCGGTCGTTGCCGAAGCGCTCCCGCATCCGCCGGAGCACCGCGTCCCGGTCCCGGGTCCAGTCCACGCTCCGCACGATGTGCGGCGGGGAGATGCGCCACGGCCCGTGCAGCTCCGAAAGGACGTCGAGCGTGCGCGCCTTGTCCCCCAGCACGAGCCGGCCCACGGGGGCCTGGGGCTCGCTGGAGACCTCGTCGTCTTCCAGCTCGAAGCGCGCCACGTCTCCGGCCTGGGCAAGCCTGTCCGCCACCTCGTCCAGGTCCCAGCCTTCCATCGCCGCACGTACCACCTGGGTCCTTCCGACGATGAAGCGGCACTCTCCCCGCCAGGTTGCGATGACGGCGGGGGCCGCCTGGAGCCGCAGGCGGAGCGCGCGCGGACGCGGGAGCACCGTTCCCTTGAACACGAGCGTCAGCGGCACGCCGTCATACGTCTGGGCGAGCGTGTCCAGGACGCGCTCGGCCCAGGCCCGCATGGACGCGTGCACGGGGCCTACGCCACGGATGCGGCAGTCAGGAGGACTTCCAATCGGAGGGGTGGGGCGAAACATCACGGCTTCGCATTCCAGGGCTGTCACGGGCGACCTCGCACGAGCGGACGTGGGGCATGGCGCGTGCGCGGCATCGCATTGTGGCCTCTGCCCACGTGTGGTGGATTCGATGCATGAGAACCTTCGCCACGGATGAGCGGCTGGCGTACCGCCGCGCGGGCAATGAGCTTCAGCCCCGCCCGTCCGAGGACCATGTCCTCTCCTACGAGTACCGCTTGATGCAGCTGCCGCTGGTGCGGCCCGACCACCCGGAGGTCGTGCCGTTCGACCTCAAGGCCGGCTACGACTGGCTGGGCACCTACCGCGCGCCCCGCGTCTCGCTGGTGGGCTTCGTGGACTTCGGCGCCTTCGCGCAGAGCCCCCAGTTCAACCGCTTCATGAACGCCGTGGCCATGACCGCGGCGGCGCGGAAGATCGCCTGGGACATCGTCGAGCGGCGCAAATACAGACACCACTTCACCATCTGCAATGGGCTGCATGAGCGGATGCCCATCGCGGACATCGTGCCCTTCGTGAAGCAGCGGCTGGAGGGCTTCCCCCGCTTCCGCATCCAGGTGAAGGGGGGCTGGCTCTGGGGCAAGAAGAACGGCCGCATCTACTTCCCCGTCTACCCGGAGCTGACGGATGGCCCGAACCCCGTGGACCACCTCACCGAGGTTCAGACGCGCCTGGGCCATTCGCTCCACCCGGGCTTCTACATCGGCTGTCTCCAGCTGATGGACCACCTGCGCTTCAACTCCGAGCTGGACGTGCACGAAGCGGACGAGCTCTTCGACGTGCTGAGGCGCTTTCGCGAGACGACCATCGTGGAGCTCGACGTGACCGAACTCTCCATCCTGCGCACGCACGACGACCTCATCCTCAAGAGCCGGGTGCTCGAACGCGTACCGCTGGCAGGGTGACGGGGTCATTCGAACTCCTGGAGCGCGCTGCGCAGGAGCACGCGCTCGTAGGCGTTGCGGACCAGCGCCCCCAGCGGGCCGATGAGTCGAGTGAGGTCCGTCTCGCGGTACAGCGCCGGGTGGTGGAGCAACTCCAGCACCGTGGCGGCGAGCGCCGGCTCCACGCGGTAGTCGAACATCCCGGGCCGGCGCGGATGCGAAAGCCCCGCCTGGACCGCGTCGTTCACCAGCGCCGCCTCGCGGGCCACGACGCGCAGGTACACCTCGCGCGACGCCGAGGGCTCGAAGCGGAGCCCCTCCAACTCGCTCGCAGCCTCGCGCCACGGCGAGACCAGCTCCTCCGGCAGGGGCGCGACGAGCTCCACCTCCTCCGCGAGGCGCAGGCGGAGGTGGACCAGGAACTCCATGGGCGAAGGCCGCCACGCCCGGCTCACGACCGCCCCCGGCAACTGCTGGATGGCGGAACTCGCGCGCCGGGTGGGGCGCCCCTCCGACTCCAGGAGCATGCGCAGCTCACGAGGATCGAAGGCCGTGGCGGCCTCTTCAATCATGGCGCGCGTGTCGTCCGAGGAATGCATGAGGCTCAGCGCGCGCGTCGGGGCCTGGAGCTGGCTGCGCAGGTGGTGCGGTGAGCGCTTGTGCGGATTCGCCGACCCCTTGAGCGACTTGAACGCCGCGCAGGCCGACCGGCTCGGGGTGCGGAGGATGAGCGCGCAGGAGGACTCCAGCAGGTACACCTCGCTGGGCACGGCCCACGTCTTGTCGAGCGCGATGGGCCGGTTGGGGCTGTACACCGCCTCGATGCTGCTCTGCGTGTACTGGACGAAGCGCCGGTCCACGACGCGGAAGCCCTCGCGCTCCAGGAACGCGAGCGCCTCCTCCGCGAGCCCGAGCCCGATGGCATACGGGTCGAAGAACGTGAAGACGAACTCCTCGCTCCCCGGACGCGAGCCGAAGGCCTCCACGAGGCTGGACACACTGGCAGCGTTTCTCATGTGAGCTCTCCATTCCCGGCTTCCACGAGCCACAGCGCTTCGGAAGGCGCGAGCAGGACGTCCCCCTGGCCCTGACGCCCGCCGAGCAGGTCCGTCCACTTCCGCAACGGCACGGAGACGGACACGGGGTCCACGCCGAAGTTCACGAACACGTGCAGGGGCTGACGGGCATGGCCTCGCGCCAGGTGCAGGACCTGGGGCGCTGGCAGCCGCGCCTCACAGCCGCTGTCCTCCCGCAGCGCGGGCGTCCGGTCGCGCAGGCGGATGAGGCCCAGCAGGGACTTCAGGATGCGCGCGTGCACCGGCTGACGGACCCGCGCACGCAGGGCCCCATCCGAGTACCGGTGCCGGTTCGCGGCGCGAGGATTGGAGGGCTCGATGCCCACCGCGTCCGGCAGCCCGAACAGCGTGGGGAAGTAGAGACAGGGCGTGGCGGGGAGCGCGAAGAGCAGCGCGTGCGCGGCCAGGTAGCGCTCGACGTCGAGCCCCGCCTCCGTGGAGAAGATGCGATGCAGGGAGCTGTTGAGCTCGTACGGCCGGGGTTCGCCCCCCACGTCCGCGTGGGACACCCGGACCCCGGCACGCGCCATCCGCTCCATCACCCGCCGCAGGGTGGGGGCATCCAGCGGCGGATCCATGGGACGCAGGTGCACGCCGTCATGCGTCTGGAGGAAGGCGTAGCCGTCGCGGCCGTGGGCATCTGACGCGGACGCGTTCACCCAGTCCACCAGCGGACCGCCCTCGCCCGCGAGCGCCGCCGCGAAGACGAGCAGCGGCACCGCGAGGTGGTTGTCGTGCTGTGCCAGTTCCTCGCCCAGGTAGCACCGCTCGCCCGTGCGGTGGTCCGTCTCCGCGAGCAGGCGCACCGACGGGTCCACCAGGTCGGCCACGGCGCGCAGCGCGCGCACCAGCAGCTTCGCCTCCGGCTGGTGCGGCCCTCCGGGAACGCGCTTCCACACGTGGGGAATGGCATCCAGGCGCACGACCCGCGCGCCTGCCTCCACCAGCCGCAGCAGGGTCCCCGCCATGGACAGGAAGACGTCCGGCGAGCCGTGGTTCAGGTCCACCTGTGCGCGCCCGTACGTGCACCACGCCCAGACCGCGCGGATCCCCGTGTCGAAGCGCTGGAGGATGGAGGAGGTCCGCACCCGCGTGCCCCATTCGATGGCCCGTGGCTCGGAGAAGAGGTGGAAGTCCCCTGGCCGTCCCTCCCCGCGCAGCACGTCCCGGAACGCCGGGTGCGACGTGGACACGTGGTTCATCACCAGGTCGAGCATCAGCCCGCCGCTCACCTCCGACAGCCGCTCCAGGTCCTCCCACGCCCCCAGGCGCGGATGCACGGCCCGGTGGTCCACCACCGCGAAGCCGTCATCCCCGTCCGACACATAGGGCGGGAGCACATGCAGCAGGGCCGGCCCCACGCCGCCCACCTCCTCAAGGAGGAAGCGCCGCAGCGCCGCGAGCGGAGCCATGTCCCCATCGAGCACGTGGTCCGGATACACGGCGATGACCGCGGACCGCGCGTCCACCGCCGCGCGCCCGGGCCGAAGGCACGCGCGGACGCCCTCCGCCGCCTGGGCCAGCTCCCGGACGAGCGCCTCCGCGCGCTCCGCCCCGTAGAGTTGTCCCAGCGCGTCCCCCAGCCGCGCCCTCGCGGGAGCGCGGACCGGGTGAGCCGTGTATCCGGAGGCGCTCATCCCTGGTGCTCGAGGACGTAGTCGATGCTGCCCTGGAGGAACTCCACCGCGCGCGCCAGCTCCGGCTCCGCCGACATGCGTTGGGCCATGCGCTGGTGGAGTGCTTCGATGCGCGTGAGGCACCCGCCCAGCGGGCCCGTCGCGCAGTCCGCGTGGAGCAGGAGCCCTTCCTCGAGCAGGCCCCGGTCCACCTCACCCGCGGTGGCCATCGCCTTGCGCGACTCGATGAGCAGCCACTTGCGCGCCGCGCTCGTTATCCCCAGGGCCGCGAGGATGGAGACCAGCGCCTCCTCCACCGCGATGCGCGCCACGTGCCGGCTGGACTCCTCGCTGACGGCGCGGTGGCTGATGGCGTCCTCCAGGTACTCGTGGACCTCCATGAAGTGCCGCACGGTGAGGTAGGTGGGCAGCAGCTCCACCAGGAACTCGTCCCGCCAGCTCGCGACCAGGCTCGGGTTCATCAGCGGCAATCCCACGCGCAGCCGGTGCAGGAAGCGCAGCTCCGGGCCGTCGATGATGGGGATGAACTTCAGCTCGGACGGTTTGTAGAGCGCCGGCGCGATGGCCGTCATCCACGTCATGATCTCCGCGACGCGGCTGCGCTCCGCCAGCTCGATGTTGACCTCGATGCCGTCGCAGTACTGGAGCGCTTCACTGAAGCGGCTGTTCTTGAAGCGCACGCCCTCCTTCGTGGAGATGAGCGACGTGCGGTGCGGCACCAGCACCATCAGGTCCACGTCCGAGCTGGGCGTGCCATTTCCGGCCGCGAGCGAACCCGTCAGCAGCACGCCGCACGAGGCGGGGTCACTGACCAGCTCCGACAGGATGCGTTCAACGTCCACGCCATGGGCGCGAAGCGTCTGCATGGTGAGCGGTTGACCACTGGAAAGCTGATGTGTGCGCTTCATGATGCCACCTTCCCCAGTCCCGTATGGGACAGCTGCAAGTCCGAGAAAACGTCCGCGCACGCGTCCGCGACGGTGCGCACCATCTGCTCCTCATGCGTCCTCATCACGCTCAGGCGCAGCAGGCCGTGGCCCGCGGGGACCGCCGGGTGGATGACCGGGTTGGCGTAGATGCCCCGGTTCCACAGCAGCCTCCACGCCTGGAGCGTGTCGAAGTCCGCGCCCACCTCCACGCTGACGATGGGACCGTCGGACGGAATGGGGCGCAGCCCGCGCTCCACCAGCGCCTCGCGCAGCGAGCGCACCCGTTCCTTCAGTTGGGCCACCAGCCCCGGATCCTCATGGAGGATGCGCAGGGCGGCCAGGGCCGCGGCCACGGAGGCCGGCGTGTTGGCAGCGGTGAAGAGGAAGGGCCGCGTGAGGACGCGCAGCGCTTCAATCTGGGCCTTGTCCCCGATGATGGCGCCGCCGCAGGAGCCCAGGCTCTTGGAGAAGGTGATGGTGATGAAGTCCGCGTCCTGGACGACGCCGTCCTCCTCCACGGTGCCCAGTCCCCGAGCGCCCACCGTGCCCAGGCCGTGCGCCTCGTCCACGACGAGCGCCAGCCGTGTCTCGCGGCACACCTCCAAGAACC
This sequence comes from Corallococcus sp. AB011P, assembly GCF_003611605.1. Classification (NCBI taxonomy): domain Bacteria; kingdom Pseudomonadati; phylum Myxococcota; class Myxococcia; order Myxococcales; family Myxococcaceae; genus Corallococcus; species Corallococcus sp. AB011P. The sequence continues at coordinate 971,942 of NZ_RAVX01000001.1, forward strand.
GGCGCAGCGGGGCCCGGTCTCCGCGCATGGAGTAGACGCCCTCCACGACACAGAGGCCGGAGGCGGTGTCGTCCTTCGCCTGGGCCAGCAGGTGCTCCGGGTCGTTGTGGCCGAAGCGCTTCATGTTCGCGCGCGCCAGCCACACGCCGTCCAGGACGGAGGCGTGCATCTCTTCATCCACCCAGGCGCGGTCATTGCGGCCCAGGAGCGAGCTCATCAGGCCCAGGTTGGCGCCGTAGCCGGTGGAGAACACCATGGCGCCAGTGCGGCCATAGAAGCGCCGCAGGGCTTCTTCCAACTCCTCGTGGAGCGTCAGGTTGCCGTTGAGCAGGCGCGAACCCGTCACGCCCGCGCCCCAGCGGGCGGAAGCCTCCTGCGCGGCGGCGATGACGCGAGGGTCGTTCGCGAGCCCCAGGTAGTTGTTGGAGCCGAAGTTGAGGATGTCCCGGCCCTCCATGCGGGTGATGGGGCCGGTGGCCGACTCCACCCGCGTGAAGTAGGGGAGGCGGCCAATGCGCTTGCCCAGACGGGCCTGCGCCACGCGCGGGTCCCCGAGCAGCCGCTGGATGACGGGCGCCCGAGGGCGGTCCGCCGTGTCTTGTTCAGGTCGTGTCATGTTTTTGGTCCCGGAAGTCGAACGCCAGACTCGCGGCGGTCGCGCAGACAGCGGTGAAGGTGAGGATGACGGCGGTGCTCTGGAGCACGACGCTCCAGCGCCCCTGGCCGAAGGTGGCTTCGTTGAGCGCACGCAAGGCCCAGTAGTGCGGCGTGGCGTAGCCGAGCGTGCGAGACCAACCTGGCAGGGCTTCGGTGGCGACGATGGCGCCACCCACCGCGCTGAACGTCACCAGCACCAGGTAGGAGAGGTTGGAGAGCGTGGCGGTGCTGCGCGTGATGGCGAAGAGGAGGAAGCCCAGGGCCGAACCGCTGGTCACCAGCGCCGCGCCGGTGAGGGCCACCTGGAGGACGTTGCCGTTGAGCGGCAGGCCGAGGAACAGCGCGGCGAAGCCCGTGAAGAGCAGCAACTGCACGAAGGACATCGCGCAAGCGGGCAGCACCTTGCCCATGGCGAACGCGAGCCGGGAGGGGCGGATCAGCGCCTGCCTGCCGTCGGTGTGGTACCAGAAGTCCCGGTAGAACGCGTGACCGGAGTAGGTCACCACCATGTAGCTGAACATCACCGCGAAGCCGATGGTGGCCCGGCCCATGGCGCCCGGAGCCGTGTCGAGCCCCGACACACCCGGGCCCAGGATGGCGGAGAGCACCGCGGGCAGGATGAAGATGAACACCATGGCCGTGCGCTCGCGTGCGAGCACCCGCCACTCCGTCAGGGCGTAGCAACGCACCACGTTGACAAAACCCGCCACGCCGCTGGGAGCGGAGGGGGCACTGGAAGCGATGTCGTGATTCATGGCCCCTCTGACTCCCGAGCGAAGGCGCTCAGGGACGGGTCCCTCAGCAGGATGTCGCGGAGCCGGTTGCCGGACAGGCGCAGCTCGGACAGGTGGACATCGGAGGGGACCTCGCCCAGCTTGGAGCGGACCTCCTCCAGGCTGCTGGTGGCGAGCGTGAGTTCCCACGATGCGTCGGGACGCGCGCCACGCAGCGACAGCGTGCGAACCTGATTCGACAGCACGGTGCCCAGCTCTCCCAGGTCACGAGTCTTCCCGTCCCGCAGCAGCACCAGCTCCGTGGACAGCTCCTCGATGTCCTCGGGGTAGTGCGCGGTGACGAGCACCGCGGCGCCCTCCTCGCGCCACGCGCGCACCCGGCGCACCACCAGCTGGCGGGCTTCGAAGTCGAGCGCGACGGTGGGCTCATCCAGCAACCGGATGGGAGGCGCATGGACGAAGCTCGCCGCCAGATGCACGAGCCGCCGCTGCCCACCCGACAGGTGATGCACGCGCATGCGGGCAATGGGACCCAGCGCGAACTCCTCCAGGGTCCGCGCGATGGCGCCCTTCGCTTCTCTGCGCCCCAACAACAGCCGGGCCAGGTGCCCGACGTTCTCCTCCACCGTGAGCACGGGATAGAGCGCGATGGCCTGCGTCGCGAACCCGATGGCGCGGCGGGCGTGAAGCCCACCCACGTCGAGCCGCACCGAGCCTCCCGTCGTTCCTCGCACGGTGCCGGTGAGCGCCCCCAAGAGCGTTGTCTTGCCCGCGCCATTGGCGCCGAGCAGTCCCACGGATGTTCCCCCCTTCAAGTGAAGGGAGACGTCGCGGAGCACGGGCGTCCCCTGGGGAAAGGCGAAGGAAAGCCGCTCCGCGGAGAGCAGGGCGGTTCCTTGCGCGGACCCCATGGACTGACGAAGACGCCCAGGTGTTTTGATCGGATCCTGAAATGCTGGTTCTTCAGGAAAGGTGATTTTGTCGGTCATCGTCGGGATGACCTTCTACAGATGCGGTCTGACATCCAGCGTCAGCGGTCCGCGTCGAAGATGACGCGGACATACTCATCACGGAGCCTTCGTTGAAGGCCTTTCCAATCTCATACGTCCTGCTCGCCTCCGCGGTGCTCAGCAGTGCCGCATGCAGCAAGAAGGAGGAGCCTGCTCCCGCGCCGGAAGTGAAGGCGGCGTCAGCGGTTGAGAGCGGCACGGTGACCCAGGCGGTCGCGAAGCCGGCGGGCCCCGCGCCCAAGTCCCGCCTGCTTGGGGGAGTCCCAGTGGCCTCGAGCTCAGTGCAAGCCACCACGGGGACGCCGTTGTCCAGCAGCCCCTGGTGCCGCCGTGCCGCGCTGCGGCTGCCTCAGCCGGTGATCGAGCGCGCCGCCGCCGCCGCGTCCGTCGCCACGTTCAGCAGCTGCGTCACGAGGGCCTGCTGTTTCGTGACGGATTGCAGTTGCGCGACGACACTCTTCATCTGCTGAAAGGCGTCATCACTCACGAGCCCCAGCTCGCTTGCGTTCGCGGTGAGCGCCACGATGCGCGCCTGTATCGCGTCGCGGTCCGCGCGCAGCGTCGGAAAGCGCAAAGCGATCATCGCGCGCTCGCCCTCCGTTACATCGGCGTCATCGATTCGATCCGCCAGCAGATTCACCGCTTTGTAGATGCGGATCCACGCCATCCCCAGCTCATTGAGCTTCTCGTCGACTGTCATGACCTCATCTCCCTTGTCGTAGGCATGCCACTGTCGTTCTATGCTCCGAGCACGTCACTTGGGCCGCGTGAGAGGGGCGCTCGCGTCCTTCAGTGCTTCCGTCTGCTGTCTCTCCTGAGCGAGCGCCGCCTCCGCGGCCTCCTTGAGTTTCTTGAACTCCCCCTGCGTCTTCGAAAGGTAGTCGGCCATGAACTTCGCCTGTTCGGCGATGGACTGCTCCTGCCCCAGCGCCGACAGCTTCGCGACCACCTCGTTCAGCTTGTCCTGGCGGATGGCCACTTTCGTGTTCGCTTCGGCGAGGATCATCCGGTGTTGCTCCGCCTGCTTTTCGAGCGCATCGCTCACCTCCGCGGCGGTGTTCGTCGCGGCCAGGAGTTCCGCGAACACCTTCTGGCGCTTCTCGTCGCCCGCCACCTTGTATGCGGCGATTCGCTGGTCGACCTCCGCCCGGAGCCGCGCGTCCGTCGCCTCCTGGGCGTTCATCAGTGCCTGCCGCTCACGCACGACTTCCCGCCGCATGTCGACGAAGGCCTGCTCGCTTTTCTGGAACACCTCAACTGTCCCGGCGATGCGGACCTCGGGCCCTACGCCACCGCAGCCCATCACCACCAGGGTGCATCCGACCAACATCCATCGAGTGCCAATCATCGTCCCACCTTGGGTCAGGGGTTAAAGAGCCGTGGCGAGGCCAACCGCGGTGAAACCTGCGATCTCCACGAGGAGGCGCGCCAGGTCCTCTGGTTTCACGCCGCCTGCATGCCTCTCCACCACGGCATTGATTGGTACCGCCAGGACGTTCTCCCACTGCCTGAGGGCAACAGCGGAGAGATCGAGCGCCTGCTGATGGAGGTCACCGTTGAGTTGGACCAGGGCGACACGTGCCCGTCGCTCACCGACGGACCATGAGTTCCCGTAGTGAATGAGCGCGGTAGCGAGATCGATCTTGCAAGTGCCGCTCGCCTCTTGGAGTGACTCCATCAAGGAGGGTTTGGCCGTGGCACAGGCACGCGCGGGGCCCGCCGCAATCCGTCGCGCCTCCAGGAGCAGGCGGAGCTCATCCCCAAGCGCCTCGATGCGCGTCCGAAGCAGGGTGCGCTGCCGCTCCGCATGCGCCAGGCGGGCATTGGCTGCTTCTGTCAGGCCCCGCAGCCGCTCCGCTTCAAGCAGTAGGACGGGCAGCCGCTCTGCTTGCTCGAGCTTGTCGATGTTGATCGCCGTCACCAATGCTCGCTCGATACCGCTCTTGTCCGCCGGCTTGCCTTCGAGGATGTGGTTGATTGCAAGGACCACTGCGTCGTACCGCGCAGCGGCGTCGGCGGCTTCTTCGGGGAGGTGCGTGTTGCCCTTGGCGGTGCCAAGCAGTTCGAGCTTCGTCTTCACGTTCTCCAAGGCCGTCTTGGTGTCGCTCTCCTTGGACACCGCTTCATTGTAGGCAGCGAGGGCCGCGTCGAACTCTTGCTTGGCCGTCTTCGCGTTCGTGGATGATTGATCCAAGCCAGTGGAGAGCGCATCGAGTTCACGCTGCGCGTCCGGGATGAGGCCGGTGTTTATCTGCGGTGGCCTGGTGGCGAGCTCATCGGTGCAGTCGGTGACATAGATTTGAGCCATGGGGATTCCCACCTCCCCGGGGCTCGCCTTGGAGAGTGGGGCCTTGAGCTCTTCGAGTCCGCTCGTCGAACACGTCAATGGCAGCGCGGAGAGCCCTCGCGACTTGCGCGTGAGGTTGATCATTCGCGCCAAATCCTTGAGCGAGGCTTCATTGCGTGCCCTCCTGTTCTGGAATTCCACATAGGCATGCACCTGGCCGAGCACGGATGCTTCGGCGCATGCCACTCCGTCAGTCGAACCCGTGAGGCATTGGTGTTGGACCGACAGGAGTCGCTCAATGCGAAAGTCGATGTCGCACAGCAGGCTGCCAGCCTTGCCGCCGCTCCACTTGGGACTGCACTCGCCGTTGCCTCCGCCACCTGCCAGTGGCTGCCCCAGGATCAGCGTGAGGGCATTGTCGCGCTCAACGTCCACGGAGCGCCGTACGGCGGCCAGTTCCAGGTCAAGCATCTTCTGAGACAACTCCCGCTCATCATTGAGCGCTTCGCTCAGACGGGCCTCTCTGAATGATGCTTGCATTTGCTGCGCCACCGCGTGTCGCCCGGCATGGTAGCAGCCCGTGGAGCCCAGCAATAGCGCAGCGAGCAGGACGGGCCACGGCCTCCTCGTGGTTGCGATTTCATCGCGTACTCTCTCGACCGAATGACGATGCATGACTGCCTCCTCTTGGGTTCCCAGTCGCGCTGCTGCAGGCTCAGACGGAAAGCATTGGCGGGCACATCGTACGGGATATTCTCCTGGAGCGCTGTGCTCCGCGTCAATCCTCTGCGTCCATGGTTCGATGGGTAGGAATTGACTTTGCAATGCCGAGTCGAAGAACTGGATGAATGACGCGGTCCGCGCTGCCCCCCAGTCTCAGGGACGACGAAGCGCTGCGAGGGCAACGCTCCTGATCCCCTTCATTTCACTGCTTCCTTCACGTCCAGCCACTGCGCGTCCATCAGCTTCGAGGGACGTCTGCTTCGCGCTCGGGACTTCGTCCCGTGCGTACTGCATCAGCAAGCCCCCGTCGTCAGGACTGCCCGGCTGCCGGTTCACGGCTGCCTGGTGGACCTCGCGTAACACTTCGTTCTGCCTGGCCACCGGGTGCCCCAGAATCTGGTTCCCATGAGCACCTCTTCACGGAGGGAAGACAGGTCACTGTCGGCAGACCAGGCGTCGTCGTCACTGTCCAGGCCGAGGAACATCATCGGTGTGCCGGCATGCTCGGGGCCGCTTGTCCCTGGGGCGAGGTCTGGGAGACCACCGGCTTTCGTGGCCCCGCTGAAAGTGCACTTTCGGTCGACTGCTCTGTCAGCGCGAGCAGGCACGGCCGTGCGAGCTTGAGTACGCACTCCTCAGAACCTTGCGAAGGCGTCAGTTGTCAAAGTGCATGGGAACAAAAGACAGGGAATAAAGGATGTCGCCACCATGCCGAGCACCCCGGATTCAGACTCTGCCGGAGCATGCGACGGAGGTCATATGCGTCTTCATCTCGTGCTGTTCGCCGTGATGCTGTCCGCGTGCGCCGCCCAGGGGCCCGCGTCACGTCCGACCTTCTTCATGCCTCATGCGGCGGCAGTGACTCCCTCCACCCCTTCCGAGGACTACGGCACCGCGCATCCGTTCCTGCTCCTGGACTCCGCACCGGACGGGCGGTGGATCCTCGCCTGCCAGGCCCGAGAGGACACCAACGGCGATGGGCGCATCGAGACCGTCTTCGGCTACCACGGCAATGTCGTGGGTGACGCGCTTCACCCGTACCTCTTCCTGGAGCCCGGAGCAGGCATCCGCATCGACGAGGTGCTCGCCGTAGCCCCCACGGGACGCTTTCTCGTCCTGGTCCGTGACACCACGCTCTGGCTCCTCGACGTGGAGGCCCGCGAGGAGAAGGTGCTGGCCTCGGAGGTAATACCTGACACGACGAGCCCCCAGCCTCCCCTCCGCGCCAGCTTCTCCCGGGATGGCCTGCGGCTTCTCTACCTGCGTCCCGAGGCAGGGCGCCCTGTCGCCGTCGTGCGAGACCTGCTTCAGGGGACCGAGCGCGTGCTTGATGCAGGTCGCGGCCTGATTGGGCAGGTCCTGCTGGATCCCTCTGGTCAGTGGGCGGTGTTCGACGTGGTGGAGGACACGAACTCGGACGGAAAAGAGAGCTGGCCCCAAGAGGACACCACGCTCGCATCCGCGACATGCCGGGGGCCGGTCAGCTCCAGCTCGCACTTCGGCTGGGAGGGCGACACCCCCGTGCGCCGCTACCGCCGGCTGGAGGGAGGCCCGCTCCTCCAGGGCGACGACATCCTGCAACCCATGGGTGAAGGAATGCTGCGGCGCGCTCCGGACCGCTCCATCATTCTCGAACATGTGGATGGACGCCGTGAGACCTGGGTCCCATCGAGCTGCAACGCAACCCTGGTGTTCGCGGACGCGGTGCACGAGCAGGTCGTAGTGGTATGCGAGACACAGCCGGAACTTGGCCCCGTGGAGTTGCACGGCGCCAGGGTTCATCAACCCCTGGGTTGGCGGGTCTCTCTCCCGTTTTCGGACAGGTACGTCGGCTTGTCCGGAAGCGACGGAAGGCTGTTGTCGTTGTTGGCTTCTTCCGAGCCCGGGCCTTCAAAGGCGGTGGACACCGTCATCGACCTGAAGCAGCGCACCGTTCGAGTGGTGCCCTTTGGGGATTTGGTGGCGTCCCTGGGGGCGCATGCCCTGCTGCAGGAGCGCGTCAAACCCGTTGAGCCCGATGGCCGGTGGGGAGAACGGCTGTGGCTCTGGAACGTGGAGACGGGGTTTCCACCGAACGTCTTGAGCGAATCGCCGGACTCCGGCTTGCTCCGGGCAGGCGACACGGTGCTCATCATGGGGAAACGGATTGATCTGCGAACGGGCAAGGTGCTGGGGGAGGCCTCCGAGGCTCTGGCGCTCGATATCCAGGGGCGGGTGCTGCGCCCGATTGAACCGAGCTCGCCCTTGTCCGGTCCTGTCCGGTGGGAGCCCGCGCTGAAGACTCACGAATCCCAGCGCACGCGGTAGGAGCAGGCGTGGCCGTTGAAGTCGAAGGGCTCCACGCGGATGTTCTTCGCGCCGGCCCGGGTCAGCCCTGCTTCGATGATGCCCATGTGGTAGCCCGGGTTGCCGTTGCACTCGCTCACCTTGATGGTGTGGTTCGCGCGGCCGTGGGTGATGAGCTCGGTCTTCAGGTAGTTGTTCACCGTGGCGAAGCTCTCCTGCATGCGGGAGAGCACCCGGTCGGGCCCGAAGATGGGCCACAGGGACACGAGCGCCTTGCCCAGCAGCGTGTGCTCCAGGCCTTTGATGACGGCCATGCCGAGCTGCCGGTAGCCTTCATTCGCGTCCACGTCCGGGTACAGGTGGCGCGCGGTGATGCCCAGGGCCTCCGCGAAGACGTGGCGGGGCGTGTGGTGCGGGATCTTCTCATCCAGGTCCAGGCCGATGGCTCGCAGCCGGTCCTTCAGCTCCGGCGTGAGGCGCGTGCCCACGGAGCGCAGGAAGAGCCCCTCGATGGCATGGCGGTAGACGATCTCTTCACTCAACGCGGCACCCATCCCATGCGTCGCCCCAGGGCGGGGCGGGACGTGCTGGATCATCCCTGGATTGTCCCTGCAATGCACACGGGCGCGGGGCCCACCTGCTGGGCATCGGCGAGGCAAGGGTGAGCCGCGTCCTTCGGCTGTACGGGAGACAGGGGACGTCGTGCCGCGGCCGACGCCCATGACCGTGCCGTTCGATTCGCACGCGCGGTGAAGTAGGTTCACACCCGTCCGCGAAGCACACAGGAGCCACCATGAAGCTGATATCGAGCAGTGCCATCGTGACGGGGTCGGGCCAGGGCATCGGACTGGGAATCGCCGCGCGCCTCATGCGGGACGGAGCCAACGTCCTTCTCTTCGGGCGGACCCGGGAGAAGGTGGAGGCGGCCGCCGGAGATCTCAACCGGATGATGGAGGGGCACGCGCGGGCCGTGCCCTTCGCGGGCGACGTGGTTCGTGCGGAGGACGTGGCGCAGGCCATTGAGGTTGCCACGCGTGAGTTTGGCCTCCCGGGGATCCTGGTGAACAACGCAGGGTCGGCCACCCTCCGCCCGCTTCTTGAGTTGCCGACGGAGGAGTTCGACCAGATCCTGGCCATCAACCTCAAGGGGCCCTTCCTGTTCACCCAGGCGCTCGCGAGGGCGCTCGTCGCCGCGAAGCAGCCGGGCTCCATCGTCAACATCTCCTCGTTGAATCAGACGGCCGTGACGGATGGGCTCGCCCACTACTGCGCCTCCAAGGCGGGGCTCGCGAACTTCTCGAAGGTCGCGGCTTCGGAGCTGGGGCGGTACGGCATTCGTGTGAATGTCGTGGCCCCGGGCGCCATCCGCACCCCCCTGGCCGAGGGCGCCGGCCTCATGAAGGGCGCCATGGGGCGGGAGTTCCTCGCCCATACGCCGCTCGGAAAACCGTGTGGCGAGCCGGAGGACGTGGCGAAGGTGGTGTCGTTCCTCTGCAGCGACCTCGCGTCATGGATCACCGGTGACACCCTCGCCGTCGACGGTGGCAATCACATTCGCGGGCTGCACAGCTACGCGGACACACTGGGCCTCACCCGTCCCGTGGAAGGCTGAGTCGTCCGCCGCCTGGCTGCTCCGGCACATCCAGCACGAGCCCGTAACGGGCTCGTCACGTGGCCGCTCGAAAAAATCGCACCCCAGGCCAACCCAGGGAGTGGTCACAACCTGAACAGATTTTCAAGGGCGCAAACGCACGACGGTTCGGCTACAGGGCGGCGAATTCCCTGACACGGCTGCTCCCGTCAGCCGGTTCGAGTGCCCACGATGCATGCCCCTTCTGCTGAAGTGCCTTCGTCCTCACCGCCCCGCGCCAGCCGCCTCAAGCGATGGATCATCGGCGTGGTGCTCCTGCTCGCGGTCTTCGCGGGGCTCGTCGCCGTCAAGGCGGGCCAGATCGTCTCGATGATCAGCGCCGGTGAGACCTTCGTGCAGCCGCCCGAGTCCGTCACGTCCGCCCAGGCGGAGTCCTTCGGCTGGCAGGGGACCCGGAGCGCAGTGGGCACCGTGATGGCGCTTCGGGGCGTGACCCTGAGCGCGGAGCTGCCGGGCGTCGTCAACGACATCCGCTTCGAGAACGGCGCTTCGGTGAAGAAGGGCCAGGTGCTCATCCAGCTCGACACCTCCAGCGAGCAGGCCCAGCTGGCCGGCGCCGAGGCCGACGCGGAGCTCTCGCGGCTGACCCGCGAGCGCGCCGAGAAGCTCAACGCCCAGGGCGCCAACACCCAGTCGGACCTGGATGCCGTCCGCGCACGGGCGCTCCAGTCCTCCGCCACCGTGGCCCACCTGAAGTCCCTCATCGCCAAGAAGACCATCCGCGCTCCCTTCGATGGCCGCATCGGCATCCGGCAGGTGGAGCTGGGACAGCTCGTCTCCCCGGGCAACCCCATCGCGTCCCTGCAGTCCTCCACCCCCGCGCTCGTGGAGTTCCAGCTGCCCCAGCAGGCGCTGGCCCAGGTGAAGCAGGGCCAGAAGGTGCGCCTGCGCGTCGACGTCTTCCCGGGCGAGTCCTGGGAAGGCGACCTCGCCACCATCAACCCCGAGGTGGAGCTGTCCTCCCGCAACGTGCGCATGCGCGCCACCGTGCCCAACGCGGACGGCCGGCTGCTGCCCGGCATGTTCGTCAGCGTGGAGGTGCTCTCCGACGCCAGCGAGCAGGTGGTGGCCATTCCCGCCACCGCCGTGCTCTTCGCCCCCTACGGTGACTCGGTGTTCACCCTCGCCGAGGGCAAGGACGCCGCGGGCAAGACGGCCCTGCTGGCGCGGCAGCAGTTCGTGCGGCTGGGAGAGCGCCGGGGTGACTACGTCGCCGTGACGTCCGGCCTGAAGCCCGGGCAGACCGTGGTCAGCAGCGGCGTCTTCAAGCTGAGGAACGGCGCGAGCGTCGTCGTGAACAACGCGCTGGCGCCGCCCATCGAGGTCGCTCCCCAGCCGGTGAACCCGTAGGGACGCAAGAAGGCGAACCCATGAAACTCACCGACCTGTTCATCCGGCGCCCGGTCGTGGCGCTGGTCGTCAACCTCATCATCATCATCGCCGGCCTGCAGGCCCTGCGCTCCCTCAACGTGCGGCAGTACCCGCGCAGCGAGAACGCCGACATCACCGTCACCACGGTCTACGTCGGCGCCAACGCGGAGCTCGTCCGTGGCTTCATCACCACGCCGCTGGAGCGCGTCATCGCCGCGGCGGACGGCATCGACTACGTCGAGTCCACGAGCTCGCAGAACATCTCCATCATCCGCGCCCGGCTCAAGCTCAACTACGACGCCAACCGCGCCCTGAGTGAAATCAGCGCCAAGGTCGACCAGGTTCGCGGCGACCTTCCGCCCGAATCGCAGGTGCCCGTGATGGGCATCGAGTCCGCGGACAGCCAGTTCGCCATCGCGTACCTCAACTTCACCTCCGACTTCCTCGAGCAGAACGAGCTGTCCGACTACCTGGTGCGCGTGGTGCAGCCCCGGCTGTCCTCGGTGGAGGGCGTGCAGCGCGCGGACATCCTCGGGGCGCGCACGTTCGCCATGCGGGTGTGGATGAAGCCGGACCAGATGGCCGCGCTCAACGTCAGCCCCATCCAGGTCCGCCAGGCGCTCGCCACGAACAACTCGCTCGCCGCCGTGGGCCAGACGAAGGGCTCGCTCGTGCAGGTGAACCTCACGGCGAACACGGGCCTGCGTTCCGTGGAGGAGTTCAAGCAGCTCATCGTCCGCAAGGATGGCGGCGCGGTGGTGCGGCTGTCGGACGTCGCGGACGTGGTGCTCGGCGCCGAGGACTACGACACCGACGTGACGCTCAACGGGGAGACGGCCGTCTTCGTCGGCATCTGGTCGCTCCCCAACGCCAACTCGCTGGACGTCATGCAGCGCATCCGCAAGGAGATGGACTCGCTCAAGAAGGACCTGCCCGAGCAGATCCACGGCGGCGTCGCCTTCGACGGCACGGACTACATCCAGAACGCCATCGACGAGGTGGTGAGCACGCTCGGCGAGACGCTGCTCATCGTGGTCGTGGTCATCTTCCTGTTCCTGGGCTCCGTGCGCTCCATCCTGGTGCCGGTGGTGGCCATTCCGGTGTCGCTCATTGGCACGGTGTTCCTGATGCAGGTGTTCGGCTTCACGGTGAACCTGCTCACCCTGCTCGCGGTGGTGTTGTCAGTAGGCCTGGTCGTGGACGACGCCATCGTCGTGGTGGAGAACGTGGAGCGCCACCTGCGCGCCGGACTGCGCCCGGTGGACGCCGCCATCAAGAGTGCGCGCGAGCTGGTGGGTCCCATCATCGCCATGACCCTCACGCTCGCCGCGGTGTACGCGCCCATCGCCTTCCAGGGCGGCCTCACGGGCTCGCTGTTCCGCGAGTTCGCGCTCACGCTGGCCGGAGCGGTGACCCTGTCGGGCGTGGTGGCGCTGACGCTCTCCCCGATGATGTCCTCCGTGCTCCTGAAGGCGGGCCACGAGGACAAGGGACTCGCGGGCGTCATCAACCGCGGCTTCGAGCGCCTGCGGGCCGCGTACGCCCGCACCCTGGACAGCTCGCTGCTCGTCCGCGGGCCCATCTACGCGGCGTGGATCTTCCTGAGCGTGCTCGCGCTGATGATGTTCAACCAGTCGGCCCGGGAGCTGGCGCCCGTGGAGGACCAGGACTTCGTCATCGGCATCATGAGCACGCCGTCCAACGGCACCCTGGATCAGCTGAAGCCGTCGGTGACCAAGACGAGCGAGTTGCTGATGGAGATGCCGGAGTCCAGCTTCAACTTCCAGATCGTGCAGCCGAGCAATGGCTTCTGGGGCCTGGTGCTGAAGCCGTACAAGGAGCGCCAGCGGACCACGGCGCAGGTGCTGGCGGAGGCGCAGGAGCGGGTGAACACCATCCCGGCGGTCCAGACGTTCACCCTCCAGCCCCCCGCGCTGCCGGGCGGTGGCAACTTCCCGGTGGAGTTCGTCATCGCCTCCACGGCGGAGGCGGACGAGCTGCTGGGCTTCGCGCAGCAGCTCCAGGAGAAGGCGACGCAGAGCGGGATGTTCGCCTTCCCGCCCATCATCGACGTGAAGCTCGACCAGCCCCAGTCGGAGCTCGAGGTGGACCGCGAGAAGGTGGCGCAGCTGGGGCTGAACCTGGGGACCGTGGGCCAGGACCTGGGGTCCGCCGTGGGTGGCAACTTCGTCAACCGGTTCAACATCGCCGGCCGCAGCTACAAGGTCATCCCGCAGGTCCTGCGCTCCTCCCGTCTCACCCCGGAGCAGCTCAAGGACATCCACGTCACCGGTCCCGACGGCAAGCTCGTGGCCCTGTCGGCCATCGCGTCCATCAAGGACAAGGTGGCGCCCCGGTCGCTCAACCGCTTCCAGCAACTCAACGCCGTGAAGCTCAGCGGCGTGGCCATCCGTCCACTGGACGAGGCGCTCACCTACCTGGAGACGGAGGCCGCGCGCATCCTGCCCGCGGGCTACCGCATCGACTACACGGGCGAGTCCCGGCAGTTGCGCACGGAGGGTGACTCGTTCGCTCCGGCGTTCGGGCTGGCGGTGGTGTTGATCTTCCTGGTGCTCGCGGCCCAGTTCAACAGCTTCCGGGATCCGCTCATCATCCTCGCCGGGTCGGTGCCGCTGGCGCTCTTCGGCGCGCTGGTGACCACGTTCCTGCGGATGCCGAACCCGATGATGCCGTACTTCACGGACAGCTTCACCACCACGCTCAACATCTACTCGCAGGTGGGGCTGGTGACGCTGGTGGGGCTCATCGCGAAGAACGGCATCCTCATCGTGGACTTCGCCAACCGCCTCCAGGAGGAGGGCAAATCGAAGCTCGAGGCGGTGAAGGAAGCGGCCTCCGAACGGCTCCGTCCCATCCTGATGACGACGGTGGCCACGGTCGCGGGCCACTTCCCGCTCGTCCTGGTGTCGGGCCCGGGCGCGGCGGCGCGCAACAGCATCGGGCTCGTGCTGGTGACGGGCATGGCGCTGGGCACGCTCTTCACCCTCTACTTCGTGCCGGCCATCTACCTGCTCATCGCCAAGACGCGCACGGTGGCCGTCAGCGACGCGTCGGAGCTCCAGCAGGCGCCCGACGCCGCTGCGTAGAGGCGGGAGGGGTATGGGCCCTTTCGGTTTGCTCACGGTGCATGTGGGCAGACCGCGAGGGTTCCCGAGGACGATGCTTCTCAGCCTCGCTCCAGTGGATGCCGCTCAGCTCCGTTTCGCGAGGATGCGTCGGATGATGTCGTCCTTGACGGCTCGCACCTCGGGTGTGCGAGGCGTCGAGCGTTCGTGGAAGTAGAGATACTCCGGGATGTACACGGGCTGTCGGCACGCCTCGACGATGGGGAGCATCGTCGCGTAGTCGGTGCACTGCTCGATCCACCGTCCGTCGAGCTGCAAGTCTTCTGGCGGGATGGCGTCGAAGAGCCGCTTCCTGAAGGCGCGCAGGTGAATCCATACCTCGCCGCCCCAGTGCCTCCGAGGCTCGACGAAGTCGGGGTGGTAGAGCTTCGTCGGCTTGTCCGGCCGGAACATGGACGCCAACACGACATCGCAGCCCCGCTCGTACTCGGCTCGTAGCCGACCGACGGCAGTGCGGCTCAGCAGCGCATCATCCATGTCGAGTACCACCACGAGCGCTTCCGGGTCGGCACAGAGCTCACGGATGCCCATCCGGAAGTTGGGGATTCGTCCCGCATGCCGTGCGTGCCGCACCAGCGTGCACCGGTCCCGGAATGGCTCAAGCAGTGGGCCCAGCCGCCACGGCGACAACCCTTCACTGGCATCGTCGATGAGGACGACTCCGAAGCGCGGGTCCTCTTGCATGGCGAGGCTTCCGAGACAGCGCCGCACCCGTGACAGGCCCGCGTTCCGCCCCTTGATGAGGAACACGATAGACTCACGGCGTGGCTCATACGCCCAGTCCTTGGCGTGCCCCATGAGGTCCCACTGGCCCCGCTGCACGTCTGGCACGCGTCCCTGTCCGACCAGGTCACGTGCACGGGCGAGGAACACCTCATCCGTCTTCAAGGCGTTCGGGGGGTGGACGTAGAAGGTCCGTGCATCGCCGCCGCGCAGGGTCCTCAATCCATGCCGCTGCTGGTGCCCTTCGAGCGAGCGGTACCAGGAGCGCGCGAGCCGCCCATTGACGAGTTCGTTTGGAAGCGGCCGGCATGCACGAACCCGCTCCAGGTCGAGCAAGCCACAGCGCACCTCTGGGACGAACGCACCGGAGGGCGCATCGTACGGCTGGGACACCACCCCCGCGGGCTGCGGGATGTTGAACGCCACTCCCAGGGCGTCCTCCGGCGATGCGGCCGCCCGCATCTCTTCAAGATAGTCGTGCCCGAAGTCGCCACGGCCGACGAGCACGTCGAGGTCGCACTGGAGCACATACCGGGTCCGTACCTGGTCGAAGCCCCAGAGTTGCGGAGTGATGGGGACGCCGCGAGCGGAGTGCGTGGCTTCACATGCGAGACCGAACCACATCGCGTTCACTGCCGCGATGAGTCCCGGCTCCTGGGGCGCAACCCAGACCTCGTCGAGGGTTCCCTCCGGCAGAAGTCGCTGTGCCGAGGTGAGCAGGCCCGGTAGGTCCCCCGGCGCGTATTCGCGCAGAAATGGTCCGGGGAACGGGTCCACGAGGAGGACGCGTCTCGCGAAACGGCGCGGGGATTCGAGCTGCCCGACGATGTGCCGCACCTGCGTGAGGAGCACCGCCACATCCATCGCGCACGCCTTGATGAGGAGCGTAACGTCGGAGGCCGGTGCGAGCTCGCTTTGCTCTGGCAATCCGGCGGTCCGCCACTGCCGATGCGCATGCTCGGTGAGCAACTCCCGGTAGAAGTCGGAGAAGCCAGGGAGGCTCGTGAGCGCGCCGTCCTCGCGTAACTCCCGGCTGCGCTGTCGAAGCGCCTCATCCGTCCACCCGAGCGCGGCAAGGGTAAACGCCCGCGCCGCGGCGTCACGGAAGTAGTCGACGTTCATCGGGACGATCCACGAACCGATGTCGACGAACGTCAGTCCGCCCCCTGGACGCCGACGGAAGTTCGCGCGCTTGATGTTCGCGCAGACGAGATTCTTTTCGAGACAGAAGAGGAGGAAGTCCCTGAGCTCGTCCAGGGTCAGGTCCTCGGCGGGACAGGTCTCGAACCAGGGATAGAACAGCACCCAGGCCTCTTCTGTGAACGTCCACTCCGGTTCGGGAATGAATGGCATGGTGCCGCGGAGTGCGCGGCTCAACCAGTCCACCTTTGATGTGTCGATGGCGCCCGGATGAAATCGCTTCTCGACGAAGTCGCCTACGCGCCGGACGACTCCCTCCTGGCCCGCCCCCAGAATCATCGTACGTGGCCCTGCCGTACCGCCCACGCTTGCGCCTGCGCGAACAGCGCCTGCCGTGAGGCAAGGTATCGCTCTGAACGCCGGTTCGCCGCAGTCACGTCTCCTCCCAGATTGTAGTCGCAGTACAGCGGGTCCGTGAGCACCGCGCCCGAGGGAGCGTGGTTCAACAGCAGGTCCGCGACGAGCCAGTGGTCCTCGGCACTCCAGACCTCCGGGTAACGCCAACCCGCTCGTGGACGCAGCAGGAGGTTGCATGAGGGCAGCTCGTTCCCGGCGGTGCCCTCGGCCATGGACCTCAGTACGGAGAGCACATCGACCGGTTGAAGAAGCGCATCCGTCGCGGGGTTCTCCCGCTCAAGAAGCCGTCCGTCCCGGACGAGCCGGTTCCCTCCGAGCACCCAGTGTGCATGGCGCCGGTCGCCCAACTCGCACGCCGCGGCCAGGGAGTGCACGGTCGAGAAGCAGTCATCCGCGTCGAGCCGAGCGACCCATCGTGCGTTTCGCATCGCCTCGTCGACGAAAGAGAGCGCCGCATTGCGCGCTCGAGAAGGAGAGCCACACTGCATGCGGCAGACAATGAGCGGAAGCCGTTGTCGGAAGCGTCCGACCGTCACCGCCCAGTCGTCACTCGAACCGTCATCAATCACCAGGACACCCAGGCCGCCTGCGGGGCGTTCCTGCCTCGCGATGGATTCGAGACAGCGGGCGAGCGGACCGGCCTGGTCGTGAACGTTGACTGCGACCACCACCTCGGAGTTCCACACGTGCGGTTCGCTGGCGACCGCCGCCACAAGCGCCCCGGCAACACTCACGGTCCGCGCGTGTCCGAATCCTGCGAGTTCCGGCGTCATGTCTGCTTCTCGAAACGGGAGGCCGTTGGCGCGGACACAGGCGCGGCTGCTTCGCCGGCGAGTACCATGGGGAGCGGCCGGCCCGGCTTGTGCCTCCGCCACCAGGCCCGATAGAGCGCAATCCAGGAGGGGGACATGCGCTCCTCAAGCAGCGCCGGCCGGAGGTTCGTGGGCACGTAGTGTCCGTCGCGGAAACGCCCGCACAGCCGGCAGTTGCGCTCGACGAGGTCCGCCATGTCATCGTCATCGCTGGGAAACTCCCGCCGGCCGCCCTCTCCGGTGATGCGCGCCACCCCGCCCGCCACGGCGCACGGGAAGTAGCCGAGCGGCGTCAGTCCCATCCCGCAGTCGCGCATGATGGCGCAGCCATTGCGGAAGTCGGCGTTCCGGTACGCGGCATCGTCCACCGGCGCAAGGTTGAAGGGGCCGAAGGCCGGCTGTACCTCGCCCGTTTTGGCGGAGTTCTCGATCCAGATGTCCGCTGGCAGCCGGGAAAGCTTCGACCGGACGGCCTCCCCATGACCGTTGGTCACGACCTCGATGAGGCACTCCGGATGCGACCGGCGGTAGCGGCGCAGTTCCTCGATGATGGCGAAGAAGGCGGGGTGGAGCGTCGGCTCGCCGCCCAGCACGCGGATGCGCCGCCAGCGCTTTCCCCGTGTAAGGGATTGATCGACGAAAGAGGTTACGGCTTCAAGAGGCAGGTGGAGTGCCTCCGGAGCCTGCCTCACGGAGCGGTTGCAGTTGAAGCAGTTCAGGTTGCAGAGATAGGTGATGTCTATCTCGATGAGTTCCTGGCTGCGGCGGTACTGAGGTCCAAGCACGTGTGTGAGGCTTCGGGAGACGCGCTGATGGCGCCACCACGCCCGCGCCCGGTACCACATCCGTAGCGGGAACAGCCACCGGCCTGATGCCTTCGGCGGCCTGCCGAAGCTGCTCTCAGACGCTCTCATGCAAATCCCCCCACGGCTGCTGGTGCGGGGGAACATCTTCCCCGCGCGCTTCGATTTCGGTGCGGCGCACGCCGAACAGCCCTTCGGCGCGCGCGAAGAACGCTTCGGCCTGGGCTTCCGACATCTCACCACCGTAGAGCCGCCAGAACCAGCGCAGACCCGAGATTTTCGCCGGTGAGCGCGGTGACGACAGCGCATCCCCATGGGTGGACAGGTGCCAGGTCGCCGTCCAGTGGCCAGTGTATGCGATTCTGCTCCTCTGCGCCCTCAGCAGGCGGATGGCGAGGTCCCTGTCGTTGAGGCTCCGAAGCCCATCCCGGAATCCGCGAACCGTCGCCCACAGGCGCCGGGACACGAACGTATTCGACCCCTGCCATCCCGGATTCCCGACGAGGAAGTCGCCGGGAACAAGTCCTTCCGGAAGCGCGCGCTCCCGCTCGAGGCCATCCATCACCAGCCGGAGTCCAGACACGACGATGTCTGCCCGCGCGCGCTCGGCGGCACGGAGGTTCTCGGCGACGTGCGACGCCTCCCAGGTGTCGTCATCGTCGAGGAGGGCTACGAATCCGTCTCGTGAGAGGGCGAGCAGGTACTCCAGGCCGGTGTTCCACGCGCCCGCTGCCCCTGGGGGCCTCCGGTTGTCGAGCACGACGAGAGGCAGCGGATGGAGTAATCCCCGCAGCGCCGCCTGCTGCTCGGCATTGAATGACGCACCGTCATTCACCACGACGACCTCGCGAACCGCGTGGGTCTGCTGGTGGATGGAGGGCAATGAACGACCGACAAGAAGCTCCCAGCGGTTTCGCGTGGCAACCAGCGCCGAGCATCCTGGAAGAGGGGGCATTCCTCCTTTCTCAGCGCGGTCTGGCGGTAGGTTCAAGCGCTATTGCCAATTCCAGGCGTCACGCTCTTTGACTTCTCGCCCCTTTCCGGAGTGCGCATCCGGATGGCGAGCGCACGGCAGCCCGCTTCCGGCGCCGTGTCGGCGGGTGGGGTCCACGCTCCGAGCGAGTGATAGAGCCTGCCCTCGCGCCGCTCCAGGTAGAGGATCATGTTGAGGGGCCAGCCGCTGCCCTGGAACAGGTGCCGGTCCATGGGCGTGGGCTCATGGCTGACGCGCAGGCCACGCTCGTGGGGCGGACCGATGCGGTGCCAGTCCGGGTGCAGGTGGATGGAGCCGAGCACCTCCAGCCCCTCGGCTTCGGCCTCGGCGGTGATGCGCAGCAGCTCGCGCGGCTCACACCAGTAGCCGCGCCGGCCGTTGGCGTAGCAGGCGCCGAAGCGGGGGATGATGGCCGCTTCGAACTCCTGGAGCACGGTGTCGTCCGTCTCGCGGATGTTGGTGGCGAAGCCCACGCGCTCCACGTGCATCGCGTCGTCCGTGAAGCGCCCCAGCAGCACGGCCCAGCTTCGGGGCGGCAGCTCCGGAGTGCACGCCGTGTACTCCCGGACGGCGTCCGCCATGAAGTCAGACAGCGCCGCAGGATCCACGAGCACGACGTCGGCGCTCATTCCCCGGACTCCGGCGTGGGAATGCGGCCCGCGGCCCGGTCCTCGCTCAGCTGCGTGATGAGGTGGCGGGCCATGCGCTCCTCGAAGGCGGCGGCGCTGTCCGGCGTCCACGGATAGAAGCCCTGGCCCGTCTTCAGGCCCAGCTCGCCCTGGTCCACCTTCTGGGCAAGCACCGGCGGCACCGGACGCCCCGAGCCGCGCAGGACGCTGGTGATGAAGTCCAGCCCCACGAGGTCCAGCCGGTCGAAGATGCCAGAGGCGCCCAGGCGCCGCCCGATGCCCTGGGTGAGCACGCGGTCCACCATCTCCGGCGTGGCCACGCCTTCCGTCACGAGCCGGAGCGCTTCGCCGATGAGCGCCTGCTGCAGGCGCGGGCCCACCGAGCCCGGCACGTCCCGCGCGAACACCACGGGTGACTTGCCCAACTCCTCGAGGAAGCGCCGCACCGTCTCCACCGCGGCGGGTGACGTCTTCTCGCCGGGGATGACGTCCACCAGCGGCACCAGGTGCGCGGGCAGGTAGTAGTGCGCGGAGAGGACGCGCTCGGGGTGCACGCAGTCGCGGGCAATGGCGGTCACGCTCAGCGCGGTGGTGTTGGTGGCGAGCAGGGTGTCCGGCGCCGCGAGCCGGTCCAGCTCCTTGAAGAGTTGCTGCTTGAGCGCCAGGTCCTCGGGGATGGACTCGATGACCAGGTCCTGAACCACGGCGGCCTCGGCGAGCACCGTGGTGCGATGGATGCGCGCGAGCGCGGTGGTGCGTTGCTCCGCGCCGAGCATCCCCGTCTCCACCAGCAGGGCGGCGTCGCGCTCCAGCTTCGCGCGCGCTGCCTTGCTGCTCTCCGCCTGCCTGTTGAAGAGCACCACCTGTCTGCCGGCGATGGCGAGCTCGAGTGCGATGCCGCACCCCATGGCTCCACCGCCGACAACGCCAATCCTCATCAGCCGCTTGTGTCCCATGGGGAGCGAGCGTGGCTGCCCGCCGCATGCGTGGCAATCACTTGAACGGTGGCTGCAATTGTCCAGGGCGCATGTGTGACGCGCCGTGCCTTCACTGGCTCATTTCGAGGCCCGCTCGCGAGCCACTTCCGCCAGCCGCCACCGGTACAGCTTCGGGAGTGCATCCCTGTCCGCCCAGGCCTTCGGGTGGGGGATGAAACCCTCATCCATGTCTAGGGGGCGGGCTTGGGAGCGGGCTTCACGTCGGTGTTCTGGCCCGCGACGATGCGCCACTGCTTCTGGGTGCGCTTCAGCACATACCGCATCTGCGTGCGCAGCAGCCCCTCCTCGGTGTTCTGCACCCCCGGAGGCAGGCCCGTGTGGCCGGTGACCTCGTGCATCGTGTCCACCACGGCGATGTCCTCGCTGGGGAAGAGGATCTTTCGCACGGTGACCTCGGCGTGGCTGGTCTTGAAGATGCTCGCGAAGATGGCGGCGTGGCGCGTTTCAATTTCCGCGCGGCCCTGGAACACGGTGCCGACGATGTTGATGAAGTCGGCGTCGTCCGTGAAGTCCCGCGTCCATGCCGTGGCGTCGTGGGCGTTCCAGGCCTCGGTCTGCGCCTTCACCAACTGGCGGAGGTCCAGTTCATCCTGGGCGTGGTCTGGGGGCGTGCAGGCCGTGGCTACAAACACCAGGCTCAGCGCCGCGACGACTGCGAAAGAAGAAGAGCGGGTCATGGCCGCAGTCTGCCATGACGGGCCGGTGATGGCGGTCGTCGCCAGAGCGGCCGTGGTTGCTGCTGGAGAAGCAGCCGCCGCTCGCCAGCGGTCCCTCGTCGCGGGGAGGGCCATCCTCATCCTGGGGCAGTGACCTTTACGTCCGGGACGCACCGGGGACCGGGCCCTTGCCTGCCTCCCCAGACAGACGGGGCGTGCATGACGATATTGCGCTCATGCCGCAGCTCGTCATGGGCCGGCGCTTCAATGGATTCAACGCGCATCAACGCGCGAGGAGGAGCACCCATGCTGGATACCGAACGTGTTGGAGAGCCCCTTCGTCATCTTGAAAGTCGTCTCCTGTTGGCCGAAGCCCGGAGGGCCGTGCCGGAAGCCTTCGACTCCCAGGGCCGGCTGCTCTCTTCCGTCGCTGGAAGGTGGGTCCAGCCGCCTGCCTGGTTCAACGCTGTCTCGCCCATTGACGGCAGCGTCCTCGCGGAGCTGCCGCTGCTGGGTGCGGCCCAGGTCGCCGCGGGCGTCGAGCAGGCAGCGGCGGAGTTCGCGCCCTGGGCAGCCCGTCCGCTCGATGACCGCGCGCGCGCCGTCGCGGAGGCGGTGGTGCTGCTCCATTCGCACCGGGACCTGCTGGTCCGGATTCTCGCGTGGGATATCGGCAAGACGCTGCCCACGGCCTCCAACGACGTGGACCGGTGTCTCGCGGGCATCGCGTGGTACCTGGAGCAGATGGACCGGATGATCGATGGCCGCAAGCCGCTCGGCCTGGTCTCGAACATCGCCTCCTGGAACTATCCCTTCTCCGTCCTGCTGCTCAACGTGCTCGTGCAATCGCTCGCGGGCAACTCGGTCATCGCGAAGATTCCGACCCAGGGCGGCGGCGTCTCACTCACGCTCGCCTTCGCGTTGCTGCGCCGCGCGGGCCTTCCCGTCTCGCTCGTCGGCGGACGCGGGAGGGACCTCTCCGAGGCGCTCGTCGGCCATTCCCACATCGCGGGCGTCGCCTTCATTGGCGGCCGCGCCAACGGTGGTGAGGTCCACCGCCGCCTGTGTGACACGGACAAGCGCTATGCGTTGGAGATGGAGGGCGTGAACGCCTACGCCATCACGCACTTCACGGATTGGGACGGGCTCGGCGAACAGATTCGCGCGGGCTTCGACTTCGGCAAGCAACGCTGCACCGCCTACACCCGCTGGGTCGTCGAAAAGTCGCTCGTCCCGAAGTTCGTCCGGACGTATGTCGATACGGTCTCCTCGTTGCGCGTCGGCAATCCTGTCCTGGGGGCGCACGTGGACTTCGGGCCGCTCATCTCCCCCAGCAAGGTCGAGGAGCTCCGCGCCCTCATCGCCGAGGCGCGGAAGCAGGGCACGCAGGTGTTGCATCAGGGGATGGTCGCGGAGGACGCCTTCACCGCGCGGCAGGAGCGGGGCGCATACCTGCCGCCCGTCCTGCTCTTCGGCGTCCCGCGAGACAGTGAGCTCTACCTGCGTGAACCCTTCGGCCCCGTCGACGTCCTGGTGTCGGTGGACTCCGAGGAGGAGCTGCTGCGGGAGGCCAACGTCTCCAACGGCGCGCTCGTGGCCTCGGTGGCGACGGACGACCCGGAGCTCGCCCGGCGCATCGCGGAGCGGCTCCATGCCTTCAAGGTGGGCATCAACGCGCTGCGCTCGCGTGGCGACCGTGAGGAGTCCTTCGGCGGCAAGGGCGGCTCATGGGCAGGCGCCTTCGTCGGTGGCACCCACCTGGTGCGCGCCTTCACGGACGGCCCGCATCCCATGGAAGGCAACTGGCCCGCTTGAAGCGCTCACCCGCGCGTGGGTTCCAGGGCAGCACGCGGCGTGACACCATGGTGCGACCTTGAGTCAAACGGGAGCGCACGATGCAGGCTTTGAGGAACGCGGGCACGGTGTTGCTCGTGCTCGCACTGGGCGGTGGGGCCTTCGCGGAGGAGGACGGAATCTGGTCACCCAATGACCAGTTCCACGAGCCGAATGAGGACTGCGAGCTCGTGGCCGTCCTCCCCGCGCCCAAGGGCGCCTGGGGCGTGGTGGGGCACACCTGCAATCGATTGAACGGCGAGCCCGTGGGCAGTGTCGTGGTCATCGATGCCCTGGGCAAGCGCGACACGTCGCCGGCCTCCGTGGCGCTCGAAGCCGCGTCCGACCGGGACCGCATGAAGGA
The DNA here is from genome assembly GCF_003611605.1 of Corallococcus sp. AB011P. Lineage (NCBI taxonomy): Bacteria > Pseudomonadati > Myxococcota > Myxococcia > Myxococcales > Myxococcaceae > Corallococcus > Corallococcus sp. AB011P. Next base: position 995,176 of record NZ_RAVX01000001.1, read on the forward strand.
GCTGGTGCAACTGCTCGCCGTGCCTTCCGGGGGCTACATCGCGACGTATTCCTCCCGCGACGAGAAGGCTCCCCGAGGCGAGAGCGGGCCCGCGAGCATTGCCCATGAGCTCGTCCGCCACACGGCGGCGGGGGCGAGGGCGGACGCCTACAACAGCAAGGTGCGCGCGGCGCTGCTCGACAAGGTGGGCGCCTCGTCGTTCATCATCACCGCGGAGGTGGATGCGAAGTCGCGGCTCATCGTCGCGGCGTCAACGCCAGACGAGACCTACCTGAAGCAGGTGCCGCTGTGGCTGCTGCGCTTCACCCCCGCTGGTGCCCTCGAGCGCGCCGAGCGCTTCGACTCGGTCCTGAACGAGCTCAGGCTGGGCTGGTATGTGTTGAAGCAGGTCCGCGCCCGGGCCGACGGAGGCCTCTTCCTGAGCGGCCGGTTCCAACCCGAGGGGAGCCGGTCCGAGGTTCCCGTCCTCGCCCTCAACGCTCAGTGGAAGCCTGAGACGCGCTTCAACACGCCTCTCATCTCCTGGGTGATGAAGGGGGAGGGCGGCATCGAATTGAGCCTCATCGCTCCCCGTCCAGACGGTTCGGTCGTCGGGGTGGGAGACGTTGTCCAGGGAGAGACGCGCGCGCACGTCATGCGCCTGACGTCCGACGGCCGGCTCGACCCCACCTACAGGACCTTCCGGCAGGAGGGGGAATACCCCCAGGGCCGCTTCATGCGCGTGTCGGAGATGGGGCTTGGACCGAGCGGGAGTCTCGTGCTCGCCCAGAACTACGTCCCCGCCGTGGATCCGCCGGAGGGCCCCTGGCGCGCTCCGGGCCTGGTGCGCTTGAAGGCGGACGGCTCGGTGGATACGCGGTTCCAGAAGGGGCTCGGCGCGGGACTGCGCTACCGGAAGGCGGCGGCGGAAGTGAAGCGCAATCCCGATGCCTCGGGCTTCCTCCGGATGGTGGCGGCGATGCCAGACGGGTCCGTGGTGGTGGATGGGCTCTTCGACGAGTTCGCGGGCCAGCCGGTGACACCGCCCATCCGGCTCGCGGCCGATGGCACCCGTGTGGCGGGCTTCCAGGCGCGATTCGAAACGGTCCTTCCGCCGAAGAAGCAGGTCCCCAACGCGACGACGAGCGCGTTCTTCAAGGCGGATGGCAAGCCGCACTACATCGAATGCTCCCGGCCGGGAGAGATGACGGAGACGTTCCTCTACTGGATACGGGGCGACATCTGGGGACACACCCCCTCATGCGCGGTCCACCTCGGTGGGAGCATGGCCACACCCGCGGGGGCGTGGCAGCACTGCGATGCGCGGGTCCGCAGGGCCCAGGCCCAGGGGGCCACCTGCGTGGAGACAAAGCAGGATCCGCTGGACCGCCGCCGCGGCTCCAGCGGTCCGTGAGATGCCTGGATTTCACTGTGTGTATTGAATGGGCGATTGTCTGTGAGTTTCAGGAATAATGGTCTAGAAAACTTTCAGGTCCGCCCCGGCTACCCGTGCCGGGACCGCTAAAGAACTGCATCCGGACCTGAGAGGAAACAGTCATGTTCAAGAGAGCAGCAGTGCTCATGGTGAGCTGCGTCGCGTTGCTGGCCGGCTGCGGTGGGAATCCACAGCCCGAGAACGAAGCGAACACCTCCGACGTCACCAGCGTCGGCGGCGAGCTCACCTGTTCTGGAGATGGCGAAGCGGTGTGCGACGGCGTGTGTACGAGCACCTACACCGACCTCAGCAACTGTGGTTGGTGCGGAATGCGCTGCGGTTTCCCGGGCGGTAACAACGTGTGCTGGTATGGCACGTGCTACGCCTGTGATTCGAACGGCACGAACTGCGTCGCCATCTGAGCTGACTCCTCGGATTGGAGCCTCCTGGCGAATGCATTCCGCCAGGAGGTTCATCCCGGGCTGTGTTGAAAGCTCAGGGGCTCGCTGACGCCCTGGCCCCCACCTTCCAGCAGGCAGCGGTGTAGCGGACCTCCGCCCCGTGCACGAAGGGCTCGAACGCGGCGCGGACCGTTTCGATGACCTGGGTGCGAGTCTTCTCGTCCACGTCCTGGAGGGCCCTCCCGAGGAACCCGAATCGGGTCAGGTAGTTGACCAGCTCCTGCTCGGGCAGGGTGCAGGTCACATCGATGGGGCGGATATCGATTCCGGCCCAGCCGCTCTGCTCCAGGATGCGGTGAACCCGGTTCGAATCCGCGAAGGCGAACTGCCCTGGCGCGTCCGGCTGGCGGACAGGGAGGTTCGACAGGAGCGGCGCCGCGGCGCGCTCGGCCGTCGTCATGAACGGATTCTCCGAGGGGCTCCGCCACGCGATGGCCAGGAGCTCGGCGTCGTTCCTCGCGGCACGCCGCAGGTTCGCGAAGGCCTGGAGGGGGTCCTCGAAGAACATGACGCCGAAGCGCGAGATGATCATGTCGAAGCTCGCGGGCTCGAAGGCGTGCACCTGCGCGTTGGCGCGGATGAAACGGGCCGGAGTGCCTTCCTGTCCGGCCCGGGCCCGGGCGGCGGCGAGCATTGGCTCGGAGATGTCGATGCCGGTGCAGCGGCCCTTCGTGCCCAGCCGACGCGCGACGGCGAGCGTCGTGCTACCCGTGCCGCAACCGATGTCGAGCACCTGGCTCGCGGAGCCTGCGACGACTGCTTCGACGAGCAGGTTTTCGAACGGCTTGAACATCGCGTCGAGCACCTCCTGGTTCTCAGCCCAGGCGTGTCCGGCGGTGCCGTTCCACAGCTTCGTCTGCTCGTCCTCGGGCTGGCGCGTGTCATCCATGGGGAGCTCCTCCTGCTTGCCTTCAAGAACCATAAGCCGCAGGGTGCCACTTCAAGTCGACTTGAGGTCAAGAGGATGACTGAACTGGACATCACGGAGGTGGCGAGGCGCTCCGGCGTTCCTGCCTCGACATTGCGCTTCTATGAGGAGCGGGGGCTGATCGCCTCCATCGGCAGGCGGGGGCTGCGCCGTCTGTTCGGGCCCGAGGTGCTGGAACGATTGGCGCTGATAGCGATGGGGCGCGCCGCGGGCTTCTCGCTCGATGAGATAGCACTCATGTTCGCACCGGACGGGCGACCGCGAATCGACCGGAAGATGCTCGCGGCCCAGGCGGAGAAGCTGGACAAGACGATCCGCGAGCTGAGCGCGATGCGCGACGGCCTGCGGCACGCCGCGTCCTGCCCCGCGCCAAGCCACATGGAGTGCCCCACCTTCCGCCGCCTCCTGCGAGGCGCTGCGTCAGGCGCGGTGGGCGCGCGAAGGAAGAGAACACCGCGGCGGCCGTAGAGCGAGGACGGGCTCAGTCATCAACCAATGGCGATTCTGGAGACCTCGGCGATGTCCAGTTCGCTGAACTTCTCCAGAATCCAATCGATGCGTTCGAGAAGCGAATCATTCTTCGGGTTGCCTGCCAGCGCATCCCGCAGCTTCCGGAGTTCATCCATCACTGCCGGCAGGTCTCCCACTTCGACAATGGGGCCATTCTCAAATTGGGGAACCCACTTGAGTCCAAGCTTCTCGGCCGTGGGAAGCCAAAAGGCGTGGTACGCCACCCTGGGTGGCAACCGGAATGTAGAGTGAGTCCCTGTCCTTCGCTTTGAAGGTGATGAGAATTGCGACGGACATCAGTGGAACTCGTAACCGTTCACCGGCTCATGCTGCGTGCGCGAACCGAGGGGCCTCCGCGAGAGGTAGCAGCGAGGGTGGCGGCAGGCCTCGGCGGTGCGTGCGCAGCGTGTCCGTCAGGAAGCCCAGCACGCCCCGCTCTTGCAATTTGAGCGTGGTGACTGCGGTGAAGATGCGCTCGACGAAGCGACTGCCCTCGGGGCCTTGCGTTCCGAATGACGTCTTGCGGTACATGACGGCGTGGCGGATGCACTGCTCGCCGAAGTTGTTCGTCGGCTCGATGCCGGGCACGTCGACAAATGTCCAGAGGCACTCCTCCAGTTGGAGGATTTCTCGCGCCATGCCCGCCGTCTTCTTCTCCGCGCGCACCTCGGCCTGACGCAGCAGTCGGCCCACTGTGCGCCGCACCTTCTTCATCCGCTGCTCGAAATCCTCTTGAGCCAAGGCTGCGTCGCGCACCCGGTGCCACCACTTGAAGAAGCGGTTGCGCTCATGCATCAACTGCATGCCCAGACGGCCGCCCTCGCCTCCGCGGTCGATGAAGCCTTGGAAGTCGCGCGTGATATGGCTCCAGCAGACTTGGCGCAGGCCCTTGTCATACCAATCGTACCCGCTCCACCTGTCGGTGGTGAGGATGCCCAGGAAGTCCTCCCCCAGCAAAGCTTTGGCCACCTTGCCGCTACGACTTCGCGCGATGTGGAACACCACCACCAGCGCAGTGGCTGCCACCCACAGCCAGGCGCGATGGCCCCGGCCCTCCTTGCGCCCCTCCACCCACCCCGTCTCGTCCGCGTGGGCTTTGTCCGCCGCCTGCACGTACGCGCCAGCCTCGGCCACCGCTGGGGCCAGGGCGTCGGTCATCTCCCCTTCGAGATTCACCACGCTGCCCACCGACACGTCCACGCCCAGCATGTCCGAGAGGGCGTCCTTCACCAGCCGCTTGGACAGTCGGTACTTGCCCACCAGCAGGCTGGCCAGCGCACCCAGTCTGTCTCCGAAGGCGCTGCGGGCGGACTCTGGCACCGGCTGGCGCGTCAGCGTGCCGCACGCGGGGCACTCCAATGCGTGGCTGCGGTACTCGGTGACGACGGCCGACAGCGGCGGCACCTCCACCACCTGGTGGCGGCGTGGCTCGCAATCTCTGCCCATCAGTCGGTGCCCGCAGCCGGTGCACTCCTTGGGCACCAGTTCGATGACGTGCTGCACGGCCTCGGGCGGCAGCAGACGTCGCTCATGCTTCTTGTGCCCCGGCTGTCCACCGGGGCTGCGGCCCGTGGGCTTCTTCGGCGGGCGCGGGGTGCCGGGGGCGTCCGAGGAGGGCGGCTTCGAGGAGTTGCTCGAATTGAGATTCAGCCGCTCCTTCAGTTGCCGGTTCTCCTCGCGCAACTGCCGATTCTCCTCCCGCAGTTGCCGATTCTCTTCTTCCAGGTGCGCGATGCGCTCCAGCGCCGCTTCCAGCAGCGCCTCCAGCTTCGCAATCCGCGCGTCCCGGGGGTCGAGTTCCGCCACGAGTGGCGGTGTGTCACGTCGCGGCCACCACCGTCGAGCGCCGTCCCGCCCACCGTCCGCTGCCCGGCAGTCCCTTCAAGCAGGCACCAACCGGTGAACGGTTACTGGAACTCTTGGTGATGGTCAGACATCGAAGCGGAACAGGGTTGCGCTGGCGGATGGGCGCTGTGCGAACTGCTGACAGAAGCGGTTCAGTGTTTCATAGGCGGCCGTGGGTAGGACGTCCCGGAACTCCAGATGGGTCACGAGGCAGAAGAGCGTGACCTCCAGGTAGCTCAGGTCCCGCTCTTGCGGGAGGGCGGCCAGCGCGGCGCTCGCGTTCGCTTCCAACCAGGCCATCATGTTGCCCAAGGACTCACGGAGCTTGCGTGCGTGGGTCGTGCCTTCACCGGCGCCGGCCATCTTCTCCATGACCAGCGTCACCTCTGTCGCCATGGCTTGCAGGGTGAGTTCCTGCATGTTCGCCAGCAGGGGCACGTCCAGGTCCTCCGGCCACACCACCCGGGGCCTGGAGTTCGACCGCCGCCACAGCTCCCGGGAGACATTGAGCGCTCCGAACCAAGCACCTTGAGCTGTCTTCAGGACGGGGATCCGGAGCGCGGGGTTGCCGCCATAGTCCTCCGGGTTCGTGGACAGCAGGTCCCGCACCACCTGGAAGGAATGGTCGACGCCCAGCTCCGTCGCGAAGAGCCGGGCAATGCGCGTGAAATGCGAGCTTGAGCGGCCGATGATGACAGGCTGTTCGAGCGGTGCCATGGGAGCCTCCAGTCAACGTGACGTGGCAGGCTAACCCCATCTCGCCCCAACCCTCTATGGCTGGGAGGGCCCCTGCAGGGCCGCCATGATGATCCGCACGGCGATGTCCGGCTGGTCCCCTCCCATGTGGAGCGTGTTGACCGAATAGATGAGGCGCCGGCGCAAATCCCGCGTGGCACCCATCCCGTTGTTGTAGCCGTGCCGGTCGCCAGTCTTGCCCCAGAAGATGACGCCGTTGATGTCGTGACGCCTGAGGCCCGCGCTGTAGCTGGCGCGGCCACCTCCCGCGGCGGGCAGGTCCGGGACGGTGAACAGCTCCTCCTGCTGCTTGCGCGGCAGCAGCCGCCCCTGGAAGAGCGCGACGAGGAAGCGGTCCAGGTCCTCGGCGGTGGAGATCATCTCTCCGGCGGCCCAAGGCACGGACTGGCTGGCTTCGGTGACATCCACCAGGCAGCGCGTGCCGTAGGCGATGGCGCCCGCCGGGCAGCCTGTCTCTTCCGGCGCGACCTCTTCGTAGCCACGCGTATGGCGCCCGGGAAGGGTCACGTCGTTACCGGGCACGAAGGTGTCCCGCAGGTGCAGCGGCCGCAGGATGCGCTCGCGCACCGCGTCCCCGTAGGGCCGGCCCGTCACCTGCTCAATGAGCAGCCCCGCCACGAGGTAGCCGATGTTGCCGTACTCCTGCTGCGTGCCCGGGGCGAAGCGGGGGCCCTGGGGGAGCGTCAGGGAGAGGAGCTCCCGGGGGCTGAAGCGCCGGAAGCGGTTCTCGAAGAACCAGTCGGGGTCCTTCTGCGGCACCGGCACGCCGGGCAGGCCGTGGGTGAAGTTGAGCAGCTGGCGCACGGTGATGGGGGCGTAGACGCCCGCGGGCAGCAGGCGTGGCAGGTAGTGCTGAACGGGCCGGTCCAGGTCCACGCGCCCCTCGGCGGCGAGCTGCAGCACGACGATGGCCGTGAAGGTCTTCGTCATGCTGCCAATGCGGAAGTGCGCGTCGGCGGGCACCGGAGCGCCGGTGCGGATGTCGGCCACGCCGGACGTGCCCAGCCAGCGCCCGTCCGCGCCGCTCACCCGGACCAACGCGCCGGTCACCTCCGCGTTCGGCAGCCCCGCGATGGCCTGTCGCAGCGCCTCGCGGTTCAGGGGCGGCAGGGGCGACTGCACCGCCTCCAGCTCCTGGTCGCCCACCTCCAGCGCGGCACCAGCCGGTGCCTCCGGCCCGCAGGCAGGGGCCGTGAAGCTCGCGAGCAATGCCATACCCAGCCGCAGCCCGCGGTGCAGGACAGCCATGTTCCATCTCCTGTGAGGGAAGGCCGGCGCTTTCCGGCCGGCGGATGGAACACCGGTGACCCCGGGCGGTGTCACCGGGCAGGGCGGAACTTCAATCCACCGCCACGTACAGCTCGCCGTCCCGACCGATGGCGCCGGGGGAAAGCGACCATCCCTGACCCTCCTGCATGAGGTAGAGCGTGCGCTTTCCCTCCGGCGAGCGCGCCGCCCCGATGAGCAGGTACCGGCGTGTCCGTTTCGCTCCGGTGAGCGTCAGCACGTCGTGCTTCACGCTCCAGGTGCCCTGGTCGTCCTCGGAACCGAACCTCATCGCGCCCACCTGTCCGGACGCGCCCCCGTACTTGTATTGGAACGCGTGATTGGCGCCGAAGGTGTAGTCGATGCTGTAGGAGACCGCCGTCATGGTGGTACCGCCGGTATAGGCGTTGACCCATTGGGCCGCGGTGCTGGTGCCGTAGACGAAGTGGCCCACCACCTCCGTGTCATCCACCAGCGGCAGGCCCACGGGGCTCCCGCGCACCCCTTTCAGCGCTTCCTCCAGCCGGGCGTAGGACGTGTTCCAGGAGAACGAGGCCGACAGGGCCTCACCCAGGCCCCCGGGCGTCATGAAGCTCTGGATGAACACCAGCGGCTCCAGGCGGTCGCCCGCCTCCACCAGATAGAGGCTCACGCGGAAGCTCCGGTCGTTGTTCTTCGCGCGCACATCCGCGGCGGTGAAGAAGGCGCGGGCCCCGTTGGACATGAAGCGCCGCATCACCAGCGGGTTCTGCGGCACGCGGTTCCAATCCGCGCCAATGCGCTCCTGCCACAGCCTCGCGAGCTTGCCCTCGGCGTCGTCGAGCCCGGGCAGGGCCGGCAGCCGGAGCACCTCCACCGCCAGGGTGTCGCCCCGGTCGTCCCACTCGAGGATGAAGCGCCCGTCCTCCTGGGTCTTCCACCCCTGGGGCGCGTCGAACGCGAAGCCGCCGGGCTCGCCGGGACTGCCGCCGCCGCGTGCCCGGTTCACCGTGCCTGGAGTTCCGGGAGCGTCGCTGTCTCCGGCGAAGAGGCCCAGGGCCATGAGCCCCAGGGTTCCGGTGCAGCAGAACGCGCAGGCGCCTCCGACCGCGAGGAGGATCCAGACGAGGGGACTCTTGGGACGGGCCATGGTGGGGTGCCTGAGAAGGAGTGCGGGCCGCGCGGGACATTCCGGTGGAAATGCCGGTCATCTGCTTCTACGCCCAGCGGGCCGGATCTTCTCACCCCCCCTCACGAATGGAGCCCAAGGGGCGCGAATGCCCGCGGGGGGCGCGTGTGGATTTAACCGCGTTTAATCCCATCCGCTCCGCGGGGTGCGTAGGGTGTCCGCCACCTGCCGCGAGGGCAGGCCTTCGTGAGGGGGCAATCCATGTCGAGACACGTCGTGCGTTCGCTGTGCCTGGGTGCCGTGATGGCGGTTGCTTCCGCCTGTGGAGGGGCGATGGACGAGGCTGGACCGGAGGAGTCGCTCGGGTCTGCCGAGCAGGCTGTGTGCAATCCGGGCCTGGCCGTCGCGGGATGTCTGGACTTCCCGTCGGGCGGCTTCTCCGACTCGAGTTGTCCGGGGGGCGTCAAGTGGAGCTACTGGGACTGCACCCAGTACAAGTCCGGCTCCGGGACCAACGTCCAGTGGTACCGCGCCAACTGCAATTCGACGCAGTACTACATCTGCGGGGGGACCCTCACGGTGCCGCCGAACACGAACCCACCGGCTTGCAAGAAGACCTGCTCGTAGGCGTCAGCGCCCCGCGCGCCGGAGGACCGCTGGCGTGAGCCCCGTCACCCGGCGGAACACCGTGGTGAAGTGACTCTGTGAGCTGAAGCCGACCGCGAGCGCGATGTCTCCCAAGGAGCGGGTCGTGTGGCTCAACAGGCCGCGCGCCCGCTCCACCCTGCGCTGCTGCACGTAGGCGTGCGGCGTCATTCCCATGGACTGCCGGAAGGCGCGGGTGAAGTAGAAGACGCTCAGGCCCGCGCGCCGGGCCAGCTCGCCCACCCGTATCTTCCGCGCGAGGTGCGCTTCGATGAAGAGCCGCACGCGGTGGAGTGCCGCTGCGGAGAGGCCACCGCGCCGCCGCGCCGCTCGCGTCCCTCCAGGCTCCTGGAGCAGCTTCGCCACGCGGGCGGAGTGGCGGTCCTGCACCTTCCTCGCCTCGCCCAGGAACCGGGCGATGATCTTCAATTCCGCGTCCGGCAGGGGCGCCATCAACTGCAAGCCATCCGCCTGGACGGGGCCCCAGAGGGTCTCAATCCATTCGCGCGCATGCCCGGTGAGCGTAAGCCTCCTGGTGCTTCCCGAGCCCTCCCGTTGGACGTAACCGGCGAGCTCCAATCGCTCCACATCCGCGCCTCGTGCGACCGCGCTCAGGGGCGCGGGGCCTCCGAAGTGCAGCTGCGCCAGACACTTCAGCTCCTCGCGGCCGAGCGCGAGCACCTCTCCCACGGCCGCGTCGAACTCCGCGGAGGCTTCCTGGAAGCGGACGATGTCGGCGCCAATCTGGGCGAGCAGCGAGTGCCGGGGGCTCATGGAGAACACCGCAGGATTGAGAAAAACAGCACAAGGGCACGAAAGACGTTCGCGGGCACGGGACGCATGCTGGCCCCATGATGAACCTGAAGCCTTCCGCGGCGGAAATCCTGTTGTGGCTCTTCGTGCTCAACCTGGGCGTCGCGTTCGGCGCGGGGCTCTATGAGCACCGCATCTCGCTCCCCCGGTGGCTCGACGTCACGGGCGCGCACTGGTCCGCGGAGGCAGCGCGCCAGGATGACGTGGGCCGGCGCTTCTGGGGCTTCGTCACCACGGGGCCGTTGACGCTGCTCACGCTGGCCAGCCTCTATTTCGCCATGCGGGCCACCGGGCCGCTGCGCTCCTGGTGGCTCGCGGCCGCGCTGGTGGCGCTCGTCGACCGGCTGCTGACCTTCTCGTACTTCATCCCCACGATGGTCCGGCTGATGCAATCACCAGACGCTCCGGCGGCCGTGGAGACCGCCATGCGGTGGGCCCGGATGAACCAGCTCCGGCATGTGCTCGCGGGAGGCGCGTGGCTCGCGGCCCTTCAAGCCCTTTCGTGGCTCCGGGTGACGAGAGGCGCGTGAGTCACGGCGCTTCTGGCAGGGTGTACTGGAAGTCGTAGGAGTGCTTCCCGCCCGGCGCGATGTCGATGGTCATCGAGCCGGCGAGCCCCGTGAGCTCGCCGGTTCCGGAGTCCGGCACCACGGAGATGACGAGGTGGGGGGCACCGCGCGTCATCACCCCGAAGTGCTGGAGCGCGAAGGTGCCGGCGCGGCCGTCCAGCATCCCGCTGACGCGCTCCATGGCGACGTACCCCGCGGACCCCTCCACCGGCGTCCGCACCGCGAGCATCTGCCCCTGGCTCGTGGCCTCCAGCGCGCCGTGATAGCGCTTGTCGAGCATCATCCGGCCCGGGGCCGCCTCCACCGCGCCTGCCTCCGGCGCCATGGGGGTGAGCTTGACGTCGAATGGACCACTCGCGCGCTTCGTCATGGGTGTCTGCTCCCTTGCTGGGTGGCGGGACAGATACGCCAGGAGCCCGCGCCTGGATTGCAAAAACGCGTCACCCCCGGCGCCTTAGGACTCGCTTAAGACCTTTGCCCTACCGTCGCGGTCACTCCAAGGGGGCAGGGCGCATGAGTGACGACGAACGGAACCACCACGACGGACTCCAGCAGGACCTGCGGGTCCTGGCGAAGCGCACGGACCGGCGGGAGCTGCTGCGCTGGATGGCCTTCACCAGCCTCATTCCCGTCATCGGCTGTGGAGGGCCGGACTCCGGCGGCAGCAGCGACGACGCGTCCGGGTGTGCCCGGATTCCGGAGGAGACGGCCGGTCCCTATCCCGGTGACGGCTCCAACGGAGCCAACGCGCTGGTGCTGTCAGGCATCGTCCGCAGCGACATCCGCTCCAGCATCGCGGGCGCGAGCGGCGTCGCGGCGGGCATCCCTCTCACCATCACCCTCACGCTGGTCGCCAGCAACGACAGCTGCACGCCGCTCCGGGGCTACGCCATCTACCTGTGGCACTGCGACCAGTCGGGGCGGTACTCGATGTACTCGTCGGGCGTCACCAGCGAGAACTACCTGCGCGGGGTGCAGGTGACGGATGAAGAGGGCAAGGTGACCTTCACCAGCATCTTCCCCGCCTGCTACAGCGGACGTTGGCCGCACATCCACTTCGAAATCTACCCCTCGGTGGAGGCGACCTCCTCCTCACGCAACAAGGTGGCCACGTCCCAGCTGGCCCTGCCAGAGGACGTCTGCGACACCGTCTATGCGACGTCCGGCTATTCGCAGAGCGTCCGCAACCTCAGCCAGATTTCGCTCTCCAGCGACAACGTGTTCAGCGACGGCGCGTCCACGCAGCTGGCGACCGTGACGGGCAACACCACGGAGGGCTACGCCGCGTCCCTGGTGGTGCCCATCAAGGTCTGACGCGTTGCCGGGCCCGCGGGGCGGCTACTTCGCCTTGGCGGGCGCGAAGTCGAAGGGCTTGTCCTGGGCGATGAGCATCACGCACTCGGCGTCCGGCGCGCACTGGTTGCGGTGCACCACCTTGCCGGGCTGGTCCCAGGTGCTGCCGGCCTCCACGGCGCCCGCTTCGGCGGCGCCCTCGCTGGTGTTCGTCATGCGGCCCTTCACCAGCACGCCGTGGTAGCCGGCGGAGTGGGTGTGCGGCCCCGAGTCGAACCCGGCGGGGAACTTCATCAGCAGGGCATACGGGCCCTTCTTCATGTCGCCCCAGAGCACGTGCACGGACGGGCCGCCGGGCATCATCTCCGTCCAGGTGAGCTTGTCATAGGCGGTCTGCTGGAACGCCGCGGACTCCTTGCCCCTGGCGGCGGCGAAGGTGAACGCGGAGACAACGACGGCGGCGGCGACGAGCTTGGGCAGGGTCTTCACGGGAGGCACTCCTCGGTGGAAGGAAACGCCGGGGAGGATGGCGGCGGACGGGGTCTGCGAAAATGCCCGTTTCCGCAGGACACCTCTGCGAAAGTGCTGACCATGCCCGAATGGAGCGACCTGCGGCACTTCCTGGCCATCGCGAGGGAGGGGAACCTCTCCGCGGCGGCGCGGCGGTTGAAGGTGGACCAGACCACGGTGGGCCGGCGCCTGGCCGTGCTGGAGAAGGAGCTGGGGGCGCGGCTCTTCGACCGGACGCCCACGGGCCTGCGGCCCACGGCGGTGGCGCTGCGCATCCTTCCGGCCGCGGAGGCGGTGGAGGCGGAGGCGCTGCGGGTGGAGCGGCTCGCCAGCGGCGAGGACCTGCGCCCCTCCGGGCCGGTGACGGTCACCGCGACGGACTCCTTCCTGGTCCACAACGTGATGCCGTGGCTGGCCGCGTTCCAGGAGCGCCATCCGGAGATCGAGTTGCAGCTGCTCTCCGGCTACGAGTCACTCTCCCTGGTGCGGCGCGAGGCGGACGTGGCCATCCGGCTGGTCCGGCCCCAGGAGGCGTCGCTGCGGGCCCGGAAGGTGGCTGCCATCGGGGTCGTGCCTTTCGCGTCGAAGGCGTACCTCGCCCGCCGGGGGCCGGTGCGCTTCGACACGGGGCTCCAGGGGCACTCGGTGGTGGGCTACGCGCAGGACTCGCGGCGCTGGCCGGAGTCGAAGTGGCTAGACGTGCACGCGGCGAAGGCCACCGTGGCGCTGCGGCTGACGTCCATCCTGGGACTGCTCCAGGCCGCGCGCGAGGGCCTGGGCGTGGCGCTGCTGCCGGCGTTCTTCGGCCACCTGCATCCGGAGCTGGTGCCCCTGCGTGACGCCCTGCCGGCGCTGGAGCGGACCGTGTGGCTGGTGTTCCACGAGGACCTGGCCCACAACGTGCGGGTGCGCGCGGTGGTGGACTTCCTGGCGGAGACCATCGGGAAGCAGGCGGAGGCGCTCGCGAAGCCTCCGGCCAGGTCCCGGAAGAAGCGCGCGCGGTGACGGGGCCGCGTCACCGCACGCCCGGGGTCACGGCGTGCCGAGCCGCTTGCCCCGGGCGAACTCCAGGCCCAGCAGATTGCCCCGGTGGTGGATGGGATCCAGCGTGACCTTCTGGATGCGCCAGCCCTCCGCGGCCGTCTTCACCATCTCATGCGTGTAGCGCCCCACCAGGGTCCACTCCTGGGGCACGCCGTTCATGGTGAAGAAGTGGGACACCTCCGCGTAGGCGTGCGCCGTGGCGTGCGTGGGGCTGGTGAACTCCGTGCGCACCGTGTTGGCGGTGGAGTGCTGCACGCGGGTGAAACACTCCAGCGCCTTGTTGCCGAACTGCGCCAGCACTGCGCGCGGCGCGGTGGAGGGAGGCACGCCCATGAAGCGGGAGTAGTCCGACGTCACCTCCGGGGCGAAGACCCGCTCCCACCGGGTCCAGTCACCCGTGTCCTTGCCATGGTCGATGGCCTGCCCGTACTCGGCCACCAGCTCCTGCACGGCAATCCAATCCAACGTGTACTCCAGGTTCTTCTCGCGCATCTCCGGCTGCCTTTCAGGAAGAGGGATGCACAGGCTTTCACTCTCCGTGGAGGGAGATCAACCCGAGGACGTGCTGCTCAGAGCGACGTGAAGGTGAACTCGACGTCGTCCGTGTCTTCCTTGCCGGTCTCCACGGTCACCTGGGGCTTCCAGCCGACCTGGATGGCGCCCTCGGCGGGCGCTCCCTGCCAGTCGAGCTCGAGGCGGTAGGTGACGTCGAGCTGGGAGGCGGAGTCCTCCATCGACACGGGGAACCCCAACTTCATGACGCCCGGCACATTCGGCGTCATGAGCACGAAGACGTACTCGCCCAGGACCTTGTCATCGCGCTCATCCACGATGCGGACGCGATGCCAGGGCCGAGGCCCCGTGCTGGTTTCCCCGGGCAGCTCCCAGCGGGGCTCCACCACGAAGGCGATGTCGACGAGGGACACCTCCACGCCGGAGCCCTTGCGGCCGGTGGCCTGCACGCGCAGCCGGGGATGGGCGCTGGGGGAAGAGGCGGTCAACGTGAGGGATTCAGCCGGGCCTTCCTTCATCACCCAATCCCTTTCGGGGACACAGGCGGAGGCCGTCAGCGTCAACAGCAGCAGCAGGGCATGGGCAGGGAGGGAGGGGCGCATGTGCGGTTCCATGTCAGGGGTCACGGCTCCGAAACGCTCACGCTCATGCCCTTGGGAAGGTCGGACGTGTTCAGCACGCGCGCCCGGGCGACTCCCGTCCACTCCAGCTCGACCGTGCCGGCGCCAGCGTCCGGTTGCAGCTCGATGGTCAGGTCCGTGCCCCATCCACACTCTGTTCCCAGCTCGCAGTTCGGATCCAGGTACGCGACGGTCTGCGCCGGCACCTCCGCCCCCGCTTCCAGCACGACGGAGTGCGCGGGCCAGGCGAAAGACTCCCCGGTCCGGGACAGCGAGACACGCATCCAGGGTTGCGCCGTCTGCGTGGGGTCCGCTGGCGTCCAACGCGCCTTCACCTGCACCGTCAGCTCCGCCTCGGCGGTCCTCGATGGCGCCTTCGGCACCGTGACCTTCACGGTGATGGGACGCGTGAGCCTGGGCGCCTCCGTCGTGAGGGTCAGGGGCGCGCTCGTGTAGGGCTCGGAGACGACGTCGGCGGACGTGCCTTCGGACGTGGCCACGACGCTGGCGCACGCGACCAACAGAATCAGCCGGGTGGCCCAACGACGCAGGCCGGGATTCGGAGGGGCTTCGCGGGAGAGGGACATGGTGCCCGGGCCCCTGAGCAAGCCCGATGCCAGGATGTCCCAGAGGGAACAGCTGTCCGGATCCGCCGTCCTTCCGGCCCGGGCGCGACACGCGTGTCACATCCTGGGCTCAGCGGTAGTGGACCGCGATGCGCTTCCCGTCGAGCAGGTGGATGTCGATGTCCATGTCGTAGATGCCGCGGAGCACGGCGGGCCGCATCAGCTCCTCCGGCGTCCCCTGGAAGGCGACCTTCCCGGCGCGCATGGCGATGACGTGGTCGGAGTAGCAGGAGGCGTAGTTGAGGTCGTGCAGCACCAGCACCACGCACTTGCCCAGCGTGTCCGCCGCGCGCCGCAGCTCCTTCATCATGGCCACGGCGTGTTTCATGTCCAGGCTGTTGAGGGGCTCGTCCAGGAGCACGTAGTGCGTGTCCTGGCACAGCACCATGGCCACGAAGGCGCGCTGGCGCTGGCCGCCGGACAGCTCGTCCAGGAAGCGGTGCGCGAGTGGCTCCAGGCCCAGGTGGTGGAGCGCCCCCTCCACGAAGGCGCGGTCCTCCACCGTGGGGCGGCCCTTGGAGTGCGGGTAGCGGCCGAACGTCACCAGGTCGCGCACGGTGAGCCGCGAGGTGACGGCGTTGTCCTGCCGCAGGATGGCCAGCCTGCGCGCCAGCGCGTCGCCGGGCGTGCGGACCACGTCCATGCCGTCCACCATCACCGTGCCCGAGGACAGCGGCAACAGGCGGCTCACCATGGACAGCAGGGTGGACTTGCCGGCGCCGTTGGGCCCGATGATGGACGTCACGCCCGTCTCCGGGAACTGGAGCGTGACGTCGTCCACCACCACGGCGTCTCCGTAGCGGCGGGACACGTTCCGGGCTTCGATCATCGCAGCACGCCTCGCATGAGCAGGGTGATGAACATCAGGCCGCCCAGGAACTCGATGATGACGCGCAGGTTGGCGCCAAAGGAGAAGACGCGCTCCAGCACGAGCTGACCGCCCAAGAGGCCAATCACCGCCAGGAACACGGCGGCCGGCAGCACGTGGGCGTGCCGGTGCGAGCGCACCAGCCCGTGCGCCAGGTTCGCCACCAGCAGCCCGAAGAAGGTCACCGGCCCCACCAGCGCAGTGGACACCGACACCAGCACCGCCACCACCGCCAGGAGCCGCGACACCGTGCGCCGGTGGTCCACGCCCAGGTTGATGGCCACGTCGCGCCCCAGGTTCATCACATCGCAGGTGCGCAGCAGGCTGAAGCCCAGGATGGATGCGCCCAGGGTCATCAGCGCGGAGACGATGAGCAGGTCCGAGTCCGGGTTGTTGAAGCTGGCGAAGAAGCGGTCCTGCAGGAAGTCGAACTCGCCCGGCGCGATGAGGCGCTGGAGGAAGCTGGACAGGCTGCGGAACAGCACGCCCAGCACCACGCCCGTGAGCAGCAGCAGGTGGACGCTGCGCCGGCCGCCCTCGAACAGCCAGCGGTGCAGCACCGCGGAGAAGGCCACCATGATGGCGACCTCCACCGTGAAGAGCAGCCTGGGGTCCAGGCTCGCCATGGTGCGCGAGCCCAGGAAGAAGAGCAGGCTCGTCTGCAGGAGCAGGTAGAGCGTGTCGAAGCCCATGATGGCGGGCGTCAGGACGCGGTTCTCCACCACGGTCTGGAACAGCACCGTGGAGACGGCGATGGCGTAGCCCACCAGCAGCACCGTGGCGACCTTGCGCGCGCGGAACGGCAGCACGAAGTCCCACTTGCCACCCGCGTCCACGGTCATGAACACCACCACGCAGAAGGTGGCCAGGCCCCCCAGGAGGAGCAGCCGCCGCTCATGGCCTTCCAGGCGCAGCGTGCTAGCCGACACGGTCGTCCCTCCGCAGCAGCAGGTGGAGGAAGAGGAGGCTGCCCACCACGCCCGCCACGGTGCCCACGGGAATCTCATAGGGCTGGCGCACCACCCGCCCCGCGATGTCGCACAGGAGCACGAAGCCCGCGCCCAGCACCGCCACCCATGGAATGGAGCGGCGCGCGTTGTCACCCACGATGAGGCTGACGACGTTGGGCACCACGAGCCCGATGAAGGGAATCATCCCCACGGTGGCCACCACTACCGCGGTGACCATGGCGACGATGGCCAGCCCCAGCGCCATGATGCGCGGGTGGCTCAAGCCCAGGTTGGTGGTGAAGGCCTCGCCCATGCCGGCGACGGTGAAGCGGTCGGCGACGACGTAGGCGATGACGGTCAGCACGAACGCGCCCCAGAGCAGCTCGTACCGGCCGCGCAGCACGCTGGAGAAGTCGCCCGTGGTCCAGGCCATCAGCGATTGCAGCAGGGAGAAGCGGTAGGCGAAGAACGTCGTCGCCGCGTCGAAGATGGCGCCCAGCACCAGCCCCACCACGGGCACGACGAGCGCCGAGCGCAGCGGAATGCGCCGGAGGATGAGCAGGAACAGCGCCGTGCCCGCCATGGCGAAGCCTGCGGCGACCGCCGTCCTGGCGAGGATGGGGAGGCCGGGGGCGAGCAGCGTGACGGCGAGCAGGCCCAGGCTCGCGGACTCCGCCGTGCCCGCCGTGAAGGGCTCCACGAAGCGGTTGCGCGCGAGCATCTGCATGATGAGGCCCGCCACGGCCAGGGACATGCCCGCCAGCACCAGGGCCAGCGTGCGTGGCACGCGGCTGATGACCAGCACCTGCACGGCGCGCTGGTGCTCCGACGGCGCCAGCAGCGCCTCCCACGACACGTGGCTCACGCCAATCAGCAGGCTGATGCCCGCGAGCACCAGCACCCCGAGCACGGCCACGGCGAGCAGGGGCAGGGGAGCCTCGGACCCGGGGAGTGCGAAGCCCGGCTCAGGGAGCGGGGGGCTGTCGGGGCTTCGCGTAGACATCGGAGATCTGCTCCATCAGGCGCCGCAGGGACTGGATGCCGCCGCCGATGAGGTAGGTGTTCGCCGGCTCCAGGTAGACGACCTGTCCCTGCTTCCAGGCCGTCGTCTGGTGCACCAGCTCGTTGTCCAAGAGCCGCTGCGCGCCGCCGCCCTCGCCAATGGCCGCGTCCCGGTCGATGACGAACAGCCAGTCCGGGTTGGTCTCCAGGATGAACTCCGAGCCCACGGCCTCCCCGTGCAGTGACGCCTTGAGCGACGGGGCCGCGGGCGGGATGCCGAAGGTGTCGTGCAGCACGCCGAAGCGCGAGCCCGGGCCATACGCGCTCATCCGGCCTCCGGACGTCAGCACGATGAGCCCCTTGCCCCGGCTGGCGGTGGTGCCCTTCAGCGTCGTGATGGACTGGTGCAGCGACTCCACCAGGGCGCGCGCCTGCTCCTCCTTGCCGAAGACGGCCGCCAGCCGCTGCGTGTTGCCCACCACGGTGTCCAGGAAGTGCGCGTCGTCCGTGGTCTGGTCGATGGTGGGCACGATGGCGGCGAGCTTCGTGTACCGGGCGCTGGAGCGGCCGCCGGTGATGACCAGGTCGGGCCGGGCGGCGTGCAGGGCCTCGTAGTCGGGCTCGAAGAGCGTCCCGTAGCGCGGGTACTTCTTCGCGTCCGCGTACTTCGCCAGCTGGCCGGGGAAGTACTCACCCGCCACGCCCTGCACGTCCACCCCCAGCACGTCCAGCGTGTCCAGCGCCGCCAGGTCGAACACCACGACCTGCTTCGGGTGCTCGGCCACGACGGTGCTGCCCTGCGCGTGGGCAATGGTCCGGCCCGCCCCTGGCGCGGGAGCCGGCGCCGCGCCCTCCGAGGGCACGGGCTCCGGGGCCGGAGCTCGCGGGCCCCACCAGAAGAAGACCGCGAGCGCGATGACCACGACCCCGATGAGGGCCGCGAGGAGGGGAGGGAACCGCCGGGGAGGGGTGCTCACGGGAAAGGCAATCCAGAGAGAGGTGATATCAAATGAAATTGATTTTCATTATCGAAGTTCGCGGTATAGCGGATCGCCGCTGGACGGTCAAAACCCATCGGCCTTGCGCGGCCCGGGTCTTCCCTGGAAGCTTGAATTTCAAGACTTCCATGGAGAGGCCTCATGAAGCCCGTCCGAGCCGTCCTGTTGTTGTCCCTCCTCACCACGACGTTCGCCGGGAGTGCGCTCGCGCAGGACAACTCGCGCACGCTGCTCATGCAGTGGCTGGCGGATCCGGACGTCTACAAGGAGAACGACGACCTGTTCTTCCTCACCGGCACGGGCAACGGGGTGTTGATTCCGCTGTATGAGTCCAACGACCTGACGGCGTTCCGCTTCAAGCGCGACTACAACCCGTCCGCGGCGGATCCAACCTACGACTACTGCTTCCTGTGGGCGCCGGACCTGAGCAAGGTGGGCAGCGTCTACCAGCTCCACTTCTCCGGCCACCGGGTGCCCAACGGCGCGGCGTGTCCTCCGGCGGGCCAGGAGGTGACGACCTTCGTCGCCACGGCGCCGGACCTGAACCTGGTCTTCGGTGTGCCCCAGCCCATCAACGCCAACACCACCTGGCCGCGCACCACCACCGGCACGGCGTGCCTGCCGCAGGGGTGCAACCGGAACATCCGCATCGACTCGGCGACGTTCAACGATGGCGCGGACCGCTGGCTCTTCTATGTCTGGTTCCAGAACGGCAACAACATCTCCTCGTTCAAGCTGGCCGCGCCCGGCACCGTCTACAACCACGCGGGCCCGGCGGTGTTCTCGACGCCGGCCTACGAGGAGGGCATCAACGAGGCGCCGGAGCTCTTCAAGCGCGACGGGCGCTACTACATGGTCTTCAGCGGCGGTTGGTACAACAGCCAGTACGCCATGTACTACGTGATGGCGGACTCCGTTCCGGAGCTCACGCGGGCGCGGGCGGTGCGGCGGCAGTCCCTGCCCTTGAAGAACTCCGCGGGCCGGCTGGTGCAGTCCCACGGCCACAACGTCATCGTCGAGCGGCGGGGCGAGTACTTCAACATCTTCCATCAGGGCGCCTTCGACAGCGCGGGCAACCTCACCTCACGCAGCACATACAAGCAGCGCGTCGCGTTCAAGCCGGACGGGGCGATGACGTCGCTCAACCAGGTGAACGTGCGCTGGAACCGGCTCGCGGGGTACAGCTACTCGCTGGACGTCGTGCTGAAGAATGGCTCGGTGGTGGGGCCGTGCACGTCCGTGGTGCTGCTGGGGCAGTCCAACAAGACGGTGTTCGACGGCGTTTGCCGCAGCGCCGGGGACCGCGTGGTGACGAAGGGGGAGATCGCCGCGTTCCGCCTCTTCTATTCCAACAACAACGTCTGGGGGCCCTCCGTGGAGAAGGCCTATGACGGCATCTCCGACGACGTGTCCCTGGAGCTGCCCGGCGGTGTCACGCCCTTCGTGGACCTGGAGTGGAGCGAGGAGGAGACGCTGGCGCAGTACTCCATCGACGTGCAGCGGCGGGACACGGGCGCGTGGATTGGCCCGTGCATCGGCGTGGGCGCCGTGAACAAGAGCCTGGCGTGGACCTACCAGGGGCGCTGCGACACGCCGGGCATCAACGTGCCGTTCTCCAACATCCAGGCCTTCCGCGTCTGCTCCGCGGTGAACGGCGACTGGGCCCATGCGCGCTGCGGCGCCGCCTCTTATGACGGCCGGGCCCTGCACTCGCGCATCAACATCCCCTAGGCTGGAAGCCCCATGTTCGACGCCATCACCTCCGACCCCGCGCTCCTCGTCCTCCTCATCGTCGTGGCGGGAGGGCTGGGCGTGGCGTTCGGACCGAAGGGTGGGCTGCTGGGGCTGTTGGGCGCCGGGCTGGATCGCGCGGAGTTGGAGAACGGAAGGGCCGGCGAGGCCACGGTGCTGGAGGTGCGGGACACCGCGATCCGCATCAACAAGCGCCCGGTCCTCCAACTGCTCCTGGAGGTTCACATCCCCGGCCGTGCTCCCTATCAGGCGCGGGTGAGCAAGCGTCTGCCGCCTCATTCGAGCACGGCCACCTGGGGGCCGGGGCTTCGGGTCCAGGTGATGGTGGACCCGATGAAGCCCCAGCGCGTCGTCATCACCGGCTTCGCGATGGCCGCCCCGGCCAGCCCGCCATCGCCCCCGGCGGATCCGGTCCGGGCAATGGAGGACCTGAAGCGCATGGCCGACGGCGGCCTCATCACCGAGCGCGAGTACGAGGAGAAGAAGGCGGAGATCCTCGGCCGCTTGTAGCGTCCGTGAAAGCGCCGGACTAGTCGTAGCCGCACATGAAGACGGAGAAGTGGGAGCTGCCCTTCACCTTGTAGTGGAGCTTCCGGAATCCCGTGTGCGCGGCCTCGATGGCGGGATGGGCCAGGATCCACTTCATCGTGGTGGGCACGTCGTCACAGGGCTCGCTGAACGTGTCGTTGAGTTCCTCCAGGAAGGCGGAGGCCCTCGCGTTGGTCTCGAGCGCCTCCCGGCGCAGACCCTCCACCTGCGCCCGGGTGCGGATCTCCCGCGTCTGCGGCTCGCTGAGCCAGGTGCTTCCGTCGGAGAAGCGCACGTCCAGCGCGAGCCGCGCGGTGCGCCTCGCCGTCGTGTCCAGCGTGACCTGGAGCGGCAGGCCGGGTTCGTGGGCGTTCTTCCCCATGGGAACTGGCGTCAGCCGCCGGAGCACCTGTCCCTGGGCATCCAGCTCCACGAGGGTCGCCTCGGTGGGGCGGGGGACGAGCTGGTGCGCGAACACCTTCATCTGGAGCGGGGTCGTGTCTCCCACGAGGAAGTCCTTGGGCTCCTCCAGGACCAGCGGCGGTTGGGCCGGCCCGGGCTGGGAGTGGAGATCGTCACAGCGCACGGTCAGCTTCACGTTGAAGTCGTGCTCCGCGGGAGGCCGTCCCTTGCAGGCCAGCTTGACGTGCAGGGTCTGCTGCAAGGCGGTGGGGGCGCCTTCACAGCGGAGCACCTGCTGCATGGGCCAGAGCGGCGGGGCCAGCTGGATGGGGCCTCCCGCCTGGGTGGCATCCTCGGGCCGCAGCGTGAGGTTCACGTTCCCCGCGGCGCTGCTCAGCTCCATCTTCTCCAGGCTGTCGCCACAGGTGTGCCGCAGCTCGATGCTCGGATGGAGCCAGAGGGGCGTTGCGCCGCCGCCGTCGATGCCGCTGAGCTTTCCCTTCATCACGTAGGCGGTGGTGTTCTGGCGGGCTTCGACCTGGGGCCGGCGCATGGCCTCCACGGCGAACTGCACGAGCCGCTGCTGGTAGCGGCTGGCCTGGTTTGGGGTCAGGCGCGCCTGCTGCGCGTCCGTGAGCGGCACGACCGGGAACGGGTTGTCGGGGAGGGGCTCCCGGCTCTTGAGGATGAGCTGGTCGGAGCCCCGCTTCGTCTCCACCTGGAGCCAGAGGGTCTCGGCGGGCTGGGGCGTCAGCGCGTCCTGCAGGTCGGTGGCGTCGAGCTGGGGCAGGGGCACCCGGGTGAAGCCCCTGGGTGGCTGGGTGATGCCTGTCACCTTCATGCCCTTCTGGAGTCCCGCCTCGGCGGCGACGCTCTTGGGCTCCACCCGGGTGACGGTGACCGTCTCACCATCCGAGCGGGCGGAGTAGCCCGCGGACTTCATCGTGACGGTGAACGGCGCCGCCGCGAACATCCAGGCGCCAGCGAACGCGGACAGCAGCGAGGCGAGGAACATGGGGAGCACGTTAGCGCGGTGCGAAGCGCTTCGCGGACCGCAGCTTCGCCTTCATGGCTTCCATGTCGCGGTTGCGCGGCGGGGCGGTGGTCACCAGCGAGTCCATCAGTCGTCGCGCTGTCTCGGTGATGTCCTCGACGGCGCGGTTGAAGGCCTCCTCGTTCGCCTTTGACGGAGCGCTGGCGCCGCTCAGCTTCCGCACGAACTGCAGGGCCGCCGCCCGGACCTCCGCGTCGGACGCGGGGGGCTCGAAGTTGAACAGCGTCTTGATGCTCCGGCACATGGCGGGTCCCTTCGCGTGAAGTGCCACCAGCGTACCCCACGCCCGCGTCCTCGCCTTCGGTGTGAACCCTATCGAATCAAATCTTGTGGGGATAAGCTGCCTAGCTGGATGTATCAGCAAGAAAGGACGAGCCTCATGAAGTTTGTATCGGGTGTGTTCGCGGCACTGGTCATCGCGACGATGGCGGCCTGCGGTGGCGTGGATTCCGGCGACGTGTCGGAGGAGGAGCTGGGGGAGGTCTCAGGCGCCCTGTCGACCTGTTCGACGACCTGCGCGTCGGGCGTGACGCTGTCGTGCTCGGGAAGTTCCTGCTCTTCCGTGGACGGCCAGTATGTGAATTGCAATGGCAACTTCCTGTCCTGTCCCGCGGATCCTCCGCCCGCCTGCACGCGCGCCAACTCGTGCACGTTCATTGACGGCACGTCGTGTCCCTCCTCCGGCACCTATCGGGATTGCTGTCTGAACGGGCTGCCCACGGGCAGCTGCTACTGCAAGTTCGACAACACCTGGACCTGCACCCTTCCCCCCGACGGGCCGTAATCACTGTTCCCTCTTCCTTCTCCCTGAAAGGTACTCCCAAGATGCGGAAGCTCTTCGCCGTTCCCGTGACCCTCTTCTCCTTCGCGCTGCTCGCCTGTGGCGCCAGTCCCGCCGCCGAGCCGCAGACCCCCGCCCCGACGCAGCAGGAGCAGGGCCTCAACGCCGTGGGCCAGGGCTGTTCGGCTGACACCCAGTGCGCGACGGGCCTGTGTTGGACGGAGGCGGACTCGTACCCGATCTACAATTCGCAGTGGATCCGCGCGGACCAGTGCACCGAGGAGTGTGGTGGCCCCAGCGACCACTCCTACTGCCAGCAGCTCGCCGCGGAGTTCAACGCGCCGTATCCCAATCAGGCGCGCTGCATCCCCGCGCGGGGCGTGTACGACAACTACCCGTACGACGACATCTTCTACGTCTGCGACCTCATCCCGGCGGGGCTGGGCAAGGTCCACTGGGCGGACTGACGGTCTGACCTACGCCGTCCGGAGCGGCTTGCTTCCGGACGGCGTGGGAGTCGTTCCCGTTGTTGCTTGCGAAGTGAAATCGATTTCAGGGGGACATCATGCGGCTCGATATCTTTTCGGAGATGCAGCACCCGAAGGAGCGCTGGAGCGGTCCGGACCACGAGCACCAGCTCATCCAGGAGACGCTGGAGCAGGCGCGGCTGGCGGACGAGATGGGCTACGGCGTCTGGTGGCAGGTGGAGCACCACACCGCCGTGGAGTTCAGCTACAGCTCCGCGCCGGAGATCATGCTCACCGCCATCGCGCGGAGCACGAAGAACCTGCACGTCGGACACTCGTCGGTGCTGGCGCCCACGCGCTTCAATCATCCCATCCGGGTCGCGGAGCGCGCGGCCTTCATCGACCACCTGAGCGGGGGCCGCTTCCAGCTGGGACTGGCGCGCAGCACCATCCCGGAGTGGCGCACCTTCAACATCGAGCCTGACTCCACTCGCGGGCAGATGCAGCAGGCCTTCGAGCTGATTCCGAAGCTGTGGACGCAGGACAAGGTGTCGTGGGACGGGCCGGACCTGCGGCTGAAAGACGTCAGCGTCATCCCGAAGCCGTACCGCAAGCCGCATCCGCCGCTGTGGCAGGCGTGCTCCAGCCCCGCGTCCTTCGAACAGGCGGGGCGCAACGGCGTGGGTGCGCTGGGCGTGACGCTCTGGGCCTCTCCAGAGGAGGTGGCGGAGATGATCCACATCTACCGCGAGGCCCTGCGCACGCGCTGCGAGCCGGTGGGCGCGTTCGTCAACGACCAGGTCGCCTTCTTCACGTTCGTGCACTGCGCGGACAGCGAGCGCGAGGCGATGGAGAACGGCGCCGCGAAGGCCGCTGCCTGGTACACCAGCGGGTCGTTCACCTTCTTCGAGGCGAAGGACGCCTTCGTGAAGACGGCCGCGGAGCTGGAGGTGCTGGCGAAGGACCCGGCGGGCGGCGGCCTGACGGGCCAGTACCTGCGCAAGAAGGACCCGAACGCGCCGCAGTCCCAGGCGCAGCGCCTCCTGGGCCGCATCATGGGCGGGGAGCAGGTTCCGGATGAGCAGGTCTGGGAGGTGCTGAGCGCGCAGGACTCGCTCATCGTTGGAACCCAGGAGCAGGTGCGCGCGGGGCTCAAGCGCTACCAGGCGCTGGGTATCGACGCGCTCATGTCCTTCCACCAGGTGGGCGCGCTGGCGCACGACAAGGTCCTGAAGAGCATCCGGCTCACGGGCGAGCTCATTCCGGAGTTCCGGACACCGGCGGCGCCGTAGGGCGCGAGGGGAGGGCAGGGGAGCGTGGAGGTCCAACACCCACGCTCCGCGCCACTTCTCCCGTGCGGCGGGACGGAGCAAGCTGACCTTCGTGTCCCGGCGCTCACAGCTGCTCCTCCTGCTCGGCGTGTCCGGGCTCCTGCACGCGGCGCTCCTCTTCGCGCTGTGGCGGAGCCCGTCTGCCCGCGTCCATCACGGGGAGCCGTCGCAGGTCGTCGAGATGGAGATCGTCACCCGGGACGCACGCCCCGCGCCGCCCGTGCCCCCCGTGCCAGAAGATGAGCCGCGGCCCCCGCGCTCGCCAGCGCGGCCGGCGGAGCGCGAACCCTCCACGCGCGCGCGGAAGGACGGAGCGCCAGCGCACCTGGCGGAGCGCGAGCCCTCCTCGCGCGCGGGGGAGAAGGACGAAGCGCCAGCTTCAGCCGAGGCTCCCGCGACCCCGGGGGATGCCTCTCCGGAGCCGCTCGCGGAGGCACCCTCCGAGCGCACATCACCTCCGGTCCGGGACGTCCCTCTCCAACTGGAACCACCCGGCCTGCTGGGCGGTGGGCTCCTGAAGGGGCCCCCGTCGACGGGGCGGACGATTCGCAACGTCCCTGGCTCGGAGCCGGACCCCAAGGCCCTGGCGGCCCGTGAGGCGGAGGAGGCGCGTCAGAAGGTGGATGGCTGGGCCAAGGATGCGACCGCGTCCTCGCGAGCCACGGGCGCGACGCCTCCCTACTTCGCGAAGCTGCGCCAGGGCTTCTCCGAGCGGCTGGTGAACCCGCCCCCTCCCAACACCGATGTGCTGGTCCGCCGGCTGAAGCGCGAGCAGCTGGAGTCCATCGAGCGCTTCGGCAAGACGGGCACTCCCTTCGCACCCCAGGCGCGCGACGTCCGCGGGGAGACGTCCGACCGGCTGCGCGCGGCCGTGGAGGCCGGGCGCGCGGCGAACGTCTACATGACCGACGTCACCGCCCCCGTGCTCGCGCTCGTCGCCATCGTGGAGGTGCGGCAGGCGCGCGATGGCAGCCTCATCGACCTCCAGGTGCTGGAGGGCTCCGGGGACCCGAAGTTCGACACCTGGGCGGTGTCCCACCTGCGGGATGCGCTCGCCAGCGCGGAGCCTCCCACGGACGGCGGCGTGGGCATCCGCGAGGACGGGATGCGGACCCGCTGGCGGTTGGAGGAGTACCTCGGCAACCCCCGCGTGCGGGTCCACCTCATCTCCATCTACTGATTCATTGCGTTCCAATGCCGCCGAGGCGGTCGCCCGTCGCGGCATCCAACACGAGAAGGTTGCCCCACAGCGGGACATACACGCGGCCCTCCCGGACCCAGAGGACCGTCAGCATGGAGCTGAAATGGGACTCGGGCAGGGCCACGTCCCAGGCCACGGCGCCGGTGCGCAGGTCGCGCCGGATGAGGTGCGTGCCGCCCTTCTCCAGCTGATAGACGACGTACACGGCGTCCTTCGTGATCTCCCCCACCTCCGGCGCGGTGTCCCGCAGGAGGAGCGGATCCTTCTCCGACACGGTGTCGTGCCACAGCGGCTTGCGGTTGCCCGGCGCGTACAGCGCCACCAGGGGCACCTGCGTCCCCGGCCACCGCGTGCCCAGCGCCAGCGTGTAGCCGTCCGTGCGGAGGAGGTACTTCGTGGAGAAGCCGCGGATGTCGGAGGGCGGGTAGCTGGAGCGCTCGCAGGTGGTGGGGTGCTCCGGCGGCCGGCTCATGTTGCACGTCTGCGGGCTCAAGGGCGGAGTGGCGCAGCCCCTCGGCGCGCGGGGCGCGGGCTTCGCGGTGGCCGTGCGCGTGTCGAAGAGCAGGTGCTGGTGGTCCACCACCTCCACCCAGACGGACGTCGTGTCCCCGGGCGGGATGCACAGCCTGCGCGGTGAGTCCGTCAGCGGCACGCGCCCCAGCCGCTTGCCGGTCTCCAGCTCCAGCAGGTTCACCGTGCGCTGCTCGCTCATCACCAGCCGGCCGTTCTGGGCGATGACCTTCGTGTAGCGGGAGGCGTCCGGCCCCTCCGAAGGCGACGACTCCCAGAGCTTCTGGAACGTCCGGCCGTCGAACGCGGCGATGTACTCACGGGGAGCCGTGCCTTCGTAGCGGCGCACGTGGCCGACGATGTCCTCCGTCCCATCGCCGTTGACGTCCACGAACGCAGGCGCGCCCCGCTCCAGCCACTCGATTCGCTCGGGGGCGGGCTTGGGAGGCTCGGGTGGAGGCCCGGGGACGACCGGAGGCGCGACGGGGACGACGGCCGCGGGAGGCGGGGTGGGAATGGGCTCGGGTGTGTCCGGGCCTCCCGAAGCCAAGGCGAACACCGCGCCCATGACCCCCATCAGGACCATCACCGCGACGCCCGCGAGCATCGGCAGGACATGCCGGTTCGCCTGGGCGGGGGGCGGCGGCGCGCGCGGGCGGGGATGCACCGGAAGCGGGCCATCCAGGTCGAAGGCGTGGCCGCAGTAGCCGCAGACGTAGTGTGTCTTGGCTGTCTGGGGCGTGAAGGGCGCGTTGCAGTGGGGACAGCGCGAAGCTCTGGGCCGGGCCATGACACCGGGTGTAGCACTCCGCGCACACGAGGTGGCTGAAACACGAAAGCCCCCTCCCTCCGCGAAGGGAGGAAGAGGGCTTTGCGCGCTCACGCCGGTGTCAGGCGACGGCTACGGCACCGTGGCCTTCAGGGCGACGCCCGTGTACGCGGAATAGCCGCGCACGGAGACGTACCAGGTGCCGGCCGCGGGGGCGGTGATGGTGCAGGACTCCGCGTTGCCGCTGAGGTACGGGCGGCAGTTGTACGCCGTCGTCGTGGGCTGCGAGCCCTGGCGCACGTAGAGGTCCGCGTCACCCGTGCCGCCGGACTGCTCCACCGTCAGGGTGGTGGCGCCCGCGGGGACGGTGATGGCGTAGTGCTTGAAGGAGCTGGCCGCGCCGGAGATGCCGGTCTGGTTCAGCAGCGTCTGCGTCGGCTGCTGCGGGGCGTTGATGGTGCTGGTGATCCAGCTCTCGAAGAACGACACGCGGCCGTACATGCCCGCGTACGCCGCGTCGGCGCAGCCGTAGCCCCAGCTCACGATGCCCGCGAGCACGCGGTTGCTGCCCTTGAGGACGGTGAGGGGACCGCCGCTGTCACCCTGGCAGGAGTCCTTGCCCGGGGCCTTCGCGCCCAGCTGGTCCGCGGTGATGACCTCTTCGCCCTGGTAGTCGGCCTGCGCGGCGGCGTTGCTGATGATGTTCACGTCCACCGTCTGGAGCGTGGACGGCAGCGAGGAGGAGCCGCTGGACAGCGTGCCCCAGCCCGTGACGCGCGCCACGGCGCCGACGCCGCCCACGCCCGACGCCTCGTCCGCCGCCGTGACCAGCGGGATGGCCTTCGCGTTCGCGCCGCTCAGGTCCAGCGGCGAGGACAGCTTGAGGAGCGCCGCGTCCTTGCCGATGTTCGCGTCCACGTAGCCCGGGTACACGACCACCTGGGACACGGTGCGGATCTGCCCGCCGGTGGTGGAGGTGCGGTTGGTGATGCCCGCCACGATGCGGCCCGGCTTGGAGATGGAGCCGCCCGAGTTCACGCAGTGCTGCGCGGTGAGGATCCAGCTCTCGTTGATGATGGAGCCGCCGCAGAAGTGGCTGCCGCCGCTGCTCTGCAGCGACACCTGCCAGGGGTTCACCGCGATGGTGGTCGCCGTGCCGCCGACGATCTCCTGGGTGGTGGCGGCGGGAGCCGGCGTCTCCGGCTGCGTCTGCTTCTCTTCCGTGGTCTGGGGACCGCAACCGACGACCAGCAGCGACACCGCGCTGGCCGCAGTCCAGCGACGCACCATCCGAGCCGAAATCATGTGAACCCCGTTTTAAATGGAAGTTATGAGGCGACGGGATTCTGGAGGAATCCAGGACTCGTTGTAAATGCCCTGGCCGACGATTTATCGTAACTGGATAACTACTGTGATGGGGTTGGCGTGACTGCTACAGCGTGTCACATGTGACACGCGCCCCCGCGCCGGAGGTCTACTCCGCGACGAAGGTGAAGCCCGGAGACACCTCCAGGCGGTAGCCGGGGTCCTCGAAGACCACGCGGGTGCCGGTGCCCTCCAGCATGTCTCGCACGTGGCTCACGTGGACGCGCAAGGCGTTGTCATGCAGGCGCGGGTCGTAGTCCGCGTTCCACATGGCGCGCACGCAGTCCTCCTTGGACAGGATGCGGCCCGGCTGGCGGGCCAGGGCGTAGAGCAGCCTTCGCGGCAGGGCTCTGCGCTCCAGGGAGACGGTCTTCCCCGGGGCCCGCAGTTCATGACGGCGGGCGTCCAGCACCACCGCCTCCGGCGCGGGTGCTTCCGGGAGGGAGGCGGCCTCCGCGGTGGAGGCGAGCGGCCGGGTCAGCTCCGCCATCAGCTCGGGGTCCACTCCGCCCTCGGCCCCGTCGCACGTGGCGTCCTCCAGGGACTGTGCCGCCTCACGGGCGCGGCCCGCGTGCTGGTGGAGCGTGGCGCGGGCCAGGTGCCCCAGCGTGCGCTCCAGCGCGAAGTCGTCACCGCGGGTCAGGGGCTCCAACGCGTTGAGCAGCGCCGTGGCGCGAGGGGCGTCCGCGCTCCGTGCAGCGGCCAGGGCGGCCAGGGCGCGCTGGCGGGCGGCGATGCCGGGGCGCACCTCGCGGGGCTCCACGGTGACGGGCGGTGCATCCGGCCCTGGCACGTCCAGCGTTCGCGCCACCCGGGCGGCCCGCATCAGCCCCACCACGCCGCGCGCCCGGACCTCTTCTTCCACCGCGTCCAGCTGGGCCCTTCCTTCCGCGCGCCGGCCCAGCTCCAGCAGCATGCGGCCCGAGCCCACGCGGCAGAGCAGCCGGACGAAGAGGTAGCCCGCCTTCTCCGCGCGGCCCTCCGTCTCCCTCAGCGCCGCCAGCGCCGCCCTGCGCTGGCCTGACTCTCCGCGCACCCACGCCGCGATGCAGTCCAGCTCCAGCGCGAGCCGGGGCGCGCCCAGCTGGCCCAGGCGCTCCCGGGCGCTGGCGAGCGCGGCGTCCGCCTCCGTGAAGCGGCCCAGCCGGCTGAGGATGCCCGCGGACATGGCCGCCACCAGGGGGCCTCGGGAGTCGAGCGGCGCGTCCTCCAGCAATGACACGCATTGGGCCAGGGGCTCCGCCAGCTCGCTGTCGCGGCCTTCAATCCAGAGCATCAGCGCGCGGGCGTAGGCGCACCAGCCCAGCACGCGCCGGTCCCCGGTCGCGGCGGCGGCGTTGTCCAGCATCGCCAGGGACTCGTCCAGCCGTCCCTGGAAGAAGCGCAGCGCGGTCCACGCCAGCAGTTGCTGGAGGAAGACCTCCGCGCTGCTCGGCACCGGCATGGACTCCAGCGTGCGTTCGCAGGCCTCCGGCTCCAGCGCGAAGAGGGCCACCCGCACCAGCACGGCGCCCACGCCCTCGCGCAGGGCTTCGTTCGACTCCGGCTCCGGCGCGCCCGCGGAGGCCTCCAGCGAGGCGCGCAGGGCCAACAGCTCCGGATAGGCCCGGCGCAAATCGAGCAGCCGCACCCGCGCGCGTGCATGGGCCAGCTTCACCTGGGGCGTGCGCAGCGCGGCGGGCAGCGAGTCCAGCAGGCCCAGGAGCTCGTCCGCGGCGCCGTGGCGCACCAGGGCCTCCGCCTGCGCGACGATGAAGGCCGCGCGCGCGTCGTGCCGGCCGAGCGCCTGGAGGTGGCGGCACACCGCGCGCACCCGGACCACGGCGGGAAGGGGCTCCCGCTCCAGGACCTCCAGCAGCGCTTCGTGGCCAGCGCGCGCTTCGTCCGGCGACAGCAGGGACACCATCGCCTCGCGCACCAGGTCGTGCACGCCGTGCCGGCCCCTCGAGTCCGTCTCCACCAGCAGCTTCGCGCCCAGCTGGCGCAGCGTTCCGCCCGCCGTGTCGCCGGGCAGCACCGGCCGCAGCGTGCTCGCGGTGAGCGGCAGCTGGCTCAAGGCCAGCATCGCGGCCAGCCGCCGTTCGTCCGCGGGCAGCGCCGCGAGCGCCGCTCGCACCGGTTCGTCCCCGCCCGTGTCGCCCGCGTGGGCGCGGCGCAGGAGGAAGGGCAGGCCCCGCGAGCGGCCCCACGCCGCGTCGAAGCCGTCGCGCTCGCCGTAGAGCGCGTCCAGCTCCCGCCACAGCTCTCGCGCGGCCTCCTGCGACAGGCCCTCCAGCCGCAGCTCCACCCGGTCCGGACTCGCCGCGTGCCGGGGCACCGACTCGCGCGAGGTGGCCAGCAGCGTGCCATGCCTCAGCCGGCCTCCCAGGTCCTCCACCAGCGCCGCGCGCTCCGGCGGCCCGAGCACGTGCAGGTCGTCCAGCACGCACAGGGCGCGGCGCGCCTCCAATTCCCCCGCCAGCGCCTCCAGCCGGGACGCGTCCGACAGGGCCTGGGCCACGGGCGCTTCGCTCAGCAGGCGGCGCACGTCGTCCACCACCGTGTCCAGCGTGTCCCCGGGACGCACGCGCCGGTGCACGACGGGGCCCCGGTGCTTCGCGGCCACCGCCGCCACCAGCGCGGACTTGCCCGCGCCCGGCAGTCCGTAGACGACCCCCGTGCGCACGCGCCTCAGCATGTCCCCCAGCCGCCGTACCTCGTGGGCTCGGCCCACGAAGACAGCCGGCGGTCCCAGCCCCGGAGCGGTTGGCGTGCGCATGGCGCGCGCCATTGTACGTCCATCCAGGCCCCGTCCGGCACAGGTGCTTCAGGTGTCGTCCAGGCTGAGCGCGCGCAGGTGGCTGACGTCCCCCCAGGTCACCATCCGCAAGGACCCCTCATGGAGGTCGAACTGGTTCCAACCCGCGTTGAGGACGGAGAAGGCGCGCGGCGCGGCGGCAGGGATGCCCAGGCAGTGGCGCAACAGGGCGCTGAGCAGGCCGCCGTGGGTGACCACCACGACGCGGGCCCCCGGGTGGCGCGCCCCCAGCTCCTCCAGGCAGTGCAGCGCCAGCCGCAGGCGCTGGGACGCGCTCTCCCCTTCGGGCACCACGTAGTCGGCGTGGCCCTCCGCGTACGCGGCGAAGACGGCCGGGTGGCGCTGGCCGGCCTCCGCGCGCGTCAGCCCTTCGAGCACGCCCAGCCCGCGCTCCCGCAGGCGCGCGTCCCGCTGGACGTCGTGGCCCGTCCTGGCCGCGATGCACGAGGCCGTCTGCACCGCGCGGTCCAGGTCGCTGCAGTAGAGGGCCTGGAAGGGAAGGGTGGCCAGCCGCGCCGCGAGCGCCTCCGCCTGCCGCAGCCCTTCACGGCTGAGCATGCTGTTCAGGTGCCCCTGCAGGCGCCCCAGGGCGTTCCACTCCGTCTCCCCGTGCCGGAGCAGGATGAATTCGGTCGTCATGGCCCAAGCGTGGCGGGCGGGCTCCGGCGGAGCAAGACTCGCGAAGTGTCAGCCCGGCGCCGCCACCATCGCGCCCCGGCCTCGCCCGCCCCTTCCTCCGGGGGATGTGTCACATCGCTGAAGCGCCACCGTGGCCGGTCCGTTGCCCGTGGGCTCCCGGCGCCTGGAGACCGCGGCGATGTCCGTGTACCGGCCCCGCGGGGCAGGGCGCCTGCTCGCTGGCGCGCACGTTCACGGGAATCAGGTCGGACAGCACTCCTGGACGGCTGTGATGGCACTGGACGCGCATCCACCTTTCCGCGATTCCGAGCTAGAGCGTGTCTTCCTGATTACGCGGTGGGAGGACGGCGGATTTTCCGTGGACGCCGGGCCGGAGGGGGAGACATCGATGAAACACGGTCAGAACCTGGAAGCGATGAGCCTGGACGCAGGGCCACGGGAAACCCCGGAGCATGCACCGCGAAGGGCTCACCGCTTCAGCTGGCTGCGGATGCTGGGCGTGGACGCGGTCCTCATCGCCGGCTCGCTGGTCGCCGCCACGATGCTGCACTTCGCGGACGGGCTGTCGCCGGCCTGCAAGGAGGTCCTGCCCCGGGCCGTGGCGCTCCTGGTCGCGGTGCGCCTGGTGACGCTCATCTGGTTGGGCCTGCACCGCTGGTCCTTCCACCGCTCCGGCATCCACGAGGCGGTCCGGCTGGAGCTGGCCAGCCTCGCGGGCACCATCGTGTTCGAATTGCTGCGCTCCATCTTCTTCATGGAGTCGCTGCCGGGGCAGGTGGTCGCGCTGGAGTTCTTCGTCACCACCACGCTGCTGGGCTTCCACCGCTTCGCCCCGCGCATGGTTCGACAGTGGTACCTGGACCGGCAGCGCGCGAAGTCGCAGGGCTCCCAGCGTACGCTCATCGTGGGCGCGGGCAGCGCCGGGGACCTGCTCCTGCGCGACCTGGTGCGGGACCGCAACAGCCCGTGGCACGTCATCGGTCTGGTGGATGACGACCCTGGCAAGCAGGGCACGTTCCTCAATGGCAAGCCGGTGCTCGGCGTGCTGGACGCGCTGCCGGAGCTGATGAAGAAGCACCGGGTGACGCAGGTGCTCATCGCCATCCCCCGGCTGTCCCCGGAGCGCACCCGGCACCTGCTGAGCCTGTGCCGTCACCAGAGTGTCAGCTTCAAGATCATCCCGGCCTCGTTCGCCTACCTGGACCAGAAGATCACCGCCGCCATGCTGCATGACCTGTCCCCGGAGCACCTGCTGCCCCGGGACGCCATCTCGTTCGACCACGACGAGGTGCACCGGCTGGTGACGGGCCGCCGCATCCTCGTCACCGGCGGCGCGGGCTCCATCGGCAGTGAAATCGTCCGGCAGGTCGCGGGGCACTCGCCCGCGTCGCTGGTGGTGGTGGACATCAACGAGAACGAGCTCTACCTGCTGGTGCGCCAGCTGCAGTCGCGCTACCCGCATCTGCCGGTGCACTCCGTGGTGGCGGACATCCGCGACCTGGACCGGATGATGCGCATTGGCCAGGAGTTCACGCCGCAGTACGTCTTCCACGCGGCGGCGCACAAGCACGTGCCCCTGATGGAGGACGCGCCGGAGGAGGCCATCAAGAACAACGTCTTCGGCACGCAGAACGTGGCGCGCATGGCGGACGCGTGCGGGGCGGAGCGCTTCATCCTCATCTCCACCGACAAGGCGGTGAAGCCCTCGTCGGTGATGGGCGCCTCCAAGCGGCTGGCGGAGATGGTCATCCGCGACATCGCCGCGACGTCGCGCACCACCTTCTGCGCCGTCCGCTTCGGCAACGTGCTGGGGTCCGCGGGCAGCGTGGTGCCGCTCTTCAAGCAGCAGATTCAGGCGGGCGGCCCCGTCACCGTCACCCACCCGGACTGCACCCGCTACTTCATGATCATCCCGGAGGCGGTGGGCCTGGTGGTGCTGGCCGGACTGGGCGGCTACGGCGAGCTGTGCATCCTGGACATGGGCGAGCCGGTCCGCATCGCGGAGCTGGCCGCGAACATGATCACCATGACGGGCCTGGTGCCGGACAAGGACATCTCCATCGTCTACACGGGCCTGCGTCCGGGCGAGAAGCTGGAGGAGGTGCTCATGTCCGAGGAGGAGGAGCTCACCCAGCAGGTGCGCAACCGCATCAAGGTGGCCCGCAGCCCCGCGCCGCCCGCGGACTTCCAGCTCCAGCTCAAGCGCCTGGACCGCGCGGCTCGCGCCGGTGACTCCCACGACGTGAAGCGCGCCCTCCAGGACCTCATCCCCGGGTACACCCCGTCGAAGATGCCGGGGACGGTGGCGAAGGTGTTGCCCGCCTTCGCCCCCGCGAAGCCGTCCACGGCGGAGCAGAACGTCAGCGCCTGACCCCACGCGGCCCCGGCCGTCCACGGAAAGCCCCGGTCTCCCGTGCCCCTTTCGGGGTGGGAGGCCGGGGCTTTCCGTCATGGGCGGGGCTGCGAGCGGTAGGCCGGAAAGAAGTCGCTGGCGGCGTGGCCTTCCGCGAGCGCGGCGTACACGGCCGCGTCGCAGATGATTTCATGCGTGTGGATGCGGCCGCTGGCGTTGGAGAAGCCGCGCTTGAAGTCCTCCAGGCCGTCCCCCGGCGAGAGCCCGCCCCCCAGGTGGAGCGGAAGCCCCAGCCGCACGCACAGGGCGCTCATCTCGCCGAAGACGTTCTTCGCCGGTGAGCGCGCCAGGTGCGCATCCGCCGTGCCGCCCAGGTAGTAGTGCAAGAGGCCGTCGCTGCGGACGACCAGGGCCGCGGAGGCGACCGTCCCATCCGGCGCGAGCGTCGTCGCGAGCCAGGACTCCGGGGACGCGAACAGCTCCTCGAAGTACGCGTCGGAGAAGAAGTACCGGCGGCACGCCTGGTCCCGGACCATGGTCTGCCGGTACACCTCGCGAAATCCGGCGCGCTCCGCGGGGGGCGCGTCCCGGGCCGCACACACCGTGCTCACGAACCCCAGCCGGACGTTTCGCCGCATGTGCCGGCGGTGCATCTCTCGCGGTGTGAGCGGGCGGCATGGGTCCACGAAAAAGACCTCGTTGCGCGCCGTACCACCCGAGAAGCAATGCGGTCCCTGGACCCGCTCCCTCACGAAGATGCTGACCAGTTTCGTGCCTCGCCAATCCACGGCATGTGCTGGCACCTCGCTCCATCCGTCCGTCACGCCGCCTGGAAACCCATACGGAGAAATGGCGTCTCGGTACGAAGTCCCCTCAATCGCTCGCACGATGAGTGGGATTCGCAACGTCCTGCGTGTATCGGCCTCTTGAATCGCCAGCGTATGGGTGACCTGCTCCGCGCGCAGGTGGTTCTCAGAGCGGAAGTACTGCCCTGACAGCGCCGAGGCGCCCGCGTCGGGAACCAGCATGGCGCTCGCCTGCCCTGTCCTCGTCATACATCCCCCACCCCTGATACCTCACATGCCGGCTCAGGCGGACAGGCCCATGGGGCCTTGGACTGATGACTCACGGGCAGTCATCATTTTATTTTTGTCTAATCACAAAGGAATTACGTGGGCCGTCAAAGCCTTTTGGCGTCCAGTGAACGCACTCCGGCGTTCCCACAACAGGGTAGCCTACCGGGCGGTTGACGGGAGCTACCCCACAGGACCCCCCTGATGTTGGAATCCCGTCGTCGCAACTCTGGTCGTGCCCTGTCGTCCCTGTTGTCGCTGACCCTGCTGGTGGGTGGTGCTTGCGGCCCCCAACCCGAGCAGGACGGTGCCAGCACGGCCAGTCCCAACGGAGATAACACCCCGGGCAGCACCGAAGTCTCCGCCCCTGGCGCGGACACGCTCGCTCCCTCTTCCCCCGAAGAGCAGATCGCGGTGGGTCCCACCGAGCCGGAGGCCGAGGCCGCGCCCACCACTCCGGAGGCGGACGCCCCTGCCGCCGCGGAGTCGCCTGCCTCCTCCATCGAGGAGAGCCTTGGCACGAGCGCCCAGGCCGCTGTCAGCCTGCGCACCGTCGCTGCCTGGGAGACGCTGTTCCTGAATCGCTGGAATTCGGAGCACACCTCCAGCTTCCTGCCCATGAGCAAGTCGCTGGACAGCTGGCAGTTCTACAACCTGGCCTACGGCATCGACGGCAACACCGCGATGTATCGCGCCACCGGCAAGACGCAGTACATGGACCGGGCGCTGCTGTATGTGAACAACGTGGTCAACAACGCGAAGGTCTCCTCTTCGCTGCCCCGGAGCCAGTTCAAGGACAGCTACATGGGCTGGGCTTCGGCCCGCTCGGACACGCTGGGCCAGGAGGTCCCCCTGTTCGAGAGCTACTGCTGGCGCTACGTGACGCGCATGCTGCGCACCATCCGTGAGACGCCCGCGCTCTACAACAACAGCACGTATAAGACCCAGTACGACAAGCTGCTGGCGTTCACCGAACGGAACATGTTCGAGAAGTGGAACAAGCGCGGCGCGAACAGCTACCTCTACCGCGTCAATACGCACATGGCGTCGCACTGGGCGTACATCGCCATGGACCTGTCGAAGATGACGACGGACGCCACGAAGCGGGCGCAGTACATGACCGTCTTCAACAACATCAACCGTGACATGCCCAACAACACCTCGTCGCTGCGCGGTCAGCTGATGACCAGCCCGGTGAACGCCAACGCGTACTTCTGGGCCGCCGAGTGGGGCTCCAAGAAGCGTCCGGGCCAGGACGTGGCGCACGGCAACGGCGTGATGGCCTATCTCGTGGAAGCCCACGACGCGGGCATGGAGTGGACGGACGCGGACATGCGCAAGTTCGTCGTCACCCTGAACAACGTCATCTGGCCGTCCGCCAAGAAGTACGCCAACTACGTGGACGGCACGGGCAGCGGCACGGGCTGGTTCAATGACGGCCTGATGAAGCTGGGCCGCTACAACGCCACCCTCCAGCAGCGCCTGGAGACCCACTCCGTGGGCCAGAACACCCAGTACTACGGCAACGGCGCGCTCAACGCGAAGCTGCTGGGCGCGGGTTCGGCGCTCTAGTCCGAATTCCACGATGCGGAACACACACACCCTCCTCCCGCCCGAGCGCGCGGGAGGAGGGAGTGTGCGAACGCTCCAGGCAATGCCGGGGTCCGTGGACCCGGTCTTGCCTGGAGCTTTTCGCATGTCCTCCCGCATCTATCTGTCCTCGCCCCACATGGGCACGCTCGAGCGCGGCTACGTCGACGACGCGTTCGCAAGCAATTGGATTGCCCCCCTGGGCCCCCACGTCGATGCCTTCCAGGAGGAGTTCGCCCGGTGCGTGGGCACGCCGCACGCGCTGGCGCTGAGCTCCGGGACGGCCGCGCTCCACCTGGCGCTCCAACTGGTGGGCGTGGGGCCCGGCGACGACGTGCTGGTGAGCACGCTCACCTTCTCCGCGTCGGTGAATCCCATCCGTTACCTGGGCGCCTGCCCCGTCTTCATCGACAGTGAGCGCACGTCCTGGAACATGGACCCCGCGCTGCTGGAGGA
Source organism: Corallococcus sp. AB011P (assembly GCF_003611605.1). NCBI lineage: Bacteria > Pseudomonadati > Myxococcota > Myxococcia > Myxococcales > Myxococcaceae > Corallococcus > Corallococcus sp. AB011P. The sequence continues at coordinate 1,032,983 of NZ_RAVX01000001.1, forward strand.
GGAGCTGGCGATGCGGGCCCGCCTGGGCCGGCTGCCCCGCGCCGTGGTGGTGGTGCACCTGTACGGCCAGAGCGCGGACCTGGATCCCCTCATGGCCACCTGCGACCGCTACGGCGTGCCCGTGGTGGAGGACGCGGCGGAGGCCCTGGGAAGCACATACAAGGGACGAGCCCCCGGCACGGTGGGCCGCGTGGGCATCTATTCGTTCAACGGCAACAAGATCCTCACCACGTCCGGCGGCGGGATGCTGGTGTCCGCGGACGGTGAGTTGGTGCAGCACGCCCTCAAGCTGGCCACGCAGGCGCGCGACACGGCGCCGCACTACCAGCACTCGGAGGTGGGCTACAACTACCGGATGAGCAACGTGCTGGCCGCCATTGGCCGGGGGCAGCTGCGCGTGCTGGAGGACCGGGTGTCCGCGCGCCGCGCGAACCACGCCTTCTACGCGGAGGCCTTCCGGGACCTGCCGGGCATCCAGTTCATGCCGGAGGCCCCGTGGGGCCGTCACACGCGCTGGCTGACGACCATCACCATCGACCCGGAGGCGTTCGGCGCGGACCGGGAGGCGGTGAGAGTCGCGCTGGAGCGGGACAACATCGAGGCGCGGCCGGTGTGGAAGCCCATGCACCTGCAGCCCGTCTTCGCGAACTTCGAGCGGCGGCGGGGCAGCGTGGCGGAGGACCTGTTCCGCCACGGCCTGTGCCTGCCGTCCGGCTCCAACCTCACGCGCCGGGAGCTCGAGCGGGTGGTGGAGGGGGTCCGAGCCGTTCCCCGGAAACAGGGGCTGCGGACGGCGGGCTGACCTGGGCCGGCTCCTGCTGCCGGAGCGCCACGACCCTGGCCTCCGGCTGCGGGGTGCCCATGAACTTGTGCATGGTGGCCTCGCTCGCGAAGGAGATGCCCTGGCGCTGCAGCACGCGCACCACCGTCAGCGCCAGCACCTTCAGGTCCAGCGCCAGGCTCCAGTGGTCCACGTACCAGACGTCCTGGCGGAAGCGCTCCTCCCAGGAGAGCGCGTTGCGGCCGTTGATCTGCGCCCAGCCGGTGATGCCGGGCAGCACGTCGTGGCGCCGCGCCTGCTCCGCGGAGTAGCGCGGCAGGTACTCCACGAGCAGCGGGCGGGGCCCCACCAGGCTCATGTCGCCCCGGAGCACGTTCCACAGCTGCGGCAGCTCATCCAGGCTGGTGGAGCGCAGGAGCCGCCCGGCCCAGGTGAGGCGCTGCTCGTCCGGCAGCTCCTGGCCGTTCGCGTCCGTGGCCTCCAGCATCGTGCGGAACTTGAGGACGGTGAACAGCTCGCCGTGCTTCCCCGGGCGCCGCTGCCGGAAGAGGACGGGGCCGCCCATGGTCAGACGGACGAACAGCCCCGTGGCGGCCATCACCGGGGAAAGACATATCAATCCCACTCCCGCCGCCACCACGTCGATGCACCGCTTGAGGAACAGCCCGGTTCCTGCCTGTCTTTGCATGGGGACGACGCTCCTTGAAGCAGGAAAGGCTAGAAATCCTTCCGGTCCTCCACCACGACCCCTGGGACCCAGGCTGCTGTCGGCTCCCGTGCATCCACGGGGCCCGGGGGGATGGTCCGGAGTGCTTGCGCGGGCTCCGGGGCCGTCAGCCGCCGCCAGACGCGCAAGGTCAGCCAGACGCTGCACGCGAGTTCCGACACCCACCCCAGCCCCAGGGCCCATGCGGCTCCCACCGGGCCCACGCGCGGCACCCACACCGCGCTGCCCAGCGCGACCACTGCCACGGAGACGACGAGCAGCACCACCTGGCCCTTGAGCTCGCGCGCCGCGGTGAGGCCCACGGCGAGGCTCAAGCAGACGTACTCCAGCGCCGCGGCGGCCATCAGCCAGACGAACAACTTGAGGTTTCCGGCATAGGCGGCCCCGTAGAAGAGCGTCAGCGCCCACCGGCCGAGCAGCGCCGAACCGGCGATGGCGCACAGGCCCACCGCCGCGGACGCCGCCGTGAAGCCCGCCAGCGCCTTGCCGTAACGGCGCGCTTCCCCCGCCGCGTGGTAGCGCCCCAGCCGGGGGCTCACCGCCTGCCCCAGCGAGTGCACCACCCGGCCGCCCAGCGCGGCGAAGTACGCGAGCGCGGCGTACATGCCCAGCTCCGCCTGGCCCGCGTGCACCTCCAGCAGGTAGCGGGGAATGTTGGGCCTCAGCGCCGCTAGAAGCGCGGTGAGGCCCAGCACCCAGCACAGGAGGAAGAGGGCCTTGAGCCGCTTTCCCTCCTTCCGCCACGGCGTGCGCCAGAGGGTGCTCCAGGGGCGCACGCCGGGGAACTCGCGCTGGAGCGCCCGCGCGTCGAAGACGAAGAGGACGATGGCCCACGCGAAGGCCATGGCCGCCGCGCCGGCGATGGGGCTGTGCGTGAGCCACAGCGCCAGCGGCACCAGCACCACGGACAGCACGCTCTTGGCGATGGTGGACCGGGCGATGAGCCCCAGCCGCTCCACCTTCTGGAGCGCGCCGTAGAAGACCTCGCTCACCGCCTCGAAGCCCTTGGCCAGCGCCACCAGCGCGATGACCCAGCCCGCGTGGAGGGAGTCCGCCATCCCCGTGGCGATGGCGCAGCACACCGCCACGCCCGCGACGACGTTGAGCACCATCAGGCCCAGGTAGTGCTCGAAGCCGAAGGCGCTTTTCGCGTCCGTGGCCTGGAGCGTGCGCAGCTGCATGCGCGACATCAGCAGCACCGGGGCGGTGATGGCCAGGGCGAGCGCGAACTGGCCCACCTCCTCCATGGTGGCCAGCCGCGCGAAGGCCACCAGGACGCCCCATTGCGCGAGGGCATAGATGAGCCCGGCGGAGAGCGACCAGATGAAGTTGCCCCCCACCGAGCGCTCCGTCATGACCTGGCCGCCGCCGCGCGCTGCAATACCTCCGACAGGCGCTTCGCCGCGATGTCCGCGGAGTAGCGCTCCCGGCCCAGCTTCCCGGCCAGCGCGCCGGCCTCCTCGAGCCAGCGCGGGTCGCGCAGCCTTTTGGCCAGCATGGCCGCCGCGGCGGGGATGTCCTTGGGCGGCAGCCTGAGGCCAAAAGCCTCCCGGTCCAGCAGCTCCGCCTGCCAGCCGCCGTAGTTGAGCGCCAGCGGACGGCCCGCGGCGAGCGCGTCGAAGAACTTGTTGGCGGAGTTGTCCTGCATGCCGGGCACGTCCGTGAACAGCGACGTGGCGATGGTGGCCGCGCTCAGCACCGCGGGCACCTGCTCCTTGGGCACGCTGGGCAGGAAGAAGAGGTTCTCCCCCTTCACGCCCAGCCGCTCCGCCAGCGCGTGCAGCGGGGCCTCCTCGCGGCCCTTGCCCATGATGACGAAGCGGACCTCCGGGTCCAGCCTCCGCATCTCCGCGGCCACCCGCACCAGGTACTCCACGCCGTTCACCAGCCCCAGCGTGCCCGCGTACAGCACCATGGGACGGTCCCCCAGCCACGGGTACTTCCGCCGGAGCTCCTGGCCCGTGGACGCCGGCACCTGGAAGCGCTCCGGGTCGCAGAGGTTGGGGATGATGGTGATCTTCTCCGGCGGCACGCCCGCCGCCTCCACGCCTGCCTTCATGCCCGGCGACAGCGCGACGATGTGCTCCGCGCCCGCGTACGCGGCCTTCTCCAGCAGCTGCGCGGCCAGGATGGCGGAGCGGCTCTTGAGCGCGCCCACCGCGATGGGGATGGCGGGCCACAAATCACGCACCTCGAAGACCATGGGCCGCTTGTTCCACCGCGACGCGGCGATGCCCGGCACCGCGATGGTGAGCGGCGTGCTGGTGGCGAAGAAGACGTCCGCGGGCAGCTGCGCGGCGCGGCGCGTGGAGTTGACCGCGAAGTGGCTGAAGGCCCGGATGCGCTCCGCGTAGCTCATGGCGTTGCTGTAGGGCACCGGCAGCCAGTGCACCTGGATGCCGCTCTCGTTGGACTCGCGCCAGCCCCTGCCCGTGCCGCCGTCCGTGCGGGTGTCGGACGTCACCATGTGGACCTCGTGGCCCATGGAGACCAGGCGCCGCGCGAGCTCATAGGAGCGCGTGCCCCCGTGCATGGTGGGGGTGTTGAAGTACTGATGCAGATAGACGATGCGCATGTCAGGCCGCTCCTGTGAATGAGGGTTGGGAAAGGGTGTGGGGAGGGGGAGGGCCCGACTGCGCGGGCTTCCGCCCGGGGACCGCGGTCGCGGAGGCCATCACCATCAAGAGGAAGAAGGCCCGGCTGTCGTAGAGGTCGCCGCTGGCCTGGCTGCCCAGGAGCACCAGCACCGCCGCGCCCGCGGTGGCGCCATCCAGGCCCTGGCGCCTCATGAGCGCCGAGCGCACGAAGGTGGCGATGACGGTCGCGAGCAGGAGCAGCCCCACGACACCGCCCTCGCAGAAGACCTCCAGGAAGAGGTTGTGCGGGTAGACGCCCAGGCGCAGCGCGGGGAACGCCGCGAGCCCCGCCCCCGCCACCGGGTAGTCCTTCCCCAACTGGAGGGCCCTGGCGTAGAGGATCTCCCGCCCGGACAGGTACACCGTGTTGTCCTTGCCGCTGGCGCCGCCCGCCCCCGACTCGTAGTTGAGGGTGAGGCGCAGGAAGCGCTCCTGCACGGAGTTGCTCAGCGCCTCCCCCAGCGGGGAGAACAGGGCCACCGCGGTGATGGCGGCGGTCGCCAGCAGCAGCAGCAGCAGCAGCCGGCGCAGCGGCACACGCCCCACCACGAGGCAGGTGGTGATGCCCGCGACGATGGCGGCGGACCCGCCGCGCGAGCCCGTGAGCAGCGCCAGCACGACGCCGGTGGCGGCCACCGGAATCCACAGCCACGCCTGGCCCCTCCAGTACCAGAAGTAGAGCGCCCCGATGGCGAGCAGCCCCATGAGCCGCGCGAGGATGTTGGGCCCGCCGCCCATCACCGCCAGCCGCGCGCTCCCGCCGCCCGCCAGCAGTTGTTTGACGGCGGTGAGCGCGAGCAGCCCCGTGGCCACGACGACGGCGGCCCAGAACGCGTCCAGCACCCGGGGCGCGGGCTGGCGGAGCGCGGCCAGCGCGAAGCCCACGCACATCAGCCCCACCAGCAGGATGTCGGCGACCTTGGTCAGGGAGAAGAGCGGGTCGGGCGTCCAGGCGATGCTGGCGCCCATGTAGCCCAGGAAGCCCAGCAGGGCCGCGATGAGCGGCGGGTCGAAGCGCGCCTCGCCGGGGCGCGCGTCGCGCCGGGCGCGGTGCAGCATCCCCACGGAGCCAAGCAGCACCCCGCACAGGACGATCCAGAGCCGCAGCTCCTGGACCAGGTTCGTGTCCACCTCCTCGTTGACCGCGAGGCCCAGCCGGTGGAAGCCCCAGCGGCCCGCGAGCACGTAGAGCGCCGCGATGAAGCCCAGTCCTGTGCAGCTCATCCAGCTCACGATGAAATCTCCCGGTGGGTCTTCAGCTCGCGGACGGGTATTCGTATTGGTAGACGCCGCTCACCGCGCGGCCCGCCCGGGAGCGCGGCACGCCGTTGAGGACCACGCCCCGGGCCGGGACGCCGCTCTGCTCCAGTTGGTGCAGCGCGGTGGCCACCTCGCGCAGGGACTGGGTCGCCGCGCGCACCACGGCGAGCCGCACGCCCGCGTGCCGGCCCACGAGCGCCGCGTCCGTCACCGCGAGGATGCAGGGCGTGTCGAAGAGGACGACGTCGTACTCGGCCGCCACGCGCGCCACGAAGGTGTCGAACGCCGCGCCGGCCAGGAGCTCCGCCGGGTCCGGCGGCAGCGCGCCCGCGCCCAGGAACGACAGGCCGGGCGCGGCCTGCTGGAGCAGGGCCTGCTCCAGCGTCGCGGTGCCCCGCAGCACCTCGTGGAGACCGGGGAGGTGCGCCTCTCGGAAGCACCGGTGCAGCCAGCCGCCGCGCAGGTTCGCGTCCACCAGCAGCACGCGCTGGCCCGTCTCCGCCAGCACCCACGCCAGGTTGAGGGTGACGAAGGACGTCCCGGCGCCGGGGCTCGTCCCGGTGACGGCGACGACGTGGCTGCCCGCCTCCTTCATGGCCCGCTGGAGCCGGGTCCTCAGGCCGCGCACGCATTCGACGGTGACGTCCCGGGGGGCGCTGCGCGCCAGGATGATGGACGGGCTCCGGGGGGACGTCGCGCGGCGGGGGCCGGTGGGGACACTGGCGAGCACGGGCACCGCGAGCGCGGACTCCAGGGCCGCGGGGTCGTTGACGCCCGGGTTCAGCGACTTGCGCGCGAAGGCCAGCGCGACGCCGAACACCAGCCCCAGCACCACGCTGACCGCGAACACGTCCGGCTTCAGGGGGCGCACGGGCAGGCGGGTCACCACGGGCGCGTCGATGATGCGCGCGTTGGTGATGTTGCTCGACCTGAGCACCCGGTACTCCTGGGCCTTGTTGTTCAGCTGGAGGTACAGCTCGTTGGCCACGTTCACGTCGCGCGTGAGCTGGGCGGACACCCGCTCCGCGTCCGGGATGCCCTTGAGCCGGGTGTCCAGCGCGTTCCTCTCCGTGCGCAGGCGCGCCAGCTTGCGCTCCGTGGCCACGAGCAGCGGGTGGTGCTCGGTGAAGCGCTGGCGCAGCTCCGAGCGCTCCAGCGCGAGCGTGGAGAGGTCCTTGTCCAGGTCCACGCTCCGGTTGAGGACGGCCTGCACCTCCAGCCCCAGGTCCACGCCGCCCTTGCCGGCGCGGTAGTCGCGCAGCGCGGTCTCCGCCTGCTCCAGGCCCTGGCGCAGGCCGGGCAGCTGGCTGTCCAGGAACGACAGCGTGCGGCCCGCGTCCTCGCTGCGGCGCTCCACGTTGGAGCGCACGTACGTGTCCGCGATGGCCTGGAGCGTGGTGGTGGCCAGCACCGGGTCCGGCCCGTCCAGGGTCAGGTTGAGCACGCCCGTGCCGGCGCCCTTCTCCCCCATGCGCAGCGCGCGCTGCAGGTCCTCCACCACCGCGAGCTTCGAGCGGCGCATCACCTGGAAGCGAGTCCCCGGCCGGGCGTGCAGCTCGGTGACGAACAGCTCCACCTCGTGCGGCGCGCCCGTCTCCGTCTGGGCGCCGGTGCCCACGGTGCCATTGATCACGACGCGCCCCTCGGGGCTCCACAGCGCGTACGCGCCGTCCGCCTTCGCCTCGAGCGTGAGCGGCAGGTCCTCCCACTCCATGGGCACGTTCAGCCGCTCCACCTGGAGCTTCTCCCCGCCCCAGGCGTACGAAGCCCCGCCCCACCACGGCACCTCCGCCAGGTCCGGCCCCTCGTGCGCCCGGGCATGGGCCGCGCCCACCACCGGGAAGTAGCGGGGCTCCACGCTCACGCCCAGGTGCAGCGCATCCGCCACGCGCCCCAGGAGGGCCCGGGAGCCCAGGACCTCCATCTCCGGGGCCGCCATGCTGGGCGCGTCTGGAATCAGCGCGTCCAGCTGGCCCAGGCTGCTGCTCTTCTGCTCGATGCGCAGGATGGCATTGGCCCGGTACACCGGCGCCGTGGTGAGCAGATACAGCCCGCCCAGGACCAGGGCCAGGGCGACGGACGCCGCGATGGTGCCGCGGCGCTCCGCCAGGATGGCCAGGTATCTGCCCAATCCCAGCTCATCATCCTGCGTGCCGGGGCCTGGGCGGGGCGGCGTCACGCGTTCGGGGGTGCTCGTCATGGGTTGTCGATGATGATGGTTCTGTCTCCGATATCCACTGCCTGCCAGAGCAGCTGAACTGTTGGCTGGATTTGCTGGATGATGCGATTCCAGCGCGTCAAGTCGTGTGCGGAGACGAAGATGACGTCGCGAGGTTGTAATTGGAACTGTGTCGCCAGCAGCAGCGCGTCCGGCGACTTGGCATCCAGCTTGAAGATGAAGGGCCGCTCGAAGCTGCCGCGGATGACATACACGCGGCCCGGGTTGGACGTGAGCGGGTCGAAGCCCTCGGTGTCGCCAATGGCTTCCGCCAGCGTCATCCGTCCCTTCACCATCACGCGCGAGGAGGGTTTCCGGACTTCTCCCAGCACGAAGACCTTGTTGCGGCTGCGGTCCGCGACGTTGACGATGTCGCCGTCCTGGAGCAGCCAGTTCTGGCTCACGTCCCCCTGCTCGTAGAGGGCCTGCAGGTCGAGCGTGAAGGTGGTGCCGCGCCGGCTGAGGGTGACGGCGCGCAGGTCCGCCTCCGTGGAGAAGCCCTTCGCCTGGGCGATGGCGTCCTGCACGCGCAGGGGCACGTCGGTGACGGGCAGGGTGCCGGGGGCCATCACCTCACCTGTCACCTGGACCTTCTGGCCGCGGAAGCCCACCACGCGCACGTCCAGTTGCGGCTTTTCGATGACGCTCGCCAGCCGCTGCGTGAGCAGTTCACGGATCTCCCGCAGCGTCTTGCCCGCGACGGGGATGAGGCCCACGTGGGGATAGAACATGGTCCCGTCCGCCGCCACGGGATTGCCGGTGGTCTCCGCGGGGCGGAACTCGCCGGCGGGGATGGTGAGCTCCGGGTGGTCCCAGACGATGACGCTCAGCACGTCGTGCGGCGTCACCCGGTAGTCATAGTCCATGGCCACCTGCGCCAGCGGATCCACCAGGGGCGCGGGCCGCGCCTGTCTGCGCTCCTCCAACTGGTGGCTGAGGAGGGACACATCGATGGGGACGATTTCGTAGGCGCCATCCGCGCCGGCGTCTGCCTTTCCTGCGTAGCGCTCCCGGAAGGCATCCTCGTCCATCTGCATTCCCGGGCCCCAGGCGCATGCGCTCAGGCAAGACACCGCGACCAGTAACAGGGCGTGTTTCATGGGCGGGCAATCTTCCGGAGGAAGCGTGCAAGCGTAAGCCCGAACAATGCCAAATGTCTGGAAGCCGCTATGCCCCGCTGGCGAGGTGACACATGCATTGCCCTGGGGGGCTGGAGTGGCGCGAAGCGCTGGAATCAGGACATCCGCGCTGCACCCTGGGGGGCGATGACGGACCGGGGTCTCATCCACATACCCTCAGGCTGTCTCGGGCACTCTTCAGGCCCGCTCGTTTCCGCCCGGGGAAAACACCCATGAACCCAATGGCACCGTGGAGAGCCGTCCTCGTCCCTGACGGAGGCCAGCGCGCTGTTTCGTCTGACTATTTCCGCTCCGAGCAGCACCTGCGCGCGGAAGGGGTGACGCACAGCCTCATCGTGGAGGATGGGGAGGGGCGGGCCCTCCGGGTGCCGCTCATCGTGCGGCCCATTGAAGGCACGCGCTACCGGGACGCGGCTTCTCCGCGTGGGTTTCCGGGGGCGGAGCTGAACGGACTCTCCGAGGTGCCGGTGGACGGCATCGACTGGCGGGGCACGGAGCTGGTCAGCATCTTCCTGCGCGACCGCGTTGGCGGGCCGTACTGTTTCGCGGGCGGCCGGCTGCGCAGGGAGGTGTGCCTCATCGACCCGAAGCTGCCGGTGAAGTTCCGCGGCGACCATGGCGCGGACATCCGCCGCAACGCCCGGCGCGGCTACGTCAGCTCCGTCGTTCCGGTGAAGGACTCCACGCAGGAGCAGCGCCAGGCGCTCAAGTCCATCTACCGGCGGACCCTGGCCCGCGACCAGGCCGGGGAGCGGTACTCCTTCTCCGACGCCTGGTTCGAGGAGGCCTTCACCTGTCCCTTCGCGTGGCTGGTGACGACGCGCGCGCCGGACGGGGCGGTGGCCTCCTCCTCGCTGGTGGTGCTGAGCGACGGGCTCCTGCACCCCTTCATTGGCGGCACGGCGGACGCGTACCTGATGCACTCGCCGGCGAAGAACGAGTTCCCGGTGATGGTGGAGCTGGCGGAGAAGCTGGAGGCCTCCGTCCACCTGGGCGGCGGCGCCCGGCCGGGTGATGGCGTCGAGCAGTTCAAGCGCGGCTTCGCCAATGCGATGTCCCAATTCTACACGCACGACCTCATCTGCGACCCGGAGGCATACGCACAGCTGTCCCAGGGGCACGCGGGCGAGGACTTCTTCCCCGCCTACCGCGCGCCCCGTTCCTGACGTTCTTGTGTGCCGGAGGGGTTTCCATGGTCCTGTCACTTCCCCAGCTCCGCGATGTCGCGGAGGCCCGCTTCACGTGTCTCACGGAGCGGGAGCTCGCCGAGCGCCGGCGAGAAGAGGGTGTTCGCGTCATCTCCCACCGGGGGCACTACTGGGAGCAGTCGGGGGCGCCCGGCTTCTTCCAGCCGGTGCACCTGCTGGCGCGGCTGACGCCGGAGGAGGCCTCGCCGCCCACGCCGCTGGCCTGGGGCTACCGCGCGGCGCTGACGCCGGAGACGGCGAACGTCGCCACCGGCAAGGTGCCCGTGGTGCGGCTGAAGGACCTGGACACCTATGACATGAGCCGGTTGAACTCGAACCGGCGCAACAAGCTGCGCAAGTGCCAGCGCACGGTGCGCATCGTCCAGCTCACGGGGCCGTCGCTGCTGCTGGAGCAGGGCTATCCCGTGGTGCGGGACGCGCTGACGCGCACGCAGCACAAGAAGATCCCCACGCTGGATGAGTACCTCAAGGGCCTGCGGCAGTACTTCACGTCCGACCACTGGTGCGTGCTGGCGGGGATGGTGGACGACAAGCTGGGCGGCTACCTGGACGGGTACATCGTGGACGGCGTCGCGTATGGCTTCAGCGCCTACTACGCGACGTGGGCGCTGCCGACGAACATCTCCACGGGCCTCATCTACGAGTTCGCGCAGGTCTGCCGCAGGCTGGGGGCCCGGACGCTGGTGGGCGGCCTGCATGCCCGCGAGGCGACCCAGCTCGAACAGTTCAAGGACGAGCTGGGCTTCGTCGTGGACCCGGTGCCCATCCAGTGGGGCATGAACCCGCTGGCGCGCGCCTTCATCCGCTGGCGCCGCCCGCACGCGTACTACCGGCTGACGGGGCAGTCCTGACGGGCTACGGCGTCATCACGACCTTGATGCAGCCGTCCTCCTTGTCGCGGAACTTCTTGTAGAGGGAGGGGGCGTCGGACAGCCGGGCGCGGTGGGTGATGAGGCGCGTCGGGTCGATGGCGCCTGCCTGGATCTTCTCCAGCAGCGGCCGGGTGTAGCGGTGCGTGTGCGTCTGGCCCGTCTTCATGGTCAGGCCCTTGTTGACGAAGGCGCCCATGGGGACCTTGTCCAGGAAGCCCACGTAGACGCCGGGCACGGAGAGGGTGCCGCCCTTGCGGCAGCAGTAGATGGCCTGGCGCAGCGCGTGCGGCCGGTCCGTGGCCAGCTTCACCGCCGCCTTCGCCTTGTCGATGACGGCGTCCAGGCTGCCGGTGCCGTGGGCCTCGGCGCCCACGGAGTCGATGCAGCGGTCCGGGCCGCGGCCGCGGGTCATCTCCTTGAGGGTTTCGTAGACGTCCTGCTTCGTGAAGTCGATGGTCTCCGCCTTGCCCCAGGACTTCGCGAGCGCCAGGCGCTCCGGCACGTGGTCGATGGCGATGACCCGGCCCGCGCCGAGCATCCACGCGCTCTGGATGGCGAACTGGCCCACGGGGCCGCAGCCCCACACGGCCACGGTGTCGCCCTTCTCCATCTCGCAGTTCTCCGCCGCCATGTAGCCGGTGGGGAAGATGTCGGTGAGGAAGAGGACCTGATCCTCGGTGAGGCCGTCCGGAATCTTGAGCGGGCCCACGTCCGCGTACGGTACGCGCACGTACTCCGCCTGACCGCCGGAGAAGCCGCCCAGCATGTGCGAGTAGCCGAAGAGGCCGGAGGGCGAATAGCCCATCACCTTCGCGGCCATCTCCGCGTTGCGGTTGGAGCGGTCACAGAGGGAGAAGAGGGTCTTCTGGCAGAAGAAGCACTCGCCGCACGCGATGTTGAAGGGGACGATGACCCGGTCGCCCTTCTTGAGCTTGGTGACGCCGGAGCCCGTCTCCATCACCTCGCCCATGAACTCGTGGCCCAGGACGTCACCGCTCTTCATGGTCGGCATGTAGCCGTCCAGCAGGTGCAGGTCGGAGCCGCAGATGGCGGTGCGGGTGACGCGGATGATGGCGTCGCGAGGGTCTTCAATCCTCGGGTCGGGGGCGGACTCGTAACGGACGTCGCCGTGGCCATGCCAGCAGATGGCTTTCATGGGGTGTGGCTCCTTGGAGGAAAAAGGCGTTGGAGCAAAGCTGGGGACTTGGAACGTGCACGGCCAACGTTCGCGGGCGCTTGCCGCCTGGCTGGCTGGCGCTCGGAAGGGCGGAATCGGCGTCCAGGGATGCAATGGGACCCCTGACCGATGCAAAGAGGAGGGGTGAGCTCCGCACCCGTCCTCGACCTCGGCCGTTACCTGGGCACGCCCCTCCAGCGCGTGGAGGTGGCAGGGCTCGTGCTCACGGAAAGCACGTACGCGCCGGGCGTCCGGTTGCCGTCCCACCTGCACCGGCACGCGGGCTTCCGGCTCACGCTGGAAGGGGGCTTCATGGATGTGGTGGAGGGCCGCGCGCGGGAGTGCGTGGCCCGCTCGGTCGCCTTCCATGCGCCCGGGCTGGAGCACGCGCAGCGCATCCGGGACGTGCGCACGCGCACCTTCAACATCGACTTCTCGGAGGCCTCCTGGAGGTCGCGGAGCGCGCTCGCCGGGCGGTTGGATCCACGGGCGGACCTGGCGTCGGCGCGGCTGGTGGCGCTGGCGGCTCGCGTGTACCAGGAGTTCCGGCGCGCGGACGACGTGGCGGCGCTGGCCATCGAAGGGCTGACGCTGGAGCTGCTGGCGGAGGCGGTGCGCGCGTCGGCGCCGGATGCGGGTGGCGCTCCGGCGTGGCTGGGGCGCGTCCGGGAGCTGCTGGACGCGGTGCGCGGACCGCCGCCCACGCTCGCGGCGTTGGCGCGGGAGGCGGGGGTGAGCCCGCGGCGGCTGGGGCGGGCCTTCCGTCAGGCCTGGCGGTGCAGCCCGGCGGAGTACCTGCGCCGGTCCCGGCTGGAGCGCGCGGGCCGGGCGCTGCGCGAGACGGAGCGGCCCCTGGGCGACATCGCGCTCGACGCGGGCTACTGCGACCAGAGCCACCTGACGCGCGAGTTCCGCCGCCGCCTGCACCTCACCCCGGCGGAGTACCGGCGGCTGGCGGGACGTGCATCCGGTTCCACGCGGTAGGTTTCGTCCAAGACGCAGATGGGCGGGCGGGCCTATCTCCCCGCCATGACCCTGGAATCGCATTCCTTCCGCCGCGCCGTGGCGCTCCTGTGCGCGGTGCTGATGTGGACCGCCTGCGCGGGTTCCCGGCCCGTCCCGGCGGCGCCTGAGCCGGCCGTGCGCCGCGTGGACTCCGGACGCACGCGGTGGGTGCTGCGGCCGTCGGAGGCGTACGACGCGCTGTGCCTGTTGAACCTGCTGCGCGGCGACGCGTTCTACACGCGCTTCCATCCGGCGGAGTTCCAGCGCTTCTCCGCGCGCTTGGGGACGCGGGAGCAGGCCGCGCTCGCGCACCTCACCGAGCGGATGGCGAAGCAGGGCGGCAAGATGGTGGGGCCGTTCCTGACGCTGGTCTTCTCCGTGACGGGGGCCACCACGGTGGAGGACCTGGCGGCGACGGTGGCGGACGATGCCGCGTGGAGCCGGATGCGCGCGGACTTCCTGGCCACGTCCTACGGGCGGGAGGGCGGCTTCGCGGAGATGGAGGACGTGCGAGGGGACCTGGGCGTCCTGCTGGCGTTCCTGGAGCGCGTGGAGTTCCCCCGCGTCTGGCGGGCGGAGTACCTGCCGCAGGTGGAGCAGGCCATCGCGGGACTGGCGGCGAAGGTGGCGCCGCACGACGTGGTGGGCTGGAACGAAGCGGTGCTGGGCAGGGAGCTCCAGGTGGCGGCGCTGAGCGCGCACGTCCTGAAGTTCGCGAAGCCGCACGGCATCCGGGTGACGGGGTGGAACTTCCTCACGGACGCGACGTATCCGGCGGACGTCACCGTGAAGACGGCGGTGCATGAGCTGCTGCACCCGCCGTTCACGCGCGAAGGCGCGCTGGACGCGAAGCTGTCCGCGCTGGAGGCGGACCCCTACTTCCAGCGGCTCGTGCGCGAGCATGACCCCGCGTTCGGCTACACCACGGCGCGCGGCCTGACGGAGGAGGACTGCGCGGAGGCCATCGACGTCTACGTCAGCGAGCGGGAGGGTCTGCTGCGCAACCGCGAGGGCCGGCCGCTCACGGGGGCGGAGTTCTTCCGCGACCACGACGACGGCCTGCACGTCCTGGCCTTCGTGCTCTACGAGGAGCTGAAGCGCGCGGGCCCTTCACGCGAGGGGACGTACGAGGCCTTCCTGCTGGGCCTGTTCGAGCGGGGCGTGCTCGAGCCCGGCGGGTTGGAGCGCCGCTTCCGCGCCTCCCCGGGGCACTACCCCGTGAAGGCGCTGGGCGAAGCGGCGGCTCCGTGACGGCTCGGAGCGGACGGGGGGAGGTAGCCGCGGCCATCGGGTGCGGCTGGAGATGAGTCCGCCATGTCACTAGCGGGCCCGAGGAGCGCGACACAAACCCGCCGACAAGCGCGTTTGCTTTCACGGCCCCAAGGGGAAATTGGCATCGAAGCGCTCCCGGGAATGTCAGACCGACCCGGTATGAATCTCCCTGCGCCGCGCCATTCCGGGCGTCGCCGAAAGGGTTTCCCTTACAATGAATATGTCATTGATTTCCCTCGGGCTTTTGGTCGGCATGACAGGGGTCGGCTGCGCGGGTCTCGACGAGGCCGAGGCGGTGGACTCCGCAGTGTCGACGGACGCGACCTCCCAGGTCACCCAGGGCCTGGTCACCCATGTCACCGGTACCAGCCCGGTCACCTTCGTCGCCACGTCGGGCAACGAGACGAAGCCATACGACCAATCCGCCACGTCGGTGGTGGCATACATGCGGGACTCATCGACCGGGGCGTTCACGGCCTATCCGGGCACGGGCTCCGCGGACGGCACCATCTCCGTGCCGAACGTCCCCTCCGGCCGCATCTACCTGAAGCTGGGCTCGCGCTACCTGGTGAGCACCGGCCGCGCGTTCGACCTGGGCTCCACGGAGTGGGGCCGCGATGGCGCCTTCGCCTCGCTGCCCACTCCCGTGACGGTGTCCGCCACCGGCCTGTCTCCCTGGCAGCCGGGGGACTACCTGGAAGTGTATTCGTTGAACGCGGGCGCGTTCGGCTACGTCAACACAGGCGTCACGGGGTTCCCCCTGACGGGCGCCACGTCGCTCTCCGGGATGAGCTTCAATTACGCCGACATGCTCAACCCGGTGCTGCTCGACAGCGGCCTCGGGGATGTGTTTTCGCTGGTACAGATGCGGTGGCAGACGAGCTCGAATGGAGTGCCCTACCGCGCGATGCACAAGGTGCTCGACGCGAGCATCACGCAGGTGGAGGGCCAGCCCGCCTCCGTCAGCGGAACCTTCACCCAGCCCACCGCGACAGGCACCTTCGCGGTGGACTGGAGACGCTCGGCCTTCGAAGCCATGCGCACCCAGGTGAACCCGGGCGCGGTCAGCACGTACAACGAGATCTGGATGTCCGCCCGGCCGGCCGCGCTGGGCACGGCGCTCGCGTCCATCAGCGGGCAGCCACTGCTCGTGAAGCTCAATCCTGATACGCAGCGGACCGACATCGTCACGGGGAGCATGACGTACAACAACGCGCTCCCGGCGACGTGGCAGAAGGTGGCGCTCGCCGCCGCGGGCTTCACGAAGAGCTACGCGCTGGGAACCGCGACGCCCTACACCATGGGCGTGGACATCCGCGTGGATCAGGAGGCAAGCGCATTCACCGCCGCGCCCGTGCAGCCCCTCGTCGGGCCGGTGCAGGCGCCCCTGGTGAACACGCGAGGCGCGTTCCAGAACCTCACGGGCGTGGGGACTGACGCCTCGCTGCGCTGGTCGAAGCCGCTGGTCGGCACGGCCACAAACTACGTGGTGAACATCTACCGGCTGGGCACGAGCAACGGCTCCACCACCGTGACGCGCGTGGCGACGCTGCACACGGATCTCCAGAGCGTGTACCTGCCCCCGGGCGTGCTGCAGGCGGGCCAGACGTACTTCGCTGAGATCCAGAGCTGGTACCAGCCCGGCTCGGACCTGGCGACGAGCCCGTTCAAGCGCTCGCTGCCTCGGGGCCGCGCCAGCGTGCTCACGGGCATGTTCAGCCCGTAGCCGCTGAAGTCCTGGGAGGGAAGGGAGCCCGCTCCCTTCCCTCCTCACGAGCCGCATCGCTTCAGCGAGGCTCGGACTCGACTTTCTCTTCGAGGTATCGCAGTTGGCCCGGGGCGGGCCAGAATGGCGGAAGTCGGGTCAGAAGCACTCGCGCGCGTCGGTGAAGGCCGGGCAGTAGGTGTCCTGGCCGTTGCACGACACGCCGCCGCACACCTTGGAGCTCAGGGGCTGCAGCGTGTAGGCGTTGAAGCCCGTGCAGCTGAGGACCGTGTTGTTGGCCTCGCAGTAGAAGGTCACGGTCGTCGGCGAGGGACAGTTCCTCCACTGGCCGTCGCACATCACCGCCTGGCCCTCCACGGCCTCGCAGTGGTTGCCCGAGCAGGACACCGTCGTCCCGCCAGGACACGACGCCGTGCAGACGGCCATGGCCGTGACCTCGGAGCCTTCCTGGGGCTGGAGCGCGTCCTCCGCCTCCATCGGGCCGCCACACGCCACCGTCTGCAGGCCCAGCACCGCCATCGCAACGAACAGGAGACGCTTCATCAGACTCCTCCGGGTTTAAATTGGAAAACCAAATATACCGGAAGAGTCGTTCGGTTCACCCCGGCATCACGGCGGGGTGTCCTGGGCGGTGGTCTTGTCCAGGCGCTCCTGGAGGGCCTTCCAGCCGCGGTTGCCCGCTTCACGCGCGTGGTCGAGTGTCTGGCCCGCGCCCTGGGCCACCTGCTCCGGGGAGAGCCGCGCCGTGCGCTGGCGCACCCGGTCCATCCAGACGAGCGGGGCGTAGAGTTGCCGTGCCCGCGCCGGGCCCAGCAGGACGGTGAGCACGTGCTCCAGGCCTCCGGCTCGCGCCAGCAGCGTGCGGCCCAGGAGCACCGTCGCGCGGGTCTGCTGGAACAGCGGCAGGCTGTCCCCGTGCTTGCGCAGGGACTCCGCGCTGTCGTGCACCTCGCGCCGCTCCGTTTCCTCCAGGTAGGGGCTGGCCGCGAGCTTGTCGAGCGACGCCGCCGCCTCTTCGTAGCGTCCGCGCCGCGTGTGGATGAAGGCCCAGCCCCACCACGTCAGCTCGTTCTCCACGCCCAGCGTCTGGAGCGAGCGCAGCCCCTGCTCGATGTCGTCCTCGGCGGCGCGCTCGCGCTTCAGGCCCATGCGGTTCCAGGCGCGCAGGAAGTGCCCGGCCGCGAGCACCGCCTCCCGCGACTGCGCGGGCGTGCCCTGCTGGATGGCGGGGAAGGCCTCCGGTGGCAGGCGCTCCGTCTCGGTGAGGAAGCCGGTCAGCTCCTCCTCGGCGGCGTAGTGGTAGCCCGCCTGGCAGAAGGAGACGCCCCGGCTCGCCTGCACCGCGGCGCGCAGGGGCGCGGGCCAGGAGGGGGTGGGCGTGGCGCGGGACAGCTCGTAGAAGACGAGCTCCGTGGCGGGGATGCGGTCGGACTTCTCCGCGGTGTCCAGCGCCAGCAGGACGGCGGCGAGGAAGGCGTGCTCCTGGCCCGCGTCGTAGCCCGACAGGGGCAGGGACTCGCCGCCGGCCCACCGGGTCCACAGCAGGGGGAACTCGTCCTCGTCGCGCGTCTGGAGCGTCTTGCGCGCCTTGTAGAGGGCAATGCCCAGGTCCAGGTAGATGCGGGCCGTCGCGCGCGTCACTTCGTCGTTGACCGGCTTGTCCGGCAGCATGCGCGTTTCGGCCACGGCCTTCCAGAGCAGGGCGATCTCCTCCGGGGCCCTGGGGTCGTCGCCCGCGCGCACGGAGAGCTTGAGGGCTCGGTAGGGCACGAGCGCGACGGAGTCACGGAGGCGTTGCTCGATCTCCGCGCGTTCCTGCGCGGCGCGCTCGGCGTCCGTCTTCTGACAGCCGCCGCACGCGGTGAGTCCCACGAGGAGGAGGGCTGCGATGCGGTGGTGCAGCCCCCGGTGGGCACGGGCGGAGTCCTTCATGGCCGCGCACGGTATCATCCGAGCAGCGCGGCGAAGAGGTCGCGCGGATCCAACCCGGGCGGCAGGCCGGAGACGCCGCCGTCATTCACCTCCACCACCGCCCAGCCGCCGTCCTCCAGCATCGCCACGTCCAGCGTGAAGAACGGGGAGGGGATGCGGCGGCCCAGCGGCTCGAAGGCGGTGAAGTCGGGCACCTCCACGTCGAACTCGTGGTACGGCTCCGCGGCCAGCAGCCGGCCTCCGCCGAAGAACAGCCGGAACTCCAGGTGCGCGGGGCCCGCGGGCGTGCGCCCGTAGACCTTGAGCGGCAGGTAGCGGCGCACCACGAAGCCGCGCTCGAAGCGGTCGCCGCGCTCGTCGAGCAGGTTCTGGCAGATGCGCTCGAAGTCCTCGCGAGTGGCATCCGCCGGCACGAAGCACGCCTCCGCCCAGCGCTCCTTCGCGGACTTCACGTGGTCCTTGAGGATGTACGGCGGAGGCCCCAGCTTCCGTGCCGCCCGCCACGCTTCCGCGGCGTCCGGTCCCTCCGTCCAGACCGAGCGCGCGGTGTAGCTGGCCAGCCGCGGGTACCAGCGGGGCAGGTAGTGCGCGGCGGCGTACTGCTCCGGCGTCGTCACCAGCCGGTGTCCCAGGGCTCGCACGGCCTCGTCGAGCTCTGTGTACTCCTCCTCCGTGAGCATCCAGCCCCGGTACAGCAGCCGGAGGTGGCCGCGCTCCGGCACGCCCGTGAGCGCCCTCGCCGCGTCGCCGGACAGCAGGGCGGAGAGGTCCGCCTGATACGTGTCCACGCCCAGCGCTTCGGCCGCGTCGGCCTCCACGTCGAACGGATCCGGCTGGTGCGGGTTGCGCCCGAAGAGGATCGCCTTCACGGCAGGGGAAGTGGGCATCCAGGTGGCCTTTCGTCAGGAGAGGGGCCCACGTGGACGCGAGCACACGCGGGGCCTGACACGGCCACGGCGGGCGCTGGAGGGCGCGGACGCGGGCGGCATGTCGGGACGAAAGGGGCCTTCCAGGGGGCGGACGCCCCTGCACGGTGATGTCTGACAGAACCGCATCCGGAAGGCTTGCTTCACCGGGCGGCGGGCCCATAAAGCGCCACTCCATGTCGAACCCTTCCGACCTCCTCCACGCGGAGCTGCGGCCCTACCTTCGCGGCTACCCGACGGCCTCCGTGTGCGCGGCGATGACGTGGCGGGGCGCGCTGCACGTCGAGGGACTCCGGGGCAAGGGGACGCCTCCGGCCACGGACGCCCTCTTCTCCCTGGGGGCGCTCACGGAGGTCTTCACGGCGGCGCTCTTGTCGGTGATGGCGGAGCGGGGGGACGTGCGGCTGGACGAGCCCCTCGGGAACCTGATTCCCACGTCGCTCCTGAACGACGAGGTCGCGCAGCGCATCACGCTGGAGCAACTGGCGACGCACACGTCCGGGCTGCCGCACCTGCCGCCGAACCTGGGCGCGGCGCCCGCGAATCCGGATGACCCGTTCGGACACTACTCCGCGAGCCTGTTCGGAGAGTTCCTGCGCAACTACCACCCCCGGCAGCCGCCGCCGCGCCCGTCGTCCGAGTCCTTCCTGGGCATGGGCGTGCTCGGCCACGCGCTCTCCCGGCGCATGGCGCTGAACTACGGGCACCTGATGCGGGATGTGCTCTGCAAGCCCATGGGGCTCGTGGACACCACGGCGCGCGTCACGGAGGAGCTGGCGCCGCGCCTGTTGCAGGGCCACACCGCGCGAGGCAAGCCCGTGCCGCCGTGGACCTTCCCGGCGCTCCCGGGGGGCGGCGCGATGCACTCCACGGTGGGGGACGTGATGCGCTTCCTGGAGACGAATCTGGGGCGGGGAGAGAAGTCCTTCACGAGGGCCCTGTACCGGATGCAGGCGCCCCGGGTGAAGGCCGGGTCCTTCCAGCGCGGCCTGGGATGGAACGTGTCCCAGGTGCGCGGCAAGGACGTGGTGTGGCGCTCGTCGGTGATGGGGGGCTACGTGGGCTTCATGGGGCTCAGCGTCGCGGCGGACGCGGCCGTGGTCCTCCTCGCGGACCACGGCTGGTCGTTGTTCTCCGCGCTGCGGGGGCGCGTGCCCCTGGAGGCGCCGGGGCTCGCGTTGATGTCGCGGTTCCTGCCGCCGTGAGGGGGCTTCAGGGAATGGTGAAGCGGTAGAGCTGGAAGCCGCCCGAGGACGCCATCTCGAAGTCGCGCACGTTGCGTGGGGCGCCGGTCTCGCTGCGCTGCGCGAGCTTGAAGTCGCCGGTGCCGTTGCTGGCCTGGAAGCGGAACTCGTACGGGCCCGGTTCGGTGGGCAACGGGGCCGCGGACATCTTGGTCACGGCCAGGTTGGCGAAGCCCGGCAGGGTTTCACCGTCCGGGCGGCGCACGGAGCCGATGGCGCGCAGGAAGGGCGAGCCGCCGGTCAGGATGAGGTACTGCGGATCCGCGGTGCGCGCGGGCTTCGCCGGGGCGGAGGGGGCAGGGGTGGGCTCCTCGGCGGGGCGAGCCGCGCCCTTGGTTCCGCGCTTCGACTTCGATGCAGGCTCCTCGCTGGGGGCAGGAGGGGCGGACGCCTCTTCAGGCGCTTCGGTGGGAGCAGCTTCGGCTTCGGCTTCGGAGGTCTTCCGCTTCGCGGCGCGGCCCGAGGCCTTGCGTGAGGGGGTTTCCTCGGCGGTCGTCGTCTCCGTGGCGGGAGTCGTTCCTTCCGCGGCGTCGGCGGCGCTTGTCTCCGCCTGGGGCGCGGGCGTGGTGGACTCCGGGGTGGTCTCCGAAGGGGAAGGCGCGGGGATTTCTTGCGGCGTGGCGGCGGGAGTTACTTCTGCCGGGGTCTTCTTCGCGGAAGAGCCCTTGGGCGCCTTCCCTGCGCGCTTCGAAGGGGCCTCGCTGACGTCCGTCTTCAGTTCGGTCGTCTCCGCACCCGCGGCGGTCGGCTCGGGAGCTTGGGGAGGCTGTTCGGAGGGCGTCGGCGCGGAAGCCTTCGGGCTCTCCTCGGTCGATGCAGGCTCCTGGGCAGCCTTTGACGCGGAGGCCTTTGAGCCCTTCTTGGTCGAAGCTGGCTCCGTAGCCACTTCGGAGGACTTCGATGCATCGGCCTTGGGGCCTTCCTCGGCCGAGGCGGGCTTCGTGACAGGCGTCTTCGAAGTCTGCTCCGCAGCCTTCGCAACGGCAGGCAGCTTCGACGGTTGTGCGCCCGGCTTCGCGGTAGGCGGCGGCGCGACGGACTTCGCCGCGGGCGCCTTCGGAGCCTGTGCGGACTTCGCGGCCGGCGTCTTCAGCGCCGTCGCACCGCCCGGCTTCACGGCGGAGGACTTCGGCGCATGAGTCGCGGACTTCGCGGCAGGCGCCTTCGTAGCCTGAGCACCCGACTTCGCCACGGAAGTCTTCGGAGCCTGTGCAGCCTTCGATGCGGAAGTCTTCGGAGCCTGTGCGGCCTTCGATGCGGAAGTCTTCGAAGCCTGAGCCGCCTTCACGGTGGGCTTCGCGACAGGCTTTGCCTTGGAGGCCGGTGCCTTCGCCGCCGCGCCCTTCACCGCCTTCGCGACCTGCTTCAGCTTCGAGGCCGCGGTCTTCAGTGCCTGCGCCACCGGCTTCGCGACCACGGCCTTCTTCGCCGGGGCAGGGGCCTTGCCCCCGGCGGGACGGCCCCCGGGCTTCGTGGCGGCCTTGCCAGCGGCACTGCGGGACTTGGACGAATCGGAGGAGGCGGAAGGTCGGGTCGGGCGGCGCTGGGCCATAAAGTCATCCTCGGAGGACCCGAGCGGTCGGCGCCGTCGGCCCTCGTCCCCCGATGGCTAGTGCACCCACCGCCGCACCGCAAGGCACACGTGGGGCGTGTGCACGCTTCCTGTCCTGTGGAGAGGTCAGGTTCCCTGCGGGAGGCGTACCCCCTCACGTCTGGAAGTCCTGGGATTTCCAAGGAGACCGGTCCGGCACAGGCATTGCTCAGGCGAGTGCTTCCAGGTGGCCGATGGCGTCAGCGAGGACGCTGCGGAAGTAGCTGTTTGCATCGCCGGCTCGGTCCCGGAGGCGAAGGAGCAGCGGCAGCAGCGAGGTGTCCTCCAACTTCTCCGCGGCTTCGACGGCCAGGACGACGACCTCGCTGCTCTCCAGCTCGCGGCGCAGCGGCTCCAGGACACGCGGGTCCTTGCGCAGCGCCAGTCCGACCAGGGCCTCGCCGCGAAGCTCCATGTCGGACTCAGTGAGCCGGTCGAACAACGCGTCCCGAAGCTCGGGCGTGTCCACTTCCTCTGCCTGGCTGCCCAGGCTGAAGGTCGCCCAGTTGCGGGCGTCCTCGTCGCTGTCTCGGGAGAGCTCAATCAAGGTCTGGATCGCGACCGGATCCCGGTGGGGCATCATCCCCATGACCACCCCCATCCGGACGTCCTCGTCCGGGTGGTCCTTCAGGGGCTGAAGGGCGGGAACCGCTCGGGCATCCCGGAGGTGCCCCAGGGCTACACCCATTGAACCCAGGACGTCGGCATCCTGCTCGGTCGCGAGCGCGGACAGGATTGCATCCGCGCACTTCGTCATGAGTGCGTCGCTGCGTTTCCGCCCGCCCAGTTGCGCGAGGATGTCCGTGCCGCGTCCACGCTCGCGTGAAGAAGCGGAGTGCAGCAACCTGACGGCGGCCTCGAACACCTCGTCGCCGCCCCGGTCGTGCAACTCGCGGATGGCCTCCCAGGCCGTTTCATCCTCCTCGTCGCCCTGCAACGCGAGGGCAATCAACTCCTGGATGGAGTGGTCTTTCATGGCGCGCGCCCTCCCAGGCAATCAATGGCGAAGTCGATGGCGTCTTCGAAGACATCGTCCATCGGGCGGGTGGCTTCTCGGACCGCGAGGAGCAGCGGCAGGAACGAGGCGTCCTCCAGGTACCTCGCGGCCTCGATGGCGGTGGATGTGGTGGGCTGCCGCTCCAACTCGCGGCGGAGGGGCTCCCGCACACGAGGGTCCTTCCTCCGGGCCAGCCCGACCAAGGCGTCCGTCCGGATGTCGGTGACTTCATCCGAGAGCCGGTCCAAGAACGCCTCCCGCAGCTCTGGAGAATCCACCGCGTCCTCGTCCTTGAGGGAGAGGGCGGAGATTGCCTCCTCGCGCACGGACGCGTCCGTGTCCCGGGAGAGTTCGAGCAAGGTCTGGAGGGCCACGGGGTCCTGGTGCTGCGACAGACCCGAGGCGACTCCCAGCCGGACCCGGGAATCCGGGTGGTCCTTCAACGCCCGCAGCACGGGCACCGCCCGGGCGTCGGCGAGGTAGCCCAGGGTGTGGCCCATCGCCCGGAGGACGCTGGCATCCGGCTCGGTGGGGATCGCGGCCAGGAGGACATCCGCGGACCGCGCCCCGCGTTCAAGGCGTGCCTCCTCGTCGTAGCCGGTCGCCTGGACGAGGAGATCCGCACCCAGGGCTCGCTCCCGCGCGGAGGGAGACCGCAGCAGTTGCACGGCGGCCTCGAAGACCTCCTCTCGGTCCCGCTTTCGCAGCGCCTCGTACGCGGCCCAGCCTCGTACGCGGCCCAGGTCCTGTCCTCCTTCAGCTGGAGGAGGGCCAGCTCCTGCGTGGAGATGGCGTCGTAAGGATCGGGAGTGGCCATGGGGAAAGGATAGCGCGAGGCGCGCTCCCCAACCCCTACGCGGAGAGCCTCTGCCTCGTGCTCGCGTCGAGCGGAAGGGTGATGGTGAAGCAGGTCCCCTCCTCGGCGCTGCTCGTCACGGTGGCCTTGCCGCCGTGCGCTTCGGCCAGGCCCCGCACCAGCGGCAGCCCCAGTCCCCAGCCCTTCTCCGCGCTCTCCGTCGCGGACTGGGTGCGATGGAACGGCTCGAAGATGGTCTGCTGATCCTCCGCGGCGATGGGCGTGCCCTGGTTGCGCACCTGGAGCCTCACCTGGCTTTCATGCCGCTCCAGCCGGACTTCAATCGGGGTGCCCGGCGCGCCGTACTTCGCCGCGTTGGAGGCCAGGTTCTCCACGATGCGGCGCAGCCCGAGCGGATCCGCCCGCATCGTGAACAGGCCTTCCGCCTTCAGCACGAAGCGCTCCGGGTAGACCGCCGAGAGCTCGTCCAGCGTCTGGGCCGCGACCGCGTGGAGGTCGCAATCCTTCACCTCCAGCGCCACCAGCTTGCCGGCCTTGATGCGGCTGGCGTCCAGCAGGTTCTGGATCATCCGCTCCGCGCGGTCCAGGCTCGCCGACACCCGGGCCACGGAGGACTGGACGCTCGGCAGGTCCGCGTGGCGCCTGCCCATCAGCTGCACGCTCAGCTTCGACGCCGTCAGGGGCGTGCGCAGGTCGTGCGTGAGCGCCGCGACGAACGTGTCCCGCATCCGCTGCTCGGCCTTCAGCTTGCGGATCTGATCGCGGAGGTTGATCTCCGTCATGATGGAGGCCGTCATCTCCTTCATGATCAGGTGGTCCTGCGCGGTCCACTCACGCACCGTGGGCTGGATGCAGCAGAAGGTCCCCAGCACGTGCCCGTCCGGATTGATCAACGGCAGCACGATGAGGGCGACGATGCCCCAGGGTCCGGTGGACGGATGGAACTTCAGGAACGGATCCGCGGGCGCGTTCGAGGAGATGATGGGCTCCCCCTCGAGCGTGTAGCGGCACAGCGACGCGTCGATGGGCAGCGTCCGCGTCTCCCGGAAGGGCGAGGGCAGGCCGAAGTCCGCCTTGAAGAACTGCCGGTTCGAGTCCACCAGCGACATGATGGTCAGCGGGACGTTGAGCAGCTGCGCCGCCAGCCGGGCGAGGCGGTCAAAGGCCTCCTCCTGGGGCGTGTCCATCAACCCGGTGTCCCGGATGGCCTGCAGCCGGTTCGGATCCGCGAGGCGACGGTTGCACCGCTGGGTCCGCGCGAGAGAGGCCTCGTCCAACTCACCTAGAAACTTCATGAGGACGGACATTAGAACCTTGGGACAATGGCTGGACACCTTGAGCCCAGGGGCGAGCTCCTCCGTTCGCTGACCAACCTTCCAGAACCGCTCGGGGAATTCTTTCAGGGTCTTTGACCCGCTTCCGCGGGGTCTGCCCTCCCTGTGTCCCGGACCCATTTCCGGGAGGCTTTTCCCCCAATGCATCCCCCTCGTTCGTCGTCCCGCGCGGCCCTCGCCGTGCTTCTGCTGATTCTTCCCACCCTGGCCCTGGCCGCGGACCGGGGCGCCTGGGCCCCAGGCGTCGCGTACGCCGTGGGCGACATCGCGTCCTATGGAGGGAAGGGCTACGACTGCCGGCAGTCGCACACGTCCCTGGTGGGCTGGGAGCCGCCCAACGTGCTCGCCCTGTGGCTGGAGCGCACCGGCAATCCTCCCACCGACACGCAGGCCCCCACCGCGCCCTCCGGCGTCGGTTCACCCTCCAAGACGTATGACAGCGTGTCGCTGACCTGGAGCGCGTCCACCGACAACGTGGGCGTCACCGGCTACGAGGTCTTCGTCAACAACGGCGCCTCCGCGTCCGTCACCTCCACCACGACGAGCGCCACCGTCACCGGGCTCGCCGCCAACACCTCTCCAGCATGCAGGGGCTCATCAACACGTATGGCTTTGACGGCCTGGACCTGGACCTGGAGGGCGCGTCGCTGTCGCTCAACGGCGGGGACACCGACTTCCGCAACCCCACCACGCCCCGCATCCAGCACCTCATCGCCGGCACGCGCCAGTTGCTCAACGACAACGGCGCGGGCTTCCTGCTCACCATGGCGCCGGAGACCGCCTACGTGCAGGGCGGCTACGCGGCGTATGGCGGCCCGTGGGGCGCCTACCTCCCCGTCATCTACGCGCTGCGCGACCGGCTGACGTACCTGCACGTGCAGCACTACAACACCGGCACCGTGATGGGGCTGGACGGCCGCGCGTATGCGCAGTCCACGCCGGACTTCCACGTGGCCATGGCGGAGATGCTGCTCCAGGGCTTCCCCGTGGGCGGCAACGCGAGCGCCGTCTTCCCCGCGCTCCGGCCGGAGCAGGTCATCATCGGTTTGCCGTCCTCGCCGCAGGCCGCGGGCGGTGGCTACACCACGCCCGCCAACGTGCAGAAGGCGCTGGACTACCTGATGAAGGGCCAGTCCTTCGGCGGCACCTACGTGCTGCGCCAGTCCGGCGGCTACCCAGGCTTCAAGGGGCTGATGACCTGGTCCATCAACTGGGACGCGTTCACGAACTTCGAGTTCTCCAGCAGCCACCGCGCCTACCTGGACACCTACCGGTAGACCCGTGAGGCTTTTGCCTCCACCCGTGAAACGCGGCGGGACGGGTGGAGTGCAAGGCATTGCCTTCCAATGGGGCCGGGAGGTCGTGGGAGTGTTCCCGGGGCCTCCGGGCTGCCCGCCCCAGGGGGAGCCGCCAGGGGATGATGCCCGGAGAACGCGATGCGCCGAGTCCTCACGCATGCGATCCCGCCGACATCGACTCACTCGTCTGGCTTGCCGAGCGCTACAGTCGGGAGCCCATGGAACGGACGGAGCGCAGCGATGCCGGTGGTAGCGCCATGGCTGGAGGTCAGCGCTTCCAGGCCCGGGTGGCTGCCTGGTGGATGACGCGGATCCTCCTGGGCACGCGCCTGGGCGCCCGGTTCGGGCTGGTGGGGGCTTGTGTCGCGGAGCGGCTTGCCGGGGAGAGTGGAGACGCAATCGACGACATCCGGGTCGAGCTGTCTGGCGGCGCACGTCTCTATGGGCAGTGCAAGCGGTCGCTCAAGGTGGGAGTGTCCGAAGACAGTGAGTGGGGCTCCGTCCTGCTGCAGTTCGCACGGCAGTCCCAGGCGGACGCAGGGGAGACGGGGGAGCGCCGCTATGTCCTCTTCTACGAGGAGCACAATGGAACGCTCACTCGCCTCGTCCAGCTCCTAGACCGCTACCGCTCCCTGGCGGACGGAGAGGCCCTGGTGGCGGCCGCGACCAACGCCCGGGAGCACGAGCTGGCCGAAAACATCACCTCGATCCTGGATCGGCTTGCCGGGAAGTACTCACTCGCGGCGCTGGGCACTCTACGACAGCACCTGCTTCGACAGGTGTGTGTGGCACAGCTCCGGCTGGCGGAAGGAGAAGCAGACTTCCTGAGCGCTCAAGATGCCCTCCAGTACGGGCTCCTCTCAGAGTCATGGCAAGCGCCCACGGCCATGGCGCTCCTTCACCGCTGCGCGGATGATCTCCTGGCGGAACGGCGTTTCCATGACCGCAGCTCACTCCGCAAGGTATTGGCCGAGAAGGTCTCACTTCGGGAGGGGAGTGATTACTGGCGGGACTTTGATCGCCTGGACAAGTTCTCACAGGATGAGCTCGCCGCGCATGAGCAGGAGGGACGCTCCCGCCTCCAACTGGGGAGGACCTTCTCGCTCGAGCGGCCCGCGCTCCGCGCCTTGCTGGACGCACCGGAAGCCTCGTTCGTGGTGGTCGGGGACGCGGGTACGGGCAAGACCGGCTGTCTCCTCCAATTGGCTCGTCAGCTGCGCAAGCGCGAGCAGCGTGTCTGGTACTGGGCCGCGGACTCCCTGATGGGGCCCACTCCCATGCGCATGGGCGCCACGCTCATGCTTCAGCACTCCTGGAGTGGTCTCTTCAGCGAGGCGCGGGCCACCGGGGGCATCACCCTCATCGTCGATGGGCTGGATGGCGTCCGTGATGCCAGTGCCCAGAACGCCTACCAGAAGCTGCTGAAACAGGCCCGCGGCGCGGGAGTGCGCGTGGTCGTCTCCATCCGCCGGGTGGATGCCCAGTACGCGAGCTGGCTCAAGCAGTGCTTCGCCCGGGAGCCAGAGTGGCTGGACTCCGAGGAGGGCGTTCCCGACGCATCGGCTGTGCTGGGGCCTCGGGTGAACGCGCTCCTCATCGATGTGCTCAGCGAGCAAGAGTTACAGCAGGTCCTGACGGCCTTCCCGGTGCTGGGACGCGTGTTGACTCATGCTCCCGCGCTGAGGTCCGTCATCCGGAACCTCTTCAGCCTGGATCTGCTCTGCCAGATGCTCGATGAGGGGCAGGAGCCCACGGCGCTCTCTGGGATTTCGACACAGGCGGAGCTGTTCGAGCGTTACTGGGAGCGGCGCATCCTGGATCACCCCCAGCACGCCGAACTCGAAGCCGGGCTCACGGCGTTGGTGGATCAGATGGTCCATGAGCGCACACTGCAGATACCTCCGCGAGCGCTACCGACACCCGTGCTCGATGTCCTCTTGAGTACCGGGCTCATCCGCCATCCGCCGCTCATTCCCGGACGGCTCCCCGAGGTGGAGCGTGTCGAGTTCTCGCACCACCTCTTCTTCGACTATGCCGCCGAGCGGCTTTTCGTGCGCCGCCGTCGCAAGCGGCTGACCGCCGAGCTGGTCTCGGATGAGGCCTGGCCGCTCATGCTGCGCCCCAGCCTGGTGTTGTTCCTGCGGTACACCTGGGTGAGGGGGCGGCTCGACTTCTGGGATCTGCTGCTCGAGCTCGAGCGCGCCAGGGTCTCGGGACTGCACCGGCTTTCGGCCTACGTGGTCATCGCGGAGGAGGCGAAGACCGAGGCAGAACTCGACCCGCTCATGCGGGGCGCCTTGGGCCCGGGCCGTGACGAGGAGGATTGGGCGCGTGCGCTCAAGGGAGTGGCCATCGGGGCTGCCTTCGTCATGTTGCCTCGCCGCTTCCCGCAGGGAGAAGGCGCATGGTGGCTCCGCCTGGCACAGCAGTTGGTGCGCGCGTCGGGACCGGAGCTCTTGGAGGCCTGCCAGTTGCTCCTGGCCACCGCGGACGCGCACCTCGAGAGCCTGGGAGACGAGGCACGTGGGCTCATGAACGCTGCCGCGATCCTCCTGGCGGACGAGCGGAGCCGTCAGGACCCCTGGGGCGAAGCTCCGCGTCCAATGCTCGGATGGATCTGCCGGACGTTCTCCTCAGCCCCGGAGCGTTCCCGTGACTTCATCCGTGAGCTCCTCGTTGAAGAGGGACTGGAGACCCGGCCTGCCATTGCGTTGAGCGAGCTCGCGAACCACCTCGGTGACATCGCGCGCGGAGACGCACGCCTGGCGCGCTGGCTCTATGAGGTGGCGTTCGGGTGCTGGGAGGCGCGGACGCTCTCCGGGGCGGAGGCGCTTACGAAACAGGTCGCGCCATGGGGCGCCAGTGGAGAGGGCGCCAGGTTCCAGCTCAACCGAGACTTTCCTTCTTTCTTCAGAGTCTCTCCCGAAGAGGCGACCCGGGCCGTGCTTCACGTGGCACGTCGATTCTCGAAGAGGCACGACCGCGGTTCGCACAGTCAGCCTTTCGAGACGCTCAAGCTGGCGGGCCAGGAGCGGCGGATGGTGGAAGATGGCTACTGGCGCTGGTGCTGGACCTCCATCAATCTCAACACGGAGAACCCGAACGAACTCCTTGAGAGCTGGCGGGATCAGCTCGTAGCGCTGGCGAAAGGTGCAAACGGACAAGAGGTATTCACCCGGGTCTGGTCGGTCCTCCTCCATGAGAACGACCAGGCGAGTCTCTGGTGTCAGGTTCTCGCTGCCATGAGAGAGGCTCCTGAGTTCCTGGGGAGGAGGTGCCTGGAGTTGCTCCTGGCTCCCGCAGTCCTCGTGGGGCGAGGCACTCATCGGTTCGCCCGGAGGGCCCTGGAGACTGTCAGCTACGAGCTGGCGCCGGAAGACCTCCATCGCATTGAGGCCGTGATTCTTGGAATCCGAGGCGAAGTGGGCAGGGGCGCACGGACCCGGCTCCGTCAAATCAAACGAGCCAGGGCGACTCTCCTTCGGAGAATTCCCCAGGAGCATCTGGGAGAGCAGGCGCTGCGCCTGAGCAAAGGCTTGGGTTCGAGGAACGCGGACGTCGATGAGGACGTTCCTGTTCCCACCATCCTTCCGATTCCCGAGACCATGAAGGACCTGCTCGCGAACAGGCACGTCGACATAGACCGTCCCGGGCACGGACCCCTCATCGAGGTGGGTGACGCGCTTCGTGAGATCCTCGCCTTCGAGAACCCTGGCGCGGAGGTGGCAGAAGTCTTTCGTGTCGTCCGAGAGGCGGAAGCCCGTATGGCGGCGGCTCCATCTTCCGTGGAACCCGTGCTGGTTGACGTCGTCCGACGATATGTCCTTCATGCCCTGTCGGAGCTGGCGCATGCCAGGGTCGTCCTGGATGACCTGCAGATGGCGGAGATGACTGCCCGCTTCGAGGAGGCACTGGATTCGCCCTCTGATCCCAACGCCAAGGGGCTTTACGCGTTTGGCGCGGAGCCCGGAGATGCTCAGTCCAGCGCGGCCCGGGGCCTCATTGGCCTGGCGCTACGCGCGGGGAGCCTGTCCCCTCATGCAGAAGCATTGCGTCGCGTGGCTCGGAGCCCTCGCGGGAAGGTACGCCAGATGCTGGGGTCGTATCTCTGGCGCCTGTTGGAGCCCTTTCCATCCCTCGTCTTCGAGTCGCTCGAGGAGTGGGTGGAGGAGGTAGGCCTTCGGAGGGATGGCACGGAGCTGCTCTATCGACTCCTCATAGACACCTGGCAACTGCACCTCCGCGGTCGGGATGCGACCCGTGCGGACGCGCTGTTGAAGGCACTTCTCTACAAAGCACGTCTACGTCGTGAGGAAGAGCGGGATACTCACTTCGATCTTCGGAAGACAGCGGGAGCAGCACTCGGCATGCTTCACTGTGTTCTTGCGCCGGCCTGGGTGGAAGAGGAGCTCTCCCGCCTTCTGGAGGGGCCTCGGGATGGAGCCGTGGAGCTCCAGTACGTGTTGTGGCAGACCACTCGGGTGGTCCTCCCGGAAGGACTCCCGCGAAAGCGCCCGGAGTTGGTTCGAAGACCTGAAATCGTGGAGCGCGCCCAGGCCCTCCTCCTTGGTGTCCTCAAGAGCTGCCTGGGTGAGTTGAGGGCTGATTCCCCTGAATGGCAGCCGCCCCGCGTCCTCACGACCTCCTGGGGGGCCGACTTGTGGCGTGAACGCCTTGAGGAGTGCTTCCAGGGAGTCGCGGGCAAGTTCTGCCGGGCTTCCATGCGATGGTTGCGCACCCAGGATCCAGACCTCGCAGCGAGGTTGCGCCTCGTGCCTCTGGACGAAGATGAGGAGAAGGGCGACCCGCTCTACGAGGATCTCTCGGTTGGAGGGGCGGAGGCTCCGATGGCGGGCTTCGCGTCCCAGGCGGAGGCCATGCGTGCCTGGTGGAGGCGCGTCGAGCCGATTTTGGAATTGCTCCTGGAGCGGCTCTCGCCGTTCACGGCTCGCGCACTCGTCAAGGGGCTCTCGTTCTGCGCTCACCTGGACGCACCTCGCACGCTCCACTGGTTGAGGCGTTACGTCGAGGGGGCCATGAGCCGAGGCCAGCTGAGTGACCGGGAAGCGGCGGACCTCGCGGTCGAGTTGCTCGCCCGTGTCTTCGCGGATGACGACGGCGCCCTCGCGGTGCGTACGGACTTCCGAGCCGACTACCTCCGGGCGTTGGATGCGTACCTCAGCATGGGATGGCCGAAGGCTGTCGAGATCGCGCTCCAGGTCGAGACCCTGTTCCGCCCGGCGTCAGCCTGACCGCCGGGCAGAAGGCCGATTCCTACGTCTTCTTCAGCTTGTCGCCCACCGCGCCGAGCAGCTGGTCGAAGGACTCGGAGAACAGCCGGATGCCGTCGGTGGACAGCTCGTCCGTCACCGTCTTCATGGAGATGCCGGCCGCCTCCAACTGGCGCATCGTCGCCTCCGCCCCGGGCAGGTCCTCCTCCAGGCTGGGGCGCACCTTGCCGTGGTCCCGGAACGCGTCGATGGTGGCGGGCGGCATGGTGTTCACCGTGTCGCGGCCGATGAGCTCCTCCACGTAGAGCACGTCGCGCAGCTTCGGGCTCTTGGTGCTGGTGCTCGCCCAGAGCACGCGCTGCACCTTCGCGCCCTTCGCCGCGAGCGCCTTCCAGCGGGAGCTCCCGAAGACCTCCTTGAAGGTGCGGTAGGCGAGCTTCGCGTTGGCGATGGCCACCTTGCCGCTCAATCCCTCCATCGCCTTCTGCTGCTCCGGCGTGGCGCCCGCCTTCAGCTTCTTCTCAATCTCCTTGTCCACGATGGCGTCGATGCGGCTGATGAAGAACGACGCCACGCTCGCCACGCGGCTCACGTCCCCGCCGGACGCGGCGAGCTTCTCCAGGCCGGAGACGTAGGCCTCGGCGATCTCCTTGTAGCGCTCCTGGCTGAAGAGCAGCGTCACGTTGACGTTGATGCCCTCGGCGGTGAGCTGCTCGAAGGCCGGCAGGCCCGGAACGGTGCCCGGGACCTTGATCATCACGTTGGGCCGCGACAGTGTCTTCCACAGCCGCCGCGCCTCCTCCAGCGTGCCGTGCGTGTCCAGCGCCAGCCGGGGGGACACCTCCAGCGACGCGTAGCCGTCCTGGCCCTTCGTCGCGTCGTACACGGACTTGAGGAGGTCCGCGGCGCCCTGCACGTCGCGCACGGCGAGCTGCTCGTAGAGGTCGTTGCCGGAGAGGCCCTTGCCCTTCGCCGCGTCGAAGAGGTCCTGGTAGTCGTCGCTGCCCGACACGGCCTTCTGGAAGATGGTCGGGTTGGAGGTGAGCCCCTTGAGCCCGTCCTCCTCGATGAACTTCTTCAGCGTGCCCTTGGTGATGTAGCTGCGCTGGAGGTTGTCCACCCAGACGGATTGGCCGAACTCGGCGAGCTGTCGCAGCGGATTCATGGATTCTCCCGGTGGGGGCACAAGGCTCCCAGATGGCGTTGCTTCAATTTGCGCATGCCCTGTCGCCCACGTCCGGCCGGGCGGGCAGGCACTCGCGGATTCTGCCTGTGAACAGGGCCGGCGGGGGGCAACGCTTCTCGCAAGCCGGGGCAGTCAACACAGTAGCGGGGGCACACCCCTGGCCCCCCAACCCGGGAGCGAAACGATGGCGGACACCTTGGCGGACCTCGCGGCGCAGCTGCGCATCGACAGCATCCGCTGCACCACGGCGGCGGGCTCGGGCCATCCCAGTTCGTCCATGTCCGCGGCGGACATCATGGCCGTGCTATTCCAGAAGTACCTGCGCTTCGACTTCCAACAGCCGAAGGCCCCCAACAACGACCGCTTCGTGCTCTCCAAGGGCCACGCCTGCCCGGTCCTCTACTCCGCCTTCAAGGCGGCGGGCGCCATCGACGACCGGGAATTGCTCTCGCTGCGCAAGTTCGGCAGCCGGCTGGAGGGGCACCCGAACCCGCACGTGCTGCCGCTCGTGGACGTGGCCACCGGCTCGCTCGGGCAGGGCCTGGCCGTGGGCGTGGGCATGGCGCTTGGCGCGAGGATGGACGGGCTGCCCTTCCGCACCTACGTGCTCATGGGCGACAGCGAGACGGCGGAGGGCTCCGTGTGGGAGGCGTTCGACAAGGCCGGCCACTACGGGCTGGACAACCTGTGCGCCATCATCGACGTGAACCGCCTGGGACAGAGCCGCGAGACGGAGCTGGGCTGGAACCTGGAGGCCTACGCGGCCCGCGTCCGCGCCTTCGGGTGGAACGCCGTCACGCTGGACGGCCATGACCTGGACGCCATCGACCGGGCCTTCGCCGAAGCGCAGGCGAAGAAGGGCCAACCCACCTGCCTCATCTGCAAGACGGAGAAGGGGCGCGGCTCCTCGCTCATCGCCAACCACGATGGCTGGCACGGCAAGCCGCTGCCGGAGGACAAGGCGAAGGACGCCATCCGCGAGCTGGGCGGGGAGCGTGACGTCCGCGTCCAGGTGAAGAAGCCAGAAGCGCTGAAGGCCACCGTCCAGGACAAGGCCTCGCCGTTGCAATTGCCCACGTACGAGGTCGGCCAGAAGGAGGCCACGCGCAAGGCGTATGGCGACGCGCTCCTGGCGCTGGGCAACGCCCGGCCGGACGTGGTGGCGCTGGACGCGGAGGTGTCCAACTCCACGTACTCGAACGAGTTCCAGAAGGCGCACCCGAAGCGCTACTTCGAGATGTTCATCGCGGAGCAGAACATGGTGTCCAGCGCGGTGGGCATGGCGGTGCTGGGCAAGAAGGCCTTCGTCAGCACCTTCGCGGCCTTCCTGTCGCGCGCCTATGATCAGGTGCGCATGGCGGCCATCTCCAACGCCACGGTGCACCTGTGCGGCAGCCACGCGGGCGTGTCCATTGGCGAGGACGGCCCGTCGCAGATGGCGCTGGAGGACCTGGCGATGATGCGCGCGGTGGGCGGCAGCACGGTGCTCTACCCGAGCGACGCGAACCAGACCGCGAAGCTGCTGGCGCAGGTGCTGGAGCGCCAGGGCATCACCTACCTGCGCAGCACCCGCGAGAAGACGCCGGTGCTCTACCCCGCGACGGAGGACTTCCCCATTGGCGGCAGCAAGGTGGTGCGCCAGTCCGATGAGGACGTGGCGACGGTGGTGGCCGCCGGCATCACGCTGCACGAAGCGCTCAAGGCCTACGAAGCGCTGAAGAAGGACGGCATCGCGGTGCGCGTCATCGACCTGTACTCAGTGAAGCCGGTGGACGCGAAGACGCTGCGCAAGGCCGCGCGCGAGACGCTGGGGCGGCTCATCGTGGTGGAGGACCACTGGGCGGAAGGGGGCCTGGCGGACGCGGTGCTGGAGGCCTTCACCGGTGAGCGCGAGCAGCTGCCCATCGTGGTGCGGCTCGCGGTGACGAAGATGCCCGGCTCCGGCAAGCCCGCGGAGCTGCTGAACGCCGCGGGCATCGACGCCGGGCACATCGTGGAGGCCGTCACCTCGCTGAGGGAGGAGACGACGGCCCGGGGCGGGGACGGCCGGGGAAGGCCGTCCGAGAACGCCTGGGGCCACACGAACGCTTGAGCCCCGGGGAGGCTCAGGGCTTCGGGTCCAGCCGCTCGGCCGCGCGCGCCGCACCCATGGAGCGCGCGTAGTCCAGCGCGGTGCGTTTGTCCGCGTCCCGGGCTCTGTGGTCCGCGCCGCGCTGGATGAGCAGCTCCATCATCTCCAGCTTGTCGAACATGGCCGCGAACATCAGCGGCGTGCGGCCATCCGGGCCCGTGCCGTCCACGTCCGCGCCAGCGTCCAGGAGCACCGTGGCGATGGCCTCGTTGCCCTTGAAGGCCGCGCCGGCCAGGGGCGTCTGTCCGGCGCCGTTGGGCTGCTCCGGGTTCGCGCCGCGCTCCAGCAGCAGGCGCGTGGCCTCCACGTGGCCGTGGTAGCTGGCCAGCATCAGGAGCGAGTCCCCCCGCTCGTTGCGCACCCCCACGGGGAGCCCGGCGTCGAGCAGTTCGCGCAGCTTGCTGGCGTCCCCCGCGCGCACGACCGTGAATGCGTCCCTCACTGCGGCGTCGTCTTCGGTGCCCGGGGTTGAACCCGGGTTCTTCGGGTCGTTCGTGGGGCTCATGGTCGGTGTTCCTTCCTAGTAGGACCTCCGTGCCATGTCGATATCCCGGGGCGCATCCGACGAATCGGAAACTCCAAATCGAAACAGTTCCTGGCGTCAGTAGGGGGCGCAGTGGATGCCCACGCAGTTGCCCGCGCCATTGTCCCGCGCGACGTTCCCTCCTCCGTCGAAGGCAGTCGGCGCGTAGATGCCAAAGCCCGTGTTGTGCAAGGCGACGTTGCGGATCAGCGTGGGGGTGTTGGGCTCCGGAACCCGGAGGCCGTCGCCGTCGTTGCTCAGGAATTGATTGCCGCGGACGATGCCAATGAGCGGGTAGGGGACGTACGCCGGGCGGTCGGACAGGGTCAGGCCGCCGGCGTTGTCAAAGAAGGTATTGCCGTCGATGTAGACCGTTTCGATCGCGGCCTGGAGACCCGTGCCGTTGCTGACGACCCACGAGTTGATCATCGAGAGCTTGAGCGGCTGCCACTCCAGAGTGGTCGCGAGCGCGGCGTTGTTCGCGATGAGCGTGTTCTCGAACCGCAACTCGCTGCAGAAGAGGGGGCCCACGAGGTCCGCCTGGCTCCCGCCCACCGCGGTGTTCCAAGCGAGCGTGCTCGACCTGAAGCGGACATTGCCATCCACGCAATTGAAGACATCTCCATTGGACGTGAAGATGGAGTCGAGCACGTCGAGGGAGTGGTAATACAAGAATGCTGCATGCTCATTGTGGGTGAAGACCGAAGCCCTCACGTCAAACGAGCCGCTGGACATCTCGACCTCGCCGGTCAGCCCGGTGCCGTTCCCGCTCACGAAGCACTCCGTGATGAGGAAGCGCGTGGAGCTCCGGTTCACGACGGCGAACCCGTTGCCGAGGAGGGCGAGCTTGTGCAGCCGCAGCTGGCCGGTCCCCGGCTGGCTCACGATCCCGATGAAGAAGCCGCGAACGGTGCCGTTGCGCACCATGCTGTTGGCCTCGACCAGGATCCCCCTCGAACTCAATGGCTCCGGACCGGTGCGGCGGACGGTGTGTCCGCCAAGATCGAGGACGATGCCATCGCCGGCGACCCGGAGCGCGAAGGGGGCCGTGGCCGGGCAGTCGAGATCGTGCGTGAGCTTCGTGTGTTGGGTGAGGGTGTCACCGCAATGGACGTCGCCGCCTCCGGGGTTGAACGCAACCTGGGCATCCACGGCGGACCGCACCGGGTCACTGGCCTGGGCGGTGGGCACTCCCGTCAGCAATGTGACGAGGGTCACGGCGACCACGACTCCGCGAGTCTGCTGCATGTTGCCTCCCTGGACCGGAGGCTTCCGGCCACTGGCGGAGATGCTAGCCACAGTGCTTCGGGTGGCTCCTCCCCCCGGCGGGGGCAGTGCGTCCGCCGGGGCGTGACAGTCCGACCGCGCGGGAGGGATGGGCGGCAGGCGCCTCTCCAGTACGGACGTCCGCGCTCACGTGTCCAGGAGAGGCCCGCGGCGGAGCGGAGCGTTCAGGTGGGGCCGTACAGCTCCGCCGTCGCGAGGTCGGTGTGGGTCTGATCGTCGATGCCCCCCGTGACGAGCACCCTGCCGTCGGGAAGCAGCGCCGCCGTGTGGTTGAAGCGGGCTTGCGCCATGGAGCCGGCCGCGCTCCAGGTGCCCGAGGCCGGGTCGTACAGCTCGGACGTCCGGTCGGGAACGCCCTCGGTGTAGGTGCCCCCGGCGACGAGGACCTTGCCGCCGGGCAGCAGCGTCGCGGTGTGGCCGGCACGGGCCCTGGCCAGGGTGCCCGTCACGCTCCAGGTGCCCGTGGCCGGGTCGTACAGCTCCGCCACCAGGCCGCCCACGGCGAGGACCTTGCCGTTGGGCAGCAGCGTCGCGGTGTGACGGGGGAGCGCGGTGCTCATGGACCCCGTCGCGCTCCAGGTGCCCGTGGCCGGGTCGTACAGCTCCGCCGTCGCGATATTGACGGTGCCGTCGTGCCCCCCCGCGACGAGGACCTTGCCGTCGGGCAGCAGCGTCGCCGTGTGCTCGGAGCGACGCGTGGCCATGGGGGCGGTCGGGCTCCAGGTGCCCGTGGCCGGGTCGTACAGTTCCGCGCTCGCCAGGGTGCCGTTGTCACCGCCTCCTCCCGTCACGAGCACCTTCCCGTCGGGCAGCAGGGTCGCGGTGTGCAGCCAGCGGCCTCTTCTCAGGGAACCGGTCCCACTCCAGGAGGCCGAGGCCGGGTCATACACCTCCGCCGTCGCGAGGATGTCGCTCGCGAGTCCCCCCGCGACCAGCAGCCTGCCATCGTTCAGCAGCGTCGCCGTGTGCTGGGAGCGAGGCTCGGCCAGCGTGCCCGTGGGGGCCCAGGTGCCCGAGGCCGGGTCGTACAGCTCCGCCGTCGCGAGATATCCGAAGATGGAGCTGCTGTAGCCACCCGCGACCATCACCTTGCCGTTGGGCAGCAGCGTCGCCGGGGCCGCGTAGCGTGACGAGCTCATGGAGTCCGTCCGGTGCCAGGGGCCCGTCGGGCCGTACAGCTCCGCCGCGCCGTGAACACGGCTGTCATTGAGGCCGCCCGCCACGAGCACCCTGCCGTCCAGCAGCAGCGTCGCGACGTGGAGGTCGCGGGCGGTGAACATGGATTCGGTGGGAGTCCAGGTGCCCGGGCCCGGGTCGTACACCTCCGCTGATGCGAGATAGATGGGAACGCCGTTGATGAACTGGAGTCCTCCGGCGATGAGCACCTTGCCCTCGGGCAGCAGCGTCGCCGTGTGCGAGATGCGAGGCGTGGCGAGGGCGCCGGTCTGGCTCCAGGTGTCCGTGGCCGGGTCGTACAGCTCCGCCGTCGGTTCTCCCACGACGAGCACCCTGCCATCGGGCAGCAGCGTCGCGGTGTGACCGATGAACGCGGCGACCATGGTGCTCGGAGCGCTCCAGGTGCCCGTGGCCGGGTCGTACAGCTGCGACGTCG
Source organism: Corallococcus sp. AB011P (assembly GCF_003611605.1). NCBI lineage: Bacteria > Pseudomonadati > Myxococcota > Myxococcia > Myxococcales > Myxococcaceae > Corallococcus > Corallococcus sp. AB011P. The sequence continues at coordinate 1,071,113 of NZ_RAVX01000001.1, forward strand.
TACGGGGGACTTCATTGTCGTCCCCGCCCGCGACGAGCACCTTGCCGTCAGGCAGCAGCGTCGCCGTGTGGAAGGCGCGACGCGTGGCCATGGGCGCGGTCAGGCTCCAGGTGCCCGTGGCCGGGTCATACACCTCCGCTGTCGCGAGAAAGCCCTGACTGAATCCCCCTGTGACGAGCACCCTGCCATCGGGCAGGCGCGTCGCCGTGTGGCCATAACGCGCTTCCGCCAGGGCGCCCGTTCCGCTCCAGAGGCCCGTGGCCGGGTCGTACACCTCCGCCGCCGCGAGGACGTCGCCACGGTATCCCCCGGCCACGAGCACCCTGCCGTCGGTCAGGAGCGTGGACGTGTGCTGGTTGCGCCGCTCCGCCATGGAGCCTGTCTGGCACCAGGTGCCCGTGGCCGGGTCATACAGCTCCGCGGTCGCGACGAACTCGAAGAGGTCATCGTTGTAGCCACCCGCGGCGAGCACCTTGCCGCTGGGAAGCAGGGTGGCCGTGAACGCGTAGCGTGACGACGTCATGGAGCCCGTCGTGGCCCAACCCCGCACCGGACAGACCGGAAGGCCCGTCACCGCGAAGCTCCGGATGGCCGTGAGGCCGAAGGCATTCGTCACGGTGACGGTGATGGACGGGGGCGTGCCACCGCTGGCGCAAGGGGGCGCCGTCCAGGTGACGCGGCTGTGCGTGGAGTCGCCGGTCGGCGTGCCCAACGTGCCGGTGCTCGCGTCCCAGGAGAAGGTGAGTGCGGAGCCCTGCGGGTCGCTGGCGGCCACCTCATAGGTGAGCACGTCGCCCGGGTCGGCGGTGTTCGCGGAGCGGTAGGAGCGGAGGATGACGGGCGCCAGGTGCGTGGTGGGCGGCGTGTTGCTGACACACAGGGCGACGGTGCCCGTGGTGTGCCCGCCGCGCCCGTCGGACACGGCGACGGTCAGGCGGCAGTTGTTGCAGGCCCCGGCCGGCACGAGCGAGGGCGTGAATTCGCCGAGGGCGGAGCTTGAGTCGGTCCAGGTGCCCGCGCACGACGCACTCCAGGAATAGGAGAGGTGGTCCCCGTCCAGGTCCGTGGCCAGCGCGAAGACCGTGGTCATCTGCCCGACGGAGAGTTGCGTCGCCGTCGCGGTGATGGAGGACACCTGGGGCGCGCTGTTGAAGAAGATGGACAGTTCGGCCTCACCCTCGCCCTCGGGCAGGACGTTGACGACCAGGAGGGCGCTGGAGGCCAGGCCTCGCGAATCGGTCACCGTCAACGTGAGCGTCTGGAGCCCGGTGGAGGCAGGCGCCGTCCACGAGGTGACGGGCTCGGTGGTCGATGCGAACGTGCCCCCGGTGGCGCTCCACGCGTAGCCGAGCGTGTCACCCGGGTTCGGGTCATGCGCCGAGGCATACAGGGAGACGGTGCCTCCGGCCGCCACGGTGCTTGGGTTCGCCGCTACGAAGTCGATGATGGGCGCTTCGTTCTCGAAGGGCGGCGGGGGATTGAGCTGCTGGAGGGTGATGGCGACGAGGGTCGTCTGGTCCGCGAGGATGGAGATGCCGGAGGCGGAGCCCTCGAAGCGCAACGTGCCCCCGGCATCGAAGGCCTGCGCCAGGAAGGTGCGGTCGGCGCCCGCCGGAATGTTGCCAATGATTCCGCCCCACACCCCGTTCGTGGGCGCGAGCTCCACCGACACGGAGGGAATGCCCGCTCCCCCGGAGGTGACGACGACGCGGGTGATGTCGGATGCGAGGGATTGGTGCGCGGCGACCATGAAGCGCGCCGTCCCCGCCTCCTCGGATGAAGCACCGCAGCCCGCGAACAGCGCTGCCACGAGCACCAGCATCAGGTGCATGCCTGCTCTCTTCATGAACGTCCCCCTCCTTGTCGCGATAGTGATTGGGCGGACTATCCGGGATGGAAGACATTGCCGCCTATGACCCGGGCAGGTGGCCCGCCGTCGCTTGCCGGACGACGGGGGCTCCCTGTCGTCAGTAGGGGGCGGCAGGGGCCTTCACGTCCGCGGAGGTATGCCCTTCCAAATCCAAAGGGCAATCCCATCCCCGGAATCCAACAGACGGCAACGCTTCCGGCCAATGGCCCGAGGGCCGGTGGCGACACCACCCTATCCGCCCCCTCTCAATCCGAGGTGATGGACATGCACGGCTCGAGGTCATGCTGGAAGCTGTTCCTGCTGCTGACGCTGGGTGGGCCGCTGGCGTGCGAAGTCGCTCCGCCCCCGCGCACGTTGCCAATGAAGGCACCCGCGAGCGGGGACACGGACGACGCGAAGTCGCCGGAGACGACCGAGTCCCTCCAGGCGTCGGCCATCTTCGAGGCCACGTTGCGAGAGGAGGCCACGTCGGCGCCCGGCCGCCTGAAGCCCGTGGAGCGGCTCGGCAAGCTGCTCTTCTTCGACCGCCGACTCTCCGAGCCCATGGGCCAGGCCTGTGCCGTCTGTCATGGCCCCGAGGTGGGCTGGACGGGTCCCAGCCTGCTCATCAACCTCACCGGCTCTGTCTATGAAGGCGCCGTGCGCGGGCGCTTTGGCAATCGCAAGCCGCCCTCGTCCGCCTATGCCACGCAGGCTCCCATCCTCCACCGGGTGACGCCAGGACAGCCCGACTTCGTGGGCGGCAACTTCTGGGACGGCCGCGCCACCGGCGAGGAGCTGGGCAACCCCGCCGCGGATCAGGCGCAGGGTCCCTTCCTCAACCCGGTGGAGCAGAACAACCCCAGCGAGGCCGCGGTGGTGGCCAAGGTCTGCGGCGGCCCGTACGGCGACCTCTTCCGGGCCGTCTGGGGCGCCCGCATCTGCGGCGACGTGCCGCTCGCCTATGACAACATCGCGAGGTCCATCGCCGCGTACGAGGGCTCTCGCGAGGTGAACGCCTTCTCCTCGAAGTACGACGCCTACCTCGCGGGCCGCGCGCGGCTCTCTTCGCAGGAGCAGTGGGGCCTGAAGCTCTTCGAGGGCAAGGCGAACTGCGACAACTGCCACACGAGCCAGCGAGGCCCGGGCGGCGAGCCGCCGCTCTTCACCGACTACACCTTCGAGAACCTGGGCGTGCCGCGCAACCTGCTCAATCCCTGGTACTGGCAGCTCCAGTTCAACCCGGACGGGCCCTTCTGGATCGACCTGGGCCTGGGGGGCTTCCTCCAGACGCGCCAGGATTACGCGCCCTCCGCGCGCGCCAACCTGGGCAGGGTCAAGGTTCCCACCCTGCGCAACGTGGACAAGCGCCCCTTCCCTGGCTTCACCAAGGCCTATGCCCACAACGGCTACTTCAAGAGCCTCGAGTCGGTCGTCCACTTCTACAACACGCGCGACGTGCTGCCGGTCTGCACGGGGAGCACGTCTGGGATGCCTGGCGTGGACTGCTGGCCCATGCCGGAGGTGGGGCTGAACATCAACACGCGGGAGCTGGGCAACCTGGGCCTGTCACCCCAGGAGGAGCAGGCCATCGTCGCCTTCCTGCGCACGCTCTCGGACGGCTACTTCCAGTGACGGGCGGGCTCACCGCGCGCGGCGCTGCTGGCGGCTGAAGCGCTGCGCACCCTCGCGGGGGCGCTGCGCTCCGTGTGGCCCGGGGTGGGGAAGTCGAAGGTCAGCGCAGCGCCTTCTGCGAAGTGACGATGCCGTCCGCGTCCGCGTAGAGGTGGTGGCCTGGGGTGAAGGTGACGCCGGCGAAGCGCACCTCCACGTCGCGCTGGCCCTCGTTGCGCTTGCCGCTCTTGAGCGGGTGGGTGCCCAGCGCCTTCACGCCGATGCCGGTGCGACCCACCTCCTCCGCGTCGCGGATGCAGCCGTTGACCACCACGCCCGCCCAGCCGTTCTTCTGGCCCAGGGCCGCGAGCACGTCACCCACCAGCGCGCAGCGGCGGCTGCCTCCACCATCCACCACCAGCACGCGGCCCTGGCCGGGCTCCTCCAATGCCTTGCGCACCAGGGAGTTGTCCTCTGGCGCGCGCACGGTGCTGATGGGTCCAAAGAAACTCTGGCGCCCGCCATAGTCCTGGAATCCCGGCTCGGCGACCTGGAATTGCGGAGTTCCCGAGTGGGCGTCGCAGAGATCCGCCGTCTTGATGTCAGGGGTATCGCTCATGATTCGTAGGATGCACGCGCCGGCCGGGTATGGCTGTGATTGCGCGTGCGGGTCCGCGTGCCTTGACCGTGCAATGTTCGAAATCCTATCGTCCGCGTCTTCCTGAGGGGGAAGTCCATGCAAATGCTGAAGTGGTTGGTGGGCGCGCTCGCGTTGCTGGTGGTCGCGTGTGGTGAGGTTTCTGGAACGTCCACGCCGGTGCTTCGCGACGGCGAGGGCCTGCTGGAGCTGCCGCTGGTGTCGACGTCGGCGGGGCGCAGCTACAAGCTGGTGGGCGCGACGTTCGCCATCACCGGGCCGCAGAACGCGACCATCACGGACACGTCCGCGGAGTCGGTGAGCCTGGCGCTCATGGCCGGGACGTACACCATCCAGATGAACGGTGAATGGCACGTGGAGCGCACGGACGCGCCGGGCGTCACGGTGCCTGTCACGCTGGTGTCGCCGAACCCGATGGCGTTCACGCTGGGCGAGGGTGAGACGCGCCCGGTGCGCTTCCTGTTCAAGGTGCCGGGAGACGGCACCGCGGACGTGGGCATCGGCGTGGACTCGGGCGGGTGGATTTCCGGAACCATCGAGTTCTGGGCCAGCCCTCCGCCGTACGGCTCCTCGAACATCTTCACCGAGCTGGCCGGGAAGAGCATGCCTTTCGTCATCAGCTATGAGTCGTCCACGGTGACGCGCTCGGTTGAGTACGGTTACAAGCGCGTCACTGTCGAGACTGCGCCTGTGACCTTCCAAGTGGGAGGCCCGGTGAGCGCGGCCCTCCAGGAGCAGGTCATCGCCGCCCTTCAGGGCCGTTCGATGAGCTTCTTCATGGAAGCCGCTGGCTCGTCCAACGTTTCTCTGGGCCAGATCGTCCTGGAGAACCTGGAGAGGGGCATCCGGTTCTCGCTCTACCCGTTTGCGCCAAACATGGGTTTGAGCGCGGACGGCTATCCGCTTCTGCAGTCCGCGGACATCATCGGGGGCGCCGCGAGCTTTGACGCCTTGAGCGCTGGGGGCATTGACGGCGAACTCCGCAGCGGCACGTTCGCGCCGCGGTAGCACGCACCACCGCGCGCCGTTCCTTCGTGGAAACGGCGCGCGGCACCGGACTTCCGCCGGGATAGATTCCGGCGGATGACCGACCGAAACACGGGCGACCGGACGCTGGACGCGCTGTTCCAGAACAACCGCCAGTGGGCCGCCTCCATGGTGGAGAAGGACGCCGACTTCTTCCGGAAGATGGCCGGCCACCAGTCGCCCGAGTACCTGTGGATTGGCTGCTCCGACAGCCGCGTGCCGGCCAATCAGATCGTCAACCTGATGCCCGGCGACCTGTTCGTCCACCGCAACATCGCCAACGTCGTCGTGCACACCGACCTCAACGCGCTGTCGGTGTTGCAGTTCGCCATCGACCTCTTGCGCGTGCGGCACATCATCGTCTGCGGCCACTACGGCTGCTCCGGCGTGCGTGCGGCGATGGAGCGCAAGCGGGTGGGGCTGGCGGACAACTGGCTGCGCCACGTGCAGGACGTGCACCAGAAGCACGAGCGGTTCCTGCCGGAATCACTGCCACCCCGCGAGCGGCATGACCGGCTGGGCGAGCTGAACGTCCTGGAGCAGGTGCAGAACGTGTGTCAGACGACCATCGTGCAGGACGCGTGGGAGCGCGGACAGGCGCTCACCGTGCACGGGTGGGTCTACAGCGTGGAGGATGGCCTCCTCCATGACCTGGGCCTGACGCTCAGCGGCCCGGACGAGCTGGCCGCGAAGCTGCCCCAAAGCCTCGCGCGCTACGCGGCGGCACGGTAGGCGCACCGCCGCGAGCCCGTCCGCTCAAGGCCGGATGGCGACCTTGAGCACGCCGTCCTTGCGCTGGCTGAACAGCTCATACGCGTCGCGGATGTCCTTGAGCTGGAAGCGGTGCGTGAAGAGCGGCGTGAGGTCCACGCGCTTCGCGCGCACCACCTCCATCAGGCGCCGCATGCGCTCCTTGCCGCCCGGGCAGAGCGTGGTGACGATGCGGTGGTCCCCCAGCCCCGCGGCGAAGGCGTCGTAGGGCACCTGGAGCTTCCCGGAGTAGATGCCCAGGCTGGACAGCGTGCCGCCCGGGTTGAGTGTGCGCAGCGCGCTCTCGAAGGTCTGCTGCGTGCCCAGCGCCTCGATGGCCACGTCCGCGCCGCCGCCGGTGAGCCGCTTCACCTCCGCCACCACGTCCTGGTTCCGGAAGTCGAGCACCACGTCCGCGCCCAGCTTGCGCGCCATGGCCAGACGCGCTTCGTCCCCGTCCACGCCAATCACCAGCGACGCGCCCATGAGCCGCGCCCCCACGGTGGCGCACAGGCCGATGGGCCCCTGCGCGAACACCACCACCGCGTCCCCAATCCTCACGCCGCCGGACTCCGCGCCGCTGAAGCCCGTGGACGCGATGTCCGCCAGGAGCAGCACCTGTTCGTCCTTCAGCTCGTCCGGAATGGGCGCCAGGTTCGCCTGCGCGAAGGGCACGCGCACGTACTCCGCCTGCACGCCATTCATCGTGTTGCCCAGCCGCCAGCCGCCCAGGGCCTCCAGGCCCTCGCCGTGGCCGCACTGGGACGCGTGCCCGGAGAGACAGCCCCGGCACTGGCCGCACGGCGTGATGGCGCCCACCAGCACGCGCTGCCCCACCTGGTAGCCCGTCACTCCCGGCCCCAGTTCGTCGATGACACCCACCATCTCATGGCCCACGGTGAGGCCCGGCTTCACCGGGTACTCGCCGCGCAGGATGTGCACGTCGGTGCCGCAGATGGTGGTGAGTGTCACCCGGACGATGGCGTCGCCCACGCCTGCCTTGGGCCGCTCCACCTCCTCCATGCCCAGCTTCTGGGGGCCTTGGAACACGGTTGCCTTCATGGCTCACCTCGTCTGTCTTTCAGGTGCGCGGCATGCGCACCGTCACCGCGGGGCGGTCGCTGCGGGCCATCACCTGCTGCGCCACCGAGCCGAGCACCATCCGGCTCACTCCCGTGCGGCCGTGCGTGCCCATGCACACCAGGTCCACGCAGTGGCGTTCGGCCGCCTGGGTGATGACCGCCGCGATGTCGTCGCCCTTGAGCACCGACAGCTCGACCTTGTGGCTGCCGTTGTGTTCCGGGGACGGTACGCGCAGCTCCAGTTGATGCCGCGCCGCTTGGAGCTCCTCGGGCGTCGCCTGCGCGGGCTCCACGTGCAGCAGGTGCACCGTGCCGCCCGGTGGGGTGATGGCGAAGGCGTAGGCGATGGCGCGGTCGCCGGCCTCGCCGAAGTCCGTGGTCGCGAGCACCGAGCGCACCCGGGGAGTCTCCTGCTCCAGCCCCTGCTCCGCCGCGCGCACCGGCACGCTGACCACCGACATGGGCGCCAGCCTCCGCGCGGATTGGGACACGCTCCACAGCTTCGCGAGCGCCCTGCGCTGGTGCGTACCCACCACCAGCAGGTCCACCTGTTCCTCCGTGGCCAGGGCGATGAGGTGGTCCGCGATGCGGCCCAGCCCCGGCTCCAGCCGGGACCGCACCGGCAGGCCCTCCGCGCGCAGGGGCTCCAGCAGCGAGTCGGACTCGCGCTCCAGTGCCTGTCGCAGCTCCGGGGACATGTCCTTGTAGCTGTGCGGGTGCACCAGCCCCAGCCGCTCCGCCTCGCTGCCCACCCAGACGATGCGGCCTCCCACGACCTCCACGGGGCCGACCTTCGCGAGCCGCTTCACCCACTCCCGGGCGACCTCGAAGGGCCTGGAGCGGTCCACGCCCAGCATGAGCCGCAAGGGGCGCTCGCCGCGCGCCCAGGCCTCCAGGCCCGAGCCTTCGCGGACCACCAGGAAGGGGACCTCCAGCAGCTGGGCCATCCGGTCGACCGTGCCCCCCAGGCCCCGGAAGGGCGTGTCCTCGCGCGGCGCCCCGGTCACCACCCACTGGAGGCCGCGCTTCGCCACCAGGTCCCGCAGCTCCTCTTCCGGCTCTCCCGTGAGGAGCACGGAGTCGACCTGGATGCCGGTGGACCGCAACCGGTCGCGTTCGTCGCGCAGCGTGGATTCGGCGGTTTCGCAGATGGCGTCCCCGAAGGTCCGCACCAGGTTCCCGGACAGGACGTGCACGAGGCACAGGGGCACGTTCAGCCGCCGTGCGAGCAGCGCCGCGATGTCACAGGCGCGCCGGGCGTCTTCCGAGAAATTGGTCGCGCAGGCGATGGTCATGGCCCCTCCGTGCAGTCGCCTCTCCAAGCTAGTCACCGCGCAAGCGCGGCATGTCCCACGCGGAAGCAGCGGACGCGGCGCACGCCAGGTCCCTCTCGATGGGCTCACGGGGGCCGGACGCGTTGACGACGCCCATGCAGGACCCCAGCTTCTTCCGGGGGCGTCATGCGAGTCCTGGTTCCGGTCGATCGCCTGCCTCATGGCTGGGAAGATGTGCGCGGTCTGGAGGCGGAAGAGGTGCTGGCGCGCCGCGCGCGCTATGGCCGCAACGACGTGCGAGGCCGGCCTTCCCGCTCCGCGCTCCAGAGCCTGCGCGAGGCCGGAGGCGACCCGATGCTCTGGTTCCTCGTGGGCACGAGCGCCCTCTACTTCGCCCTGGGCGAGCAGGTGAATGCGGTGGTGATGCTGCTGGCACTCGTGCCGCTGCTGGGCATGGACGTCTTCCTGCACCACCGGACCCAGGCCTCCACCGAGGGCCTGCGCGGACGCCTGGCCGAGCGCGCCACGGTGTCGCGCGACGGCCGTGAAACGGAGGTGCCGGCGGAGGACGTGGTGCCGGGAGACCTCATGCGCGTGGAGGCGGGCAGCACGTTCCCCGCGGATGGCCTGGTCGTGCGGGGGCAGGGCCTGCAGTCCGAGGAGTCCTCGCTCACCGGCGAGTCGATGCCCGTGCGCAAGCGGCCGCTGGAGCGCCTCCCGCCCGGGGTGGAGCCGGCGGTGGAGGCGGTGCATTGGGGGCTCGCGGGAACGCGGCTGCTCACCGGGACGGCCTGGGTGCGCGTCATCCTCACCGGTCCGGAGACCCTGTACGGGAGCATCATCCGCTCGGCGGGGCAGGAGGCCCGGGCACGCACGCCGCTCCAGCACGCGGTGGCGCACCTGGTGGCGGTGCTGGTGGGTGTGGCGGCGGCGCTCTGCGCGGTGCTGGCGCTCGTCCGCCTGCGCCAGGGGTTCGGCTGGCTGGACGCGCTCCTGAGCGCGGCGACGCTCGGCGTGGCGGCGCTGCCCGAGGAGTTCCCGGTGGCCCTCACGTTCTTCCTGGGCGCGGGGGTGTACCGGCTGGCCCGGCGGCAGGCGCTGGTGCGGCAGGCCGTCTCGGTCGAGAACATCGGCCGCGTGAGCTGCGTCTGCTCGGACAAGACGGGCACGCTGACCGAGGGGCTCCTGCGGGTGACCCGGCTGCTGCCGTCACCCGGGACCACGCCGCGGGTGCTGCTGCGGACCGCGGTGCTGGCCTCGCGGGAGGAGGGGAAGGATCCGCTGGACGTGGCGCTGTTGGAGGCGGGAGCGCGGGACCTGCCGGAGCTGCCCGCTCCCACCCGTGAGGCCACCTTCCCGTTCACCGAGGATCGTCAGCGTGAGACGGCGGTGGTGCGGCAGGGGCCCGGGACGCTGCTCGCCGCCGTGAAGGGCGCGCCCGAGCGGGTGCTGGGCCTGTGCACATTGTCCGAGGATGCCCGGCGGGAGTGGGTGCTCCGCCTGGACGCGCTCGCGCGCGAGGGCCTCAAGGTCATCGCGTGCGCGAGCCGGACGCTGGACGCGGCGCACTGGCATGGCGGCGAACCGGAGCGGGGCTTCGACTTCCTGGGGCTCGTGGCGTGCGAGGACCCGGTGCGCGCGGGGGTGGAGGCGGCGGTGCGGGAGTGCCGCGACGCGGGGCTGCGCACGGTGATGGTGACGGGGGACCACCCCCGGACGGCGCTCGCGATCGCCGGGCGGCTGGGGCTGGGGGGCGAACATCCGGTGGTGCTCACGGGAGAGGACCTGGAGGCACGGCTGGCCGACACGGGCAGGGTGCCGCCCGTGGACGTGGTGGCGCGCGCGCTGCCTGCCCAGAAGTACGCGCTGGTGAAGGCGCTCCGGAAGGAGGGCGAGGTGGTGGCCGCCACGGGGGACGGGGTGAACGACGTGCCGGCGCTCCAGGTCGCGGACGTGGGCATCGCCATGGGGGAGCGGGGGACGCGGAGCGCTCGCGAGGCGTCCTCCATCGTGCTGCTGAACGACGACTTCGGCACGCTGGTGCGCGCCATCGCGGAGGGCCGTCAGCTCTTCTCCAACCTCCAGCGCTGCTTCCTCTACCTGCTGCTCATCCACATCCCGCTGGTCGGCACGGCGGCGCTGGTGCCGCTCTGGGGACAGCCGCTCTTGTACCTGCCCATCCACATCGTGTGGCTGGAGCTCATCATCCACCCCACCGCGATGCTGGCCTTCCAGGCGGCCGCGCGGCCCGGGCGGCTCACCCCGCTGCGCGCGAGGCCCGCGGCGCGCTTCTTCTCCTGGCGGGAGTGGACCCTGCTCTCGGCGGTGGGCGGGCTGATGGCGTGCGGGCTCGTCTGGGCCTATGCGCGATGTTTGTCGGAAGGGCACGACATCGAGCGCGCGAGGGCGGTGGCGATGGCCTCGCTCACGCTGGCGAGCGCCACCTTCGCGGCCGTGCTCACAAGGTTGCGGACCCGCACCGCGCGGTGGGTCTGCGCCCTGTCGCTGGGCCTCTCCGTGCTGCTCATCCAGGTGCCCGCGCTGGCCGCGCTCGTGGGGCTGCACCCGCCCACTGCTCGCGACTGGGGCCGGGTCCTCGTCGCCGTCGCCGCCGCGCTGGTGCCCCTGCTCGTCGCGGGGCCTCACGCGCGGGGCGGCCTGCTCCGGGGCCACCGGTGGCGAACCCGCCGGCGCACGCCGGCCCCGGAGACCTCATGACGCACCCGCCTCCCGCCACCCCGTCCGCGCCTTCCGCTCGGAGTGCGCCGCCCTGGTTCGCGAGGGGGCTCGCGGGGGTCGTCGCCGCAGCGAGCGCGTTCGCGGTCCTGCTGGGCGTGCTCGTGGTGGGCGGCTGGGCCCTGTCGCCCGCCACGGCCCCGGACCGCCCGTCTCCCTGGGACGGATGGGGCCTGCTCTTCGCGGGAGGCGCGCTCTGGCTGCTCCACGCCCAGGCGGCGCGCGGCGGGCCTCGCGCGGTGGGGCGGGCGCTGGCGACCGGGGTCGTGGTCCTGGGCGTCGCGGAGCTCACCCGGGATGCTCCGGGAGGTGGGCTGGGCCTGCTGCTCACGGGGCTGTCGCTCTGGACGTTGCACGTGCGCACGCGCCAGGGCGGGTACCCCGCGCGGTGGCTGGCCGCCTGCGCCGCACTGCTCGCGGTGTGGGGCCTCGTCGGAGGGGTGTACCAGGGGCACTGGTTCGGGTTGGCCCCCCTGAACACCGTGGTGGGAGCCTCCAGGGCGCCGGGACTCCCCCTGTCGCTGGGCCTGCTGCTGCTGTCGGGAGGGCTGCTCTCGCTCCACCCTGAGCGTGGGCTGACGGGCGTGCTGCTGCGCGAGGACCTCGGGGGGCACTCGGCGCGGCGGCTGCTGTTCGCGGTCCTGCTGCTCGTGCCCGTGGCGGGCGCCGTCCGGCTCCTGGGTGAGCGGCTGGAGCTCTACGGCACCACCGAGGGAGTCACCCTCTTCGTGCTCCTGACGATGGCGGCCTTCCTCGCCGTGGTCCTCTGGAACGCGAACGCCCTCTCCCGGCTGGACGCGAGCCGGCGGCGGGTGGAGCAGTCGCTGCGGCTGTCGGAGGCGCGCTTCGCGGGCATCGTCACCCACGCCGCGGACGCCATCATCTCCATCGACACCGAGCAGCACATCGTCCTGTTCAACGCGAGCGCCGAGCGCATCTTCGGCTACTCCGCGCGGGAGGTGCTGGGCCAGCCGCTGGACATCCTCCTCCCCGAGCATCTCCGGGCCGTCCATGCGGCGCACGTGCGGCGCTTCGCGCGAGGCGCGGCGACGTCCCGGCACATGGGCGAGCGGCTGCCCATCCTCGGGCGGCGCCGGGGAGGAGAGGCGTTCCCGGCGGAGGCCAGCATCATGAAGCTGGACGTGGAGGGCGTGCAGCGGCTCACCGTCATCCTCCGGGACATCAGCGCGCGGCGGAAGGCGGAGGACCTGCTGCGCCTGAGCGAGGAGCGCTTCCGCACCTCGTTCGAGGGCGCGCCCGTTGGCATGGCGCTGGTGGGACTGGATGGCCACTTCCTCCACGTGAACGCGGCGCTCTGCGACCTGGTGGGCTACTCGCGGGACGAGCTGCTCCGCCGGTCGTTCCAGGACCTCACCGCGCCGGAGGACCTGCCGGTGGACGAGCAGAACGCCGAGCGGATGCGCCGGGGGGAGCTGTCCTCCTTCCAGCGGGAGAAGCACTACGTGCGCAAGGACGGCCGCCGCATCGCCATCCTCATCTGGAGCGCGGTGGTGCGTGACACGCGGGGCATGCCGCTCCACTTCATCTCCCAGATGCATGACATCACGGAGCGCCAGGAGCTGGAGCAGGCCTGGCGTTTCCTGGCGGACGTGGGCCCTCGGCTCGCGGCGTCCCTGTCGTCCCGGACGACGCTGGCCACGGTGGCGGCGCTGGCGGTGCCGGCGCTGGCGGACTGGTGCGTGGTGGCCTGCCTGGACGCGAACGGACGCATCCAGCGGGTGGAGCACACGGCCGCGGACGCGGGCACGGAGGCGCGGCTGCGGGCGCTGGACGCGGAGTATGGACCGGAGCTCCTCTTGCCAGCGGCCCTCATCGCCTCCGTGCGGCGCACGGGAAGGCCGGTGTTGTTGCCGGAGGCTCCCCCCGGAATGCTCGACGCGACGACGGTGGACGCCGGGCACCGGGAGCAGCTGCGCCAGCTGGCGCCGCGCTCGGCCCTCATCCTGCCGCTGCGCAGCCGGGAGCGGAACCTGGGGGTCATCCTCCTCGCGACGTCCAGCGCCGGGCGCCGCTACGGAGCCCGGGAGCAGGCCCAGGCCGAGGAGCTGGCCCGGCGCGCCGCGCTCGCCATCGAAAACGCCGGCCTGTACGAACGGGCCGAGCAGGCCATCCGCATGCGCGAGGAGGTGCTGCGCATCGTGGCGCACGACCTGCGCACCCCGCTCAACGTCATCCAGCTCAGCACGAGGATGCTGGAGAAGCACCTGCCTCCAGACGACGGCGCCCGGCAGCGCCTGGAGGCCCTCCAGAAGTCGGTCCAGCGGGCGAACCGGCTCATCCAGGACCTGCTGGACGTGGCCCGGATGGAAGGTGGAAGCCTGTCGGTGGAGCGCAAGCCGCTGGAGGTGGGGCCGCTCATCCAGGAGGCGCTGGAGCAGCACCGGGGGCTCGCGGAGGCAAGGTCGCTCCTCCTCCAGGCCCACGTGCCGGAGGGCGTGCCCCGCGTCCTGGCGGATCCGGAGCGGCTGTCGCAGATCCTCTCCAACCTCCTGGGCAACGCGCTCAAGTTCACGCCCGAGGGAGGCCGCGTGCTGCTGCGCGTCCAGCCGGAGGCGGGGCAGGTCCGCTTCCTGGTGAGTGACACGGGCCCCGGCATCGCGGCGGAGGACCGGCCGCGCATCTTCGAGCGCTTCTGGCAGGCCGGACCGAAGCGCAAGGAGGGCGCGGGGCTGGGGCTCTCCATCGTGAAGGGGCTGGTGGAGGCCCACGGCGGTCAGGTCGGCGTGGACAGCGCGCCCGGCGTGGGCAGCACGTTCTTCTTCACGCTGCCCGCGGCGGAAGGCGCCCAGGCGCACGCCGGGACGTACGCCTGAGCGTGCCCTACCGGCACAGGGCGGACTCCAGCAGGAGCCGCCGCTCCGCCGCCGCCACGGCCGTCCGGGTCGCGCCGACGGCCGCGGGGTCCACGGAGACGGAGGTGATGCCCGCCCGGACCAGGTGCTCCGCGAAGGCGGGCCGGTTCGACGGGGCCTGGCCGCAGAGGGACGACGTGATGCCCGCCTCGCGGCTGGCCCGGATGATGCGGACGATGGCGTCCAGCACCGCCGCGTCCTCCTCGTCGAAGAGCTCCGCGCACAGCTCCGAGTCCCGGTCCACGCCCAGCATGAGCTGCGTGAGGTCATTGGAGCCGATGGACACGCCGGTGATGCCCATCCGTGCGTACTCGGGGATGCGGTAGACGACGGAGGGCACCTCCGCCATCACCCAGCGCTCCAGCCCGCGGTGGTGTCCCAGCGGGCTCTTCTCCACGGCCTCCAGGCACGCCTCCAGCTCCCACTTCGTCCTCACGAAGGGAATCATCAGGTGCAGGTTGGGCGTCTCGTCCCGCACGCGGGCGAGCACCTCCAGCTCCAGCCGGAACACCTCGGGCTCGCGCAGGTAGCGGTAGCAGCCCCGGAAGCCGATCATCGGGTTGGCCTCGACGGTCTCGAACTCGCCGCCGCCCTCCAGCCCCCGGAACTCGTTCGTGCGGAAGTCCGTGGTCCGGTACACGACCGGGCGGCCCCGGAAGGCGCGGGTGATGGTCAAGAGCGCCTGGGCCATCCGCTCGGCGAATTCGCGGCTGCGCCCCTGGGCGATGAGCTTGCGCGGGTGCACGCCGGCCAGGGCCTCGGTGAGCATGAACTCCGCCCTCAGCAGCCCCACGCCGTCCACCGGGAGCGCCGCCGCCTCCCGGGCCTGTCCCGGCAGGGCCAGGTTCACGTAGAGCCGCGTGCCCAGCGCCTCCGGCCCGCTGGCCTCCCGGGGCTGGGGCCCTGCATTGGGGGAGGGCGGCCCCACCACCGCCACGGAGGGCGCTTCCCGGGCAAGGCCCTCGCGCACGGTGCCGGCGGCGCCATCCACGGTGACCTCCTCCCCATCGCGCAGGACCTTCGTGGCGGTGCGCGTGCCCACCACGCAGGGCTTGCGCAGCTCGCGGCTGACGATGGCCGCGTGGCACGTCATGCCGCCGCTGTCGGTGACGACCGCCGCCGCGCGCCGCAGCGTGGGCACCCAGTCCGGAGACGTCATGGGCGCCACGAGGATTTCACCGGCCTCCAGCTTCGAGCCCTCCCGGGCGTCACGCAGCACCCGCACGCGGCCGGAGGCCACGCCGGGAGACGCGCCCAGCCCGCTCACCCGCGCCCGCTCCGAGGCTACGGCGGCCCCCGGAGCCTCCGGCGCGGCGGCGGCCCCCGTCGTCACCGGCCGCGACTGGACCAGATAGAACCGGCCGTCCTGCTCCGCCCACTCGATGTCCTGGGGCGCGCCGTAGTGCCGCTCCACGCGCAGCCCCAGCCGCGCCAGCTCCAGCACCTCCACGTCCGTGAGCACCCGCGCGTGGGCCCGCTCCGGAGGGAGCTCCTCGCGCTTCTCACGGCCCACGCCGTCGCGCACGAGCTGGAAGGACTTCAGGCCCACGCGCGTCTCCAGCAGGCGCGGCCCCTCACGGTCCACGACGTAGGTGTCGGGCTCCACCTGTCCACCCACGACGACCTCTCCCAGGCCGAAGGCCCCCTCGATGACGAGGTGCCAGCGGTTTCCGGTGGTGGGCTCCACGGTGAACATGACGCCCGAGCGCGTCGAGTCCACCATGGCCTGCACCACCACGGCGATCTCCGGCACCTCCGTGAGCCCCTGCGCCTTGCGGTAGGCCACCACGCGCGGGCCAAAGGCCGACGCCCAGCACGCACGCACGCGGTCGAGGAGCGCGTCATCGCCCGCCACGTTGGTGAACGACTCGTGCATGCCCGCGAAGGAGGTGGTGGCGGTGTCCTCCGCGGTGGCGGACGAGCGCACCGCCACCGCGGAGCACTCCCGCAGCCGGTGATAGGCGGCGAGGATGGAGGTGTCCAGCCAGTCGGGCAGGGGCGCCTCGAGCACGAGGCCGCGCAGGGACTCCGTGAGCTCGGTGAGCGACCGCGGATCATCTGGATCCACGCGCTCCCACAGCTCGCGCAACCGGGCGCGCACGGGCTCCATCGCCTGATGGAAGGCGGCGGCGGTGATGACGAAGCCCGGGGGCACGGGCAGCCCGGCGCGGGTCAGCTCCCCCAGGTTGGCGCCCTTGCCTCCGGCCTGGGCCACGTCCTCCCGGGACAGGGCGTCGAACCAGAGGATGGACGGGGGCGGGGCCGGTCGGGGTTCCGGTGCCCGGGCGGAAGGCTCTGGGGGAAGGGTCGGATCCATGGTCTTGGGCTCCTCGCGCTCCTTCCAAGCTGGGGCTGGCGCCTTCTGGACGTACACCGTCAGGGGAGCAGGGACACCGCGAGCCTGCCCGTCCCGGCGCGCGGAGGACGCGCCCCGTGCTTATCCGGACGGGGATGGACGATTGGATCCAACGCCACGCGGACCGGGTGAGGACAGCCGAGGAGGCCCTGCGCGCCGTCCTGCCGGGGAGGCGCATCCTCATCGGTTCGGGCGCCGCCGAGCCGGTGACGCTGGTGCGGGCCCTGGTGGACGAGCGCGGCCCCTACCTTTCGGACAACGAGGTGGTGCACCTGCTGACGCTGGGGCCCGCGCCCTACGTGGAGCCCTCGCAGGCCGGGCGCTTCCGCCACGTCGCCTTCTTCATCGGGCCCAACGTGCGGCAGGCCGTGCAGGAGGGGCGGGCGGACTTCATGCCGGTGTTCCTCTCCGAAATCCCGGAGCTCATCCGGAGCCGGAAGATCCGCATCGACGTGGCGCTCATCCAGGTCAGTCCTCCGGATGCCCACGGCTACGTCAGCCTGGGCGTCTCCGTGGACATCGTGCGCGCCGCGGTGGACGCGGCCTCGCTCATCATCGCGGAGGTCAACCCGAACATGCCGCGCACGCACGGGGACTCGTTCCTGGACGTGCGCCGCATCCACCACCTGGTGCCGGTGACGCTCCCGTTGTTGGAGGTCCATCCCGAGCCACCCGACGCGGTGTCCCGGAGCATCGGGGCGCACGTCGCCCGGCTCATCCCGGACGGCGCCACGTTGCAGTCGGGCATCGGGAGGATCCCGGACGCGGTCCTGGCGGAGTTGGTGAACCACCACGACCTGGGTATCCACACGGAGATGCTCTCCGACGGCGTCATGCACCTGGTGGAGGCGGGCGTCATCACCGGACGAAGGAAGACGGTGCTCGCGGGCAAGCTCGTCACGTCGTTCATCATGGGCAGCCAGCGGCTCTACGCCTGGGCGCATGACCACCCCGCCATCGAGATGCGGCCGAGCGACGACACGAACGACCCGGCGGTGGTGGCGCGCAACGCCCGGATGGTCGCCATCAACTCCGCCCTGGCGGTGGACCTCACCGGCCAGGTGGCGGCCGACACGCTGGGCGGGTGCTTCTACTCCGGCATCGGCGGGCAGGTGGATTTCATCCGGGGCGCGAGCCGCAGTCCCGGAGGCCGGGCCATCATCGCGCTCCCCTCCACGGCGCAGGGAGGCACGGTGAGCCGCATCCAGCTGGCGCTGGAGCCCGGCACCGGCGTGGTGACGAGCCGGGGGGACGTCCACTCCGTCGTCACGGAGTACGGCGTCGCGGAGCTCTGGGGGAAGAGCATCCGTGAGCGCGCGCTCGCGCTCATCAACGTCGCCCACCCGGACTTCCGGGCGGAGCTTCTGGCCGCGGCCAAGGGACGCCGCTGGGTGCTGCCGGACCAGGTGGTCCCCCACGCGCGCTACCCCTGGGCGGAGGAGCGGCTGGAGCACACGCTGTCGCACGACGCGCTGGTCGTCCGCGCGGCCCGCATCACCGACGAGCGCGCCCTGCAGGACCTGCTGTACGGCCTGTCGCGCGAGAGCTGCTACCGGCGCTTCATGGGCTTCAAGAAGGAGCACCCGCACGAGGAGATCCAACGGCTGGTGGACCTGGACTTCGAGCACGACATGGCCCTGGTCGCATGTCCGCCCGGCACGGAGGAGGTGGTGGGCGTGGTGCACTACATCGTGGACCCGGCGACGCGCCTGGCGGACGTGTCCTTCGTGGTCCGCGACGACTGGCAGGGGCGTGGCGTGGGGACGGTGCTGATGCGGCGCATCCGCGAGGCCGCCATGGCCCGGGGCATCCCCGGCTTCCAGGCGGATGTCCTGGTGACGAACACCTCCATGCTGGACGTCTTCCACGAAAGCGGCCTGCCCGTGCGCAGCCGCCGCGAGGACGGCATGTACCACCTGGAGCTGCTCTTCCCGGAGGCGCCCGCGCCGCCGGCCCCCGCACCCGGGTGAGGGGCCGCGCGCCGCCTGCCCCTGCCCGGAGCTCTTGCGCACTCCGCCGCCAGCCCCAACCGTTCCACGCAAGGGGGGCGCCCTCGCGGGCAGCGGGGCATGCGAAGCCCCTTGGGGGGCGTCATGGCCATCGTCGTCGGCACGGATTTCTCCGACCATGCCCGGGAGGCCGTCCGCGTCGCGGCAGCCATCGCGGAGCGGACGGGCACGCCGCTGGTGCTCGTGCACGCCGCGGAGCCCGGCATGCTCCGGCGCGACTGGCCGGCCGAGCACGGCAGCACCATCACGGAGCTCGAGAAGCGGCTCGCCGCCGAGGCCGACAGGTTGAGCCATCCAGGGCTGTCCGTGGAGCCCCAGGTGCTGCTGGGCATGCCGGACGAGGCGCTGGTCGAGCACGCCGCGAAACTCCAGGCGCGGATGATCATCACGGCGGCCCTGGGCTGGCGCTCGGAGAAGCGCTGGCGGCTGGGCGGCGTCCCGGCGCGCATCGCGCAGCTGTCGCGCTGCCCCTTCCTGATGGTCCGTCTGTCCGAGCCGTTCCTGGACTGGTGCCAGGCAAAGCGCCCGCTGCGGGTCGTCGTGGGTGATGACTTCTCGAACAGCGCGGAGGTCGCGCTGCGCTGGCTTCCGGAGCTGCGCCGGGTGGGGCCGGTCGAGCTGACGGTCGCCCACGTCTACAATCCGGCCACGGAGTACGGACGGCTCGGGTTGTACCGCGCGACCCCGGGGCCCGAGGGCATCGAGGCCATCCTCGAGCGGGACCTGCGGGAGCGCCTGACGCGCATCGGTGAGGCTGGTGCGGAGCTGCGGATGTCCTCCGACCACGGGAACGTGGCGGAGCCGCTCGCCAGGCTCGCGGAGGCGGCGCGTGCGGACCTCCTCCTCCTGGGCAGCCACCAGCGACGGGGGCTGCGGCGCGTGCGGCATGGCTCGGTGTCGCTCTCCGCCCTCCAGCTCGCGCCGGTGGCGGCGGTCGCCTGCGTCCCGTCCTGCGCGGCACGGGAGGCCGAAGCGGCCGTGGGCATCCCGTCCATCCAGCGCGTCCTCGTCTCGACGGACTTCTCGCCGCTGGCGAACCAGGCCATCCCCCACGCCCTGTCGCTCCTACCCCGGGGCGGAGAGCTCATCCTGGTGTATGTCATCGAGTCGCCCATCCCCGTCGTCTACGCGGACTTCTGGCCCGCGATGGCCCTGGGCATGGACGACGACGAGGCCGAGCTGCGGCGCCAGCTCGAGGCGCAGGTCCCCAGCGACGCGGCCGGCCGGGGCATCACCGTCCGGACGGAGCTGCTGTCCGGGGTCCACGCCGCGCAGGTGCTCTGCCAGGCGGCGGAGCGGTACGGGGCGGACATCTTCTGCATCAGCTCGCACGGGCGCACGGGTGTTCGCCGCGCGATGCTCGGCTCCGTGGCCCAGGAGGTGGTGGCTCGCAGCCGCCGGCCCGTGCTGGTGATCAAGCACCCCGTGCTGCCGTGATGGTGACGCCATGCTGAAGCCCTTCGAGGTCCACGTGCAGGCCAGCTCGCTGGAGTGCTTCCGGCCAAGGCTCACGGGGTTGGAGTGGGAGGCGCTCCAGGAGAACGCGGAGCAGGCCCGCGAGCGCATGGCGGGCCGCACCTTCTGGAATGTGAACTCCACGGCCCGGGGTGGAGGCGTGGCGGAGCTGCTGCCCCGGATGCTCGCCTACGCACGCGGGGCGGGTGTGGACACGCGCTGGATGGTGGTGCAGGGCACGCCCGCCTTCTTCCACGTCACCAAGCGGCTGCACCACGCGCTGCATGGCTCTCCAGGGGACGGCTCGGTCCTGGGGCCCGCCGAGCGCGCCTGCTACGCCGAGGTGCTCCGCGACAACGCGGAGGAGCTGCTCGTCCTGGTGCGGCCGGGGGACGTGGTGCTGCTGCACGACCCCCAGACCGCTGGGCTGGCCCCGACGCTTGCCGCGGCGGGCGCGCGCGTGGTCTGGCGCTGCCACATCGGGAGTGACACGCTCGATGCGGAGGTGGCGCGGGCGTGGGCGTTCCTCGCGCCGGACCTGGCCGCCGCTCGGCTCGCGGTCTTCTCCCGGGCCGCCTACGTGCCGCCCCTGCTCGCGGACCGGTCCGTCGTCATCCCGCCCTCCATCGACATCTTCGCGGTGAAGAACCAGCCCATGGCGCCGGAGGTCGCGCACGCCATCCTGGGGCACACGGGGCTCGTGGAGCTGACGCCGGACGCGCCCGAGCCCGTCTTCACCCGGATGGACGGGGTCCCGGCCCGCGTGTCGCGCGGGGCGGACATCGTGCGGCTGGGCGCGGCGCCCGCCCCCGGGACGCCGCTCGTGGTGCAGGTCTCCCGGTGGGACCCCCTGAAGGACCCAGCGGGGGTTCTGCGGGGCTTCGCGCTGCTCCTGCGGGAGTCGCCCGGCCTGCGCGCGGAGCTGGTCCTCGCCGGGCCTTCGGTGACGTCCGTCGCGGATGACCCGGAGGCGGCGGCGACGCTCGAGGCCGTCATCGCCGCGTGGCACGAGCAGCCGCACTTCCTGCGCCAGCGCGTCCACCTGGCGTGCCTGCCCATGGTGGACCCGGATGAGAACGCCGCCATCGTCAACGCGCTCCAGCGCCACGCGGCGGTGGTGGTGCAGAAGAGCCTGCGGGAGGGCTTCGGGCTCACCATCACGGAGGCCATGTGGAAGTCCCGGCCCGTGGTGGCGAGCGCGGTGGGCGGCCTCCAGGACCAGGTCCGCCACGAGGTGGACGGCCTGCTCGTGCGTGACCCCGGGGACCTGGCCGGGTTCGCCGCCGCGGTGCGAAGGCTGCTGGACGATCCCGTCCTCGCGGCCCGCCTGGGGACCCAGGCGCACGAACATGTCCGCACCCGCTTCACCGCCGCCCGCCACCTCACCGACTTCGTGGCCCTGCTCCAGGAACTGGACGTGCGCGCGGAGGCGAGCGACTGACGCCGGACACCCTCAGGTGGCGCTCACGCTCCGGCCCACCTCCCGCCGCCGCGAGCGCAGCCACTTCTCCAGGCCCACGACGGGCAGCACGCACGCGCCCACCAGCACCGACCGCGCGATGTCCCCCAGCGACAGCGGCGCGGAGCCGAAGAGGCGCTGGAAGAAGGGCACGTACATGAACGCGGCCTGGAGCAGCACCAGCGCGGCGATGCCCACGAACACGGTGGGGTTGCTCGCGAAGCCCACCTCGCGCGTGGAGCCCGTCAGCGTGCGGCTGAGCCACAGGTAGAAGATCTGGAAGCTGACCACGGTGTTGACGGCCATGGTGCGCGCCTCGGCCACGGCCTGGTCGTTGGGGACGCCGTGGGTGCCGCCCTGGCGCTTGAACTCCCAGAGGAACAGGCCGATGGCGCCCGCCGCCATCAGCAGCGCGACGAGCCCGGTGCGCATCACCACGAAGTGGCTCAGGACGGGTGTGTCCGGCGCGCGGGGCGGGCGGCGCATGACGTGGCGCTCCTTCGATTCGAAGGCCAGGGGCAGCGCCAGGGTGACGGTGGCCACCAGGTTGATCCACAACAGCTGCGTGGGGCGCATGGCCAGCAGCGGTTCGCGCACGCCGCCGGCCTCCTGAAGGGGAAAGAACGTCACGCCCAGCATGAGGATGAGGGCGAGCCCCAGGTTGGTGGGCAGCACGAAGGCGAGCGACTTGACGAGGTTGTCGTAGACGCGGCGGCCCTCCTCCACGGCGGCGACGATGGTGGCGAAGTTGTCATCCGTCAGCACCAGGTCCGCGGCCTCGCGGGACACGGCCGTGCCGGTGATGCCCATGGCCACGCCGATGTCCGCCTGCTTGAGCGCGGGCGCGTCGTTGACGCCGTCGCCCGTCATCGCCACCACGTGCCGCTGCGTCTGGAGCGCGCGCACCAGCCGCAGCTTGTGTTCGGGGGCCAGGCGCGCGAACACGTTCGTGTCCTTCACCGCCACGGCCAGCTCCGCGTCGCTCATTCCGGACAGGTGCGCGCCGGTGAGGCCCGGATGTCCCGGGGCGTGGAGGCCCAGTTGAAGACCGATGGCCTCCGCCGTGCCCGGATGGTCTCCGGTCATCATCTTCACGCGGATGCCGGCGGCGTGGCAGGCCTTCACGGAGGCCACGGCCTCCTCGCGGGGCGGGTCGATCATCCCCTGCAGACCCAGCAGCGCGAAGCCGTCCTCCACGTCCTGGGGCCGCAGCGCGTCCGCGCGGGACATGCGCTTGTGCGCGAAGGCGAGCACGCGCAGCCCCTGCCTCGCCATGCGCTCCACCTCCGCCAGCACGGCGTCCCGGTCCGTCTCCGGTCCGCAGCGGCGCAGCACGACTTCCGGGGCGCCTTTCATGAAGAGCTCGGCGTGCTCCGGGTCGCCCGCGTGGAGCGCGGCCATGAACTGGTGCTCGGATTCGAAGGGGATGGCGTCCAGGCGGGGATGGCGCTCGCGCAGCTCCGTCACGCCCAGGCCCGCCTTCTTCGCGGCGAAGAGCAGCGCGCCTTCCGTGGGGTCGCCCGTCATGCCCCAGCGTCCCTCCCGGGGCTGGAGGTCGGCCTCGTTGCAGAGCACGCCCGCGACGAGCAGCGTGCGCACGTCGTCGGGCGGCACGTCCAGGGGGCGCCCCGCGTGAAGCAGATCTCCCAAGGGGGAGTGGCCCACGCCGGTGAGCGCGTAGTGCCCGCGCCAGGTCCACAGCGCCTGCACGGTCATCTCGTTGCGGGTGAGGGTGCCGGTCTTGTCCGTGCAGATGACGGTGGTGCTGCCCAGGGTCTCCACGGCGGGCAGCTTGCGGATGACGGCGCGGCGGGACGCCATGCGTTGCACGCCAATGGCCAGGGCGATGGTGACGATGGCGGGCAGGCCCTCCGGGATGGCGGCCACGGCCAGGGTGATGGCCACCAGCACCGCGTCGCTGAAGGCATACCCCCGGAACATGCCCACCCCGAGCAGCACGGCGGACAGCACGACGATGCCCGCGCTGATGACGCGGCCCAGCCGGGCCAGCTCCCGCGTGAGCGGCGTGCTCAGGTCCGCGGCCTGCTCCATCAGATGGGAGATGCGGCCCAGCTCCGTGGCGCCGCCGGTGGCGACGACGACGGCGGTGGAGGTACCGGACGTCACCAGCGTGCCGCCGAAGGCAAGGCTCGCCCGGTCCCCCAGCTCCGCGTCCACGGTCACGGCCGCGACGTGCTTGCTCGACGGGACGGATTCACCGGTGAGCGCGGCCTCCTCCACCTGGAAGTTGCGGGAGCGCAAGAGGCGCAGGTCCGCGGGCACGCGGTCCCCCGACGCAAGCTGCACGACGTCACCGGGAACGAGCTCCGCCGCTGGCCGCACCACCAGGTGCCCGTCGCGCAGCACCTGCGCGGTCTCCGGCACCATGTGGTTCAGGGCCTCGATGGCGCGGCCCGCGCGGTACTCCTGCACGAAGCCGATGAGGGTGTTGAGGACCACGACGGCGGCCACGACGAGCCCGTCGGTCACCTTGCCCAGCAGGATGGCCAGGCCCGCGGAAGCGATGAGGACCCAGATGAGCGGGCTGTCGATCTGCCGCCACAGGAGCTTCCACGCGCTGTCCGGCCGCGAGCGCTCCAGCACATTGGGGCCATGGCGCGCGAGCCGTTCCCGGGCCGCTTCCTCTGTCAGCCCCTGGGGCGCGCTGGAGAGCCGCTCCAGCACTGCGTCCGGGAGAAGCGCATGCCAGGGGACGGAAGGCGCGTCGGGGGCGCGAAGCCCTGCCTGCTTCCTCGGCTGTGACGGCTCCTGCATGGCGTGCCTCCCCTGGGGAAGCTGGCCACGGGCAGGGCCGCCCGTCAGCGGGAGGCGGGCCTTGCCGCGCAGGACACCGGGCGCTCCCACGCGCGCCGGTAATCCTGTGCTCAATCCGTCACGCGCTCGAACGACACCCCCAGGTTTCCGATCGCTTCGAGGGCGTTCTTGACGTCTTCCGAGACGATGAACGCAACCTTGAACTTCTTCAGCCGGAAGACCTGGGCGCCCTCGGTCTTCGAAGGGGCGATTCGCAGTCCGTAGATCCAGTTGTACTCCCCTTCGAATTCAGGGGGGTGGGCGCCCTCTTCGTAGTGATGCACCTCCCGGCACCGTGCCACGTCGATGCAATCAATCACCTGGGTGGCATTGACGACGAAGAACGGGTCGGCTTCTCCCTCGATGGAAACCGGGAAGAGCTGCACGTCACCGGGTGCGAGAGTCCTGAAGACGGTGGCGACGGCTTCGCTGACGATGGGTGTTTCCTCAATCGAAGAGAATACGAAGTCTCGCCTGGTGCCAGGATGTGCGAACCGTGCCTTGAGGGGGCCAGGGTCGGTGAGGATGCGACCATCTACAAACATCCAAGGCTCGTCAAACGACTCACCCGAATCCCGTGTCGGCGTCGCAAGGAGCCACTGGGGTACACCGCCAAGTCTCACCCAATAAAAATACCGTTCCACCTCATCCCTCCCCCTTCACAATGAGACGCCGCAACGGAGAGTCCGACGTCAGAAGCTCGTTGGCTATCTTCGCAAGTTCCTCCATCAAACTGGCCCGACAGGTCTCAGTCGTCCGGCATCGGGTAACCGAACGATTGAGGCGCTGAAGTACCTCTGTATGGTAGCTCTCGGGGTGCGGCCCTTCATGACCCTTGAGCCGTATCTTGTTGGCAGCATCTTCGAGGGTCATCCCGGCCTTCTTGAAGACCTCCTCGCACTTCGGCGTCCAGGGACCGCCAGTAGCATCGGAGATGGGGTTCTTGTTCGTGCGGATGTGATGAACCGGCCCCGTCTCGTCACCGGGAAACCGCCCCTCTCCATACATCGCCAGTGCCGCCGCGGCTCCCGGAGCCAGTGCCACATTCAGCACTCCCGCAGCGGGCAGCGCGATGGAAGTCACGCCGCCATTCAGTGCCTCTCCAAGCTGGAATCCCGCTTCGGCTTGTCCTCGGAGCGCAGCCTGGGGGAATCCCGGGAGCCTGGGGCCCTGGGCCGCCATCGCATTCCTTCCGCCCAGGGCCGCGGTGACGAACAACACCAGGACACGCGTCCCGTTCGTGCCGAGCACCTTCCCGAAGCGATGGCCGATGTCCTGCAACTCGATGACGCTCGTTGCCGTCCCTGCGTCGTCCCACAGCCGCACGAAGCCCCGGCCCATCTCCCAGACCGGCACCACCCCGAGGTAGGCCACCATCGCCGCGGTCAGTGCCACCGCGATGACCTTCGTGACGGGTTCGGGCAGCGTCATCGTGAGCTGCGTGAGGGCCGCCTCGAACGCATCCTCACTCACCTGGACCGGATCCACATCCAGGGATTCGTGGACCACGTGCCTGCCGTTCCCCACGTCGAGATGGACAACGCGAGTGGTCGCACACCCTCCCATCAAAAGCAGCCACAGGATAAGCCAGACTGATTGCATGGAACTCCCAGAAGCCGGCCCCTCTGGAAATCAGGAGGCGAGGCATCCTCACTTCTGGGTTTTCGGTTTTCAGTGATTTGCTCGATTTACAGGTGGAGAGCGCGCGTTCAGTCGGAAGCGGGGGCAGATCCTCCCACCCCTCGGGACACTCCCGCCGGCTGTCCGCCAGGGCACCTCGGGTGCGACTTCCGCCTGCCTCCCGCGAGGCAATCTCCCTTTGAAATTCAGGGCGCCTTCCCGTAGTTTCCCCCGCGACTTCGAGGAGCGTTGCGAGGCCTTCCCGGCCCCAGGCTCGAAGCCGAATGACCCAACGGCGCTCACCTGAACGCGTTTCTTGCGAGGGTGAGGCGGCCTTTCTTTCCAGGGCACGGCCGCTCCCTTGCCAGCAGGCGCGCCACCTGGATCCGGAGCCACACCATGACCGCGGTTACCCAGAAGCAGAATCAGGACTACGCCATCGCCGACCTCAAGCTCGCCAGCTGGGGCCGCAAGGAGATCCGCATCGCCGAGAGCGAGATGCCCGCGCTCATGGCGATCCGCGAGGAGTACGCGAAGCAGCAGCCGCTCAAGGGCGCTCGCGTCACGGGCTCGCTGCACATGACCATCCAGACGGCCGTGCTGGTGGAGACGCTCCAGGCGCTGGGCGCGCAGGTGCGCTGGGCCTCGTGCAACATCTTCTCCACGCAGGACCACGCCGCCGCCGCGCTGGTGGAGGCCGGCACCCCGGTGTTCGCGCACAAGGGCGAGTCCCTCAAGGAGTACTGGGACTTCACCCACCGCATCTTCGAGTTCGGCCCCGCCGGCAGCGACCACGAGGGTCCGAACATGATCCTCGACGACGGCGGTGACGCCACGCTGCTCATGCACCTGGGCAAGCGCGCGGAGAAGGACCTGTCCGTCATCGCGAACCCCCAGAGCGAGGAGGAGCGCGAGCTGTACGCCTCCATCAAGGCCAAGCTCGCCGAGGACGCCACCTGGTACTCGCGCAAGAGCGCCAAGATCATGGGCGTCACCGAGGAGACGACCACGGGCGTGCACCGCCTCCAGGAGATGTCCGCCAAGGGCACGCTCCTGTTCCGCGCCATCAACGTCAACGACAGCGTGACGAAGAGCAAGTTCGACAACCTCTACGGCTGCCGTGAGTCCCTGGTGGACGGCATCAAGCGCGCCACGGACGTGATGGTGGCCGGGAAGATCGCCGTCGTCGCGGGCTACGGCGACGTGGGCAAGGGCTCCGCGCAGGCCCTGCGCGCGCTGTCCGCCCAGGTGTGGGTGACGGAAATCGACCCCATCTGCGCGCTCCAGGCCGCGATGGAGGGCTACCGCGTCGTGACCATGGATTACGCCGCGGACAAGGCGGACATCTTCGTCACCGCCACGGGCAACAAGTCCGTCATCACCCATGAGCACATGGCCAAGATGAAGGACCAGGCCATCGTCTGCAACATCGGCCACTTCGACAATGAAATCGAGGTCGCCTCCCTGGAGCAGTACAAGTGGGAGGAGATCAAGCCCCAGGTCGACCACATCATCTTCCCGGACAACAAGCGCATCATCCTGCTGGCCAAGGGCCGTCTGGTGAACCTGGGCTGCGGCACCGGTCACCCCAGCTACGTGATGTCCAGCTCCTTCGCGAACCAGACCATCGCGCAGATCGAGCTGTACTCGCACAGCGACAAGTACCAGGTGGGCAAGGTGTACGTGCTGCCCAAGCACCTGGACGAGAAGGTCGCCCGGCTCCAGCTCAAGAAGCTCAACGCCCAGCTCACCGAGCTCACCCCCGAGCAGGCGAACTACATCGGCGTGGAGAAGAGCGGCCCCTACAAGCAGGACACCTACCGCTACTAAGCGGCGCGTCCTGACCTGACACATCCGGGGCACCGTGGGCCTTCAAGAGCCCGCGGTGCCCTTCGTGTTTTCAGAACAGCCGGTTGAGGCCGTTGAGCGCCGCCACGCGGTACGCCTCCGCCATGGTGGGGTAGTTGAAGGTCGTGTTGATGAAGTAGTCGATGCCGTTGCCCGGCCAGTCCTGCGCCATGATGGCCTGGCCGATGTGGATGATTTCGGAGGCGTTGTCCCCGAAGCAGTGGATGCCGAGAATCTCTCGCGTCTCCCGGTGGAACAGCAGCTTCAGCATGCCCACGGTGCGGCCCGTTATCTGCGCGCGCGCCAGGCTCTTGAAGAAGGCGTGGCCCACTTCATAGGGGACGCCCGCCTGGGTGAGCTCGCGTTCCGTGCGGCCCAGGCTGCTGATTTCAGGGCTGGTGTAGATGCCGGTGGGGATGTCCTTCACCAGCTTGTGCTCCATCCGCCCCTCCACGATGTGCGTGGCGGCGAAGCGGCCCTGGTCATAGGAAGCACTCGCCAGGGACGGGGCGCCCACCACGTCACCCACCGCGTAGATGTGGGGCACGGACGTCTGGTAGCCGTCGTTCACCTGGATGCACCCGCGCGAGTCCACCGCGATGCCCAGCGCCTCCAGCCCCAGGTCCTGGCTGTTGCCGGAGCGGCCGTTGGCCCAGAGGAAGACGTCCGCCTTCAGCCGCTTGCCGCTCTTGAGCTGGAGCACCACGCTGTCGTCGTGCGGCTCCACGGAGACCATCTCCTCCTGGTGGCGGATGAGCACGCCCTGTTCCCGCAGGTGGTAGGAGAGGGCGTCTGAGATTTCGTCGTCCAGGAAGGACAGGAGCCGGTCGCGCGTGTTCACCAGGTCCACCTTCACGCCGAGCATCCGGAACATGGAGGCGTACTCGCAGCCGATGACGCCCGCGCCGTAGATGATCATCGACAGCGGGGACTCGCGCAGCTTGAGGATGGTGTCCGAGTCGAAGATGCGCGGGTGGCGGAAGTCCACGCCCGCGGGCCGATAGGGCCTCGAGCCCGTGGCGATGACGAAGGCGTCCGCGTTGAGCAGCTCCACGGAGCCGCGCGGCTCGGTGACTTCCACGGTGTGCGCGTCCCGGAACTTCGCGCGGCCCACCACCAGCTCCACCCGGTTTCGCTCGTAGAAGGTGGTGCGCAGCTGCACCTGCTTGGACACGACGGTGGTCGCCACGCGCATCATGTCCTTGAGCGTGGTGTGGCGGGCCAGCTCCGCCCGCATCTCCGGGTGGTCGTGCTGCACGTCCAACAGCCGCTGGATGGCGTGGCGCAGGGCCTTGGAGGGGATGGTGGCGGTGTGGGTGCAGGCGCCGCCCACCAGGGCTCCCTGCTCCACGGTGCACACCTTGCGGCCGGACTTCACCGCCTTCATCGAAGCCCCTTCACCACCGGGACCGGAGCCGAGGACCACCACGTCGAACCGCCGAGCGCTCATGGGTCCGGAGTGTTCCCCCAACCCCGTCCCCGAGGGAAGAAATCACCTCGGGGACGGGCACTGCTTCACACATCAGGTTCGCGGGACGGCTTCAGTAGGACGCCTGAAGCGTCAGCCCGGCGTAGTCCGTGTAGCCCTTGATCATCACGTGGTAGACGCCCGCGACGGGGCTGTTGATGAGGCACGACTCCGTGTTGCCGCCCGTCAGGGGGCGGCAGTCGTAGACGGAGTCCTCGGGCTTCGAGCCCTGGCGCACGTACAGGTCCGCGTCGCCCGTGCCGAACATCGTCTGCACGAGCAGCGAGGTCTTCCCGGCCGGCACGGTGATGGTCCAGTAGCGGTACGACCCCTGCGCGCCCGACAGGCCCGTCACCGGGACGTTGTTCGTCAGCGTGCCGGTGCCCGGGTTCCCCGTGCCGCCGGTGGTGTAGTACCCGCGCAGGGCCGCGCCGGTGAGCGTCATGTAGGAGTCCGCGTTGTACACGCGGACATGCCAGGTGCCCGCCGCGGGATTGGTGACCGAGCACGACTGGTTGTTGCCTCCGCCCGTGGTGCCTTTGCAGTCATAGGACGCCAGGGTGGGGGAGCTGCCTCGCTTCGCGTAGAGGTGGGCCATTCCACCGGAGCCGAGATAGGTATTGAACGCGAGGCTCGTGACCCCCGACGGGACTTCGAGCGTGTAGTCGCAGGAGAAGGTCCCGGGAGCCGCGCTCAAGCCGTAGGTGGTCGAGTTGTTGGTGATGGGGCTGGTGCTGGTGCAGCCCGGCTGACCGGTGGTCAGGGTGTAGGTGCCCGTGATGGTCGCGCCGGAGAACGTGCTGTAGCCATACATCCGGGCGTAGTAGACGCCGGACGACGTCACCGTGAGGGCGCAGCTCTCCGTGTTGGAGCTGCCGGCCGACTTGCAGTCGTTCGTCGCTGCCGAAGGAGTGCTTCCCCGGAGCACGTACAGGTCGCCGTCGCCGGTGCCTCCGCTGGTGGTGAATTCCACGCGGGTGGCCCCGGTGGGCACAGAGAGTTTGTAGATGCAGGACCAGGCGCCTGCCTCCTGGCCCACGCCGGATGCCGGCACGCCGTTGCTCAGCGTGGTGGTGCTGGTGCAGTCCACGGCCTCGGCCTGGAGCCGCCGCTCCGGCGGCGGGCCCTTCTCCACCACCGGGTCCTGTTCAACGACTTCTCCCGCCGGCGCTTCGATGGCGCCCTCTTCCAGGGCTCCGGTGGGCGTCTCCAGCTCCGCGCCACAGCCCGTCAGCGCGCACGTCAGCCACATCGCCGCCAAAGACTTCAGTCCAAGACGATTCAAGATGTTCCTCGGTTTGTGAGAACGCTTGTCGCCCGGGGCGGCGAAAGCCTGTCGCCGCCAGGCCCGGACAGTACGCAAGCTATCAAGCGTGTCTGACATTCCGCGTGAGGACGGCCCGCACGGAGGGCGCGGGCTGGAAGCTGGAGCCGGGCGGGCTTCTCAGGGCGAGCGGAAGAGGCTCTCGCCGCGGGCCAGGCGCTCGCGGGCCGCTCTCGCGTCCAGCTTGATGATGGCCTTCGGGTCCTCATCCGCCTGCTCCTCCGCGGAGAGGGAATCCCATTCCTCCAGGTCGAGGACCTCTGGAACGACAAGCGTGCGCAGGTCGGGAGGGTTCTGCGATTTGATGACCTTGCGGCCGTTCATCACGTAATGCGTGAGGTGTTTCACATGCAGCTGGGACGCGTCTCCAAAGAGGGTGAGCCACGCGCCGGAGCCGGAGTCGACGACCTCCGCCTCCACCACTCCCGCCGCGTACGTCACGCTGTCCATCGAGGTCGCGACGAGCGTCTCCTTCACGCGCAGCGTCCCGGTGCAGACGAAGGTGAAGCCCACGCCGACGAAGAGGTTGCGGCACGTGACATCGCCGAACACGACGAGGACGCCCTCGTCATGCCTGTCGGCTTCCACCAGCACGTTGCCTTCGACGTCCAGGTTCCCCATCACCAGCGTGTAGGCGTTGGGTGGCCGCCAGGGAGCGGCGCCCGTCTCCTTCACCTCCGCGGGCTGGGCCCAGGGCTCCTCCACGTCGAGGGTGAACAGGTCCTCGACGAACTTGCGCAGCGCTTCGGGCGCGGACTGGAGCTGGGGCGGTGCGGTGGGCCTGGGCGGCATGGGCGGTCTTCCTTCCAGTGAGGGGATCCTGGCCTCCTCCTGCCCGGGGGCGGAGGCCGGGGCAACCGCATTCGTCACTCGATGGTGGCGAGGGCCTCCACGCCGTGCTCCTGGCACCAGCGGCGGTACGTCTCCAGCCGCTCCGCGGGGCTCACGCTCTTGAGGACCTGACCGTCGTCGCCCAGGTATTCGATGCCGCCCTTCACGGTGATGTGCAGGACGAGGGGCTCATCGCCCACGACCTGCCAGCTGTCGACGTTGCCGGGCGGCTCATAGACATACGTGCCCGGGCCAATCACCTCGCCGGTGTCGAGCAGCTTGCGGCGCCCGGAGATGTTGAAGGCGTGCGACTCGCCGACGTGGCGGTGCCGGGGGATGAGGGTGCCGGGCTCCAGGCGGAAGAGGTACATCCAGCCGCTGCCGTCGCGGAAGAAGCGCAGCGGCTTGAACGCGAGCCCGGGCCGGCCCATGGGGATCCACGGCATGCGCTCGGAGTCGACGGGGTGGGAGGCGTAGGCGGAATGGGTCATGCCGCAAGGATGGTCCACCGCTGGCCCGGTGACAGGGCCAGGATTGGCGAATTCCATTGGGCCAATCCGTGGGAGGATGCGGCATGGACTTCCATGTGGAGCTCCGAGGGCGCCGGGACCTGGCCGGGCAGATCTACCGGGGGCTGCGCGCGGCCATCCTCGACGGGCGCCTCCGACGCGGGGAGCGGTTGCCGCCCACCCGTGAGCTGGCCCTGCGCCTGGACGTGGCGCGCAACACCGTGGGTGTGGCGTATGAATGGCTCACCGCGGAAGGCCTCATCGCGGGGCGTACGCGAGCAGGGAGCTTCGTCCAGGGAGAGGCGTCCCGGCCGCGTGGCAGGGCAGGGCGGGAAACCCAGGTGCCGCTGCGTGCCCGGGCCTTCTGGCGCTCACTGCCGGACCTGCCAGCGCCGCTGGCCCCCGCCGCGTATGACTTTGGCGTGGGCAGCCCGGACGTCTCGGGCTTCCCCTTCGAGTCCTGGCGCCGGCTGGTGGCGCGCCAGCTGCGGGCCGCCACGGTGTCCGGGGGCTACGTGGACGCTGCCGGGCACCGGGGGTTGCGGGAGGCGGTGGCGCGGCACGTGGGCGTCGCGCGGGGCGTGCGCGCGGAGGCGGACGACGTGTTCATCACCAATGGCGCGCAGCAGGCGCTGGACCTCGTGGGCCGGGTGCTCATCGAGCCGGGGGACTGCGTCGCCATGGAGGAGCCGGGCTATCCGCCCGCGCGGCAGGTGTTCCAGTCGCTGGGCGCGCGCGTCGTGCCCGTGCCGGTGGACGCGGAGGGGCTGGACGTGGCGGCGCTGCCGGACACCGCGCGGCTCGTCTACGTCACGCCGTCGCATCAGTTCCCGCTGGGCATGCCCATGTCGCCCGCGCGCCGGGTGGCGCTGCTGGAGTGGGCGAAGCGGCGCGACGCGGTGGTGATTGAAGACGACTACGACAGCGAGTTCCGCTTTGGCGGCCGGCCCCTGGAGACGTTGCATGGGATGGACCGCTCCGGGCGGGTGCTCTACGTGGGCTCGTTCTCGAAGGTGATGGTCCCCATGCTGCGGATGGGGTTCCTCGTCGCGCCGCCGTCGCTCCAGCGGGAGCTGCGGTGGGCCCGGCGTGTGATGGATTGGCACAGCCCGGTGCCGGAGCAGGCCGCGCTCGCCCGGTTCATCGACAGCGGACTGCTGGCACGGCACATCCGCAAGATGCGGCGGGACTACGAGGCGCGGCACTCGCGCGTGGCGGAAGGGTTGGCGCGCCACTGTGGCGACTGGCTCCAGGTGGTGCCCTCCGTGGCGGGCCTGCACCTGAGCGCGACGTTCCGGCGAGGGGGCGTGGCGTTGGAGCGGGAGACGGTGGCTCGGGCCCGGGCCGCGGGGGTCGGGCTCATCACCCTGTCGCGTTACTTCATGGGGCCGCGCGCGCGGCCAGGGCTGGTGCTGGGGTATGGCGGCATTCCCGCGACACGCATTCCAGAAGGCTTGAAGCGGCTGGGAGCCAGCCTTGCCCATGTGGGATTGACGAGGGATTGAGCAACGCCTGTCACTTCGACAGCCGGGTCGCGTGGCTCGCGGCGAGCTTCCACTGGCCATCGCGGTAGACCCAGGTGTCGGTGAACTGGAAGTCGCCTTCGAACTGCGTCTTGCCGGAGTGGCCCTTGAGGGTGGTGATGCCGGTGACGACAGCGGCGTCGCCGTACAGGCGGATCTTCTGGTGGTGGTTGCGGAAGACCTCGTAGACGGGGTCCTTCTTCGCCACCTCCGCCAGGTTCTGCTCCAGGTCCGTCACCGTGCCCTTGGAGTCGGTGAGCGTGAAGCGCGCGTCCAGGCTCTTGCGCAGCGTGGCGACGTCGGCGGTCTCGAAGGCGCGGCAGAGCGCGGCCTCGACCTTGAGCAGCTCACGCTCGTCCTGCGCGGGGTCCCGGGCTTCCGCGGCGCCCGTGGCGAGAGCGAGAACGGTGGTCAGCGTGGTCTGGAGTTTCATCCGAGGCTCCGTGCGTGAGGTGGGAGGCAGCAGGCTACCGCGCTCAGACAGGGGCCGCGACGCGGACCAGCTGCTTGCCCAGGTTGCGGCCCTGGAACAAGCCACGCAGGGCGGAGGGCGCCTGCTCCAGCCCTTCGGTGATGGTCTCCGTCAGGACGAGCTCCCCTTGGGCCGCCCAGGTGGACAGCTCGCGGAAGGCTTCGGGGAAGCGCGGGACGTGGTCCAGGAAGATGAAGCCCTCCATGCGCGCCCGCTGGAAGGCCAGCTGCATGTAATTGCGAGGCGTGGCGCCGTAGTCCCGGTCCTTGTAGCCGGAGGAGACGGCGCCGCAGAGCACCACGCGGGCGCGCACCGCCAAATGATCCAGCGCCGCCTCCAGGACGGGCCCGCCCACGTTGTCGAAGAAGACATCCACGCCCTTGGGTGCCAGCGCCTGGAGGCGCGTCCGGACGTCCTCGGACTTGTAATCAATGCAGGCGTCGAACCGGGCGGCGCGGGTGACCCAGTCTGCTTTATGCGCTCCGCCCGCGATGCCGATGACACGACAGCCCCGAAGCCGTGCGACCTGTCCGGCGATGGAGCCCACGCTGCCCGCCGCGCCGGAGACCAGGACGGTTTCACCTGGGGCCACGCGGCCCACGTCGGTCACCCCAATCCACGCGGTCAGCCCGCTGGCGCCGTAGAGGTTCAGCATGGCCTTTGGGTCGATGCCGTCCGGCACCTTGTTGAAGCCGAAGAGGCCCGCGTCACCGGCCAGCGCGTACTCCTGCCAGCCCGTCATGCCCGTCACCCAGTCGCCCACGGCCAGCCGTTCGGAGCGGGACGCGATGACCTGTCCGACACCTGCACTGCGCATGACCTCGCCGAGCTCGACGGGCCGGATGTAGGTCGCGTTGGGATTGAGCCACGTGCGCTGGGTGGGTTCGATGGCGAGCCATGCGACGCGCACCAGCGCTTCGCCGGGACCTGGAGTGGGGATGGACGTCCGGCGCCATTCGAAGCAGGCGTCGGAGACTTCATCGTGGGGACGCGACTTCAGCACCCACTGGTGATTCACGTCGTCTCCTTGGTGAAGGCGGGGGCCGCGAGCCTCCGGGCGCAGTCGCGGATGTCGTCCGGCCAGCTCCGGGTCCACTTGTTGAAGCGGGCGCGGTCGCCCGCGTAGAGCGCGCGGGCGGCCTCCTCGTAGCCCGGCGCGTTGCCGGCCATCGTGGTCATGAAGCGGTCCGTGGCGGCCTGGGCGCGGCGGACGCGGTCGGCGTCGCCGCTGTTCGCGCGAGCGGCCTCCACCAGCTTGCGCAGGGCCACGGACGCGCCGCCAGGCTGCTCGGACAGCCACTCCCAGTGGCGGGGCAGCAGCGTCACCTCTCGGGCCACCACGCCGAGCTTCGGGCGGCCGGGGCCTCGGGGCTCGGAGGACTCGGCGGCCGGGTCCGGCGCGGGTTGGAGGCGGGCGAGCACCTCCGCCAGTGTGCCGCGCAGGTGGAAGTCCACCGTCCGGCCCGTGGCGTCGTCGAACAGGAGCAGCGATTCATGCTCGCCCGCGTCGAGCGCGCCCTTGGCAGCGGTGACGACCTCGTCCGGTGGGCCGGAGGCAAGCAGGCGCTGGCCGGCGAAGGCGGTCCAGGTGGCGGAAGGGGAGGGCATGGCGGGGATATTACCCGGGTAGAAATGGACGTCAATTATACCCGGGTAATATGTGCGCGTTGACCGGGATGGCTGGCCGTGGGAGCAGGTCGGTCAGGAGGCGAGGCATGAAGGACGCGAACCGGATTCCCGTCATCGTGGGCGTGGGGCAGATCAACGACCGGCCGGAGGATCCGCTGCGGGGCCTGGACTCGCTGGGCTTGATGGAGGCCGCGCTGCGCGCAGCGGACGCGGATGCGGGCGGTGGCTGGCTCTCCCGGCTGGATTCGCTGGCGGTGGTGGATCAGCTCTCGTTCCGGCAGATGGGGCCGTTGCCGCTCGCGCTGGCGGAGCGCCTGGGTGCACGGCCGCGCCTCCATGAGCAGACGGCGGAGGCCAGCGGCGACAGCCCGGTGCGGCTGCTGCACGAGGCGGCCAATCGCGTTGCCTCCGGAGCCGTGGAGGTCGCGGCGGTCGTGGGCGGTGAGGCGCTGCGCACGGCGGCCCGGCGTGCGGCGCTGGCGGCGGGGGACGCACCCTCGGCGCATAACGCCGCGACCAGCATCGGTGTCCAGGCGCATGCGGCCTACCGGAAGCGCTACGGCCTCAACTCTCCGGTCGACGTCTATCCTCTGTATGAGAATGCCGGCCGCGCCGCGTATGGCCAGACGCTGGCGGAGGCGCAGCGGGAGAGTGGCGAAATCTGGTCGCGGTTCTCGCGGGTCGCGGCGGGCAATCCGGGAGCGTGGATCCGCGAGCCTTTGTCCGTGGAAGAGATTGTCACGCCCTCGCCGTCCAACCGGCCCATCGCGTTTCCGTATTGGAAGCGAATGGTGGCGAACAGCGCCGTCAACCAGGGCGCGGGGTTCCTCGTCACCAGCCTGGCGAATGCGCTCGCGCGGGGAGTGCCGGAGGAGCGCCTTGTGTACGTGGGGCGGGGCGTGGCGGCGCATGAGCCGGAGGACTTCCTCGCGCGTGATGGCTATGCAAGCTCACCGAGCATGGCCGTGTCGCTGCGCCGCACGCTGGAGTTGAATGGGTTGACCGTCGACATGCTCGACTTCGTGGAGCTCTACAGTTGCTTCCCGTGCGTGCCGAAGATGGCGCGCCGGGTGCTGGGCTGGCCGCTGGAGAAGCCCGCCACGGTGTTCGGGGGGCTCACGTTCGGCGGTGGGCCCATCGCCAACTACATGAGCCACGTGGTGGTCAGCATGGTGCAGCGGCTGCGCGAGCAGGGACGCCATGGCCTGCTCTTTGGCAACGGCGGCTTCGCGACGTACAACCACAGCCTCGTGCTCACGCGCGAACCGCCGCCCGCTGGAACGCTGCCCCAGTCCTTCGAGCATCAGGCGGAAGCGGACGCCGCGCGCGGCCCCGTCCCTCCGTTCGTGGAGGACGCCACGGGCCCCGGCCGTATCGAAACGTACACGGTGCTGTACGAACGCGACGGCAGCCCGAGGTTCGGCGTCATCGTCGGACGGGGCGCATCCGGTGAGCGCTTCCTCGCGAAGGTCCCGGCGCAGGACACGGCGGGCATCAACTTCCTATGCGACGGGGAGGAGGAGCCCGTCTGCAGTGAGGGGCACGCCGTCGCCGGACCCGGCGGGGACATCCTCTGGCGCCGGGTCTAGTATTGATTTCTTGAAATACCGTTATTTCTGAAGCAACCCGTTCAGCTCCACCGCGACAATGGAGCCTGCCCGCCCGTGGAGCGCGCCATTCATCTCGTGATGGCGCGACAGGAAGATGCGGGCTGGAACGGAGCCTGTGGATGCACCCCGCGAATCGCAACTGGAAGAGCGCATGGAAGGCCCTGTCACTGGGGCTGCTGGCCGCGTGGATGGGCTGTGGCGGGGAGCCGCTCCAGGAGCCCTTGGACTCGCAGCAGGGGGCGCTCGTGGACGGCTACAACCTCGTCGTCACGGGCGTGAGCCCGACCACAGTGGCTCCGAGCAGTGCC
Organism: Corallococcus sp. AB011P; assembly: GCF_003611605.1. Classification (NCBI taxonomy): domain Bacteria; kingdom Pseudomonadati; phylum Myxococcota; class Myxococcia; order Myxococcales; family Myxococcaceae; genus Corallococcus; species Corallococcus sp. AB011P. The sequence continues at coordinate 1,108,210 of NZ_RAVX01000001.1, forward strand.
GTCACCTTCAGCGCAACCATCCGGAACACGGGGAACGTCGCGACGCCCGCGGGCATCGTCCACGGTCTCTCCTTCTGGGTGAACGGTACACAGGTGTCGTGGTCGGACACGTACACGAGCTCCATCGAGCCGCAGGGCAGCGTCACGCTCACCGCCAACTCCGGCCCCGCGGGGACGAAGGTGTGGACCGCGCCGGCCACGGCGGGGGCCCACACGCTCCTCGCGCATGTGGATGACATCAACCGCCTGCCGGCGGAGACGAACGAGAGCGATAACCAGTCCAGCTTCCCGCTGAGCGTGACGCCCGCCGCGACCTGCTCGGACCGGGTGCGCAACGGCACCGAGACGGGCGTCGACTGCGGGCCGGACTGTGGCCCCTGTGAGTGGCCGTTCACCGCGGTGCCGCGCACCACGCTCCGGGCGTCGGCGAAGCGGGTGTATGCGCACTGGCACTACTACCCGGTGTCGTTCGACAACGCCAACCCGACGTCCAATGACTACTACGAGCGCGCCTACATCGCGGTGAATGGCGAGAGCGGAAGCCACGCGGCCTACGGCGGCATGATGCGGGAGCGGCCGCTCCCGAGACTTCCCCGCGCGGAGACTGACTGGCGGCTTCGCGACGCGAAGGACGAAATCGAACTCGCGGCGAGGATTGGCATTGATGGCTTCTATCTGAACCTGTGGACCGACAGCGACGTGAACAACGGCGCGGTGTGGACGCGGGCGAAGACGATTGTCGACGCGGCCTCGCAGGCCGGCGGCTTCGACATCATCCCCAACTTCGACATGACGATCCTGGGGACGGGGAGCCAGTCGGGGGACCAGGACCTGATGATTCGCATCCTGGGTCAGCTGAAGGGCTACGCGGCGCTCCTGCGGCGGCCGGATGGGAAGTATGTCGTTGGCCTGTTCAATCCTGCCGCGCAGGGCCGGACAGCGGCGTTCTACGCCACCATGAAGCAGCGCGCGTCAACGGAGCTGGGCATGAGCCTGTACCTGGTGCCTGTCTTCCTTGGCACGGGGAGCACGGCGCTCTTCGAGGAGTACAAGAACGTAGGGGATGCCTACGCGGGGTGGGGGACGGCCGTCCCGGTGACGACGGCGGGGTACTCCGGGAACCTGAAGACGAAGGCGGCCGGATACGGCAAGTCGTGGATCCACCCGATGAGCAGCCAGGACTACCGGCCCAAGGACAAGGCCTTCTGGGAAGCGCGCAACTCCCTGACGCTCCGCTCCATCTGGGAGAATGTAATTGCCGACGGCCTGGACGAAGTCCAGATCGTCACCTGGAACGACCAGCACGAGCACCACAACATCCGGCCGTCGACAGGGAAACAGTGGCCCGCGTACGACATGACCGCGTATTACATCCAGTGGTTCAAGACGGGCACGCGGCCGACCATCGAGCGCGACGTGCTGTATTACAACCACCGGATCCACAATTCGTCTCTCGTGCCCACGACCCAGACGTCCGCGAACCTCGCGGTGTGCAAGGCGGGGTGCCCGGCGACGAATGAAGTGGAGCTGGTGGGCTTCCTCACGTCCGCGGGCCGGCTCGAAATCACGCAGGGCACGGCGACCTACGGCGCGGACAAGACGGAGGGCGGCGTGCAGGCCATCCGGACGGCGCTGGCGGTGGGGACGCCGACCTTCCGGCTGAAGCGCTCGGGGGCCACCGTGGTGCAGTTCCAGAGCATGCACCCCATCGTGGGCTCCATCGCGTACCAGGACCTGCTGTACCGCGCCGGGAGCTCGGCCCGCGCGGCGCTCCCGTCCTGCGCGACCTCCTGTGCCAACGCAGAGGCCCGCTGCCGGCTGTGCCCCGGCGAGCCGATGTGGCTGAAGCGCTGAAGACGCTTGAGGGGCGCCGGGCCGCCCGGTGTTCCCTCAACACGGAGCTACCGAGCCCGAATCATCTGCTCGCGCAATGTTGGCCCTGTCGGACCCAGAGCACCGTTCGTTCCACGCGAATCACCAGCTTCGCGGCGGCGAAGAGGGTCGAGACCAGCTGGAGAGGAAGCTCGTTCACGTCTCTTCCGGCAGCTCCAGCGTCCGCGGGTTGATTTCAACGTCTGCCCATTCTCCTGAAGGAAGGCATCCGAGGCTCCTCGGAGACTTGAAACAGGGGATTCTCAAGTGACCTCGGATGGGGCGAGAGGGACCCTTGACGCGAGCGGGCGTAGACTTTGTCTGCATCGATTTTGCCCATCACTGACTCTCCTATTACAGATGTCTCAGGGAGCGCCTTCCATTGCGCCCCACGACGAGTCCCTGAGATTCGTCAAATCCCATCTGGAGGTCATTGATGTCGCAAATACCGACGAGGGTCTCCCTCCGTCCGCTGAATCTGTTTGTCGCTGCATTGGCGCTCGCCCTGGCCGTGGCCTGCGGCACAGAGACGAGCGAGGGCAAAGGCGTGGGCGAGGCAAGCCTTGGAGTCTCCGCCCAGGCCCTGACGGAGAATGACATCAGCCGTGTCACCGTGACGGTGAGCGGCTCCGGAATCACGCCGGACATCTCCCGCAACCTGTTCAAGACGGCCGGACAGTGGAGCGGAACCCTGGGAGGGATTCCCGTGGGCTCCGGCCGCACCTTCCTGGCCCGGGCCTATGACGGCTCCAACACCCTGCTGTACGAGGGGCAGGTCACCGGGGTCACCATCTCCCAGGACTCGACGGCGGCGGTTTTCATCCTGTTGCAGCAGAAGACGGCTCCCACGCCCTTCCGCAACAGCGCCCCGCGCATCAGCTCGCTGGTGGCGTCCTCCACCCAGCTGGAGCCGGGCCAGTCCACCACGCTCTCGGTGACGGCGACGGACGCGGACAACGACACGCTGAGCTACGCCTGGACGGCCACGGCGGGCACCCTGGCCAACGCCACGAAGGCAGGGGCCACCTGGACCGCGCCCACGACCGAGGGGCCCTTCACCCTCAACGTCAGCGTCACGGATGGCAAGGGCGGCCAGGCCGGCTTCTCCCTGGTCATCAACGTGTTGGCCGCCAAGGGCAAGGCCACGGTGACGACGTCCTTCAACACCTGGCCCGTGGTGAGCGAGGTGTCCGTCACCCAGGGTCAGTTGCTGCCCGGTGACAGCACGGGGCTCGACGTGACGGTGGCGGACCCGGATGGCGACCTGCTGACGTTCAGCTGGAGCGACGACTGCGGCGGCAGCTTCAACAACGCCACCGTCAAGAAGCCCACCTGGAAGGCTCCGGCCACCCGGCCGTCCAGTGGCACCTGCACCGTGTCTGTCGCGCCCAATGACGGCCGCGGCGGAAGCACCCAGGGCTCCCTCAGCATCACCATCGGCCTGCCGGACGTCCCCGACGCCGCACCCGTCATTGACCAGACCTTCCAGTCCGCCAGCACCGTCGAGCCGGGCGGGGTGGTGAACGTGCTCGTGGTGGCGCACGACCCGGAGGGCACCGCCCTGTCCTTCACCTGGAGCGCCAGCGGCGGCACGCTGGGCACCCCGGCCACCTCCGCGTCCCAGAGCGAAGTGCTGTGGACCGCGCCCGCCAGCGGCGGCCCCTTCACCCTCACCGCGGTCGTCATGGACGCGGCCGGAGTGCAGGCGACGCAGAGCTTCACCGTCAGCCTTCCCTAGCCCGCGTTTCCCGTGAACCTCTTGCTCCTTTTGGGAACCCCTTGAATCGACCACACCCATTCCAATCCCTGGCGCTCCTCCCGCTGCTCCTCATGACGCTCGCGGCCTGCGCTCCCGCTCCCGCTCCCGCTCCTTCCCAGGAGGGCTCGGCCGACATCGCCGTCTCGGCCCAGGCCCTCTCGACCTCGGACGTGGCCAGGGTCACCCTCACGGTGAGCGCCGCGGACCTCTCCGCTGACATTGTCGCCAACCTGCAGAATACCGGCGGCCAGTGGAGGGCCGTCCTCGGTGCGATTCCGGCCGGCGCCAACCGCACCTTCCGCGCCCAGGCCTTCGATTCCTCCGACACCCAGGTCTATGAAGGCCAGGCCACCGGCGTCACCATCACCTCGAGCGCCACGGCCGCCGTGGTCATCGTGCTGCAGCAGACGACGGCGCCGACACCCTTCGTCAACAGCGCGCCCACGATTACCGGCCTCACGGCCTCCACCAGCCGCGTGGACGTGAACGAGTCCGTCACGCTCGCCGTCACCGACACGGACGCGGATGGCGACGCGCGCAGCTACGCCTGGACGGCGAGCGGTGGCACCTTCGTCGACGCGACCACCGCCAGCCCGACGTGGACCGCACCGGCCACGGAGGGAACCTATTCGCTGAACGTGAGCGTGACGGATGGGAAGGGCGGCCAGGCGGGCATCTCCTTGAAGGTCGCCGTGGTGCGTGCCAGGGGCTCGGCGGATGTCGCCGTCGCGTTCAACACCTGGCCCGTGGCGACCCTGGTGACGGGTACTCCGTCCGGCCAGGTGGCTCCTGGGGGTGTCGTGAGCCTGGATGTGGCGGCGGTGGATGCCGACAACGATGTGCTCAGCTACAGCTGGGCGGATGATTGCGGCGGCAGCTTCAGCGCGGACACGCAGCAGCGTCCAACGTGGACGGCGCCGGCCACGGCCCCCACGAGCGCGGTGTGCAAGGTGACGGTGAGCTTGAACGATGGACGCGGTGGGAGCACGACGGGCCAGTTGGGCATCAACGTGGGGCTGCCCCAGATTCCCACCCGGCCCCCCGTCATCGATGAGCTCTTCCAATCCACCGACACCGTGGCCGTGAACGGAACGGTGAAGCTGGTCGTGAGCGCCTACGACCCCGAGGGTGCGGCGCTCACCTTCACGTGGAGCGCCAGCGGCGGCACGCTGGGAACTCCTGTCACCAGCGCCTCTCGGAGCGAGGTCACCTGGACGGCCCCGTCGCTGGGAGTTTCTTCACTCATCACCCTGGTGATCCAGGATGCGAGCGGACAGAAGACGACCCAGACCTTCTCCATCAACCTGACTGGCGGGACGGTGACGTGCGTCAAGGTCGTCACCTCATACCTGAAGAAGGCGAACCCGTATGGCTACCCCGTCACCGTGAACTACAGCATGGTGGGCGGTGCTGGCGGTGGCATGGGCTTTAACTTCAGGGGCTCCAACGGAGCCACCGCCACAGGGAGCTTCCCACTGGGTTCCGGGAACCTGGAGGTCTTCGTCGGGGGCGGTGGTGGCTGGGGGGCCTACTATGACGGTGGCCAGGGTGCCGGCGGCGCTGGCTATTACGGCGGTGGCGGGGCCGGTTCCATCCTGGGTGGTGGTGGTGGTGGCAGCAGCGCCATCTTGAACTCCAATCAGCTCGTGGATGTCGCGGCCGGTGGACATGGGTTTGCCTCGTGGGGCGGCGGCGGGGGGAGTGCGACGGGCGGCACGGCGGGTGGCACAGGTGGCCTGGCCGGTACCCTTGGAGCCGGTGGTAACAGCCCCTATGCCCGTGGTGGGGTTGGCCTCAACGGCGGCATCGCCACCAACGTGATCGCAGGCGGTGGGGGTGGCTATGGCGGCGGCGGTGGCGTCAGCGGCAGCGCGGGTGGCAGCGCGGGCGGCAATGGGGGCACCGGCGACGGCAGCAGTCTTGGTGCCAATACCTGGTCGACCGCCACGACCCTGCCGGCCGCGGCCGGTGCCGCCTCCTCCGGAGCAGGCAACGCCGGTCTGGTCATCCTGACCTACAACGCGGTCTCCTGCATGCTGTGAGCTGAGTTCGTTCTTGCAGACCGGTGACGGGAGGGCCTGAGGAGAGGGCCCTCCCTTCAACGGCAGTCCACGCGCGGATGCTCAGCGGCGTTGGGCGGAGCCCGGCGCGCTCCCGCGGAAGTCGAACGCAGAGGCGGAAGGCGGGGACGGCACGGCACCGGTGTGGGCGGCCGTGGAGCCGCCCTGCGCCGCGTCGGTGGAGTTGGTCCAGGTGGTCAGGCCCCAGATGAGGATCGGGATGCCCACGGCGGCGGGGAGGAAGGTGCCGACACAGTAGGCGCCGCCGACCTCGCCGCACGTGCTGGCGCCCGCCGCGACGTTCAGCCCGCCATAGGCAGTCAGCAGCGCGCCAAACACAGCCATGCCATTTCCAGGGTGGTCGATATCCGAGACGTTCGACCTGGGAATGGCGATTTCACTTCCCTTCGAGGACGTCTTCACGAAGAGGGAGTCCTGATCGCTGCGGACAATCTTGGCGGCGTAGGTTCCTCCATCCACGCGGGAGATGGTCGCGGTGGTCGAACAACCGGAGAGCAGCAGCAAGAACGCCACGGTGAGTTTCTTGGACATCTGTGTGGTCCCCCCTCAACGAAGTGTTTCCAGGGCAACTGTCCTGGCCCCGCTACGGCATGAGCAGGGACGCTGTGACGTCGTTCAGCTCCCCATTCGATAGGAATAAGACGGCGAGCTTGGAAATCCTTCAGAGGCTCTCCAGGAGCGGCCACGGCCCCAATGTCTGGCTCACCCGTTGCTCATGCCCTTCCCTCGTGGTCCCAGAGGGAGAGTCAGCGTGAGACGGATGACAGTCGCAGGGATGTTGTGGGGAATGGGGATGGCGCTCGCGACCCTGGGTGGGTGCGGCGCGCCACTGCCAGCGGAAGAAGATTCACGTGAGCCCGGGGCGGAGACCGTCAGCACGGAGCGCGCGGCGCTCACGACGCGGACGGTCGTCCTGACGCCCACGGAGGACGCGCATGTGGAGGCCGCGTCCCCGAACACGAGCTTCGGCGCTTCCTCCACCTTGAAGGTCTCGCGAACCCCCGAGGCGCTGACGTACCTGCGCTTCTCCGGGGCCGAGCTCCCCGTTGCCGGGACGGTGACGTCCGCGAGGCTGCGCCTGTTCGCGATGAACAACGCGGCCCAGGGCGTCGTCGTGCACGACTCGCCGGGCGTGCACATCTGGGACGAAAGCGTGACGTGGAACACCCGGCCGGACTGGAGCGACGCCTGGCTCACCTCGAGCGAGGGGCCCGTGAGGAGCGGGACCTGGGTGGATCTCGACGTGTCGGGCATGTCCATCCCCAGCCGCTACTACAGCGTCGACCTCCTCCTCTCGGCGAAGGGCACGGACAGCCTCACGTTCGGGTCGAGCGAGTCCTTCGAGTACAAGCCGCAGCTCGTCCTCACCGTGGAGTCCGCCGAGAACAACCCGCCGCCGCCGCCCGCGCCGCTCACGCTCTCCGGCGCGCCGATGTCCTTCACCGCGAGCGGCGACACGTTCGTCGACGCGGAGAGCCCGGGCACGGCCCAGGGCGGCGCCACGACGTTCAAGGTGGACAGCGCCCCCATGCAGGAGGCCTACCTGCGCTTCCCGGTGCAGGGGCTGACGGAGGCCGTGCAGCGCGCGGTGCTGCGGCTGTACGTGAGCTCGGGGTCGGATGACGGCCCGGCCGTGTACTCGCTGACGGGGCTGCCGTGGAGCGAGGCCAGCGTCACGTGGAGCTCGCGGCCGGCCCGCACGGGCAGCCCGGTGGAGGACGCGCAGGGGCTCGCGACGGGGAGCTGGGTGGACTACGACGTGACGGACCTGGTGCGTGGCAACGGGGACGTGACGTTCGGGCTGTACCCGACCTCCAGCGACGGCGTGACGTTCTACTCGCGGGAGAGCGCGGATGCGTCGCTGCGTCCCCGGCTGCTCGTCTGGACGGGCGCGGCGAAGACAGCCCCGACGGACGCGTGCCTGACCCGCACGGAGTACGTCGAGGTCCCCGTCAGCGCGCTGCACGACACCTACGCCGCGGCGGATGCGCCGGACTCGAAGTTCCAGCACCACGCCTCGCTGCGGGTGGACGCGGATCCCCGCGCGGAGGCCTTCCTCCGCTTTGATGTCCCGTTGCGGCCGGAGCGCATCCAGCGGGTGGCGCTGCGCCTGTATGCCATTGACGGCACGGGCAACGGGCCCCGGCTCTACCGGGCGTCGACGTTCGACGGGGCGACGACGGACTGGAAGCACCGCCCGGCGCCAGTGGGCGAGCCGCTGGTGGACCTGGGGGCTGTCGCGCGGGATGCGTGGGTGGAGTTGGACGTGACGAACACCGTGACGGCCTCCGGGACGTATGCATTCGCGCTGCTGCCGGACAGCACCAACAGCGTGGGCTTCGTCTCCACGGACGCGGAAGCGCGCCACATCATCGGTGGCGCGCCCCGGTTGGTCGTCACGTATGAGAGTGACCCGTTCTGCTCGTACCGGGGCACGAAGCTGTCGGGGACCACGGCCTGGGTGCGTCAGGACGGAGGCGCGCAGGCGGAGGCCCCCCGTCACGTGGCGCCCGCGCCGGATGGCGGGTTCGCGGTCGTCACCCGGCTCTTCGGCACGGGGACCCCGCCCGTCCCGTCGGGTCACACCGTCACCCTGCACCGGGCGGATGGCGCCGTCGCGTGGACGCGCTCCTTCCCGCAGGCAGGGGTGCGGTTGGAGAAGGTGGTGGTGACCACGGTGGGCAACGTGCTGGTCGCCGGCAGCTACGCTGGGGCACCGGACCTGGGCAAGGGGCCGCTGCCCCAGGGCTCCGGTATGGTGGTGATGAAGCTCACGCCTGACGGCACGGTGGACTGGACGCGCGGCTTCCGGGCCTGGTTCGGTGACCCGGGCGACCCGGAGAATTACCAAGACAACCCGATGGAGGTGCTCGACCTGGCCACGGATGCGCACGGCAGCGCGGTGCTCGTAGGCACGTTCTGGGGCTACACGGACTTCGGCAACGGGCCGGTGTACTCGGGCAAGGCGTTTCCGTACGACGACGAGTACCCGAACTCCTACGTGCTGAAGCTCCAGTGGGACGGTGCGCACCTCTGGTCGCGCGTGCTGGCCGGGACGTCCCTGGTGGGCACGCGGGCGAACAGCGTCGCCGTGGACGCCAGCGAGGGCGTCATCGTGGGCGGCCATGCGGGCAGCAACACCGACTTCGGTGGCGGCACCGTCGCGGAGCGCGGAGGCTTCGTCGCCCGGTATGACGTCGGGGGCGACTTCGGCTGGGCGCGGGTGATGAGCGCGCGGTTCAGCGAGGTGAACTCCGTGGGCGTGCTGCCCGACCAGCGCATCGCCTTCACCGGGAACTTCAACGGCTTCCTGCCGTTCGCCGGCCAGAGCTACGTCAGCCGCGAGCCGGAGGAATACGAGGGTACCCGGGATGCGCTCGTGGGCATGCTCACCGCGGCGGGTGGGGACGTGGGCTTACGGCAGTTCACGCACTCCGGGTTCACGGACATGGTGGTGGACGGGGCCGGGAACATCGTGACGACCCAGTCCGGCGCGGGGAACCTCATCGGGCTGGGCGACGTCGGTTGGCGCCAGGACGAACTGCCCCGGCCCACGCTGGCGGCCTTCGGTCCCGGGCTGGAGTCCCGGTGGGTCCGCGTGCTGGGGCTTACGTCCGTGCATGAGCTCCACCTCGCGTCCTCCCCGGACGGCGTCGTGGTGGCGGGCAACCTGAACGAGGCGCTCGAGATGGACGGCACCTGGTACACGCCGCAGTCCCGGCGCTCCGACGTGCTGCTGTTCAAGCTGCGCAAGTAGTCCGCCGTGCCTCGGGGCTCCCACATCCAAGCGGGGGGCCCCGGGGACGTGCCGTGCCCTGCTCGGGTGTGTCCTGCTCGAACCATGTGGGCGACGTAAGCTCGGTGGCTATCGCCACTCTTGCGTAACCCAAGCAGGTCGCGCTGTTACCGGCCAATGCCTTGATCTCTCATCGGTTCGTTCTGCTGCCCCATCCCGTTTCGTCCCGTTCTCATCCCCGCTGGAGACGTGTGGCGTCCCTGGTGCCTCCGCCTCGGGCAAACCTCACGAGGTTCCACGGCGTCTTCGCTCCAGGCGCCAAACTGCGGCCATTTCTGCTCCCCCAAGCAAATGAGGAGGATGCGGGAGCGGGGAAGGAGGCAGCGGCCAGAACGGAGCGGATGAAGCAGCGGACGCCGCGAGTGGCCTTACGCCGAGTTGCAGAGGAGGACGTTCGACTTCGACGTGTTCGCCTGCGTGAGGTGTGGAGGCAGGCTTAAGGGTGTTGGCGTATGTGAAGGGAGCATGAGGGGTGCGCGCGATTCTGAAGCACCTGGGGTTGCGCACGGCGAGTGCGCACCTGGGCTGCTGGCTCGGTAGAAGCCCACGAGGATGGCGGCCCCGCAGCCCTTGGCGTTCAGCGCCCCGCTGCCAGCCCGGGCCTGACGCAACCGGCGACCGGGCGCGGGCGATAATGCACCGGCCCTGGAGAGAGCAATCTCCAGGGCCGGTGCTGTTTGTGCGCCCCTCCAAGGACACCCACCCCCATGCATGCCCATCTCCCGGAGCGGACCGTCCGCTCCCTCATCGGAGCAATCACGCTCCTGCTGCTAACCCACTGTGTCGCTCCTTCCGACGCCCCCGAGCCCACCTCCGTGCGTCAGGCGCTCGCATGCAGCGGTGGCGGCAGCATCGACCAGCACGCCGCGCAGTGCGACGGCACGGGGAAGCTGCTGTCCTGGGCGCCTCCCACGAACCCGGGAAGCTCCGCCGCGTATGACTATGTGCTGGAGTTGAACCAGAACTACCTGCTCGCGCTCCCCAACCTGTCCAACCTCACGAACCCGTCGGTGGCCAGGCCGGCCTACTACGCGCACTCGTACCTGTGCAGCGGCACGGCGCCCGGGTGTTCTCCCGCGGGTCAGCCGGTGGGCTGGCCGCACAACCCCGCCGGCCTGAACGCGATGCTCATCGAGTCCGGCCTTGCGTACTCGCCCTACAAGAACGACCCGCGCCTGCGCGACGTCGCACTGGCGCTGCTGGACTGGCACCTGGCGCACGGCATGACGGCCGTGGGGGACCACTGGTCGCGGGTGCCCTACGCGAGCGGCGCCAGCGGCACGCTGACATACGCTGGCGCGCAGGCGGGCGGCTCGGTGGGCGTGGGTGACGGCGTGGGCTACCTCCAGCCGGAGAAGGTGGGCGCGCTCGCGTGGGCCGCCGTCCAGGCCTTCAAGTTCAATGGCAACACGGCCTATCGCGACATGGCCATCAACGCGGCCAACCAGCTCACCAGCCACCTGCGCACTCCGAGCGCCACCGTGTCACCGTGGCCGTACCGCGTACGGGCCTCCGACAACGCCGTGCGCACCGGCGCGAACATCGTCGACAACTACGCGTCCAACGTCGTGGAGCCCCTCAAGCTGTTCCAGGAGCTCATCCGGCTGGGACAGGCCGGCGCGCTGAACGGCGCGCCCGGCTACAGCGGCACGCAGCTGGCCCAATGGCAGAGCACCCAGGCCACCGTCCTCGCGTGGCTGCTGGGCGGCAACGGCCCCATCGCGACGCAGAACTGGACCCAGTACTTCGAGGACGTGGGCTCGGACGCCACCAACAACCTGAACCAGCTCGTCCCCGGGGAGACGGCCAAGTTCCTGATGGACAACCCCGGCCTGGATCCGAACTGGCAGGTGCACGTGCAGAACATCATCGCCTTCATCGAGACGAACTTCGGAGACACGCTGGAGTTCGGCGCGCGTCCCATCAAGGAGCAGTACGCGTTCCACTACAAGATGGGCAGCCACACCGCGCGCTACGCCGCCGTGAACGCGCGCTACGCGGAGCTCACCGGGGACGCGACGGCGAAGGACAAGGCCTTCCGCGCGTTCAACTGGGCCACGTACATGGTGCGCGACAGCGGACTCACCATCGACGGGCCGTATCCCAACAACGTCTGGTTCACGGACGGCTGGGGTGACTTCATCCGGCACTTCGTCATCGGCATGGGCGCGCAGCCGGACTGGGCGCCCGCCGGACAGAACCACCTGCTGCGCTCCACCTCCGTCGTGAAGAGCATCACCTACGGTCCCGGCAACGAGGTCCGCTACAACACCTACGATGCCAGCGCGACGGAGGTGCTGCGCCTCGCCTTCGTCCCCTCGGCGGTGTCGGCGGGCGGCACCGCCCTGTCGCAGCGTACGGACCTGGCCGCGGACGGGTGGACCTTCGACCCCGGCAACAATGCGCTCCGCATCCGCCACTCGACCAGCGGGGTCATCGTCATCTCCGGGGCGCCTCCCACCGCCCCCGCCGTCGCCATCACCGCGCCCTCGGCCGGGCAGAACTTCACCGCGCCCGCGACGCTCAGCCTGGGCGCCACGGCCACGCCCATCTCCGGCCGTACGCTGGCCAGCGTCACGTTCCGCGCGGGCGCCACCGTGCTCTGCGCAGTGAACGCCCCCGTCTCCAACCCGGTCACCTGCACGGCCACGAGCAGCCTGGGCAATGGCAGCCACACCGTGAGCGCGGAGGCGGTGGACAGCCTGGGTGAGAGCGGCTCCGCGTCGGTGGCCATCACGGTCGCCGGCCCGCCCACCGTCAGCATCCTGAGTCCCGCGTCCGGCGCCACGCTGCCCACGGGCAGCACGACGCTCAGCGCTTCGGCCAGCGCGGGCGCCGGGCGGACCCTCACGCGCGTGGAGTTCTTCCAGGGCACCACGTCGCTCTGCTTCACGACGACCGGCACGGCCTGCACGTGGAACGCGACGGCCGGCACGTTCACGAATGTCATTGCCCGCGCGACGGACAATGGCAGCCCGGCGCTCGTCACTGACTCCGCGCCGGTGAGCTTCACGGTGAGCCCCTCCGTGGGCGGCGTGCGGCTCGTGGGCGTGGACACCGTGGGGACGCAGAACGACTTCGACAACGGCGGCTCGGTGAACGCCTTCCAGTACACCGCCGTCGCGACCGGGACGCTGGGGACGCTCAAGGTCTTCGCGGCGCCGGGCAATGCCAATGCGTCGCTGTCCATCGGCGTCTACAGCGATGCCTCGGGCGCTCCGGGGACGCTGCTCTCTTCCTGCACCACCCCGGTGGTGGAGCCGCTGCCGCTGGTGACGGGGCAGTGGTACGGCTGCACCGCCGCGCCGCAGGTGACGCTGACGTCGGGCACCGTCTACTGGCTGGCGCTGTTGGGCGCGAACGGGGGCGGCGTGTTCCGTTACATGGACCTGCCCACCGGCTCCATGCGCTATTCGCCGACGGGCCTCTCCTCGCTGCCGGGCCCCACGTTCGGCACCTCCACGGTGTACGCGGGCGCGTCCAACGCTTCGATGTATGGCCTCTCCGCGGGCGGTACCACCGCGCCGACGGTGTCCATCACCCAGCCGGCCGCCAACGCCAACTTCACCGCGCCTGCCAACCTGAACCTCCAGGCCACGGCCACGGCGGGCCCGGGCCGCACGCTCACGAAGGTGGAGTTCTTCGACAACGGCACCACGCTGCTCTGCACGGTGAATGCGCCCACCTCAACGTCCGTGAGCTGCGGCGTCAGCTCGCTCCAGGACGGCGCGCACAGCGTGACGGCGAGGGCCACCGACGACTCGCTCCAGGCCACCACCTCCGCCGCGGTGCCCCTCACGCTGTCAAACCCGCCCACGGTGAGCCTCACCTCTCCCACTGCCAATGCCACGTACACCGCGCCGGCCTCCGTGCCGCTGGCCGCGACCGCCAGCGCGGGCTTCAGCCGGAGCATCGCGCGGGTGGACTTCTACGCGGACGGCACGTCGCTCGTCTGCTCCAGCACCACCAGCCCCTACGGCTGCACCTGGAGCAATCCCTCCCAGGGAAGCCATACGGTGCGCGCCGTGGCCGTGGACACGGGCAATCCCGCTGCCAGCACGAACTCCGCCACGGTCTCCATCACCGTGAGCAGCGCCACCACCGTGCCCGCGACGCCCACGGGCCTGACGGCGACGGCGGTGTCGCCGGGGCAGATCAACCTGGCGTGGACCGATGCCTCGACCAACGAGAGCGGCTTCCTGGTGGAGCGGGCGCCGGACGTCTCCGGGGCCCCGGGCACCTTCGCCCAGGTCGGAACGCCGGGCGCCAACGTGACGACGTTCAGTGACACGGGCCGGGCCGCGAGCACCCGCTACTGGTACCGGGTTCGCGCGACCAACGCCGCGGGGAACTCGGCCTTCACGGCCAACGCCAGCGCGACGACCCCCGCCGCGCCCACCGCCCTCGTCGGTAACAGCACCGTGCTGACGACGTCCGACTTCGAGAACGCTGGCGTCGCGGCTGCGTTCAACTACGTGGCGAGCGCCAGCGGCAACGTCACGCGGCTGAGCCTCTACGTGGATGCGCAGACGACGGCCACCACGCTCCAGGTCGGCCTGTATGCGAATGGGAACGGGACGCCCGGCGCGCAGCTGCGCACCTGCACTGTCACGCCCGTCACCCCCGGGGCATGGAACGTCTGCACCATCACGTCACAGGCGGTGACGTCGGGCACGACGTACTGGCTGGCGGTCCTCGCGCCCACCGGCGACATCTACTGGCGTCACACCGGCGGCACTGGCTCCTACAAGGTCCAGCCAGGGCTGACGGCGCTGCCCGCCACCTGGTCCGGCACCGGCGGCTACCCGGGTAGCAACATGTCCGCCTACGCCGGCAACTGAGCCAGCCCCCGCCACCCGACGGCCCTTCGCTCGGAACAGGGTGGAGGGCTCCGCCTCCACCCACGCGGACAGCGCGGCGCCTTGGAGCTCGGGCGCCGCCGGACCCGGCGGGGACATCCTCTGGCAGCGGGCTGACTCCTACAGCGTATAGGCGGGAATGTGAGCCCGGTGCGGCAGTCGTGCTCACAGGCGCTGGGCGATGCAGCCTTCGCCCAGCGCCGCTGGACCGCCTTCGTGCACCGGGCGTCATCCATGCCCACCTACGCTGGGTGAATCCATCCATCCGTGACAGAGTGGGAGCCATCCGAATCCTCCTCTCGATCGCGTTCTGGATCTTCTTCGCGCTGTCCAGCGCGATGCTGTTCCTTGGAGCGCTCCTGCTGTGGGCGCTCACCCGCCCGTTTGACGCGAATGGACGCGTGCTTCACCTGTACTCGTGCTTCTGGGCACAGCTGTATTTCTACGTGAACCCGATGTGGCACCTGCGGGTGGAGGGCCGCGAACGCCTGCCCTGGAAGGGCGCGGCGGTGCTGGTGGCCAACCACGAGTCGCTGGGGGACATCCTGGTCCTCTTCGGCCTCTACCGGCCTTTCAAGTGGGTCTCCAAGGCGGAGAACTTCAAGCTGCCGCTCATCGGCTGGAACATGCATCTCAACCGGTATGTGCCGCTCATCCGCGGAGACCGGGCGAGCATCATCCAGATGATGGCCGGGTGTGAGCGTTGGCTGTCGCGTGGCGTCCCCATCCTGATGTTTCCCGAAGGCACCCGCTCCAAGGATGGGGAGGTGAAGGCCTTCAAGGATGGCGCCTTCACGCTGTCCATCCAGCAGCGCTGCCCCATCATCCCCGTGGTCCTCACTGGCACCGCACGGACCATGCCCAAGCACGGGCTGGTCATCCAGCAGGCGGTCCACGCCCGGGTGCGTGTGCTGGAGCCCATCGACCCGGAGGGCTTCGCCGGGGACGTGCACGCCCTGCGCGACCACGTGCGCGATGTCATTGTCCGTGAGAAGGCGCGCATGGAAGCCGAGCGCTGAACGTCACGCAACCGGGCCGAATTCTGTGAAAAGTGTGCCGGGCGGGTGACAGTTCCGGGGGACAGCGGTATTCGACATCCCGATATGGCCTCGCGGGCGACCGCCGTCACTGCGCGATGCATGGGGACCCCTATGTTTCCTGAACCCAGGCTCGGCACCCTCACCGCCGTTGCGCTGACGAGCGTCGCGACCCTGGCCTCCGCGGCCGGAGAGCCCCTCCCAGCGCAGTCCGCCTTCTTCCTGACGCGGAGCGAGAACCGGAACCAGGTCCACTACGCCCTGCGCCTGGACGAGGCTTGCCGCCCGGTGGGGACGCGCCCCGTGCAGGTGTACTGGCGGATGTTGGAGCGCGGGCCCTCGGAGGTGGAGGAACTGCTGGGGGTCGAGCAACCCGTGTATGGGCTGGAGGACCCGCAGCCGGTCGAAGCCACCGCGGATGGCTGGCGGGTCCGGGTGAGCCTGAGGGCCTTTCCCTCGCGCCCCGTCGACATCACCACCGCGCGGGTCGACGGCAAATGCCAGGTCCAGGCGTGGACGAAGCTGGGCAACAGCGTCGCCCGGCTGGAGCACGTCTTCGTGAAGACGTCCTGGCCCTTCTCGGTCGACTTCGTGCGGCTGGATGGTGTGGGCCCGGAAGGGCAGCCCGTCCATGAGCTGATTCGCCAGTGAGGTGGGATTCCCTTCCAGGCCCTTCTTGTCTCCGCCCGAGCTCGCTTCGCGCATAGGCGCGCTGCGGACGTGCCCGTCAGTGCTTCGCCGTCATGGGACGCTGCTTCGCACGCAGGCTCAGCAGAACGCCCGCAAGCAGCGCGGTGCCACCCAGGAGCAGCCGCTGGGTGAGGGGCTCTCCGAGCAGCAGCACCGCGCCCACCGCCGCGATGACCGGGACGCACAGCTGCACCACCGCCGCGCGCGCGCTGCTCAGATGGGGCAGCGCTGCGTACCAGAGGCTGTAGCCCACGCCCGAGGCAAACGCGCCGGACGTGACCGCGAGCAGCAGCCCCTTCGGCGACGGGCGTGGGGCCGCGTCCAGAGCGTGGGCGAGCATCACGAGTGCCAGGGCCAGCGGCACGCTGCGCACGAAGTTGCCGGCCGTTGCCGCGAGAGGGTCCGTGCTTCCACGCCCCCGCAGGCTGTAGATGCCCCACGCCACGCCCGCCGCGGCCATGAGCCCCGCGCCGAGCGCATCCGGCGCGCTCGCTCCAGGAAGTGTGAGCCCCGCGAGCCCCGAGAGTGCCACCGCGAGCCCCGCCCACTCGAGCGCGCGTGGCCGCTCACCGCGCGCGAGCCCTGCCGCGAGCATGGTGAGCTGCACGCAGCCGAAGAGCAGCAGGGCGCCCACGCCCGCCCCGATGCGCACGTACGCGAAGCTGAAGCCGGCCGCATACACGAAGAGCGCAAGCGCCGAGCCCCAGCTCCCATGCCCCGTGGCCCCGCGGCCGCCCCGCCGGAGCCGCAGCAGCAGCGCGAGCATCAGCGCTCCCGACGCAAGCCGCACCAGCGTGAACGAACCCGCGTCGATGCCGCGCCCGGCGCCACCCGAGAGGGCAGCGCGGCACAGCAGCGAGTTCGCGGCGAAGCCCAGGAGGGCAAGCAGGGTGAGGAGGGGAGTGCTCACGCAGCAGGGACATAGCGGGCCGCATGACGCGCGTCACGTCCCCGGGCACCGGCTCCCTAGGTCCCGGGATGCCCTCCAATCGTGCCCTTGCGTCCGACGAGCAGCGGACAGGGGACTGCAAGACGCGGAGGAGCGCGGGTTGAGGCTAGGATGATGTGCCTGCCGCAGTGGGGAGGAATTTGGAAATGTCCGGTTCAGTCGCCGTGCCGCCGCGCATCCTCCTCATTGGGCTCTCTGGAGTGGGGAAGTCCACGCTTGCGCAGGCCCTGTGCTCCCGCTGGGAGCTGCCCCACGTCCACATCGACGGCTTCCGCCGCGAGCACGGTGACGGCACTGTCGCGGGGGAGTACTTCGCCAGGGCCTGGTTCCTCCGCGCCTGCTCGCGCACGCCCCGGGGCATCTTCGAGTTCTCCGGCTCCGGCATCCACCGGGCCGCCGTCCGGCATGCGTTTCAGGAGAGCGCCATCCCGCTTCTCACCGTCTGGCTGGTCATGCCGCATGCTCGCAGGCACGAGCGGCTTGCCGCACGCCAGGAGCCGGGCACTCCGCGGCCGGACTGGAAGCTGCCGGTTTCCTCCAATGTCATCGACGAGGACGGCCGGAGGACGCTTGAGCAGGACCTGGCGCAGGGCTTCTGGGAGGGCCCGCCGGGCTGGCGTGCCGAGCGGCTGGAGGCAGTGGCTTCATTTGAAATCCTGCACCAGCGCTTCATGGAATTGGTGCGGGAGCCCACCTCCCGAGGCTGCCCATGACGGAGCTTCGCAAACTGCCGCCGGAGAGCGTGCTGCTCGTGACGCTGGACTCGCTTCGCTATGACACGGCCGTGCGGGCCACCTGCTCCTCGCTGTCCCGGCTGGGCCCGCCCATCCGGGCCATGGCACCGGCCCACTTCACGTTCGCCTCGCACGCGGCCATGTGGGTGGGCACCACGCCGGGCGTTCCGGGCCTGAAGCAGCCCTTCCTCGACCCGAAGTGGGGACGCCTCTTCCGGTTGGTGAATGGCAAGGTCCGCGCCACGCCCCGGGACGGCTTCCTGTTGCCGGGGCGCAGCATCATCGACGGGTTCGGCCAGCTCGGTTACCGCACGGTGGGCACGGGCGCTGTCGATTGGTTCGACCCCGGCACACCCACCGGGGCCTGGCTCTGCCAGGACTTCCAGCGATTCTTCTACCCTCAAACTCCCTCCGCGCTGGGCAGCCAGCTGGCGTGGCTGTCCAAGGAACTGACCACCGGCGACGCTCCCGCCTTCTGCTTCCTCAATGCCGGCGAGACGCATGTGCCCTACTGGCATGAAGGGGCCTCCTGGAGCCCTGGGGAGAACCCCTGCGTTCCCTATGGCCAGACCAACAGCCGTGCGCTCTGCGAGTCACGACAGCGCTCCTGTCTGGAGTTCATCGACGCCCGGCTCGCGCCGCTGCTTGATGCCTTCAGCGAGGCGACCATCCTCGTCACGGCGGACCATGGGGACTGCTGGGGCGAGGACGGGCTGTGGGAGCACGGAACGTGGCACGCGAAGACGATGGAGGTGCCACTCTGGCTCCAGGTGCGCGGCCAGCGGGTAACGGGCCCGGAGGCTGCGCCATGAGCGCGGATTCGCTTTCTCCCGAGCAGTCCGCCCCGGAAGCCAACGTCGGTGCGTCCACCGCGCAGCCCAATCATTTACACACACCTGCTCAAGCCGCCCTCCCAGGCAGACGGTCTCCAGTCGCACCCCGTACCGGAGCGCCTCCCGCGGTTCAGCGAGCCGTGGCGTACGGCCGTGGCTTGCGCGCTGGACCCGGGGCCGAGGAAGCTGCCGCCCCATGAAAATCAATCCAGCCGTGCTCATCATCACCGGCGGCTTCAGCCTGTTCTTCCTCGTGTCCGGTGTGCGAGCCCTGGTGCGCAAGCGGATGACAGTCGTGAACCCCGCCCATTCCGGGGCGTGGCCGGGCCTGCTTGGCAAAGCCATGCACTCGCAGATGCCGAAGAACCCGTTTGAGCCTCACCCTTCGCTCCACACGGAGGCGACGGGGGGCCGGGCCCTCGGGATGGCAGTGCTCTACATCGTGCTGGGCGTGGCCTTCCTGGGCCTGGGCATCTTCGCCACGCTGGTGGAGAACGACGTGCTCTGAAGCAGCGGGCCCGCCTTCAAACAGGGCCCCATTCCACCCGGCGTCGATTCATGGCGTCGCCCTGGATTGTCACCCGGGATGTTTCCAACTGATGGCAGCGGGGCGTTTTTTCGCGTGTTAGAGGTCCGGGACACCGGGCTGCCGGGCGGCGAGCCTCCGCGCGGAGAGCCGAGGTGAAAGTCATTGCACCAGGAGCCCTCGCTTGACCTCCACGCCCCCTCCCTCCCGGGTCACCGGCACCGAATACGAACGCCTGCTCGCAAGCCTGCGGCGCAAGAGCCCCTGGGCGCTGGAAGGCCGGAACACAGCGGTGGCGCTGGAGGGCGGGGACGTGGCCGCGCGTGTCCCGGACTCCCGGGTCGACCACGGTCCATGGCGCTCGGTGGTGGACGTCATCGCGGAGCAATGCCGGCTGCACGCGGACCGTGTGGCGCTCGCGGACGGGACCACTGAAACAACCTATGCGCGACTGGACGCGCGCACTCGCGCCCTGGCCTGGGACCTGCGGGCCCGCGGTATCGGGCGGGGTGACGTGGTCACGCTCGTGCTGGACCGGGGCCCCGCCTTCGTTGAGCTCGCGCTCGCGGTCTGGAGGGTGGGCGCGGCCTATCTTCCGCTGTCGCCAGCGCATCCGCGAGCCTGGCGGGAGGACATCGTTCGCAGGGTCGGTGCGGCGCTCGTGGTCGGCTTCTCGCCGGACAGCGCGGTGCCAGGAGTCCCCTTCCTGGATGCGGGGGCCGAGGCGGGCTCCGTCGCGTCGCGGGAGGACGACGCGGTGCTCGTTCAGGAGGACCTCGCGTACATCATCTGCACGTCCGGTTCGACGGGTGAGCCCAAGCTGGTGATGAGCGAGCATCGCGGGGTCGCCAACCTCCTGCACGCCCAGCGGGACTTCCTGGGCGCGTTGGGGCCGGACACGCGCGCGCTCCAGTACTTCCACCCGTCGTTCGACGCGTCCCTGTTCGACGTCTTGCTGGCGCTGCCGAATGGCGGGCGGCTGGAGACCCTGGATGCGGCGCAGCTCTCCGGCGAGCCGCTGGCCCAGGTGTTGGTGCGCCGGCGCATCACCCACGCGGTGCTGCCCGCGACGGTCCTGCGCACGCTGCGACCGGGGGGCTTCCCCGACCTCCAGATGCTGATGAGCGTGGGGGACGTGTGCTTGCCGGAGACCGTGCGGCAGTGGGGCTCGCAGCACCGCTTCATCAACGGCTATGGCCCCACGGAGGTGACGGTGGCCAGCACGCTCCAGGCCGTGCGCTCCGTGGATGGCGAGCGCGTGCCCATTGGCCGCCCCATCTCGAACTACCACGTGGTCCTGCTCGATGAGCACCTGCACCCCGTCCCCGACGGAGTCCCGGGGGAGCTGTGCTTCGGAGGCGACGGGGTCGGACGCGGTTACCTGGGCCTGCCGGGCCTCACCGCGGAGCGGTTCATTCCGGATGCGTTCGGCCCGCTGCCGGGAGGACGGCTGTACCGCAGCGGCGACCTGGGCCGGTGGCTGCCGGACGGCACGCTGGAGTTCTTGGGCCGCCGCGATGACCAGGTGAAGATCCGCGGCGCGCGAATCGAGCTGGGGCAGGTGGAGGCGGCCCTGGCCGCGCTGCCGGACGTGCGGGACGCGGTGGCGCTCGTCGACGGCACGGGGGAGCGTCTGCTGGGCTACGTGATGCCGGTCGCCGGCGCGGTGTTGTCGGGCGACGCGGTGCGCGCGGAGCTGCGCCGCCGGCTGCCCGGCTATCTGGTGCCGGACGTGATGGTGGTGGTGGACGCGTGGCCGCTGAACACGAGCGGCAAGGTGGACCGGGCCCGGCTGCCCCGTCCCCAGCGGATGGAGCGGACCGGCTACCAGCCGCCGGAGTCCCCCTCCGAAGAGGCGCTGGCGGCCATCGCGGCGGCGCTGCTCGGGATGGAGCGGGTGGGGCGGCATGACGACCTGTTCGAGCTGGGCGGGCACTCGCTGTTCGCGACCCAGCTCGTCGCCCGGGTGCGCCGCGTCCTGGGCGCGCAGCTGGAGTTGAGCGCGGTGCTCCAGTCGCCCACGGTCGCCCAGCTCGCGGCCGGCTTGAAGCAAGGGCAGGGTGGGGTGGACCTGGGCCCTCGCGGAGGCGAGCCGGGTGCCGCCATCGCTCCGTCGTTTGGCCAGGAGCGCGTGTGGTTGATGCACAAGCTCAACCCGGACGCGCGGGCCTACCACACGCAAGCCGTCTTCCGGCTGGCGGGTGCCCTGGACATCACCGCGCTGCACGCGAGCCTCACGGACATCGTCCGTCGCCACGACGTGATGCGCACCCGCTTCCCCGAGGTGGATGGGGAGCTGCGCTGCGAGCTGGAGCCGCCCTGGGCGGTGGAGGTGCCGCTCCAGGACTTCAGCGGCGTGGGTGAGGACGTGCTGGAGGCCCGGGTGGGCGAGGCGGTTCGCGAGGCGGTCCAGGCGCACTTTGCGCTGGCGGAGGGCCGGCCGTTCCGCTGGCGGCTTCTGAAGGTGGGCGAAGAGGAGCACCTCCTCGTGCACGTCGAGCACCACGTCGTGCATGACGGCTGGTCGTTCAACGTCTTCGTCCGCGAGCTGCTCAACGGCTACGCCGACCATGTGCGCTACGGACAGGTGCGCCGCCCTCCGCTGTCCGTGCAGTACTACGACTACGCGCGCTGGCAGCGGGAGTGGGTGGGCACGGAGGCCGCGAACGCGCAGCGCCGCTTCTGGCGCAAGGCACTGGAGGGCGCGCAGACGCAGCTCCAGCTCCCGCGCCGCGTGTCGTCCGGGCCCCGGCGCTTCCGTGGGGTGGCGCCTCGGATGGAGCTGGACGCGGAGCTCGCGCGCCGGTTGCAGGGCCTGGCGGACCGCAACCACACGTCCCTCTTCACCACACTGCTCGCGGCGTTCTTCGTTCTCTTGCACCGCTATACCGGCTCGCGGGACCTCCTCGTCGGAACCGCGGTCGCGAACCGGCGCTGGCTGGACACGGAGAGCCTCCTGGGCATGCTCGTCAACACGGTGGTGCTGCGCGGCCAGCTGCACGAGGACCCCACCTTCACGGAGTTCCTGGCGCGGGTGCGGCGCAACACGCTGGAGGTCTTCGACAACCAAGAGCTGCCGTACGAGCACATCTTCGCGGAGTCACCCGCGCGGCTTCAGGGCGGGCTCAATCCGTTGATCCAGACGATGTTCAACTTCCATGACTCGTCGGTGGGCTCGCTGGAAGCGTCCCCGCTCGACGTCACCATCGTCGAGGGCCTGAGCAATGGCTCCGCCAAGTTCGAGCTGTCCGTCGTCGCGGTGCCCCTCTACGCCGAACCGGGACACATCAGCCGGTTCGCCGGGGACCTGGTGACCATTCCCCGCTCCGACAGCACCGTGCGCTCCAGTCCCCGAGCCTCCCTGAGCGGCATCCTGCTCTCGTGGGAGTTCGACTCCGACCTCTTCGAGGACTTCTTCATCACCGGCATGCTGTCCGCGTACCAGCAGCTGCTGCGCTCCATCACCGCCGCGCCGGACACCCGCGTGTCCAGGCTGGCCTTGATGAACGAAGCGCAACAGCGCGCGCTCGTCAGCGTGGGCGCCAGGAAGCAGGCTCCCACGTATCAGGTGCATGAGCTGCTGGCCCACTGGACCCGGCTCGCGCCCGACGCTCCGGCGGTAAAGGCAGGGGCTTCCGTGCTGACGTACGGAGCACTGACGCGCCGGGCGGAGACCCTGGCGCACCACCTGCGAGGCCTGGGCGTCGGCCGGGGGGCGCTGGTGGCGGTGTGCCTCCACCGCTCGGCGGAGCTGGTCGTGGCCCAGCTGGGAAGCCTCATGGCGGGGGCGGCCTTCCTCTCGCTGGATCCGAAGGCGCCACCGGCGTACCTGGAGTCGCTCGTCCAGGACGCCGGGGCCCACGCCCTGGTCACCACGGCGGCGCTGACGGACCGGCTCACCTGCCTGCCCACCGTCGTGCTGGATGATCTTCCCCCGAAGTCCGGTCCGCCGTTGCCCTCGGGGAGTCCGTCGGACCTGGCCTACGTCCTCTACACCTCCGGCTCCACCGGCAAGCCCAAGGGCGTTCAAATCGAACACCGCTCGGTCGTGTCGCTCATGCACCGGACGGCCCTGGCCGAGGACCTGGGACCGGGCAAGACGATGCTGGCGATGGCGTCGGTCTCCTTCGATGTCTCGGTGCTGGAGGTCTGGGGGGCGCTGTTGAACGGCGCCGCGGTCCACTTCCTGCCGCCGGTCTGGGACGTGCCGTCGCTGGCCCGGTGCCTCATCGAGGAGCGCATCACGCATGCGGTGATTCCCCCCGTGGTGCTGCCCCGGTTGGCGGCGGAGGCCCCGGAGTCCTTCGCCGCCCTCGACCGGGTGATGGTGGGCGGGGAGGCCTTTCCCCCGGAGGCGTTCCGCACGCTTCAGCGAGCAGGCTTCACGAAGCTGACGAACGCCTACGGCCCCACGGAGGCCACCGTGATGGCCAGCGCCTACAAGCTCGACGAAGGGCATGATCCCGAGGCCACGAACGTGCCCATCGGCCGGGCGCTGTTCAATGCCCACGTCGTCGTGCTCGACGCGTCCGGGCAGGTAGCGCCGCCGGGCGCCGTGGGGGAGATCTGCATCGGAGGGGACGGTGTGGCGCGGGGATACCGGGGCAGGCCGGAGCTCACCGCGGAGCGGTTCGTGCCGGATCCGCTCGCGGCGCATCCTGGCGGGCGGCTCTACCGCAGCGGAGACCTGGGCCGGTGGCTTCCGGGGGGCATCATCGAGTTCCTGGGCCGCCGCGATGAGCAGGTGAAGGTCCGGGGCTTCCGGGTGGAGTTGGCGGAGGTGCGCGCCGCCCTGTCCGGACATCCCGGCGTGGCGGACACCCTCGCGGTCATCGACTCGCGCGCGGAGGAGCCCCGCCTCGTGGGCTATGTGGTGACAGAGCCGGGAGTCGCGGTGGCCGCGCAGGCCGTGCGCGAGGACCTGGCGCGCAGGCTGCCGGGACACCTGGTGCCCTCGGAGGTCGTGGTCCTGGAGGCGTGGCCGTTGACCCCGCATGGAAAGGTGGACCGCTCCCGGCTGCCCACCACGACCCAACGGAGTCCGGAAGCGCCCTTCACGGCGCCCAGGACCGAAACCGAGGTCCGCATCGCGGCGGTGGTCGCGGAGCTGCTGGGCATAACCCGGGTGGATGTCCACGAGAGCCTGCTCGCGCTGGGCATGCATTCCTTGCAGGCGATGCGGCTGGCCTCGCGGCTGGGCCGGATGATGGGGCGAGAGGTCGGGCTCGCGACCATCCTCATGGGACCCACCGTCGCGCAGCTGGCCGACGCGCTCACCGTGGCGCCGGTCGCCCCCACCACCCTCAAGCGATTGCCGCGCGCATGACGACCGCGTTCCCGATGTCCTTCGCCCAGCAGCGGCTGTGCTTCCTGCACCGGATGGATCCCACCGGCGCGGCCCACGCCACGGTCCGCTGCCACCGTGTGGCGGGGCCGCTGGACCTGCGAGCCCTGCGGGAGGCCCTGGACGTGCTGGTGGCCCGGCACGAACCGCTGCGGACCGTCTTCCCACTGGGGACGCAGCAGCACCTCTCGCCGGAGGGGCAGGCACATGTCCACGTCGTGGACGTGGCGACCGAAGCCGAGGCCCTGCGCCACGCGCAAGCAGAGGCGGCCCGTCCGTTCGACCTGGAGCACGGACCGCTGCTGCGGCTCACCGTGCTCCGGCTGGAGCCCCGGACGCACTTCCTTGTCGTCGCGCTGCACCTGCTCGTGGCGGACGGCGCTTCGCTTCAGGTCTTCTCCGAGGACCTGGCCCTCGCCTACCGCGCGGCGGTCCTGGGCGAACCCACGGGCCTGTCCGAGCTGCCCGTGCAGTACGTGGACTGGTCCGCGTGGCAGCGCGAACAGCTCACCGCTTCACGGCGTGAGTCCCTGTCTCGCTGGTGGCGTGAGCGGCTGTCCGGCGTCCCCCTCTTCCTGGACCTGGTCGCCCCGCGTCCCGCGCGGGGCCAGGGACGCCGTGCGCATCGCGTGCTGCCCGCCGACATTGCCCGGTCCGTGCACGCCCTGGCGAGCGCTGAACGACAGACGGTGTTCACGGTGCTGGCCGCCGCGTGTGGCCTCGTGCTCGGTCGGTTTGCGAGACGTGAGCGGGTGTTGCTGGGGCTGGCCGTGGCCAACCGGGACCTGCCCGAGGTCGAGCGCGTGCTCGGGTTCTTCGTCAACACCGTCGTGCTGGAAGTGGACCTGCGCGGCGACCCCGACTTCCGCCAACTGCTCACGAGGGTGGCCGCTTCCACGGCGGAAGCGTACGCACACAAGGACCTGCCCTTCGAGCAGCTCGTGGAGGACCTGTCGCCTCCCAGGGACCCCACGCGGTCACCCGTGGTCCAGGTGAACTTCGCCTACCATCCGCCCCACACGGCGGGAGCGCTGGCCCTGCACGGCTGCGAGGTGACGGAGCTGCTGTTGGACCTCCCCTCCGCGAAGTTCGAGCTCACCCTGCGGGTCGAGGAGCGCTCCGACGGCCTGTGCACGGTGTGGGCCGAATTCGATGAGAGTCTCTTCGACCTCGCGTTCATCGAAGGTCTGCTGGCGGCCTACGAAGAGGTCCTGCGGACCGTGAGCCCCGACGCCCGCGTGACGAGCCTGCGTCCGCCCCAGACCGCGACGGAGGCACATCTCGCCCGCATCTTCGCGGACGTGCTGAAGGTCGCTTCGGTCGACCCGTACGACGACTTCTTCATGCTCGGCGGCCATTCTCTTCAGCTGATTGAAATCGCGGCCCGGGTCCGGGCAGAGCTGGACCGGGACCTTGGAGTGCGTGAGCTGTATCAGCATCCCACCGTGGCGGGCGCCGCCGCCCTGCTGACACGAACAGGAGCCTTCCGATGAGCAATTCCTATCCGTTTCCCAAGGACTGGCAGCATCCGTTGGAGCCTCCCGCCGACTACAAGCAGTTGAGGCAGGAGGTCCCGGTGTGTCCGGTCCGGCTGTTCAACGGCAACACGGCATGGTTGGTCAGTCGCTATCAGGACGTGCTCGCGGTCCTGAGCGATACCCGGATGGTCCTGGACTCCACGCTGCCAGGGTTCCCGCACATCTCCGCCTCCTCGGTGGCCCGGCAGGAGCGGACCCTGCCTTTCTTCTTTCGCCCGGACGCGGAGTACCGGGTGCAGCGGGCCATGCTCGTGCAGGAGTTCCTGCCCCGGCGGATGGAGGCTCTGCGGCCGCGAATCCAGCGCACCGTGGATGAGGCGCTCGACACGATGCTGGCGGGCCCGCATCCGGTGGACCTGATGGCCGCGTTCGCGCTGCCCGTCGCCATTCGCATCATCTGCGACCTGCTCGGGGTGCCCCATGACGGCGCGGAGCGCCTGCACGTCCTCAGCCGGACCATCGGCTCCCGGGCCTCGTCGCGCGAGGAGGCGACGGCGGCGCTGGCCGGACTGGACGAGGTCTTCCTGGCGCTGGTGGAGGCGAACCTGCGTGAGCCCACGGACACGCTCATTGGTCGCGTCGTGTCCGAGCAGGTGGCGACGGGCAAGCTGAGCGCACCGGATGCCGCCGCCATGTTCCATGCGCTGTTCTACGCGGGCCACGGGCCGCCCGCGTACATGTTTGGCCTGGGCACGCTGGCGCTGCTGCTCGACCCGGGGCAGCTGGAGAAGTTCCGTGCGATGGAGGACCCCGCGGCCATCACCGCGGCCGTCCAGGAGCTCCTGCGCTTCGTCAATGTCTCGCACCTGGGCCGGCAACGCGTCGCCACGGTGGACGTCACCATTGGCGGCCAGCTCATCCGCGCCGGTGAAGGCATCCTCGCCCAGCCGGATTCCGCCAACCGCGACGAGACGGTCTTCGAGGATCCGGACCGGCTGGACCTCCAACGCGAGGTGCACCGTCACTTCGCCTTCGGCCATGGCATCCACCTGTGCACGGGGCGGGCGCTGTCGCTCATCGAGTTCGAGGTGGTCTTCAAGACGCTCTTCCAACGCATCCCCACGCTGCGGCTGGCCGTGCCACCGGAGGAGGTCCGCTTCAAGAAGGATGAGAACCTGCTCGGCGTGCACGAACTGCCCGTCACCTGGTAGTCCGGCGCATCAGAAGGAGAGGGGAAGGCCTGGGGTGGCCCTCGCGCCGGGGCCCGCCTCCCAGGCTGCATGGGCAGTCCCAGGTGCTCCAGGCTGGCACGCACCCCACCGCCAGCCTTCAGAGCGGCGGTCGTCAGCACGTGCAGCGAGGTCGGCGGCGCTGACTGTGTCGGCACCTTCCTTCCCGCCGCCGTGGGCATCCCGCTCCTCATCTGGGGCATGAACACCTGGACCAACTCCACCGATGCGGCGCATGGCGGCTCCTCGGTCTCCCACGCCGGTGTCGTGCCGTCCCCGCCTCCCGCCACGGCGTTCGACTTCCGCGGGAGCGCGCCGGGCTCCGCCCGACTCCACTGATGCCAGGTGGAGGGGGCGGGCTGGACCTGGGCCGGCGTGTGCCCCACGGGAGCATCAGGGGGCTCGTGGACAGCACATCCTGCCGTAGGTCGTGCGGCTCACCGCACGGTGCCGCGCGTGCGCTTGAGGGCGCGGGACGTGGCATCGAGGAACTCGTTGCTCGCCTCGGAGAGGTCCACCGCGCGGGCGTCCACCCATCCCTGCAAGGAGTTGTAGCCCATGACCGCGGGGATGGCGACGAGCAGGCCGAAGGCCGTGGTGACGAGCGCCTCGGAGATGCCCGTCGAGATGGTACCGATGCCGCCCGAATTCGCGGCGCCCATCTCCTGGAACGCGGTGACGATGCCGATGGTGGTGCCGAGCAGGCCCACGAAGGGGGCGGTGGAGCCCACGGTGGCGAGGTGGCCCAGGCCGCGCTTGAGGCTCTGGACCTCGCGCTGCGCCTGTCGCTCCAGGCTTCGCGCCACGGACTCCATGGCCTCCTCACGACTGTCGGTGGCGGAGATGCGGTAGGCCGTCAGCCCCGCGCGGATGGTCCTCCCCAGGTAGCCCACATCCTTCTCCGTCTTCGTCTCGGCGGCGGCGTCAAAGTCGCCACTGGCGAGCATGGCGCCCAGCTGCGCGGCGTACCTGCGCGAGTGGCGGCGGGAAGCGCGGAAGACGATCGTGCGCTCGGCGAGGATGAGGAGGGACACCATCGACATCACGCCCATGGCGATGACAATGAGCTGTGCGACCGGACCCATGTGGGTCCACAGACCCGCGAGTGTGAAGTTCATGGCGGGAACGAGACGCGCCTCCGTGCGCGTGGGCCACGGCGTGGCCCCATGAGGGAACGGCGGGTAACGGCAACGGTGTCCAAGGTACGCAGGCGCATGGACGCGAGGGTGGGCCCGCGTCCATGCGTTGGTCATCGTTCTGTCATTGCGTCCGCAGCCCGCGTGTTCCCCGCCAGCACAGCGGCATGCCGTCGCGCAACGCAGCGGGGGTCGGCTTCGCGTGCATCAACCTGCTTCAGGTAAGTCCGTTAAGGCGATGTCCGCGGGACGCAGGCCGGTTCCCAGCCGAGGTGCGCGTCGTCGGCTGGCTACATCCCATTTGAGGCAACCTGGCCCCGGCGCTCACCATGAGGCGCGCGTTGACGGGGCGCCAGGAGACGATGGTGGGAGTCGCGCGGAGAGGGTATTGCGAAGGACGGGAGCGGTGGCACGGGGCACGGCAGCATCGACCCCGGCGTGAGACGCGGGCTAGAGTCGGCTCGTCACTCGGCTCGCGGAGACCGGCTCTCATGGTGACCCTGCGCAACGTTACAGATGAAGACCTCTCGATCTTCTTCGAGCACCAACGGGACGCAGTCGCGCTGCGCATGGCCGCATTCCCGTCGCGGGAACGCGATGCCTTCCTGACCCACTGGCGCACGAAGGTTCTCCGCCCCGAGAACGTGACCCGCACCATCGTCGTTGGCGGCCTGGTCGCTGGGTACATCGGCAGTTGGGAACAGGACGGCAAGCGCCTCGTCGCCTATTGGATGGGTCGCGAGCACTGGGGCAAGGGCATCGCGACACGGGCGCTCTCGGAGTTCCTCGTGCTTGAGCCGATTCGTCCGCTCCATGCGTGGGTCGCTGTCCACAACGTCGGGTCGATCCGCGTCCTCGAGAAGTGTGGCTTCCGCACGGTGGCCCAGGAGAACCCGCAGCACGCGGACGGAGTTGCTGAGGTACTCATGACGCTTGGTCCGAAATAGTATGAGCCGGGTACCCGCACGTCTCCCGCTACGTGCGCGACTTCTACTGCTTCGACATGGGGCTGCGCCGCGCCGAGGGGCTGCTCATCTTCCAGGCGTACCATGACGACTTCGACCTCGCGTCCTGGCTGCTGGCCGAGTCCCCCGACGTCTCCGCCTGCACCTTCGACTTCGACGAGCACCTGACCTGGGTGCTCCGAGAGTGCCTGAACGAAGGCAAGTGGGGGGGATAGCCTGGACGGACGATGGCCGCATCGCCCCCCACCATGGGCAAGCGGAGGGTCGTCATCGGCGGCAAGGCGGTCCCCATGCCTTCGGGCCACACCCTGTGGGTCTAGCCAATGAGCACGGCGGGGCACCCTGGCTCGACGCACGCCCACGCTGGCGGTCCGGGTGGGGGTTTCGGACGTTTCGCGGCCCCGCGGGGCATCAACCACTTTGAGCCAGAAGGCGTTATTCACTGGGAGGGCCGCGCCAGCGTTGCCTTCCCGGCTTCCGGCCGAAGCTGGAGGTGCTACCCCCGGGGGAACCCATGTCGCTGAAGCTCCTGTCGTGGACGGCCGCGTCCGCCTGCGTGCTGTTCCTGCTGTCGGCGTGCCAGAGCACGGGCAATCCCATACCGCCACCCGGTGACACACCCTGCCGAGGCACCGCGTTCGTACAGACACCCGTGCGCGAGAAGTTCCTCACGGTCGCGAAGCCGGTCGCCGGTGAATACGTCGTCGTGCTCAAGGAGCCCCGGGAAGGGGATGCCGCGCCGGCGCCGGTGGTGGTCGCGCAGCGCCTGACCGAGCGCTTCGGCGGCAAGGCCTTCCACGTGTACACGCACGCGCTGCGGGGCTTCGCCGCGCGCATGAGCGACCAGCAGGCCCGTGCCATGTCCGCCGCGTCCGAGGTGGAGTACGTGCAACAGAATGGCGTGGTGACGCTTGACGAGAGCCAGTCCGGTGCGACGTGGGGGATTGACCGCGTCGACCAGCGCGACCTGCCGCTCGATCAGCTCTACCTGTACCAGACGCAGGGCCGGGGCGTGCACGTGTACGTCCTCGACACGGGCCTGCGCCCCACGCACCAGGAGTTCGCCGGGCGGGCGGACATCGCCTTCGATGCCGTCGGCGACGGTCGCAACGGCGCGGACTGCAACGGCCATGGCACCCACGTGTCCGCCACGGTGGGCGGCAACGTGTATGGCATTGCCAAGAGCGCGTCGCTGCACGCCGTGCGCGTGCTGGACTGCGAGGGCTCCGGGACGACGGCGGGCGTGGTGGCGGGCGTGGACTGGGTGACCGAGCACCACCAGTCCCCGGCGGTGGCCAACATGAGCCTGGGCGGCGGGGAGGACGCGGCGCTCGACGATGCCGTGCGCCGCTCCATCGCGTTGGGCGTGACGTACGTGCTGGCGGCGGGCAACGCGAACCAGGACGCGTGCAAGCGCTCTCCCGCGCGCACCGCCGAGGCCATTACCGTGGGGGCCACCAACAGCGTGGACCGGCGGGCGTCCTTCTCCAACCATGGCGACTGCGTGGACGTCTTCGCGCCCGGCGAGGGCATCCTCTCGGCCTGGGCCAGTGATGACACGGCGACCCGAACGCTGAGCGGCACGTCCATGGCCACCCCGCATGTCACCGGCATCGTCGCGCTCTTCCTGGAGGCCCATCCCGCCTCCGCGCCGCAGGAGGTCAGCACCGCCATGACGGGCAACGCCACGCCGGACAAGGTGACCGACCCCGGGCGCTGCTCACCGAACCGGATGGCCTACTCGGGCTTCATCGCACCCTCGCGGGCCCCCACCGTCCGGAACGGCGGGGAGTAGGCACGTCCTCAAGTCCGCGCTCACGCGCAGGCGCCCGTGGGCGCGGACTCGACTCCAGGAATGATCCACGGGGCGGGGGGCGGGGCGGGGGCCCCCTGCGTGGGTGGGTTGCCGGTGCGGCCGTCGCGGGGGTCGCTACTTTGAGGGCGGGAGGTCGCGCTCCTGCCCCGCGACACGCCTGCTCATGGACCTCTACAGCGCCGCCAGGCGGATGGCCCGCCCCTTCCGGTTCACCAACCCGGCGTCCTACCGGGAGGTCCCCCTGGCGGGCCGCGGGGTGATTGGCGATGGAAGCTCCTGCGCGCTCGTCCGGCCTGACGGCGTCATCGACTGGCTCTGCTTCCCCCGCTTCGACAGCCCAAGCGTCTTCGCGGGCATCCTCGATGATGAGAAGGGTGGCATCACCGGCATCACCCCCGTCGTGTGGCCCTTCGAGAGCCTGCAGCGCTACGACCCGGACACCAACGTCCTGGAGACGCTGTTCCGCTTCGAGCGCAAGGGGGCCATCCGCATCATCGACTACATGCCGTGGACCAACGACCCGCGCTCCACCGTCCACGAGGTGCACCGGCGCATCGAGTGCCTGGAAGGCCCGGTGGAGCTGAACATCGTCTTCGACCCGCGCTTCGGTTACGGGGCGTCGCGGACGCGAGTGGAGAGGGAGGAGCACGGCCTTGTCGCCCGCGGGTCGGGAGGGGAGCGGCTGGTCGCCGTGCTCAGCGGGGAGGCCGAGTGGCGGCCCTGCAAGGAGGTGCGCGGCCAACCCTGCCGGGGAGACACGGGCCTCCAGACGCGCATCCGGATGGGGCCGGGCGAGCGGCGCTGGATGATCCTGTCGTGGGATTCCGACCGGCCGGAGCCGCTGGCCACGTACCGGCCCTTCGACCACCTGCGGGATACGCGCCAGGCCTGGCGCGAGTGGGCGCAACAGCTCCACTACGAAGGGCCGTGGCGGCACCACGTGCTGCGCTCCGCGCTGGCGCTGAAGCTGCTGATGTACGGCCCCACGGGCGCGATGGTGGCCGCGCCCACCACCTCGCTCCCCGAGTGGATTGGAGGGCCTCGCAACTGGGACTACCGCTTCAGCTGGGTCCGCGACTCCGCGATGGCGGTGCGCGCCACCAACCTCCTCGGCTTCCAGCATGAGTCGCGCGAATTCTTCTACTTCGTGCGCGACACGTTGCAGCGCGGTGACTCGCTTCAGGTGATGTACACTCTGGACGGTGCCTCCGTGCCGCCGGAGCGGGAGCTGGACCACCTGACCGGCTTCCAGGGCTCGCGGCCGGTGCGGCTGGGGAACGATGCGAGGGACCAATTCCAGTTCGACACCGCGGGCGCGCTGCTCGACGCGGCGTACCTCTACGAGCGCTCCGGCGGGCGGCTGCCGCTGCGCACCTGGAGGCTGCTCCGTTCGGTCATCCAGACCACCGCCCGCCGCTGGAGCGAGCCCGACCACGGCATCTGGGAGCCGCGCCGGGAGATGCGGCACAACGTCCACTCGAAGCTCATGGGGTGGCTGGCCCTGCGCCGGGGGCAGCACCTGGCACGGCTCTTCGGGGAGACGGCGCTGGAGCAGTCCAGTGCCGCCCTGGCGGACGTCATCCGGGCGGACATCCTGCGCAACGGCGTGGATCCGGCGCGCAAGCACTTCGTCGGAGTCTACGGAGGGCGCGAGCCGGACGCCGCGCTGCTGCAGCTGCCCATCGTGGGCTGCTTCCGGGGGACGGATCCGTTCATCCTGAGGACGCTCGACTGGCTGCGCGCGGAGCTGGGCGCGGGCCCGTTCCTGCGCCGGTACCGGATGGATGACGGGGTCGCGGGGCCGGAGGGAGGCTTCATCCTCTGCGGCTTCTGGCTGGCGGAGGCGCTGGCGCTGGCCAATCGCATCCAAGAGGCCGAGGATGTCTTCGTCGCGCACGCGGAGGCGTCGAACCACCTGGGGCTGCTGGCGGAGGAGATCCACCCGCTGACGCGCGAGCAGTTGGGAAACTTCCCACAGGCCTTCAGCCACCTCGGCCTCATCAGCGCCGCCGCGCGCATCGACCGCGCGCTCAGGCTCCGAGACGAAGGGCAGTCGGAGCCCCCGCACCTCCTGGAGCCCGAGCCGCCATCCATCGAGTGACCCTGTTCTTCCTCGACACAGAAGCCAAAGCCAACCCATGCCGCCTCTGACAGGGCATTCCCGGCCAGAGGCGGTTGGCGCGGGGACTTCAGTTGCTCAAGCAGACCCACTTGTTGGCGGGGATCTCCTGACAGAAGCACTCGCCAAAGGTGCCATTGGCCCACTGGCAGCCCGTGATGCCCCCCGGAGAACAGCGGCGGGTCTGGAGCGTCTCACAGCTGTTGACGAGCTCGGCGGAAGCCTGACCGGGCTGCACACCGCTCTCGGCACCGTCCGTCACTTCAGCGCCGCCACAGCCCATCCCGAAGATGGAGACGACGGCGAACATCGCGAATCCACGAAGCAACATGTGACACTCCTTTTCGCTGGTGAGGTGCTGATGCAACAGCGGACGAGAGTGTCGGTCAAGGTTTACCCGGAAAGCCGCGATGTCACTGAAAAGCTACGCGCGGAGCGGTCTCGGCGTTTGCGGTTGTGTGTGTGATGGACAGCTTCGCGGTGTACCGGCCGGTCGCGTCGGGCACGGGCTGGACGGTCAGCACGCCGGTCCAGGGCTTGTCATCGCGGCCGCTGAACGTCCAATCACTGCTCAGCTGTGAGGCCGGGCCGGCGGCCGCGGGACTGACGCGCGTCCAGCGTCCCTTGGCTTCGAATTCCTTCCCGGCGGGGTCCATCACCTGTCGCGCGCTCAGTCGGGTGGCGCCCTCGAGCAGTCCCGCGCTCGCCAGGATGAAGGCGCCGCTGCGGACGGACAGGGTCTGAGCGGCCCGGGCGCTCTGGTCGGTCACCCACTCCAGGGTCGTGACACTTCGCTGCGTGTCCGCCAACTACCAACTGCGACGCCGGCCTCGTGCTCACGCGCGAGCCGCTGCTTGCCTGCACGCTTCCTCAGCCCTTTGAGCACCAGGCGGAAGCGCACAACGCCGCGGGCCTCGACTTCTTGTGTGACGGGAAGAATGAGCCCGTCCTGGCACCGGGCTTGAAGCACGCATCCGCACGTCGGGGTGCGTGTAGGTGTGATTTCTCTCCGATGCGTCTTGCTCGGGTCAGGGGCGCACCCGAAAATGCCGCCCCATGCGTTTAATCCTGATGGCAGTGCTGTGTGCCTCCGTGTTGACGGGGTGCAAGAAGGACGACTCGAAGGCCGGAGCGCTGAACGTCACCATCGGCTACAGCGGCTTCACGCGCGGATGCGTCACGGTGACAGCCACGGACGCGGACAACGCGGGGAACACGAACAGCCTCGCCGTGGCGATCCCCGGCAAGACGCCGGGCACCGTGTCGGTGGCGGTGTACCGGAAGAAGGACTGGGGCCGCGTGCTGAGCGTGACGACGCAGCTGCATGAGGTCGACTGCTCGGGTCCCGTGGTGGGCGACCCACAGGAGATGAAGGCGCAGGTTCCCGAGGAAGGCACGCAGGACGTGTCCTTCACCGTGAGGGCCATCGATGGGGATGGGGACGGCTACTTCAGCAGCGCCGACGCGGAAGGTGTCGTCAGCGGCACCGACTGCGATGACCGGGAAAGTGCGGTGAACCCCAAGGCCACGGAGGTGTGCAACGGAAGGGATGACAACTGCACCCTCGGGGAGTCGGACGCGGTCGACAAGAAGGTCTGGTTCGTGGATGCGGATGGGGACACCTACGGAAGCTCCCAGGTGGAGGCCTGCACCCGGCCTGCCGGGGCCGCCGACAGAGGCGGTGACTGCAACGACGGCGATGGGCAGGTCCGCCCGGATCGAGCGGAGTTCCGCTGCGATGACAAGGATGACAACTGCAATGGCATGAACGACGAGGATTTCGACGTCGGCGATGATTGCAAGGATGAGCTCAAGTGCTCGGGCAAGGTCGCGTGTGCTTCCACGCCGAGCCAGACGTCCTGTGCGCGACTCCCGACTGAGAATCCGGTGGCCTGGTACGTGGACGGCGACGGCGACGGTTCCAAGGGCCAGGACGTGGGGCTGGGCTGTGAGTCGCCCGTGGAGGGCGGTGTTCTCCAACCCGAGGACTGCGATGAGAGCTCCGTCTACGTCCGGCCCGGGCTGCCGGAGCTCTGCGACCGGCTGGACAACAACTGCTCCAATGCCGTGGACGAGGGGTGTGGCACCCTCGCTTGGACGACGCAAGCGGGCGTTGGAGGAACTGTGGACGTGACGGCCATCGCCCTTTACGACGAGGGCCGGAAGGCGTGGCTGGTTGGTGAGGACAAGCTCGTCCATTTCGACAGCACGACCGGCGAGACGACGTCGTTTACGAGACCTTCCTGCAAGGGGAATTGGAAGGCGGTGTGGGCGTCCGCGAGCGGGCGCGTCTTCGCCGTCGGGGATGCAGGGAGGATGACGACCCGGGGCCCCGACACCTCCGATCAGGAGTGTTTCACTCCCACCGCGCCCGGCTCAAACAATCAGACGACGCTGTATGGCATCACGGGTATCGAGCAGATCAAAGACCCCACTGTCTATGTGGTCTCGAGCCAGGGCAAGACCTTCAAATGGGTAGAGCCCTACAACCAGCTCAGCAGGGATCTGACTGAGTTCGGCACTGTTCCCGCCAACCTTCGTGCGGTCGCGAGCGGCGGGTCCGAGGACACATTGCTGGCCGTGGGCGGGGATGGAACTGCCAAGGCAGTTGCCTACCGCTATGACACGGCAAGCTCCTCGTGGCAGCCGGACCTCCAGGGCGGAGCCTTCGACGGACAGCTCAGGGGCGTCCATGTCACGGATGGCCGCTTCGCCTACGCGGCAGGCGAGAATGGACTGGTCCTCAAGAGGAGTGGAGGCGTCTGGACCTCCTTGCCTACCGTCTTCGAATCCAATGGAACAACGAAGGCCGGCATCCGGGACGTCCTTGCCTTCAGTGAGAAGGGCATCTACGTCGCCACCAGTGAAGGGAGGATCCTGTTCTACGACGGATCGACGTGGACCACCGCGTATCCAGGGGGAACCTCGCTGTCCTCGCTGGACGGCCCCAAACCCACTCGCATCGTGGCCGGGGGAGCCGGTGGCACCCTTGTGAGCTTCACGGCTCCCGCGCCGCCGGTGCCCTGAGCCACCCGAGACCGGGAGTACCGGCCTCGGAGGTCGGCGCTCCCGGCCTCCGGGGCTCAATCCCGGGCCTTGCGGCCGCGCCAGAGCCGCAGCGTGGCGAGCAGTCCCAGCACCGTCAGGCCCCCTCCCGCCTGGGTGCAGCCGCTCTTGGCCGGGCTGTGGATGGGCTCCTCGTCCACGGGGTCTCCGACAACGCCCGTGCCCCCGTCGGCGCAGCCCGCGGCCATGCACCGCGTGGGGCAGCGGAGCTCGAAGTCCACGCTCAGCGGCGGCAGCGTGAGGTCCGCGTGCTCCAGCGTTCCCTTGAGCGTGGCCTGATGACGTCCGGGCGTGAGGCCCATGTTGGGCGGCGGCGGGTTGTACGCCTGGCAGACCGTGTAGAGGGACAGCAGCTGCCGCCTGTACTCGTACTTGTGGCTGTCCGGGTTGTCCTCGCCCGTCGAGGTCAACCCGTGGTGATTGGCGAACGACCAGGGCTGCCCGTCCACCTCCACCTCCCAGTGCACCCAGGGCAGGAACGGCACCAGCTCCGGCGACGGGGTGAAGCGCAGCGTGGTGGCCTCGCCTTCCTGCGGGCTTCCGCAGTTCGAGTCTCCGAACACGGGGAACACCCCCTGGCTCGGCGTGTCCACGCTCAGCGTGCCCAGGGTCGTGGGCAGGGGCAGCTCCGGGCCCGCGGTGAAGGTCGCGGACTGCGTCTGCGTGTCCTGGAACTGGCAGAGGCCCTTCGCCTCGATGCGGTACTGCGTGCCCGGCACGAGCGGCGCCTTCGGGACCACGACATGTGTCCTCCGGTCGCCATTCGCCAGCGTGAAGGGCACCGGCGTGCCATCCGACTGGAGCAGCCGGAGCGTGGAGACGTCCGTGTTCTCCAGGAGCGGCGGCACCACCACCAGCCCGGGGACGTTCGAGGGAACCGTGCCGCCGTCCTCGGGGAGCGGGAAGCGGACGTCGACGAGGCAGTTGGGCGCGACGCACGCCTCCGCGGAGGGAGGCGCGAGCGCCCCCAGCCCCAGGAGGAACATCCCCACCGCGCCCCATGTCCAGGTGTGTCCGTGCATTTGCTTCATCAGACACGGGAGCCCGGGACGTTGGGACATCGCTCAGGGACGATTCGTGCGCGGCATGCGTCGCCAGAGCCGGAGCGTGGCCAGGAGCCCGAACGCCGCGAGGCCTCCGCCCGCCTGGGAGCACCCCTCGGTTCGCGGAGCCTTGGGCTCGGGCTCTTCCTTGGGGCACGTCAGCTCGAAGGAGACCTCCAGGGCGGGAAGCGGCGTGGGGGACTGTTCGAGCACCGGACGCAGCGTGGCCACATGCCTTCCGGGCGCGAGCCCCTGGTCCGTGGGGGGCGGCTGTTGCCGAGGGAACTCGCAGACCGAGTACACGGTGAGCAGTGCATGCGGGTACTGGAGCCGGTTCAAGAAGCGGAGAGTGCCCGCCGGCTCCACCGCGCCGTGCGGTGCGGTGGCCCAAGGCTGCCCATCCACTTCCAGCGTCCAGTGCACCCACGGCAGGAAGGGCACCAGCTCCGGTGCGGGTGTGAACGCCAGCGTCACCTCGCTGCCCTCCACCTCCGTCGAACAGGAAGCGCCGCCATGGACCGGGAAGGATCCGTGCTGCTCGGGTCCGGCTTGCAGGGTCCCCGACGTCGCGGGAAGCGCGACCGCCGGGCCCGCGGTGAACGTCGTCGCCGCGGCGTTCTCTTCCTCAGAAGCTCCCGGGCATGGGCTGTAGCCCTCCAGCCGATAGCCGGTCCCCGGCACGAGCGGCGCCGCCGGGACGAGGACCCCGCTTCCGCGAGGGCCTGACAGGAGCCGTGCCTCCACGTCGGCGCCATCCTCCGTGCGCAGGCGCAGACTCCCGCTGTCGACGGGGGGCCATCCAGGCGACGCCATCACCAGCGCCGGCACGTTCGCGGGCACGACCGCGTCCGCCGGCATCGGGAAATCAATCCATCGGGGGTAGCAGGGCACTCCGCTGCACGCCTCCGCGGAAGGGGGCAGCACCATGCCCCCTCCGAACAAGAACGTCCCCACGCCCAGGGCCTTCCAGCCGTGTGTCTTCATGGCGCTTGAGACACGCGGGGCCGGAGGATTGGGACAAGGCGTTCGCGGGATGCGCCGGTTCGGATGGGACCGCGACCGTTCAGTGCGCGGGGCCGACCGTCCGGCCCGAGGCGCCACGATGCGGCCCTGCCCGCGACGGAGACTGCCGCGCATGCGACGCAAACTCGTGCTGCTGGTGCTGGCCGTGGCGGTGTGGCTGCCAGCGCTCCACCTCCTGTTCCGGCCCCGCGACCGGGAAGCGCTGACGGCGGCGCTGGCCCTTCGCCAACGCGCGTTCTCGCTCCAGGAGTCGAGCGCGGAGCGCGACGTGCTCCACCGCTCGAACCCGGAGTGGGACCTGATGGTGCGCACCTTCTCCGTGCTGTCGTTCGCGAACCTCGCGTTGTCGGAGCCCGCGCGAAGGGCGGAGCACCTGGCCGTCGTGGACGCGCTCATCGCCCGGACGCTGCGAGACGAACGGCGGGCGCACGAGGCCTTCTTCCTGCCCTACGTGCACGCGGGCCCCTTCAAGGACCCGGCCGGGCGCAGCCTCTTCGTGGACGGTGAGCTGGCGTTGATGCTCGCCGCGCGCCAGATGGTGGAGAAGCGCGCGGACTACACGCCGCTCCTGCGCGAGCGTGTGGACCTCATCGCCGGACAGCTGGAGCGCGCGCCGGTGCTCGCGGCGGAGAGCTATCCGGACGAGGGCTGGACCTTCTGCAACACGGTGGCGCTCGCGGCGCTGCGCCTGTCGGACAGGGTGGACGGGCGGGACCATGGCGCGCTCCTGCGCCGGTGGGTGGCCTCCGCGCGGGAGAACCTGTCCGACAGTCGGACCGGTCTGCTCGTGTCCAGCTTCACCTATGAAGGCGTGACGAAGGATGGGCCGGAGGGCTCCACGCTGTGGCTCGCCGCGCACATGCTCCAGGTGGTGGACGCGGACTTCGCGAGCGACCAGTACCAGCGGGCCCGCGCAGCGCTCCTGGGACAGGCGCTGGGCTTCGCGTGGGCGGGGGAGTGGCCAGAGGCGGCGGAGGCGGTGCAGGACATCGACTCCGGGCCCACGATTCCGTGGGTGAACGCGAACGCGGGCTCCAGCGGGCTCGCGCTCGTGGGGGCGGCGGCGTTCGACGACGAAGCGGCGCTGGACGGGCTGCTCACGAGCCTCCACTTCGCGGCGTTCCCGGTGCACGACGACACCGGCTTGCGCTTCGCGGCGGGCAATCCGCTCGCGGACGCGGTGCTGCTGTACGCGCTCGTCGAAGGACCTCTCTGGCGTCTCGCGCGGGCGCCGCACCTGGAGGCGCACCGATGATGCGACACCCGTATGTCATTGCCGCGCTGGGCATCGGCGCGCTCTTCCTGGCGCTGCACCTGGGCGGAGGCCGTGAGTCCGTGGGCGTGCTGTCCGGGACCGTCGTGGGCGGTCCCTGGAGCATGGGCTTCGGAGTCCTCTATGCGCTGTCCTGGTTCGGCGCGGTGCTGGCCGCGCCGGTGCTGCTGCTGGCGGGGCTCGCGGACGTCCTGCTCGGCCGCGTCCTCCATGCGAGGCGTTGAGCGCCGCTTCAGCGCTGGTACAGCGTGCCGCCCTTCATCACCCACCGCACCTTGCGCACGGCGCGGATGTCCTGCGTGGGGTCGCCCTCCACGGCGACGAGGTCCGCGAAGAGCCCGGCCTTCACCTGCCCGATGCGGTCCTCCCAGTGCAGCATCCGCGCGTTGCCGGAGGTGGCCGCCTGGAGCGCCTGCGCGGGCGTCACGCCGCTGGCCACCAGCAGCTCCAGTTCGCGCGCGTTCTCCCCGTGCGTGAAGACGCCCGAGTCCCCACCCACGCACAGCGGCACGCCCGCCGCCAGCGCGGCCTTGAGGCCCTCGCGCTTCTTCTTCGCGGATTCGGGCTCCGGGTCCACGCCGCGCTTCCAGCCCCGGTACTGGAGCATGGCGTCGCCCGCCGCCAGCGTGGGGCACAGGAACACGCCCCGCTGGGCCATCAGCTTCCAGACCTCCGGCGTGCCAGCGTCTCCGTGCTCGATGCTCTCCGCTCCGGCCAGCACCGCGCGCTTCATGCCCTCCGGCGTGCTGGCGTGCACGGCCACCGGACGCCCGCCGCTCTTCGCCGTCTCCACGATGAGGCGCAGCTCGTCCAGGGAGAAGGTGGGGAGCGCCTCGCCGCGCGGGCCCCAGCGGTAGTCGCCGTAGACCTTGATCCAGTCCGCGCCGCGGCCCATCTGCCCGCGCACCGCGCGCGTGAGGCCGTCCACGCCGTCCGCCTCCTCCGCGCCCTGGGGCACCGTCCATTCGGACGCGAAGCCCTTGGGGCCGTAGCTGCCGGTGGCCACCAGCGCGCGCGTGGTGACGACCATGCGCGGGCCCGGGATGATGCCCTGGTCGATGGCCTGCTTGAGGCCCACGTCCGCGTCCGCCGCGCCCTCCGTGCCCAGGTCGCGCGTGGTGGTGAAGCCCGCCATGAGCGTCGCCTTCGCGTGGTTCGTGGCCCGCGCCACGCGCAGCGCCAGGGACTCCTTGAGCACCTGGTCGTTCCAGTTCGCCTCGTTGTACGGATGCAGGAACAGGTGCGAGTGGCCCTCGATGAGCCCGGGCAGCAGCGTCGCGCCGGGCAGGTCGATGACCTCCGCTCCCTCCGGCGCCTTCACGCCCTGCGACGGTCCCGCCGCGACGATGCGCTCGCCGGTGACGACCACCACCCAGCCCGTGTGGGGCTTGGGCGTGGTGCCGTCGAAGACGCGCGCCGGGCGCAGCACGTAGGAGCGGGCAGGGGCCTGGGCCCGCGCGGACGCGGAGCCGAGGACCCCGGACAGGACGGTGGCGAAGAGCAGGGCGCGCATGTGGGAGCGCAGTCTGCGCGCGTCGCACCGTCCGGGGCCATGGGTTCGTGGGGCAGGGGCCTTGGAGTGCTTTTCTTCGTGCACGCCGTCAGCTGGAGCGGGTTCCTGCGTCAGGGGGCCGGCTTTCGAATGCCGCATCGTTCTGCTGGGGGACCTTCATTGCATCGCTTGATTGTGCTCGCCGTGCTGCTGTGCGTCGCCTGTGGCGACAAGACCGACCCGCCCACCCACTCTCCGGATGCGGGCCCAGAAGGCCCGGCCACCCTCATCGTCCATTCGGACTGGTGGGACTTCGTCGCCGGCCTTGGCGACATGCAGGGCATCACCGTCCTCCTGGGGGACGGCAGCCGCTTCCGTCAGCCGCTGGGCCGCGACGGCATCGCGCGGTTCCATGACGCGGCCATCACCGGCCCTCAGGACATCACCGTCGTCATGGTGGGCGACGGCAAGGTGTGGGCAAGCACGACGCTGAACGTGGAGGGCACGGAGGTGTGGGTCCGCTCCGGCTTCGGCTCGCTCGCGGGCTTCCCGGGCAGCCGGCAGGCCACCCTCGCTGGCCGCGTGACGAACCTTTTGGGAAGACCGGCGCAGGTGCGCGTGGTGGGGAAGGGCTTCGCGGGCATCACCCACACGCAGGCGGACGGCACCTTCAGCGTCGACGTCCGGGGGGAGAACCCCGGCCAGGTGGCGCTGTTCGTCACCGACAACACCGACAACACCGGCCGGATTTCGGCCGTGGGACTGCTGCGGGACCTCGCAGTGGGAGAGGGGCGGACCACCCGCGGGCTGGTCATCCCCCTGGACCACCCGCTGGACCAGCGGCTGCCGGTGGAAGTGACGAACCTCCAGCCCTATGGGGCGCTGTCGAGCGCCACCGCCACCTTCACGCTCGGGTCGGAGTACCTCTTCACCACGAGCACCCCCGGCGCCACGCCCATCGAGGTCCCGGCCATGGCCCGGACGCCGCCGTTCGACACCGTGGACGTCCGCTTGTCCGCGACGGCGGGCAGCGATGAGCGGATCTCATCCGGGCGGGTGGTCGTGAACGCGCCGCTGGCCGCTGGGGGTGTCACGTCGCTGGCCCTGCCCGAGCCCGTGACGCTCACCTCGCCTGTGGCGGGCACGGAGGCGGCGCCCGGTTCGGGACCGCGCTCCGGGCTGACGCTGCGCTGGAGCGCCGACCCCGCCGTGCACAGCGTGACGATTCGCATGATTCCCCAGCAGGCGCCGGAGCTCGACTGGTACGTCACCGCCCCC
The DNA here is from genome assembly GCF_003611605.1 of Corallococcus sp. AB011P. Classification (NCBI taxonomy): domain Bacteria; kingdom Pseudomonadati; phylum Myxococcota; class Myxococcia; order Myxococcales; family Myxococcaceae; genus Corallococcus; species Corallococcus sp. AB011P. Next base: position 1,150,608 of record NZ_RAVX01000001.1, read on the forward strand.
GCGACCGTGGACAGCTTCACCCCCTTCATCCTCCCCGCGGAGGTGTCGCCGCTGCGGGAGCTCGGCGCGGGCCGCTACTTCGTGCAGTGGTCCTCCCGCTCCCTGGGGAAGGGCCACGGCTACCAGGACCTCTACCAGGCGGCCCGCCCGGTGTTCGAACCGGACTCGTGGAGTTCGAACACGTACGGCTACTCCGTCCTCCAGGACTGATGGCGCGCGCCCTGCCGCGTGCTGGCGTTACGGCGCCAGCGCGCGGAACACCTTGGTGTCGCCGTCGTAGTTGCCGGGGTTCCAGTACACCTTGTCCGCGCCGTCCCGGCCGTCGATGTCCGCGAGGAAGAAGTCCGTGTTCTCCGAGTTGCTGAAGCCCGTGTTGTCCATCACCGGGCTGCCCGCGAAGTTGCTGCCGGTGCTCGGGTAGATCTGCATCCGGCCCTCGCGGAAGCCCGGCCGCCAGAAGACCTTGTCCGCCTTGCCATCGCCGTCCACGTCCGCGAAGTAGAAGCGGGACGTGTCCACGCCGCTGGTGCCCGCCTCGTGCAGGAAGAACAGCGCGAACGCGCCCGCGCCGGTGGAGCGGTACACGCGCGTGCGGCCCCCTTCCTGCGCCGGATTCCAGAGGATGCGGTCCGCCTTGCCGTCACCGTCCACGTCCGCGAAGTACACGCGGGTGCCCGCGCTCGTGTTCGCTCCCGTCGTGCTCGTCACCGCGGCTCCGAAGGACACCGTGCCGTTGCACTTCGACACGAAGGTGTCGAAGGCGCCGGACTTCTGCGTGGGGTTCCAGCGCACCAGGTCCGCGCACCCGTCGCCGGTGATGTCCGCGAAGAAGAAGCGCGTGGCGTCGCTGGTGCTCGCCGCCTGGGTGACGGCCACGCGGTCGCCGAAGGTGCCGTCGCACTTCGCGGGGTAGATGCGCACCTCGCCGTCCCCCAGGTTGGGGCGCCAGAGGACCTTGTCCGCGCACCCGTCGCCGGTGACGTCCGCGAAGAAGAAGCGCGTGGTGGCGACCCCGCTCGTCGCGCCCGTGTTCTTCACCGCCGGGGCGAAGCCGCCGTCGCACTTCGATTTCGCCACCCACGTCTCGCCTTCGCCCACCGCGTAGTTCCAGGTGATGCGGTCCGCGCAGCCGTCACCGGTGACGTCCGCGAAGAACAGCTGCGTGCTGGTGGACGTGCCGCTGGGCGTCGGCGAAAGGGTGGAGCCCGCGGTGAAGATGGACGGGCGGATGGTCGCGAGCACCGGGTAGTGGTCCGACGGCGTGAGGCCGCCGCTCTCCGTCCGGTCGATGGCGGGCGCGGACGAGGTGAGCGCGCCCCCGTTGTGGAAGATGTAGTCCAGCCGCTGGTACTTCGTGGACGTGGAGCCGTTCCACGCGTTGTTGAACGTGGCGTCGTCCACGCCCGTCACGCCGTCGAAGCGCGCGGTGCGGAACAGCCGGGCCCCGCCCTCCAGGTCCGCGATGGTCGTCTCCCCCGGCGTGGACTGGCCCTGCGCGTCGGAGTTGAAGTCCCCCATGGCGATGACCGGCAGACCCCCGGGCTTCGTGGCCAGGAACGACGCCATCTGCTCGGCTTCCCGCAGCCGCCCCAGGGAGCACGCCGCCGCGTAGGCGAAGTGCGTGTTGGCCACGAAGTACACCTGACCGGAGGCCAGGTCTCGCAGGCCCACCCAGGCAATCTTCTTGCCCTCCGCGTGGCTGAAACATGTCTCGCTGGAGGCATAGGGATTCACGAGCGCCTCGTTGCCCTGGCCTACCTCCGGGGCAATCTCGAAGCGGCTCTTCTTGAAGAAGACGAGCTTCGGGCTGCCACCGCCCGGGTTGTAGACACCGTAGGGCTTGTCCGCGCCCGTGAGCCCCGCGATGAGGTCCGCGGGGATGCTGGGGCCGCCCGAGGGCGCCTGGGCCTCCTGCACGCCGACGATGTCCGCGTTGTTCGCGAGGATGCGCTGGAGGACCGCCGCCTTGCGGTTGGGCCACGCGCGCACGCCCGTGTCCAGGGGACCGCGCACGTTGTACGTCATCACCCGGAACGCCTGGTGGCCCGTCGCCGCCAACGCCCGCGACTGCCCGGGCAGCGCGTCAGGGGAGGACGGCGCGCCTCCGTCCGGCCCGCAGGCCACCAGCGGAGTGAACACCGAAAGCAGCGCGGCGGCGCGCGCGAGACGGGGACGGAAGCATCGCATGGATGCGATTATACATGGAAAACGAGAAATAGCATAAAATCCGCCAACGTGCTGTCTCGGCGTGGCTGTCTTACGGCGCACGAAAGGCCGCGCCCGGCCCGGGAGCCGGACGCGGCCTGGGGATGACTGCGATTGCGAGCTACTGGCGCACGACGCGCTTGAGCCGGAAGGGCGAGGGCGACTCGCTCATCGTGTAATAGGCCGTGCCGGTCGGGTCGTACTCGATGGCCTCGCCCTGGCCCTCCACGGTGTCCGTCAGGGAGACGGGCGTGGCGGCGAACGCGGTCTCGAAGGCCGCGCCGGTGGCGGCGCGGAACTCATACACCTTGCGGTAGGTGCGCAGCAGGAAGCGGTTGGCGCAGGGGTGGATGGCGCCGGACGTGGCGGCGCCGTAGTTGGTGTCCGTGGTGGTGGGCAGCGGGAGGTTGGCCACGAACACGAGCGTGCTCATGGTGCCCGGCGTGGGGAGCGGCTGGGGGAACTTGTAGACCTTGCTCGCGCCCGAATAGGACTTGGTGACGATGTAGATGTCGCCCGTGGTGGGGTGGACCATGATGGTCTCCGCGTCCTTGGGCGTGTCCGGGTACTGGAAGGGGAAGGCCTCGGCGGTGAGGTTTCCGCTCGTCTGGCCCGCGCCGATGTCGGGCTCCGGGATGCGGTAGACGGCGAAGGTGGACGGCGGCGTGGGGAAGTTGGCGCTCGAGCGGCCGATGTCGCCCATGTAGATGCACTGGCCCGCGGGGCACGGGCCGGTGGCGACGTCCTCCCAGTCCGCGGGCGTCACGTTGGACACGGTGAAGGTGCCCTGCGTGCTCGCGTCCGCGGTGCTGATGGCGACGATGGCGGTGGTGTCCTCGTTGTGCGCGTAGAGGACGCCCGGCGTGAGGCGGCTGGCGGCGATGCCGGACGGCTCCACCAGCGCGGTGGCCGTCACGGTGCCCTGGGTGGTGTACGCGGTGGAGAAGGTGTCCCCCACGGAGCAGGAGGCGGAGGCGTTGGCCGCGCGCAGCGCCACCACCTGCGCGGTGTTCGTCTCCGCGTACGGGGACGAACCGTTGAACGAACCCTGCGCACCCGCGGCGCCCAGGTCCTTGTGGGCCACGTTGTAGATGACGCCCGTGGACGAGGACACGAGGCAGGTGTCCACGGGCTCGGTGAAGCCCGCGGGCGGGACGATGGGGCTCGCCGGGCACGCGGCGCCGGTCCACAGCTGTGAGCCGAACCACACCGCGACGCCGTTGGCGGTGCTGGTGGAGAGGGCGGGCGTGTTGAAGCTGGAGGTGAGGCCGTTCTTCTGGCCCGTCTGCGCGTCGATGGGGTTGGCCGTGTCCACGCCGGAGAACGCGGAGATGCTGCCGGCCATGTAGCTGGCGATGTCGAGGGTGAACGCGTACGTGGAAGGCTCGGACGCGGTGGCGACCTTGTAGAAGATCCACGCCTTGAGCTGCGAAGCGCTCTGGTCCGAGCGCACCAGCGTCCAGCCCGCGGGCGGTGTCGCCACCGCGGCCACGTTGTTGCGGTTGATGATGCGAGCGAGCAGCACGTCACCCACCGCCGTGCCCGTGGGCTTCGCGATGCTCAGCGACGTGCGCGTGCTGCCGCCCGCCGTGGCGCTGCTCCGGTACGCGATGGTGGACACCGCCTGCCGGGCGGTCGCGACCTCCTGCTCGGGGAGGGAGGGAGCGTCCGCTTCCAGCGGCCCGCAGCCTGAGAGCGCGAGCAGAGACACCGAGCACAGCATGCGTGAAACATTCCGGTTGAAGAACGTCAAGGTCACTCCTGCCTGGGGGATGAGGCGAGTTGAAGCAGGAGGTTTTCGAAAGGACCCGGAAAGTGTTGCGGATTCCGTGCGCGGAGGTTGTCGTGTTGGCTGTGATTGCAATCTTCCGCGACCGGCCTTCCCTCGTGTGCGCGGGTGTGGAAGAGGAGAGGGCATGAAGCGTCACGCTCCGGCCACCGAACGCAACCGCGAACCGCTCCTCGCCGTCCTCCGGGAGGTGCTGCCCACGGAGGGCACGTTGCTGGAGGTGGCGAGCGGCACCGGCCAGCACGCGGCCTTCTTCGCGAAGGCGTTACCGGGCCTGACCTGGCAGCCGACGGATGGCGACCCGGCGGCGCTGGAGAGCATCGACGCGTGGCGCGTGGAGGACGGGCTGGCCAACGTCCTGCCCGCGCGCTGGCTGGACGCGAGCTCGGACGCATGGCCGGTGGAACACGCGGACGCCATGCTCTGCGTGAACATGATCCACATCGCGCCGTGGGCGGCCTGCCAGGGATTGATGCGGGGCGCGGCGCGGGTGCTGCGCCCGGGCGGACGGCTGGTGCTGTACGGCCCCTACTTCGTGGAGGGAAGGGAGACCGCGCCGAGCAACCTCGCCTTCGACGAGTCGCTCCGCGCACGCGATCCGTCCTGGGGCGTGCGCGAGCTGGGCGCGGTGACCACCGAGGCGGCGCGCCACGGGCTCCAGCGCGAGCGCGTGGTGGAGATGCCGAGCAACAACCTCACGGTGGTGTTCCGCCGGTAGGACTTCCACCGGGACGGCGTTCATCACGCCGTCCCGGCGCGTGGGCTACATGCCGGGGCAGAGGCCACCCTTCAGCTGACGGGCGGTCTCGTGGACCTCGTCGATGAGCTGGCGCTTCTGCATCTGGTCCTGCGCGGAGTAGGTGATGGTGATGCCCTGCGGCGTGTCCGTGGCCACGGCCTTGGCGGGGACGGTGGGCGCCCCGGCCATGCCCTGGGCGCCACCTCCGCCGGTGGCGCTCTCGTCGAGGCCATCCTGGATCTCCATGGAGCTGTCGCCCAGGTCCTCCGCTCGCGCCATGCCCATGGGCGTCTCCTCGCTGGAGCCCTTGGATTGCTCTTTCAGCATCCGCCGGGCGCGCGTCTGGAGGTCTGACACCTGCGACGGGTCGGACGTGGTGAACATGAGCGCCACGCCGTCGGACGTGTCCTGCGTCTGGACCTGCGCGCCCGGGACCGACATGGGGCAGCGCTGGTCCCCCGTGGACGACATCGCGGTGGCGGACATCGGCTCCTTGGACTCCTCCTTGTGCATCCCCTTCTTGGAACAACCCGCGGAGAAACAAAGCGCAGCGGTCGCGGCGAGCATCAGCGGCAGTCGGGACATGGGCATGGTGTGCCTCCTCTGTCGTGGGTTTGTCGTGCGGCAAGGTGGAGAGGCGTCCCAGCCCTCGCAACACGTCCTCCGCGCTGCCTTGCCTGAAGGCCCCACCCCGGGGATGGACAGCTCCATCGCGGAGCCGACACGCCCCTCTCCGGGCCGCGAGCCTCAGCCCCGCTTCGTCATGTCGAACAGCGCGCGGGCCTGCGGCCCCAGGAACCCGTCGAACCCTCCCGAGCGCTGGGCGATTTCGAAGTACGCATACGGCCACGAGCGCGTGCCACCGCCCCGGAGCGTCAGGGGCAGCGGGGCCGCGTGCGTGGCCGTCTGCCGGAGCGAAGTGCCGGGCGCGCCCTCGATGTCCGCCTTCATGGGCACGCCCGCCTCGCGCATGCGCCGCTGCCACGCCTCCACGTCGTCCACCGCGCCGGTGAAGTGATTCACCTTGCGGCCGAAGGCCAGCAGCCACGCCCCGTACTGCGTCTCCTTCTCCAGCTCCAGCAGCGCGGCTTCGTCCGGAGGCTGCGGCGCCGTGAACCACGCCGCGAGCGCCTCCACGTCCTCCGGCGGCGGCGGATCCACCGGCAGCGCGGCGAGCAGCTCGCGGGCGCGGGGCGACAGCTCCTCCTGCTTCAGCTCGGACAGGAAGACGCGCGGCAGGCCGTCCGGATGCGACAGGTAGATGGCGGACAGGTGCGCGTCCGGGAACGTGTACGCGCCGGCCGGCTTCCACCCGAACCGCTCGAACACGCGGGAGAAGAGGGCGATGCCTCCCTCCGGCCGCGCGAGGGTGCGGAACGCGACGTGGTCGTTGCGGAAGTGTCCCCCGGACAGCGTCACGAAGGTGCGCGCGAAGGGGACTTCGGAGGCGTAGCGCTCCCACAGCAGGTCCAGGAACTGCGAGGCGTCGGAAGCGGAGGTCGTCATGCCCGGCAGTCTACGCCGCGCTCCCTGGGGCTTTGAGCGCCATCCTCGAACCGTATTCTGCTACGTGAGCCCCATGGGGTTCGCGTCCGCGTCCTCCGCCGGCCTGTGCGCCGTCTGCGATGACAGCTATTGCGACCCCAGCGCGGAGAACTCCTACAGCTGCCCGCAGGACTGCCCCTACCTGTCTGACTTCTGCTACGTGTCGCCGGCGTACTGAGCCCGTGGGTCGCGCGGGTGGCTTCAGCGCAGCTCCACCGTGAGCCCGCCGAAGGTCATCGCCTCCAGGTGACCGTCGTCTCCGGAGTGCGTCATCGGCGCCTCCGCGAGCCCCACCGCCACCAGCGAGTCCCCGTCCGCGTCCACTCCCAGCAGGTGGAAATGGCGGCCCTGTCCCTCGGGGCCGGGCCGCCGCGTGCGCACCGTCTGGCCGTCGGTGGACGCGAGCGCGAGCAGGGCCCCGGCGCCGCGCGAGATGCTCATCCCGCCGTACCACCGGTCCCAGCCGGACGCGCCCACGGCCGCCAGTCCCGCGTCCGTCCAGCGCAGCGCGGAGAAGTGGTCCGCGCGGCCCGTGTCCACGCGGTGCTCGAAGCGCAGGGCGCCCGAGTCGAGCGACAGCACGCCCAGGTAACCGTCGTAGGGCGTCATCCGGTCCTGCGCGCCCGGCGAGGACGGGTACCAGGCGATGGCGCCATCCGAGCCCTCCGTCACCACGGTGCCCGCGAGCGCCACCTCCCCGTCGCGCACCGCCATGTCGAAGACGACGAACTCCGCCGCCCGGACAGGGACGAAGACGTGCGTCCCGATGCGCGTCCCCACGGGCGTGAAGGCCGTCACGGCGAAGGGCTGCCGTTCGGTGTCCGCGGGCGTGGTGACGTCGTCGCCGGAGCGGCAGTGCACGGAGGTGAAGTCGTTGAACGTGCGGCTGGAGGCCAGGCATCGGGAGCTGTTCCACGTGCGGCCCACCACCAGCCGGCCGTCCGAGTCCACCGCGAGCAGCGGCCGGAGCGGGGCCTCGCGCCAGCGGAACTCGTCATAGGCCCAGGCGGCCGGCTGCGTGGAGTGGCGCCCGTCGACGACGCGGGTCCACTGCTCGGTGTAGCGCCCGTCCATCCACTGGAGCGTCATCATGCCTGACGCCAGGTCCTGGGTGGCGGGCCCGCCTTCCGGAATGGCCACGAGCGACAGGAAGGCCACGGCCACGTCCTCGCCGCGCGCCTCCGTGCGCAGCCAGCCGTCGGTGAGGGCGTGGACCCAGGGCGACTTCATGCGGAACGCGGGGGAGGGCAGGGTGTCTCCCAGGTCCGCGCCGGGCACCGTCGCGGGCGCGGGCAGGGGCTGCCGTGACAGCACCTGGCCTTCGGCGGACAGGCGCACCAGGTCGTAGGCCTCCGCGGTCGCGCCGGTGCGCTCGACGCTCAGGGTGACCTCTCCGGACGGATGCACGGTGAAGTCGCTCAGGTGGTCACCGGCCGCGGCGTCGAACCGCCACGGTCGCGTGCCGTCCTGCGCGGACACGGTGAGCCGGCGGGTGTCCCGTCCCTCCGCGTCCCGCGTCGTCTCCAGCACGAAGGTGCGTCCAGAGGCCCGCCGCACCTTGAGGCCCCCGAAGTCCCCGCGCGGCTGCGTCTGGGCGGACGGCGTGCCCTGCTCGAACGCCCGGGTGAGCCCGGGCACCGCGCACTCCGAGCCCTCACACGGGGATGCAGGCCCGTCCGTCCCATGGCAGGCGGCGGCGCCCCACGACAGCAGGGCGCCCAGCAGGTACCGCGTCCGGCGGAGGTCCATGACTCGCATGCCTCCTCATACGGAGGCACGCGGCCCGGCGGGTCGTGCCCACCGGGCCGGGCCATGCCTCCACGGCCCTCCGGATGGGATGAAGGCCATGTCCCATCCGCCGCGCGTCGTGCTGCCGCTCCTGGCCCGCGCCTGCTGCGCTTCGTCCTTCCTCTTGCTGAAAGACCTCACCAGGGTCAGGGGCGAGTGCGGATGGCGGCCAGCCGACGTGCACCTTCGACGTGCCGGAGGCGGAGGCCCCCGAGGAGTGACGCGGTGGGACTGGTAGGCTCCAGCCATGGGCGTCCACGACTACCGATGCAGTGTCTGCGGTCCTCCCTCGTCATTCGAGTGCGGTGAGAAGACCGGCAAGGAGTGCGAGGAGGAGGGCTTCGGCAACGACGAGGCCCTCCTGGACCTGTTCTTCTTCGTCGCCGACGAGGCGCCGGAGGACGCGGACGCCTTCGAGGAAGCCCGGAGCCGCGCCCGCCGCACGCGGACGCAGTCCTTCGGCTACGACTGGGGCGACTGGGAGTTCGTCCCCAGCCTCAACTACCGGCAGCTGCTCATGGACGACGATGACTCCACGGGCGTCTGGCGCATCGAGCCGTACGAAGAGGACATGAGTGACGGCAGCCCTGTCTCGCTGGAGATTCCAGAGGGCGAGCGCGTCTGGGTGGTCAATTACTGCCCTGTCTGCCATCCGCTGTTCGCCGAAGGCAAGACGCCCCAGGACGAGCCCTGTCTGGAATACCTCCGGGCCGTGGCCGAGAACCTGGACCTGGACTTCGACGGCGTGAAGGGCAGCGCGGACAAGCCGGCCTTCATCGCCACCGTGCGGGAGCGCGTCGCCCGGAGGCGGCCCGTGGCCCGCTGATACAGGGGTTCGCCTGCTTGCTGGACAGCCGCGCGGGTGACAGGGGCGCGGTGGCCGGCAGGCGGGCAAGGGGCATCCCTTCCGCCTCTGCGTCGCGCGTTCCCTTCGGTCCCTAGGTTGAACCCGTGGCGGAGAGATGCCACCGGGGAGGGACGGCATGCGCGACGTGAAGGCCGTGGGGCTGGCGATGCTCGTACTCCTGGGGAGCACGGGGTGTGGTGCCATCGCCCATGACGTGGCGAAGCAGGGCACGGAGGGCGCCCTGGAGTCCATCCAGGAGCATGAGGCGGAGAAGACCGCCGAGGAGCAGGCCACCGACGACGCCTTGGCCCGCCGCGAAGCAGAGCAGGCCGCGCGCGGAATGCTCGACGCGGTCACCCGGCCAGAGACTCCGCCCACCGCGCCAGGGGACCCGCCGTCGGGCGGGCCGGTGGCGGAGGTTCCCGGCGGAGTCCTGGGGCACGCATCCGGTGGCACCGGGACGGGAGGCTCGGGGTTCGAGACCTACTCCTCGACGATGGCCTCGCAGGTCGCGAAGGGGCTGAGCGCGGAGCTGGAGCGTCAGCTGGGGCCAGAGGGAGAAGGTCCGTTGGGTCAGAGCCTGTCCGCCACCGCGGGCCGGATGGCGACCACCATGGTGGAGCAGTCGCGCCAGGAGCTGGGCTCCGTCTTTCCCGAATGCGAGGGGCGCCAGGGGGCCGAAGCCGTGGCCTGCCGGGACGCGGCGCTGACGCGGCTGGGCGGAGCCTTCAGCCTGGGCGTCGCGGGCGGGCTGGTGCGCTCGTTCCAGCCGTGGCTCCTGGGGCTCGCCTTCGGCGGCGGGCTGCTGGTGGGGATGCTGGTGTTCCTGGGCCTCTCCGTGGCCCGGCTGCGCCGCGAGGTCGAACCCCTGCGCGAGCGCCGTCACGCCTGAGGTTCATGCCCCGCTGAACGCCTCAGCTGGCGGAGACCCGCGCGTCGGTGACGCGGACGTCGTCCGGCAGGTTGGCGACCCAGGTGGTGACTTCTTCCAGGTGGAGCGTCTCCTCGCGCAGGACGTCGCGGAAGGCGTCCACCAGGTCGGGCGGTCCCAGCTCCTGGGCCAGGTCCACGAGCATCGCCCAGCCGGCGTTGTTGAGGATTTCGGAGATGAGGACCGCGCGCAGCGCGTCCGGGAGCGTGGCGCACGGGTCGTCCACGGCCCGGAGCAGCCCATGGGGCCGCGGATCCGCGCCGTCCCCGGGCGTCGTCAGCTGGGGCACGTCCACGCCGAGCCGGTAGATGCACTCGCGGATGAGGTTCAGGTGGTCCAGTTCCTGGTTGTGCAGCTCCACCAGCCGCTCCGGCGTGGGGCCTCCCGGGTAGCTGCCCAAAGCATGGGTCTTCACCAGCAGGCCCGCGTAGAGCCGTGAACTGGTCCGCTCGAAGGCGAGCCGCTCCCTCAGCTGGGCGACGAAGAGCAGGGGCGTGGGGCCCTCCACGGTTTGGAGCGCATGGCCCACCACCTCCTTGAGGTCCGGCAGGTGCAACTCGCCCAGGTGTCCCGCGATGCGCATGAGGTGCACCCGCAGGAACCGCACGGCGCTGCCCGAGCGGGGCAGGGCGGAGTCCCGGAGCGGCCCCTCACGGGCCACCTGCTCCAGCTCCTCGGCGGTGAGCTGTTCCGCCGTGTGCTTCAGTCCCCAGTCTCCACCTTCACCAGATGACATCGCGCCCCTCCCGCCAGGGATGTCTTCCGGTGCGATGGCCTCGGAAGGAGGGCACAACGTGGAAACGATGCGCCGGGCCCGCCATCGGCCCTGGGGGCTAGCGCACCGCCGCCGGGGCGGAAGCGAGGGACTCCCGCAGCCTCGCGATGTCACGCGAAGGTGGTGCACCGAACATCCTGCTGTACTCGCGACTGAACTGGGACGGGCTCTCGTAGCCCACGGAGTGGCCGGCCATGGCCGCGTCCATGGCCTGGGCCAGCATCAGGCGGCGGGCCTCCTGGAGCCGCAGCTGCTTCTGGTACTGCAACGGGCTCATGGCGGTGACGGACTTGAAGTGGTGGTGGAGCGCGGACGGGCTCATGTGGACGGTGCGCGCCAGCCGCTCGATGCGCAGCGGCGCGGCGTAGTGCTCCTTGAGCCAGTGGATGGCGCGGGTGACGGACTCGCGGCGGCTGTCCGCCACGGCGATGCGCCGCAGCCGTTCGGAGTTCTCGCCGGACAGCAGGCGGTAGAGGATTTCACGGATGACGAGCGGCGCGAGCACGGGGATGTCGCGCGGCGTGTCCAGCAGCCGCACCAGCCGCGCCGTCGCGTCCAGCAGCGGCGCGCCCACGGGCCCCAGGGCCAGGCCCCGGACCATGTCCGTGGGGCCGGGCGGCTCCAGCGCCGCCTCCATCATCAGGCTGCCCAGCTGCCCGGGCTCCAGGTCCAATCGGAAGCAGAGGTAGGGCGCTTCGGGAGACGCCTCCACCACCTGCCCCGTGACGGGCAGGTCCACGGACGCGACGAGGCACTGGTCCGGGCCATAGACATACAGCTCGTCGCCCAGGAGCACCTGTTTGCGGCCCCGAGCCACGATGCACAGCGCCGGCTCTTGCAGCGCGTGCAGGGGCGTGGAGGGGTGGGAGGCGCGGATGAGCACCATGCGGGGGATGGCGGTGGCGTGGATGCCGTCCGTGGGCGTGTGGCGCTCCAGGAGCGTCGCCAACTCGGACAGGTGCGGGCTCAGGTCGGAGGTGGGGCGGGCGGTCGGCATGTGCGTCCGTTCTAACTCCTGCCGGGGATGGGCGCTCGTGCAGGAATGGGCAAGAGTCCGCGAGCATCCGGATAACGCCGTCCCCACGCTCCTTGAGAGGGTGCGGTCATCCCCGGCGCCCTTCGCGCCGGGCCCAAGCGCGAGGACAAAAGCGATGACGACGGACATCCAGGGCAAGGTGGTGGCCATCACGGGAGCGAGCAGCGGCATTGGCGAGGCGACAGCCCGCCTGCTCGCCAGTCAGGGAGCGAAGGTGGTGCTGGGCGCGCGCCGGACGGACCGGCTGGAGGCGCTGACGGGCGAGCTGAGGGCGAAGGGCGGCGAGGTGCGCTACCGGCCGCTGGACGTGACGAAGCGCGAGGACGTGGAGGGCTTCGTGGCCTTCACGCTGAAGGAGTTCGGGCGGCTGGACGTGCTCATCAACAACGCGGGGGTGATGCCGCTGTCCAAGCTGGAGGAGCTGAAGCTGGACGAGTGGAACCGGATGATCGACGTGAACATCCGGGGCGTGCTGCACGGCATCGCCGCGGGGCTGCCGGTGATGAAGCGCCAGAAGTCGGGGCAGTTCATCAACCTGTCCTCCATTGGCGGGCACGCGGTGAGCCCGACGGCGGCGGTGTACTGCGCCACGAAGTTCGCGGTGATGGCCATCTCCGAAGGCCTGCGCCAGGAGGTGGGCGCGGACATCCGGGTGACGGTGATTTCGCCCGGGGTCACCACGTCGGAGCTGGCGGACAGCATCAGCGACCCGGCGTCGCGCGAGTACATGCGTGAGTTCCGCAAGGATGCCATTCCGGCGGACGCCATCGCCCGCGCCATCGGCTACGCCATCAGCCAGCCCGCGGACGTGGACGTGAGCGAGATCATCATCCGCCCCACGTCGAGCCCATACTGAGAGTGGTTGGGCGGATGTCAGTCATGGCATAGGGTGGGAGTCCTCTGAGGGGGAGCCCATCCTATGCCTGTCTTGAGACGTCCTCTGTCTGCTTTCATGCTCGGCGCCTGTCTGCTCATGCTGAGCGCCTGTGTTAAGGACTACTTTGACGTCGTGACCGACCCGGATGCGGGGTCGGATGCCGGCCCGACAGAACCGCCACCGCCTGTCATCCCGGAAGGACATACGCTGCTGACGCCGTCGGCGGAGCGCCAGACCGTGGCCTGGGACGCGGCGGTGACGTCGATCCGGTTCGCCTTCGTGGCCCGGGCCGGGCAGCACTATGACTTCGCCGCGGAGGGGCGGTCGCAGGGCTACGTCCTGACCCTGCGTGACGCAGCGGCCGTCACGCTGAGCCAGTCCGGCCCCAGCAAGTCAGGCGTCCCCTTCACCTGGCACTGGTCGGGGCTCTCCGACGGTGCCGTCTACACCGTGGAGCTCACGCAGGAGAGCTACGCGGCAGGGGAATCGCTGAGCTTCCGCTTCGTGGACCAGGGGCCTGATGACCATGGGGACCTGCCCCTCGCGGCGACCCCGTGGGTTCCCTCCGAACAGCCTCTGACGGGCCGGGGCGAGCATGCGGGTGAGCAGGACACGTTCGCCTTCGAGACCGTGGCGGACCATGTCTACGCCATCGACTGCGCCTTCCCGACCGGGGACTGGCAGTTGTCCTTCTTCAAGCTCACGGAGGGGTATTACAGCGTCGTGGGCAGCTTCCCGTTCACGCAGACGCGGGCCGCCACGGCCATCAGGTCCCAGGGCGGGCGGCACGTCGTCTCCATCCAGGACCGGAGTCCGGCTCCGTCGTCAGGGACGTACAGCTGCGTGTTGAGGGACATGGGCCTGGACGACCACGGAAACCTGTTAACCACGGCGACCCAACTGCCCCGGGGCACGACGTCCGCGCAGGGGAAGCTCGACTACGTCGAGGACGTGGACGTCTTCGATCTGGAGGTCGTGCCCGGGCGCTTCTACCGCGTGTCATGCACCCTGGAGGATTCGAAGCCCTGCATCGTCCATGCGAAGCCGGGCTTCGAACAGTCCACCTCTCGGCCGGGTGTGACCTTCGAAGCGGGGGGCTCCCTGCACACCGTGTGGACGCAGGGGGACGGCGTCGTTCCGGCACAGTGGCGGGCGCTCCCCTATACCCTCCAGTTCGAGGACCTGGGCCCGGATGACCACGGCAACTTCCCGTTCACGGCGACGCCGCTCACGGGGCCGTCGCAGACCGTCCGGGCCCACCTCTTCGTCCCCGTCGACCACGACGTCTTCTCCTTCGAGACCACCGCCGGACAGCGCTACCAGTTCAGCTCGCCGTGGAGGGAGGGTCAGGGGCAGGTGCGCTCCATCGTCACCAACATGTCGGGTGTCGACCAGGAGGTGCCCCGCGCGCACATCGGTTCGAACTGGGTCCAGACCTTCACGGCCCCGACGACGGGGACCTACTGCATCAATTTCTCCGCGGACGTCGACACGAACCTGGGGGAATACACCTTCCAGTTCGAAGCGCTCACCCCCTGAACACCCATCCATGCCCATGCTGAAACAATCCCTGTCTGCCTTCATGCTCGGCGCCTGTCTGTTCACGCTGGGCGCTTGTGATTCCAAGGACGACCCCAGCCCTGACGCCGGCACCTCCGTCGACGCGGGGACCGATGCCGGGACCGAGCCGGACGCGGGGTCGGACGCCGGTTCGACGGAGCAACCACCGCCCGTCATCCCGGAGGGCCACACGCTGCTGACGCCGTCGTTCACGGAGGTCCACTCCGTCCCGTGGGGCGATTGGGGCGTGCCGCTCCGGTTCGCCTTCCTCACCCAGGCCGGACACCACTACGACTTCATCATCGAAGCGGAGAACGACGGCCACTACTTGAGCATGGCGGAAGGGACTTTCACGACGCTCGCGTATGAAGGCCTGCTACCCCCCACCTCCTCCGTCATCACCCGGCATTGGTCGGGACTGAAGGGCAACGTCTTTCATACCGTGGAGGTGTCGCAGGCGTCGGAGGCTGCCCTGCGGCCCTTCACGTTCCGCTTCGTGGACATGGGGCCGGACGACCACGGCGACCTGCCCACCACGGCGACACCCTGGACGCCCTCGGAGCAGGTACTGGTGGGCAAAGGGGAGCACTGGGGAGAACGGGACCTGCTCTCCTTCAAGACCGTGGCGGGCAAGGTCTACGCGCTCGACTGCACCTTCCCCACGCCGTACTGGGACCTGTCCATCATCAATGATCGCGGGCAGCGCTACGGCGTCGCGAACAACGACACAACCCTGCAGAACCATGCCGCCACGGCCTTCAAGTCTCCGGGGGGCGTCTTCTTCGCATCCATCAAGGACCAGCAGGACAACACCACCACCCAGCCGTATTCGTGCGTCCTGAAGGACATGGGGGCGGAGGACCACGGCGACACCGTGGAGACCGCCACCCGGCTCGAAGCGGGCACCTCGTCCGTGCAGGCGAAGATTGAAACCGTCACGGACACGGACGTCTTCTCCCTGGGCGTCCTGGCCGGTCACCACTACCGGGTGTCATGCACCATCGACGGCGACAAGGCCTGCGAGGTTCGCAATGCCAGACCGGGCGGCGAGTTCACCGGTCCGCCGGGTGACCGCACGAGGACGGCCTTCAAGACGTCCCAGACTCCGCACTTCGTGAGCGTGAACATCAATCCCGCCGTGCCGGCGTATTGGGTGCAGGGGCACTACATGCTCCAGATCGAGGACCTGGGCGCGGATGACCACGGCGACACCCTGGCCACGGCGACGCGGCTCACGGGACCCATGCAGACCGTGTCCGTTCGCATCCCGGACCTGCTGGACCACGACGTCCTTTCGTTCCAGGGCACCGCCGGTCAGCGCTACCAGTTCAGCTGTGATTGGAAGGAAACCCCGGGGCAGGTGCAGCTGTACGCGGACGTCAGCCTGGGCCTGGGCACCTGGGTGCAGTCCACCCGGGAACATGTAGGCCAACGCTGGGTGCAGAGCATCAATGCCCCCACGTCCGGGACCTACAACATCGACCTGTGGACGGACTCCACGGCCACGCTCGGGGACTCCACCTGCCAGTTCGAAGTCCTTGCCCCCGAATGAACCCACGCCGCGGTCCCGGGACGTCTGCCCGGGACCGCGGCGCTCGCATCACATGTTGCGCCGGTACTGGCCGCCCACCTCGTACAGCGCGCGGGACAGCTGGCCCAGCGTGCACACCTTGCAGGCGTCCATCAGCGCGCCGAACACGTTGCCGTTGTCCAGGGCCGCGCGGCGCACCGCCTCCAGCGCGGCGGGCGCCGTCTTCGCGTTGCGCTTCCAGAAGGCGTCACGCGCGGTGATGGCGTAGTCCTTCTCCTCCTTCGTCGCGCGGATGACTTCCGGCGGCGTCACCGTGGGGGAACCCTTCGGATCCAGGAAGGTGTTCACCCCGATGATGGGCAGCGTCCCGTCGTGCTTCTGCATCTCGTAGTAGAGCGACTCCTCCTGAATCTTGGAGCGCTGGTACATGCGCTCCATCGCGCCCAGCACGCCGCCGCGCTCGGAGATGGCGCGGAACTCGTTGAGCACCGCCGCCTCCACCAGGTCCGTCAGCTCCTCGATGATGAACGAGCCCTGGTTGGGGTTTTCGTTCTTCGACAGGCCGAACTCTTTGTTGATGACCAGCTGGATGGCCAGCGCGCGCCGCACGCTCTCCTCCGTGGGCGTGGTGATGGCCTCGTCGTAGGCGTTCGTGTGCAACGAGTTGCAGTTGTCGTTGAGCGCCAAGAGCGCCTGCAGCGTGGTGCGGATGTCGTTGAAGGCAATCTCCTGCGCGTGCAGGGAACGGCCGGACGTCTGGATGTGATACTTCAGCTTCTGCGACCGGTCGTTGCCGCCGTACTTGTCCCGGATGGCCTTGGCCCAGATGCGGCGGGCCACGCGCCCCAGCACCGCGTATTCGGGGTCCATGCCGTTGGAGAAGAAGAACGACAGGTTGGGCGCGAAGTCGTCGATGTGCATCCCGCGCGACAGGTAGTACTCGACGAAGGTGAAGCCGTTCGCCAGCGTGAAGGCCAGCTGGGAGATGGGGTTCGCCCCGGCCTCCGCGATGTGGTACCCGGAGATGGACACCGAGTAGAAGTTCCGCACCTTCTGGTCGATGAAGTACTGCTGGATGTCGCCCATCACGCGCAGGGCGAACTCCGTGGAGAAGATGCAGGTGTTCTGCGCCTGGTCCTCCTTGAGGATGTCCGCCTGCACCGTGCCGCGCACCGCCTGGAGCGTGGACGCGCGGATCTTCGCGTAGACGTCCGCCGGCAGGACTTCGTCACCGGACACGCCCAGGAGCAGCAGGCCCAGCCCGTCGTTGCCCTGGGGCAATTCGCCCTGGTAGCGCGGACGCGGCAGACCGCGCTCCTTGTAGAGCGCTTCGATCTTCTTCTCGACCTCGTCCACCTTGCCGTTGGCGCGGATCCACTTCTCGCACTGCTGATCCACCGCGGCGTTGAGGAAGAAGCCCAGCAGCATGGGCGCCGGGCCGTTGATGGTCATGGACACGGACGTGGACGGGTCCGCCAGGTCGAAGCCGGAGTAGAGCTTCTTCGCGTCGTCCACGTTCGCGATGGACACGCCTGAGTTGCCCACCTTGCCGTAGATGTCCGGCCGGTGGTCCGGGTCCTCGCCGTACAGCGTCACCGAGTCGAACGCCGTGGACAGGCGCTTCGCCGGCAGGCCGCGCGACACGTAGTGGAAGCGCTTGTTGGTGCGCTCCGGGCCGCCCTCGCCCGCGAACATGCGAGCGGGGTCCTCACCCTCGCGCTTGAGCGGGAATACGCCCGCGGTGAACGGGAAGGCGCCCGGCGCGTTCTCCCGCAGGAGCCACGTCAGGATGTCGCCCCAGTCCTCATACTTGGGCAACGCAATCTTCGGCACGCGCAGGTGCGACAGCGTCTCGCTGATGAGGTCCAGCTCGATGACCTTGTCGCGCACCTGGAACTGGTACTTGGACGCGGCGTAGCGCTTCTTCGTGGCGGGCCACTCGGCCAGCAGTCGCCGGCAGTCCGCGTGCAGGCGGCTCTCCAGGTCCTGGTACAGCGCCACCAGGTCACCCAGGTACGCGGGCTCGCCCTCCACGCGCTCGGTCACCTGCACCACGTCGTCCGCGCTCTTCGGCTCGACGATCTCCAGCTTCTTCTTCCCCACGTTCTGGCGCAGGGCCTGGATGGTGCCGTGCAGCTGGTACATTCGCCGGGCGATGGCGGCCTGGGCGCGCACGAAGCCGTCGTAGTCCTCACAGGCGTCGACGATTTCGGCCAGGTAGCGCGTGCGCTCCGGGGGGATGATCCACTTCTTCTCGCTCATGCCGGGCGTGAGCTGGAAGCGGCTGTCCAGCTTCGCGCCCGTCTTCTTCACCAGCGCGTCGATGATGGCCCGGTAGAGCGTGTTCATCCCCGGGTCGTTGAACTGCGACGCGATGGTGCCGTACACGGGCACCGCGTCATCCGCCAGGGTGAAGGCGTTGTGGTTGCGCTTCCACTGCTTCTTCACGTCGCGCAGCGCGTCCAGCGACCCGCGCTTGTCGAACTTGTTGATGGCGATGACGTCCGCGAAGTCGAGCATGTCGATCTTCTCGAGCTGCGTCGCCGCGCCGTACTCGGCCGTCATCACGTAGAGCGCCACGTCCGAGTGCTCGGTGATTTCCGTGTCCGACTGCCCGATGCCGGAGGTCTCCACCACGATGAGGTCGAAGCCCGCCGCCTTGCAGACTTCAATCGAGTGGGCGACGTGCCGGGACAGGGCCAGGTTGCTCTGGCGGGTGGCCATCGAGCGCATGTAGACGCGCGGGTTGTCGATGGCGTTCATGCGGATGCGGTCGCCCAGCAGCGCGCCGCCGGACTTGCGCTTGGACGGATCCACGGAGAGCACCGCGAGCGTCTTGTCCGGGAAGTCCGCCAGGAAGCGGCGCACCAGCTCGTCCACCAGGCTGGACTTGCCGGCGCCGCCCGTGCCGGTGATGCCCAGCACGGGCACCCGGGGTGCGTCCGTGCCGGCGTCCTTCAGCGCGGTGCGCAGCTCTTCGCCCGCGTCCGCGAAGTTCTCCGCGATGGTGATGAGCGACGCGATGCGCTCCGGCTCGCGGGGCAGCGGGGCCTTGAGCAGGCCCTTGAAGTCGGACGGGCGCTTCTCGAAGTCACATTGGGAGATGAGGTCGTCGATCATCCCCTGCAGGCCCATGGCGCGGCCGTCGTCCGGGGAATAGATGCGCGCGACGCCGTACTTGTGCAGCTCGTCGATTTCCGTGGGGAGGATGGTGCCGCCGCCGCCGCCGAACACCTTGATGTTCGCGCCGCGCTCGCGCAGCAGGTCAATCATGTACTTGAAGTACTCGACGTGGCCGCCCTGGTAGGACGTGAGGGCGATGCCCTGGGCGTCCTCCTGGATGGCGCAGTCGACGATCTCCGCCACGGACCGGTTGTGGCCCAGGTGGATGATCTCCGCGCCGGAGGACTGCATCAGGCGGCGCATCACGTTGATGGCCGCGTCGTGTCCGTCGAAGAGGCTGGCGGCCGTGACGATGCGGACGTGGTGCTGGGGCCGGTACGGCTGGGGAGCGGTGGTCGGTTGGGGGTGTCGCACGGGCGTACACTAGGAGTGCGGTGCAGGCCCGGCAAGCGATTGAGACAGGCGTTGCGCGATGGACGACGCGCCTTGTCACGCCTGCGATTAGGGCAGGAATGCCCCCAGCACACGCAGTGCGGCGGAGGTAGGCGTCGCGCGTCCTTCGCGTACGGCCTGCTCCAGGACCGGCACCAGGGCGGCCACCTCGGGGTGCGCCCGCAGGGCTGCTCGCAGTCCGTCGTTCACCATGGCCCACATCCAGCCCACCTGCTGCTGGGTGCGCCGGTGGGAAAGGTCGCCGGAGGCCTCGCGCTTCGCGATGACGTCCACCACGGAGGCCCACAGCGTGTCGATGCCGGTTCCCTCCATGGCGCTGCACGTGGTGACCACCGGCTCCGCGCCGGGGCGCATCAGGTGCAGGGCGGCGCGGTACTCAGCGCGGGCCCGCGTGGCGCGCGGCAGGTTGTCGCCGTCCGCCTTGTTGATGGCCACCATGTCCGCGACTTCGAGGATGCCGCGCTTGATGCCCTGCAGCTCGTCACCGGCGCCCGCGAGCATCAGCACCAGGTAGAAGTCCACCAGGTCCGCGACCACCGTCTCGGACTGGCCCACGCCCACCGTCTCCACCAGCACCACGTCGAAGCCCGCGGCCTCGCAGAGCAGCAGCGTCTCCCGCGTCTTGCGCGCGACGCCGCCCAGCGTGCCGCTGGAGGGGCTGGGGCGGATGTACGCGGCCATTTCGCGCGCCAGCCGGTACATGCGCGTCTTGTCGCCCAGGATGCTGCCGCCCGTGATGCTGCTGGACGGGTCGATGGCGAGCACCGCCACCTTGTGGCCGCTGCCCACCAGGTGCATGCCCAGCGCGTCGATGAAGGTGCTCTTGCCCACGCCCGGCACGCCGCTGATGCCCACGCGGCGGCTCCTGCCGGTGTGGGGCAAGAGCCGCGTGAGGACCTCCTGCGCGAGCGCGGCGTGCTTCGGGTGCTCGCTCTCCACCAGGGTGATGGCGCGCGCGAGCACCGCCCTGTCGCCCGCGCGCACGCCGTCCACGTAGGTGTCCGCGGGCAGCAGCTTCACGCCGCCTCCTGCTCGGCGGCCAGCTTGTCGAGCAGCTCGATGGCGGCTTTCGCGATGACGGTGCCCGGGCCGAAGATGGCGGCGGCGCCCGCGGCGCGAAGCGCGTCGTAGTCCTGCGGCGGGATGACGCCGCCCACCACGACCATGATGTCCTCGCGGCCCAGGGCCTTGAGGGCGTGCTTGAGCTGCGGCACCAGCGTGAGGTGGCCCGCGGCCAGCGACGACGCGCCGACCACGTGCACGTCGTTCTCCACCGCCTGGCGCGCGGACTCCTCCGGCGTCTGGAACAGCGGGCCGATGTCCACGTCGAAGCCCAGGTCCGCGAACGCGGTGGCGATGACCTTCTGCCCGCGGTCGTGGCCGTCCTGGCCCATCTTCGCGATGAGGATGCGCGGCCGGCGGCCGAAGCGCGCCAGGAAGTCATCCGCCTTCGCCCGCGCCTCCGCGATGCCCTGCGCCTGTCCCGCTTCCGCTGAATACACGCCTGTCACCCCGCGCACGGTGGCCTCGTAGCGCCCGAAGACCTTCTCCAGGGCGTCGCTGATTTCGCCGACGGTGGCCTTCGCCCGAGCCGCGTCGATGGCCAGCGCCAGCAGGTTGCCCTCGTTGCGCCGGCCCGCTTCGGTGAGCGCGTCCAGGCGGCGGCGGACCTCCTCCGCGTTGCGCTCCGCGCGCAGCTCGCGCAGGCGGGCAATCTGCGCCTCGCGCACGGCGGAGTTGTCCACCTTGAGGATTTCAATGTTGTCCGGGCGCTCCGGCGGGTACTTGTTCACGCCGATGATGGCCTGACGTCCGGAGTCGATGCGCGCCTGGGTGCGCGCGGCGGCCTCTTCGATGCGCAGCTTGGGCAGGCCCGCGTCGATGGCCTTGGTCATGCCGCCCAGCGCCTCCACCTCCTGGATGTGGCCCCAGGCCTTCTGGGCCAGCTCGTGGGTGAGGCGCTCCACGTAGTAGCTGCCGCCCCACGGGTCGATGACGCGCGTGGTGCCGCTCTCCAGCTGGAGGTACAGCTGCGTGTTGCGGGCGATGCGCGCGCTGAAGTCGGTGGGCAGCGCGATGGCTTCGTCCAGCGAGTTGGTGTGCAGGCTCTGGGTGTGGCCCTGCGTCGCGGCCATGGCCTCCACGCAGGTGCGCACGACGTTGTTGTAGACGTCCTGCGCGGTGAGGCTCCAGCCGGACGTCTGGCAATGGGTGCGCAGCGCCAGGCTCTTGTCGCTCTTGGGGTTGAAGCCCTTGATGAGGCGGGCCCAGAGGAGGCGGGCCGCGCGCATCTTGGCCACCTCCATGAAGAAGTTCATCCCGATGGCCCAGAAGAACGACAGGCGCGGGGCGAACGCGTCCACACCCAGGCCGGCGGCGAGGCCCGCGCGGACGTACTCCACGCCGTCCGCGAGCGTGTAGCCCAGCTCCAGGTCCTGCGTCGCGCCGGCCTCCTGCATGTGGTAGCCGCTGATGCTGATGCTGTTGAAGCGCGGCATCCGCTCCGCCGTGAACTTGAAGATGTCCCCGATGATGCGCATCGAGGGACCGGGCGGATAGATGTACGTGTTGCGGACCATGAACTCCTTGAGGATGTCGTTCTGGATGGTCCCGCTGAGCTGCTCGGGCTTCACGCCCTGTTCCTCGGCCGCGACCACGTAGAGCGCGAGCACGGGGAGGACGGCGCCGTTCATCGTCATCGACACGCTCATCTGATCGAGCGGGATGCGGTCGAACAGGATGCGCATGTCCTTGATGGAGTCGATGGCGACGCCCGCCATGCCCACGTCACCCGCGACGCGCGGATGGTCGCTGTCGTAGCCCCGGTGCGTGGCCAGGTCGAACGCGATGGACAGGCCCTTCTGTCCGGCCGCGAGGTTGCGGCGGTAGAAGGCGTTGGACGCCTCCGCCGTGGAGAAGCCCGCGTACTGGCGCACCGTCCACGGCTGCTGCACGTACATGGTGGAGTAGGGGCCGCGCACGAACGGAGGCAGGCCCGGCAGCGAGCCCAGGTGCGCCACGCCCTCCAGGTCCTCGCGGGTGTAGAGCGGCTTGACCGGGATGCCCTCGGGCGTGTCCCAGCGTTCGGCGGAGGCCGTGGCCTGGCTCGCGTGCGCGCGCTGCTGCTCCAGCACGGACGCGGGCGTCTGGGTTTCAGGAGCGTCGAAGGCGACGCGGGAGAAGTCCGGAACGGTGGGGCGCATCAGGCCACTCCCAGTTGCGTGTGCAGCGTCTTCAGGAGCTGGACCAGGTCCGCTCCCGCGTAGAGGAAGAGATCCACGCCGGCCGCGCGGAAGGCGGCCTCGTGGTCACCGGGACGGCCCGCGACGGCGACCGTGCGGGCGCCCTTCGCCTTGAGGGCCGCGACGTAGGCGGGCAAGGCCTCCGGGTAGAGGGCATCCGGACCGGAGATGACGGCGAGCGTCGTGCCCGCCTTGGCGAACAGCTCCGCGGCGGCGTTCGCGTCCGCGAAGCCGTGGTGCTCGTTGGGCTCGATGCCGCCCACGGCGAGCACGTTGGCGATCCACGTGGAGCGCGCGGTGTGCTCCGCCACGGTGCCCAGGTTGGCCATGAAGGCGCGAGGACGGACGCCGTGCGCCGCGTGGTAGCGGTCGCTCGCGTCGCGCAGGGACTCGAAGGCCTCCGCCACGCGCACGGGCTGGGGCGGGGTGACGGCGCCCTCGGCCTGCGCGGGCGCGGCGGCGCGGGCCTCGCGCTGCACGGGGGCTTCGTGGAGGTGGGGGAACTCGCTGACGCCCACGATGGGGAGCTTGCGCGTGCGCACGGCCTTGTCGCGCGCGGTGCGCGTCTCCGTGAGCACGCGGGCCACGTCGCCCTGCGCGATGGCGCGGGAGATGCCGCCCAGCGCTTCGACGCGCTGGAGCTCCGTCCAGGCCGCGCGGGCGAACTCGCCGGTGAGCTGCTCCAGGTAGTAGCTGCCGCCCGCGGGGTCCGCGACGCGGTTGAGGCTGGACTCGTCGCGCAGGATGAGCTGCGTGTTGCGCGCGAGGCGCCGGCTCTGTTCGTCAGGCGTGCCCAGGGGCTCGTCGAAGGGGGCGGTGCTCACGCTGTCCGCGCCCGCGACGACGGCGGCGAAGGACTCCGCGGTGCCGCGCAGGATGTTCACCCACGGGTCGCGCCGCGTCTTGGTGGCGCTGGCCGTGCGCGCGTGCAGCGCCATGGCCTGCGACTCCGGCGCGCCGCCCGAAGCGGCGACGACCTTGGACCAGAGCAGCCGCGCCGCGCGCAGCTTGGCGATCTCCGGGAAGAACTGGCCGCCCACGGACAGGGCGAACTGCATGGACCGCGAGGCCTCACCCGGGGACACGCCCGCGCGCTCCAGCTCGCGCAGGTACTCCACGCTGGTGGCGATGCTCCAGGCCAGCTCATGCACGGACGTGGCGCCCGCGTCCGCCCAGGGACGCGACGACACGAGCAGCGCGCGCAGGCCCGGCGCGTCCTTGAGCAGCGACGTGACGATGGGCGCGGCCTCCGTCAGCGTGCGGGCCACGTCCACCTTCGCGGCGCCGTGACGCGCGAGCGCCGCGATGGGGTCGATGCCCAGGCTGCCGCGCAGGGCCTGCTTCGCGGCGCCGGCCTTCTTCGCCAGCACCTCCAGCAGCAGGGACGCGGGCCGCAGCACGTCCGCGGTCGGCTCCAGGTGCACCGGCGTGCGCTCCAGCGGCACGTGCGCGAGCAGCCGCGCCAGCGTGGCCTCGTCCTTCACGTCCAGGCCGTGGGGCGCGTCCAGAAGCAGCCACACGCCCTGCGTCCCGCGCTCCAGGTCGTCGCGGAGCGCATCGGCGGTCGTGGCCACGTCCGGGCCCGCGTACTCCTGGCACAGGAGCCATCCGCCCTCGGTGTGGCCCAGGGGCTGGGTGCCGCGCACGTAGGGTGCGACGCCGGGCGGCTCCGAGGGCGCCGGGGCGTCCTGGGGCGTGTAGAGGGGCTGGAGGGACAGACCGCCCTCTAGGGGCGACTGGAGCACCGTGAAGGGCTTGCCCTTGAGGTCCTTGTCCACCAGCCGGCGCCACTCCTCGACGGAAGGGGGCGGGAAGTCCGCTGCGGTAAGAGGCACGTCAGCCATGCCCCTCCCATAGGCGCATTGCCCTACCCGGGGCAATGCCTTGGTGGCCCCGCCCGCCCCCGAGTGTGCCCGGCAGTCCCCATGCGTCACTGGGACGGCTTCGGGAACGTCTTCGTGATGCAGTGCAGGGAGCCCTGGCAGGGGATGAGGGTGTCCGAGGGGATGGGCGCGACCTTCACCGCGCCCGCGCCGAACTCGCGGTCCCGCGCCCACGGGTAGGTGGCCAGGGCCTCCCGCTCCTGGCCGTGGTGCCGCCAGGCCTGGGAGGGTGGGACCCAGCGGTACACGGGCACGGCCATCACGTCCCCCAGGCGGATTTTGACCTCCCTCTCCAGGGGGCGTGCCCGGAGGGCCGGTGTTGGTGGGTGGGGACAGGGGGGCGATAGATTCGCGGGCCATGAGCCCCGAGACGAAGTCCCCATCACGTGAGCCGGGCCTCGGAAGTCAGTTCCTGCTGGACGGGGTCCAACGGCTTTCCACCGAGACAGGCAGCTCCGATGCGCCCCTCACGCCGGGCGCCGTGCGGCTCCGCGCGCTGTGGACCCTGGCGAAGGGCTCGGGCCTGGTGCTGCTGGGCGCCGTCATCATGGGGGGCCTGGTCTGGCTGCGCATTGGCGGCGACGGCGGATGGGCACAGCTCCTGGTGGCGCCCACGTACTTCCTGGGCGCCGCCTATGTCATCGCGGGGCTCACGGGCCTGCTGACGGGACGCCCGTGGGACCGCACGCCCTTCTGGGTGAAGCTGCCGATGATGATCCTCGGTGCCCTCCTGGTGTTCACGGCCGGCATCGTCATCAGCGTCGTGGGCATGGAGGCCCTGCGCTCGGACACGGACTCAACGCAGGGGGCTCAGGTGGGCGCGAGCGAATGATTCGAAGTCGCGCGGCGCGCGGCCGTGCCCCGGAGCACAGGGGCCGTCACGTTGCCAGGGCACAACCCTCTCAAAGGCAATAGGTCCAGAGGGTGATGAGGCCAATGCCAGGCCAACACTTCCGGCATCGGTCGGTGGACTTCTCTCTGGTTAATGCAATTAAATCAAATTAAGCGGCTTTGACGCGTAGTTTCGCTCTTGGTAGGGATCAGGCGTCCCGGCAATCGCATTCCCGAGCGAGCTGGGACGTCACCCCTGCATGGAGGCGATGTGATGAAGCGTCAAAGCCTGTTCCTGGCCTTGTTGGTGTTGCCGTTGCTGGCGTGCGGCGGCATGGACGTGCCGTCGGAGGGGACGACGTCTGACGTGGAAGTGGGCAGTGTGGAGTCGCAGCTGCAGCCCAACTGGGCGTCGTGCAGTGGAGACTCGGACTGCGTCTCCAATCGCTGTGGCTGCAACGGGGGCACGACCCGCGTGTGTCTGCCGAACTCGACGTATCCGAAGCAGTGTGGCAACTGGACGGCGTGCAGCAGCGATTCGCAGTGCACGTCCAACTGGTGCGGCTGCAACGGTGGGCAGGTGCTGGTCTGCCTGCCGAACACCAGCTATCCGAAGTACTGCACCTGAGCCGTCCGCGCCGCCGCCCGTCGCCCGGGCGGTGGCGTGTTTCCCTTGGGTGTGCGGCTTCAACGCCAGACGTTCATGTGGGCTCGGGCGAATGATTCGAAGTCGCGAGGGGGCCGGCTGGTGACCCGGAGCACGGTGTCCGTCACGCGGTTCTCCGCTCCGTCCCGGATGGACGTATCGAGCAGCGTGAGGAAGCGCGCGTAGATCTCCGGCATGCCGGAGGCCTGAAGGTGCCGTTGGGCCTCCTCCGGCGTCGCATGCACGTGCCGGATGGGGCGGCCCGACACGCGGGACAGGATGGCCGCGAGGTCGTCGTAGCTCAGCGCCTGGGGCCCGGTGATGACGTGCGCGGTGTCATGGGACACGGCATCCGCCAGCGCCCGGACGCCCACCGCCGCGATGTCCGCCGCATCCACGAAGCCCACCCGTCCCTGGCCGGTGGCCGTCACCAGCGCGCCGTCGCGTTGGATGCTGCCCGCGTGGTGGTGGCTGGGGCTGATGAAGTTCTGCATGAACCATGACGGCTGGAGCACGGCCCACTCTGGCGCGTGCATGCGCAGGAAGTGGTGTACCTGTCCCAGCCCCGGGCCCTCCTCCGGAACGGCGGACGCGGAGAGCAGGACGACCCGCCGCACGCCGCCATCCAGCGCGCGCTTCAGGACGGAGGTCATGAGGGCGGACGGGTCCTCCACCAGCGCGGGCGCCAGGACATACATCCGGTCCACGCCCTCCAGCGCGGCTTCGTGCGTGGACGGATCCGCCCAGTCGAAGCGCACGTGTTCGGCGGCGGCGACGGGCGGCCGCGTGTCGCGCGTGGCGGTGCGCACCGTGAAGCCCTCCGCCGTGAGCCCTTGCGCGATGGGACGGCCCGTGTTGCCGGCGGCTCCGATGACGAGGATGCGCGTCATGCCTGCTCCCGGGTGAAGGACTCGAAGGTGCCGCGGGGCGCGGCCAGCGGGTTCCAGTACTCGCGGTAGTGCACGATGCGGCCGTCGCGCACCTGCATCCGCATCACGTAGTCCTGTTCGTAGGGGATGTTCCCGGGCAGCAGCGTCGCGGAGCCGTGCACCTCCATCCAGCCTGTCGTTGGATCCACGCTCGGGTGGCGCTGGACGTTCGTGAAGGTGAGCCCCTGGAAGTGCCTGGTGATGGGCGCGAAGTAGGCGCGGATGGCTTCGATGCCCTCCAGCCGGGCAGAGCCGCCGAGCGAGGGGGCATAGGGGAACTCGACGACGGCGTCGTCCGCGAAGAGCGTCAGCCAGCGCTCGACGTCCGTGGCGATGAGCGCGAGGTGCGCGTCCATCAGCCGTGCCAGGTCAGGGGAAGTGCGGTCCATGTGCGGCCTCCAGCAAGAGGTGATGGACCAGGAATAGGCCGCCCGTTATGGACGCTCCATGTCACTGCGTCCAAAAGAACTGTCTCCAAGTCCAATGCCTCCGGATGGAAAGACAGATGTGGTCTCCGACGTGCTGGAGACGCTGCGGTTCAAGACGCTGCTCTTCGGCCGCTTCGAGCTGGGGGCACCCTGGGCGGTGCGCATGCCCCGCAAGGCCAACGCATCCTTCTACGTGGTGGCGCGCGGAAGCCTGCGCCTCCAGGTGGAGGGCACGGCGAAGCCGGTGTTCCTGTCCGCCGGAGACGTGGTGCTGCTGCCCCGAGCGCCCGCGCACGTGCTGGATGACGGCGGCCGCCGCACCCCCGCCGCGAGCGACTTCATCCCGTCCCAGATGCTCCGCCCACCCGCAACGCGGCTGGGGGGAACCGGGCCGCTCACCACGCTAATCACCGGCTGCTTCCAGTTCGGCGCGGACCCCTCGCATCCGCTGCTGCGGGCCTTCCCCTCCATCATCCGCCTGTCCACGCAGGAGGGGCAGGGGACGCCCTCGCTCGCCGCGAGCGTGCAGCTCATCACCGCGGAGACCGCCCTGCCGGGGCCGGGCAGCGCGCTGGTGCTGGGCCGGCTGGCGGACGTGCTGCTCGTCCACGCGCTGCGGGCCCAGACGTCACTTGGAGGAACAAAGCAGGCGGGCTGGAAGGCGCTGGCGGACCCCGCCATCGGGAACGCGCTCGCGCTGATGCATGAACAGCCCGGCACCCCATGGACGGTGGCGCGGCTGGCTCGGTCCGTGGGCGTGTCGCGCTCCGGGTTCGCCGCGCGCTTCCACGCGCTGGTGGGAGAGACGCCGCTGCACTACCTGGCCAACTGGCGGATGATCCGCGCCGCGCGCTGGCTGCGTGAGTCCACCGACAGCCTGGACACCATCGCCGCGCGCGCCGGCTACGAAAGCGGGCCCGCCTTCAGCAAGGCCTTCAAGCGCCGCTGGGGCGTGGGGCCCGGAGCGTATCGGCGTGCGCCCACGGACAGTGGAGCCGGCGGGCCCCGTGTTGACCTGTAACAGCCATCCGTAGCGAGTGCGCTCCATGCGGAGCGCACTCGCACCACCACCCGTGCGGCCGCGCGTCAGACTTCAGCGCGCGCCGCGGGTCTTGGCTTTAGTAGTAGCAGCGCCAGTAGTCGTACCCTTCCCCGTCGCAATAGCAGAAGGCATGGCCCACACCCCCGGGGCGAATACACGTACGCGGGTTGGCCCCAGCAGATGGACATGACATGCCATCCAACACCTCGCACTCAAGCAATGCCGAGGAGGTGACGTCGGGCGCCGTCTGGCTTGCCGTGTCATCCACGGTCGCGGGCTCCATCGCGCCACCACAGCCAACGAGCAGCCCGAACATCAACGCTGAAATAAGTCCACGCATGTGTCCTCCAGGTTGAGAGTCATTGCAAGGGTAGCACTGCTTCGTGATTGAACTCAATATGCCGTGCAATGTGTCGCAGTACGTCAGCACCGCGTCTGGCATGGTGTCTTGACAGCCCCTGACGGAGAGTGAGTCTGGACGGCTCAGGAGCAAGGGCTGCCTTCAGCTGTCAGGAGTTGCTGGCTGTAAGTCATGCATAGTCTGGAAGGTCTTATTTCACTCCAGGAGTGTCCCCCATGCATTTGCGCCTCCATCGCTTGTTCTTCTCCGTCACCTCCTCCCTGGCCGTGGTGTCCACGCTGTGCGCCGGAATGACTGCTTCGGCGGATCCGCTGACGGGCGTGTACCGGGGCGAGGTGTATTCGCAGCCGAACGCGGTGAACGCGTACTCCACCTGGCTGGGCTTCGACGTGAAGATGGGGCAGGGGCATCAGGCGAAGGACTCGTGGGGCAACATCGAGAACCCGGGCTGGCAACTGGGCGCGTGGCGCACCTGGGTGAAGGCGAAGCCAGGGCGGCGCTTCAACTATTCGGTGGCGATGTTCCCCAGCGGGCAGGGCACGCTCGCAGCGTGCGCGTCTGGTGCGTATGACCAGCACTTCAAGAACCTGGCGACCAACCTGGTGGCCTACGAACTCCAGGGCACCATCATCCGGCTGGGCTGGGAGTTCAGCGGCAATTGGATGCCCTGGTACTCCGGCAATGGCCAGCAGGCGAACTTCGCCGCGTGCTTCCGCCGCATCGTGACAGCCATGGGCACGCAGCAGCCGAACGCGGGCTTCGAGTTCGACTGGAACCCGAACTACGACATCTCCGCCGCGGACCTGAGCGCCACGTATCCGGGCGACGCGTAAGTCGACTACATCGGCCTGGACATGTACGACCAGGGCTGGAACGGCGCCTATCCGATTCCGGCGGGCTGCTCGGGTTCATGCGCGCTCACGCGGTGGCAGTCGGTGTGGAACGCGCAGTTCGGTCCGGCGCTGACGAAGTTCAAGAACTTCGCCCAATCCCACAACAAGCGACTGTCCGTGCCGGAGTGGGGCGTCAACGACGCGGCCACGAGCGGTGGCGGGGATGACACGTACTACGTGCAGCAGATGCTGGCGTTCATCTTCGACCCTGCGAACAACGTGGGCTACCACTCGTACTTCGACATCCAGGCGCCGGACGGTCACCACCAGCTGTCCAGCGCGGACAACAACGGCGGCAACACCTTCGTCACCGGCTTCCCCAACGCCGCGGCGGCCTTCAAGGGCTTCTACGCGAACCAGGACCCGCAGCCCGCGCAGCTCTCCACCACGAAGGCCACGGTGAGCCCGGCGACGGTGACGCGCGGCCAGTCCTTCAACGTGACGGGCACCGTGACGTCCTCCGCCGCGCGCACGCTGGTGGTGAAGTATGAGATCCGCAACGCGACCGGCTCCGCGCTGGCGACGTCCACGTCGTACACGAACCAGGCGTTCACGGCGGGGCAGACGCGCGGGTACACGTCCGCGTTCACCCTTCCCACGTCGCTGAGCGCGGGCACCTACCGGGTGGACACGCTCGTCTACACGGCGGACTGGTCGCGGACGCTGCTGTACCGCAACGACACGACGTTCACCGCGAACTGATGGGGGGACGGCGCCTTGCAGGCGATGCCAGCTCCAAGGCCCGCTCCATCGTCTCCGCCCACTCCAGCAGGCATGAGGGGTCGACCACGAAGGTCACTTCAACGCGGGTCTTCACGCTGGAGTAGTACAGCGTGAAGGCCGGCTTGTATGGGCCGCAGTGCATGCCTTCGCGCATCCCGACCTCCATCGTGCAGGTGGCCTCGTGTCCCTCCGGTTCCAGGTCCACTCCGAAGTCCTCCTGGGTGACCTGCCAGTGGCGCAGGTGGTCCAGCAGGTCCTCCATGCGGTCCCGCAGCACGACCACCTGCGGGAGTCGGAACGCATAGTCCTCGACCACCTTCCCGGCGGGGGACCTGTCACGGCTGAAGTAGGTCCCCGTCGTGCGCAGCTCGAGGAGCAGGCACGGCTCGTCGTTGATGCGAACCGGGCGCAGGATGGCGCCCTCCAGGGTGTCGTAGCCAGCGTTCGAGGGAAGGCGGAAGTTCATGCTCAAGCCTGCGCCCTGACGGGCCTCACTGCGCTGAACTGACGGGCGTCACCAGCAGCCGGACCGCCTCCACGACGGAGCGGCGCCGCCGGCGGAGCTCCGCGGGCGTGGGCGGCGTGGCCGTGGCGCAGTACGACAGCGGGAAGGCCCACGTCTTGGACAGCGCCAGCACCAGTGCCAGCAGTTCGTCCGCCGCGAAGTGCTTCGATACCAGCCCCTCCTTCTGGGCCTTCGCGATGGCGGCCGCCTTGTGCTGGTTGCTGCGCGCGACAGGCTCCGGGATGTCCACGGAGGGGCCGTGCTCCAGCTCGTACCAGGTGGCAGCGATGGCCTCGCCGCCGCTGCACCTGGTGCTGGGCAGTGACGCGTTCGAGCTGTCACAGCAGAAGCTGGACGCGCTCAAGGCGGAGGACCAGAAGTGGAAGGACCTCTCCGTGTCCACCGACTTCCCGGAGGCCCGCGCTCCGGCCCCGCGCCTCTGACGGCTACCAGAGGTTGCGGCCGTCCACGAACTTCACGCGCACCGCGTCCAGGTTGAAGTCGTTGAACAGGCGCGCGTTGAGGCCCACCTTGAACCTGCCGGGCACGGGCGCGTTGTCCTCCCACGCGGGCATGTCCGTCCACGTGCCGCAGCCGCACTGCTGGCAGTGGTGGTGCGCCACGGGCTCGTTGCGCGCGTAGGTGGCCACCTGGTCGCGGCTCATGAACGTCACCTGCTCGGGCTCGTAGTAGGCCCAGAGCACGCCGCGCTTGGAGCAGAACGTGCAGTTGCAGCGGGTGACGTCCCTGGGCGGCGCGCTCACCTCGAACCGCGTCGCACCGCAGTGACAGCTTCCCTTCAAGGTCCCGGCTTCGCTCATTCCGCCATCATCCAGAGCGCGACATTTCCTGGAAGCGCGGTGCGCGCACGGTGTTCGTGCGTCGACGCTCGCACCGTGAGCACGGGTGCCTTCCGCATGCCTTGACAGGTCTGGGGGCAGTCGTGAGGATGCAAATCATTATCAACTTGGAACCAAGAGACGAGGTCGCGCGGTGGACGCGATGTTGAGCCTCGCCGCGCTGTGCTTCTGCGTGTCGGCGGTGTCGTGGATGGGCGTGGGTGGCCGTGCGCGGTGGAGCGCGGCCGTGCCGGGGCTCGCGTCGCTGGGGTGCTGCGTGGGTGATTTCGGGTGGGTGGCGGGGCTGCTGGTGCTGCTGGTGCTGGCGATGACGGCGGCCTCGGCGCTGGTGCTGGTGCTCTCGTCCCGGCCTTCGCGTGCGCGCACGTTCGCGTGGGTGAGTGGCGTGGCGGGACTGGTGCCGGTGGCGCTGATGGGCGTGGGCCGATGAGCGCGGGTCGCGGTGACAAGGCTGCGAACCACTCCGTCGCGCAGACGCTGGCGACGGTGCTGGGTGCTCCGCTCGCGGCGTTCGCGGTGGGCGCGGCGGTGATGGCGTTCCTGCCGGTGTCGGGGCCGTGGGCCTTCGCGCTGGGCTTCCACGTGGTGCTGCCGGTGTGGGTGGGGCTCGCGTGCGCGTTGCCGCTGGCTCGGAATGGCCGGGTGGCGTGGGGCGTGTGTCTGGCGGTGGTGGTGCCGGTGGCCGTCGCGCTGGTCGTGCGGGGGCCGCGATGAAGCTGTCGCCCCGGACGTTCCGCATCCAGTTCGACCTGCATGCGTGGGCGGGTGTCGTCGCCAGCCTGTTCCTGTTCGTCATCTTCTTCTGTGGCGTCTTCGCGATGTTCCGCGAGGAACTGGAGGTGTGGCAGGAGCCCGCGCTCCATGTCGCGCCGCCCTCGGGGTCGCCGCCGTCGTTCGACCTGATGCTCGATCGGGTGCGGGAGCAGGGGCGGCTGCCGCGCGGCGCTCACGTGGGAATGCTCACGCACGAAGAGACGCGGTTCATCACTGCGTACCTCTTCGAGCCCACGGGGATGCGCGTGCTGTGGCTGGACCCGCTCACCGGCACCGCGCTGCCGGAGCGCAGCCGGCTGGCGAGCGAGCTGTACTGGATGCACTTCTTCTACCGGGTGCCCTGGGGGATGGAGTTCACGGGCCTGGTGTCGGTGGCGCTGCTGGTGGCGCTGGTCAGCGGCCTGTGGATCCACCTGAGGGACCTGCGCGCGCAGTGGTGGCGCTTCCGGCCCACGGTGAAGCCGCGCTTCTCCGCGTCGGACGCGCACAAGGTGCTGGGCGTCTTCGGGCTGCCGTTCACCGCGATGCTGGCGTGGACGGGGGCGGTGCTGTGCCTGGCGGGGCTGGCGGCGCAGGGCTTCGGGAGCACGGTGTACCGGGGGCAGGCGGACCGGGTGACGAAGCTGCGCGGCTACAGCACTCCCGTGCGAGAGGCGGCGGGAAAGGACGCGCCCATGCTGTCGCTGGACACGGTGGTGGACCGGGCGCGCGCGTCGGTGCCGGGCGCGGAGGGCACGCCCCGCTACGTGGAGCTTCACGGCTACGGCGATGCGCGTGGCTGGGCGGGTGTGTACTTCCAGTTGTCCCCGCTGGGGCCGGACCACTTCGCGCACGTGGACAGCGTGAGCGGAGAGACGTTCGGGTCGAGCATGGAGTCCCGCACGCCGAACTTCACCTTCGAGCGGCTGCTCTTCGACCTGCACGCGGGCCGGTTCGCGGAGGCGCTGATGAAGCCGCTCTACGCGCTGCTCTCGCTGGCGATGTGCGCGGTGCTCGTCACCGGCAATCTCATCTGGCTGGAGCGCCGAGACCCGCTGCGCACGCGCAGGGGCAACCGCGTGCTGGAGCGGCTGACGGTGGGGGTGTCCGCGGGGCTCGCGTTCGGCACGGCGGTGTACTGCGTCGCGAACCGGGTGTTGCCGTGGGCGATGGCGCGGCGGGCGGACTGGGAGTTCGGCCTGTTCCTGGGCGCGTGGGCGCTCGCGGTCGTCATCGCGCTCGTGCCGCGAGGGTCGTCACGCCGGGTGGGCAGTGTGCTGTCCGCAGCGGCCGCGGTGCTGTTCGGCGCGGTGGTGGTGGGCGACGTGCTGACGCAGGACGTGAACCTGTTCACGGCGCTGTCGCGCGGCCTTCCCCCGGTGTTCGTGGCGGAGGCGTTCCTGGCCGCGATGGCACTGGGCTGCGGCGGGCTCGCGTGGGGCCTGCGCAGGCGGAAGACGGCGGTGCCCGTGTCCGGTGGTGCCGCGACCGAAGGGCCCCTCGTCAAGGCGTGAGGCCCGAGCGGCCGTGAAGCGCGGCGGGCGCGAGAGGGACTTCCCCGCAGCGCGGTTGTGAAGCCTGAATGCACGATGCGTGCCAGGCTCCAAGTGCCCATGCGGTCCACCTCGCATCCGAGGCGGTCCTCCTGGGCGCGGTCTTCCAAAACCTGTCCGACAGTCGGACAGGTTCTCGCTGTCCGGGCGGAAGGGCCCCGGGCCACGGACTCTCAAAAACCTGTCGGACAGTCGGACAGGTTCCCGCTGCCCGGGCGGAACGGAGTCCCCCCGTGCCATGGAGTTCCAAACCTGTCGGACAGTCGGACAGGTTCCCGCTGCCCGGGCGGAGCAGTGGCTCCTCCGTGGCACGGACTCTCAAAACTTGTCCGACAGCTGGACAGGTTCTCGCTGTCCGGCGGAACGGAGCTCCCGAGCCACGGGCTTCCAAACTTGTCGGACAGTCGGACAGGTTCCTGAGGCTTGGGCGGAGCGGTGGCTCCTCCGTGGCCTGGACTCTCAAAACCTGTCCGACAGTCGGACAGGTTCTCGCTGGCCGGCGGAAGGGAGTCCCCCGGGCCACGGAGTTCCAAACCTGTCGGACAGTCGGACAGGTTCGTGCTGCTCGGACCGCGGAGCGGTTCCCTGCGCCACGGACTTCCAAACCTGTCGGACAGTCGGACAGGTTTCTGCTGCCCGGGCGGAGCGGAGCTCCCTCGCCACGGACTCTCAGAACTTGTCCGACAGCCGGACAGGTTTTTTCGGTGCGCCGCCGACGGGGCGTCCCGGCGGGGTTCTCACCTTCTCACCCATGGGGACAACCTTCGTGTCCGCGGGCCTGGTGCTCGGGGGGAAGT
Organism: Corallococcus sp. AB011P; assembly: GCF_003611605.1. NCBI lineage: Bacteria > Pseudomonadati > Myxococcota > Myxococcia > Myxococcales > Myxococcaceae > Corallococcus > Corallococcus sp. AB011P. The sequence continues at coordinate 1,185,253 of NZ_RAVX01000001.1, forward strand.
CCCTTCAACGCGTGACCGTGGCGCTTCCACGCGTCTCGAGGCGCGGCAGCCGGGAACGACATGAGGCCCTCGCTGGCGGAGACGTGCCAGACAAGGGCCCCGTGGATGCAGTCGCGGGTGAGGGCTTTCAGGCCCTCGTGACGGCTACCAGGTGTAGCCGACCGTGGCGGACGTGCGGCGGCGCTCGCCGTAGAAGCAGGCCGTCGCGGAGCTGCACGAGGACACGTAGGTCTTGTCCGCCACGTTGGAGGCGTTGATGGCGGCGCGCCACGGGCCGCGCTCGTAGTGCACGCTCGCGTCCACCAGCGTGAAGCCCGGGACCTCCAGCGTGTTCTCGCGGTCCGCGTAGGAGCTGCCCACGCCGCGCACGCCCGCCGCCGCGCCGAAGCCGCGCAGCGCTCCGTCCTGGAACGTGTAGTCCAGCCACAGCGACGCCAGCACCTCCGGCACACCCACCGGGCGCTTGCCCAACTCCAGCTCCGCCCCTTCCGTGATCTCCAGCGAGTACAGCGACGCGGAGCCAATCAGGCTCAGCCCGCGCAGCAGCGTGGCGTTGGCCTCCACCTCGAAGCCGCGCGAACGGACCTCGCCAATCTGCAGCTGGTTGAAGGCGCCATCCGTCGTCACGAAGTTCTGACGCTTCAGCTCGAACACTGACAGGCCCACCAGCACCGGGAACACATCCGGCTGGTACTTCACGCCCGCTTCAAGCTGCTGGCCCTTCTCCGGCTCGAACAGCGAGCCGTCCGACTTCGTCCCTGCCACCGGGTTGAATGACCTGGAGAAGCTGACGTACGGCGCGACGCCGACGTCGAAGCGGTAGAGCAGACCCGCGCGGCCGCTGAACGCGCTCTCGCTGCCGTCGTAGCTGGACGTGGGCGCGAGCTCGTTGTCCACGTCCAGGCCCACCCAGTCATGACGCCCGCTCAGCACCAGGCTCAGCCGGTCGCCAATGCGCAGCTGGTCCTGGAGGTAGACGCCCAGCTGGTTCTGCGTGGACTGGTTCAGCGTGTAGCGCGTCTCCGTGGGCGTGTAGTCGCCGCGCACGGGGTTGAGCAGGTCCAGCGGCGCGCCCGCTTCGTAGCCCTGCTCGTCGTTCAGCACGTAGTTCTTGAAGTCCACGCCCGCGAGCACCAGGTGGCGCACGGGGCCGGTGCTGAAGCGCACGTCACCCTGCGTGTCCACCGTGAAGAGGTTCGCGGTCGGCCGGGTGACGAAGTTGCCGCGCGACAGCTGCGCGTCCGCCGGCTCACCCACGTAGCCCACGCCGTAGAGCGTCTGGAAGTCCAGGTCCAGGTGCGCGTAGCGCAGGTTCTGCCGCAGCGTGAAGGTGTCGTTGAAGCGGTGGGAGAACTCGTAGCCCGCCCAGGACTGGTTGCGCTGGAAGTGGTCCAGGCTCTTGTCGCTGGTGAAGAGGTTGGTGGGGATGCGGCCATGGGGCGCGTCCACCACGGTGCCCACGTACGGCAGGAAGTTCTGCCCCTGCGTGCGATCCGCCATGAAGCTGCCGTGCAGCGTCAGCGCCGTGTTCTCCGTCGGCGCCCAGGTGAGGGCCGGCGCGATGAAGAGCCGGTTGTTGTCCGTCTCCTCCACCTGCGTGCCGCCGCCGCGCGCCAGCGCCGTCACCCGGTAGCGCCAGTGGTTGCCCGAGTCGATGGCGCCGCCGAAGTCCACGGCCGCGTAGCCGTTGGCGAACTCGTTGACGCTCAGCTCCACGTGCCGGATGTGCCCTTCCACCGGCGGACGCTTGCCCACCATGTTGAGCAGGCCGCCCGGAGACGTGCCGCCGTACAGCACGGAGGAGGGGCCGCGCAGGGTCTCCACGCGCTCCAGGCCGAAGGTCTCCAGGCGCCAGGTGGCGAAGCTGCTGGAGTAGAGCTGGAGCCCGTCCAGGAAGTAGCCGCCCTCCTGGGACGCGAAGCCGCGAATCAGGAACCAGTCGTTGCGCGGATCCGCGCCGAACGTGTCCGAGCGCACGCCCGGCGTGTAGCGCGTGGCCTCCGTCACGGACTGCACCTGCTGCGCGTCCATCTGCGCCCGGCCCACCACCGACACCGACTGCGGCGTGTCTCCAATCGCGGTGTCCGTCTTCGTGCTGCTGCCGCTGCGGCGCGCGGTGTAGCCCAGCACCGGGCCGTTGGCGCGCTCGCTCTCCACCACCACCGTCTTCAGGTAGAGGTCGCCTTCCCCCAGGTCTTCACCCGCGATGGGAGACTGCTCGGGCTCCGGAGCCCCGGGCTCCTGGGGCGCGACCGGCTCCTGCGCCAGGGCAGGGGAGGCGAGGAGGGAGAGGGAGGCGTCAAGCAACGCCCCCGGGACGAGGTGGCGCGGACGGCTGCGGAACGGAGTGGGCAGGTTGAGAATGATTTGCGAAATCAGGGGGATGCCCTGCCGCGTAACACGCGCCCCCTGAGGCGGCAAGCCGGGAGTCGCCCACGCCCTCCCGGCCCTCGCCGCGCCACACCGGATGTCTGCCTTCAAAGCCCCGGGTATGTGTTTACCCGGAGCTGTCTTTCCCTGCCATCCGGGGGGCCGGGTTTCAGGCTCGCTCGACGCGAAGCTTCGCGGGCAGGCCGTTGAGGCTGGCCTCCTCCTCCGTGCCGGTGAGGCCCTGGGGGCCCACGTGGATTTCGGAGGCGAGCGTCTCGCGAGCAATCTCGTCGCGGGCCGCGTCGACCACGCGCTTCACGCGGTCATCGCCGTCCACCCACAGGCGGATGCGGTCGGTGTAGCCCAGGTTCATGTCCTTGCGGGATCCCTGCACGCGCGCCAGCAGCTCGCGCACCAGGCCTTCGTCCACCAGGGCTTCCGTGAGCTGCGTGTGCATCACGACCACGCCCACGCCTCCGCCCGCGGCGGCGTAGCCCGGCTGCGCCTCCACCAGCGTCTCCAGCTCCTCGGCGGGGAAGACCATGTCCTCGCCGCCCACGTTCAGGGCGACCTTGCCCGTCTGGAGCAGCTCCTGGTGCAGCGCGCGGCCATCACCCGAGTCGAACGCCTTGCGCACCGGCGCGAGCTTGGGGCCCAGCCGGCTGCCCATGGCGCGCAGGTTGGGCCGCACGCGGTAGCGCACCACGTCCGCCTCCGGGCTGCCCGGCTCCACCAGCTTCACGGTGTGCACGTTCAGCTCGTCGCTGATGAGCGCCTGGTACACCGCCACGCGCTCCGTCAGCTCACGGCGCGACAGGATGACGTCCGCGCGCGACAGCGGCTGGCGCACCTTGAGCCGGTTGTCCGTGCGGACCTTGAGGCCCAGCGACACCAGCTCGCGCACGGCGCCCATCTCCGCGGCCAGCCCCTCGTCGATGAGGCTCGCGTCCACGTCCGGGAAGCTCGCCAGGTGCACGCTCTCCGGCTGCGACGCTCCCCACGGCTTGCCCACCAGGTTGCCCCACATGTCATCCGCGAAGAACGGGATGAAGGGCGCGGACATGGCGGTGATGGTCGTCAAGGCTTCGTAGAGCGTGAAGTACGCGTCCTGCTTGTCCTGTTCGAAGCCCGGCGCCCAGAAGCGCTCACGGCTGCGGCGCAGGTACCAGTTGGACAGCGCGTCCACCAGCGCGACCATCCGCTGGGCCGCGTCGTAGACCTGGTACGTGTCCAGCGCCTTCGCCACGTCGCGCAGGGTGAGCTGCACCTCGGAGAGGATCCACCGGTCCAGCACCGGCCGGGCCTTCACCTCGCGCCAGCCCTGGCTCTTGCGGATGGCCAGCCACGGCGCCTCCGTGCTGGACGCGGTGCCCTTCGCCGGGTTGAACCCGTCGATGTTCGCGTAGATGGTGAAGAACGAGTAGACGTTGCGCAGCTTGACCTGGAAGTCCTTCTGCAACAGCCGCACGTTCGCCAGCGAGTGGCGCGTGTTGGACCAGGTGGGGCTGGCCGCGTAGAAGAACCACCGGAACGCGTCCGCGCCCGGCGCCTTGGTGGCGGGGTCCTTGAGCACCACGCGCTCGGTGGCCGCCAGCCGGGGCACCTCCACCGGCATCACGTCCACGCCGCGCGCGGAGGGCTTCACGTCCAGCTGCTGAAGCTCCTGCGGCGCCAGCAGCACCACGCGGCGCTTGAGCTTCTTGTGCACCTTCACGGTGACGCTGACGGGCGCGTCCGGCTGGTCCGGGCGGAAGAGCAGCACCTTCGCGCCCTCCTGCGTGTCCAGGCCCTCCAGGTCCTCGCGCGCGATGAGCGCCACGCCGGGCTCCGCCGGGACGCCGGCCTCCGTGGCGGTGAGCACCGCGAAGTCCATGCGCACCTCGTCCAGGATGATCTCCGGCGGGGTGTAGTTGCCCTTGGACTTGGACTCCTTCTTGCCCTCCTTGTCGGAGACGTGGCCCAGCACGATGCAGCTCTTGTACGGCATGGGCCACTCACGCTTGGGCGTCAGGCCCATGCGCTTCTGCGTCTCCTCGTCGAAGAGGAGCGTGCTCACCATCAGCAGCGAATAGAACCAGCCGCGCGTCTGGTCGATGGCCTCCGAGATGAAGTCCGCCGGGAACGCGCGGTTGAACGTCTCCTTGCTGCCTTCCGCGTGCGGGAAGCCCCACTGCGCGAAGGGCATGCAGCCGGAGTCGAACCACACGTCCACCACTTCCGGGACGCGCTGGAACTTCCCACCGGAGCCGGCCTTCTCGTACGTCACCTTGTCGATCCACGGCTTGTGGACCAGCAGGTGCTCCGCGTTGGACTCGTGCGGCTTGCCGGCGAGGAACGCCTTCAGCTCCGCCTCCACGGCGGCCACGTTGTTGCCCGGCTTCTGGCGCAGCTCCGCGATGGAGGCCACGGCCTCCGTCTCACCCGTCTCCGAGTGGATCCACAGCGGCAGCGGCGTGCCCCAGTAGCGCTCGCGCGACAGGGCCCAGTCCACGTTGTTGGCCAGGAAGTCGCCGAAGCGGCCGTCCTTGATGTTCTCCGGGACCCAGTTGACCTGCTGGTTGTTCGCCTTGGCCTGCTCGATGACGGAGGTGGTGCGGATGTACCAGGCGGGGCGGGCGTACTGGATGAGCGGGTCTTCGTCCGCGCGCCAGCAGAAGGGGTACTCGTGGCGGTACTGCTCCGTGTGGATGAGCAGCCCGCGCTCCTTCAGGTTGCGCTGCAGGTCCTTGTCCGCGTCCTTCACGAAGCGGCCGGCGACGAGCGGCACCTCCTCCGAGAACGTGCCGTCCGGCTTCACCGCGCAGCGCATGCCCAGCGCGTCCGGGTCCTGGAAGCGCGTGGCGTCCTTGCGGTAGGCCTTGTAGTCGTCCTCGCCGAAGGCGGGCGCCGTGTGGACGATGCCCGTGCCGCTGTCCAGCGTGACGAAGTCCGCCGGAATCACGCGCCAGCCCACCGTGTCCGAGCCGCCGTCCTTCAGGGGCAGCGTGGCGTCCGCCTCCTTCGCGAAGTACGTGTCGAAGGGCGGCGTGTAGCGCTTGCCCACCAGGTCGCTGCCCTTCTGCGTGGACAGCACGGGCAGGTCCTTCTTCAGCTTCTTGGCCAGCTCCTCGCGCAGCGCGGCGGCGAGGATGAGCTTGCGGTCGCCCGCGTCCACCGTGACGTAGTCCACGGATGGGTTCACGGCCGCGTACATGTTGGACGGCAGCGTCCAGGGCGTCGTCGTCCAGATGAGCAGCGACGTGTCCGGAGCATCGCGCAGCGGGAAGGCCACGTAGACGCTGGGGTCGTCCACCGTCTTGTAACCCAGGCCCACCTCCGCGGCGGACAGCGCGGTGCCGCCGCGCGGCCACCACCACACCACCTTGTGGCCCTGGTACAGCAGGCCCTTCTTGTAGAGCTCGGAGAGCGCCCACCACACGCTCTGCACGAAGCCGCGGTGATAGGTGACGTAGGCCTCGTTGAGGTCCACCCAGAAGCCGATGCGCTGGGTCAGCCGCTCCCACTCCCCCGTGTAGCGGAACACGGACTCGATGCAGCGCTCCGTGAAGGGCTCCACGCCGTACTTCTCGATCTCCGCCTTGCCGTGGATGCGGAGCTCCTTCTCCACCTCCACCTCCACCGGCAGGCCGTGCGTGTCCCAGCCCGCCTTGCGCGGCACGTAGTGGCCTCGCATGGTCTGGTAGCGCGGGAACAGGTCCTTGATGACGCGCGTGAGGACGTGGCCGTTGTGGGGCAGGCCGTTCGCGGTGGGCGGGCCTTCGTAGAAGACGAAGGAGGGCTTGCCTTCGTTCGCCTTGAGCGATTTCTCGAAGATGCCGCGCTCCTTCCAGAAGGCCAGGATGCGGCGTTCCTCGGCCGGGAAGTCCATCTCCACGGGGACCGCGTTGAACAGGGGCGAAGGCGTTTCAGGCATGGTGGCCTGCTTGATACCACCGGCCCGGCCCTTTGGCAGTGAATCCAGGCCCTTGCGAACCCGCCCGCACGCCGGTGGACAGATTCGCCTAAGCTGAAATTCGTGTAATTCGCGTGCAGGAAGTGGCACCCTGGCTGCTCCCCGGGCAGCCACTGGAGGTCCCCCGCGTGACGCACGTCCCCCCGAAGCCATCCCTCTCTTGTCTGTTGGCGGCGCTGGTGCTGTGCCTGGGCGCAAGCAGCGCGAGCGCGCAGGTGTCCCGGACGCTGAGCACGCCGGGCCCCACGGCGCAGGCGCAGAAGGTCTACAACCTGCTGACGGACCTGGAGAACAACAGCCGCAACGGTGGGACGAAGCAGACCATCATGGGCCAGCACTGCGAGGCCCAGAAGGAAGCCTACGCGGGCGAGTACTGGGTGAAGGTGGGGGACATCTCCGGCCGGCGCCCGGGCTTCGTGGAGTTCGACTTCGGGCCGGGCAACTACCGCAACACCTACGCGGAAGCGTACGTGGACTACGCGGTGGGCTTCGCGCGCGACCGCTTCAGCTACGGGGAGGGCATCGTGGGGTTCAGCTTCCACATGTCCTATCCGGGCGCGCCGGTGAAGAGCTGGCCGAACAACTTCCGGCAGTCATGGATGGATTACAACTGGTTCGGCCGGGTCATCAACTGGCAGGCCAACACGGCGGAGTACCAGGCGCTGCTGAGGGACTTGTCCTTCGCGGCGGACAAGCTCGCGTACCTGCAGCAGCAGGGCGTGCCGGTGCTGTACCGCCCCTTCCACGAGATGAACAAGAAGGGGAGCGCGTCACCGTTCTGGTGGGCGAACCAGGACCCTGCTCAGTACAAGCAGCTCTGGAACATCACGCACGACTACCTGGTGAAGACGCGCGGCTTGAAGAACCTCATCTTCGTCTGGTCGCCGTACGAGTGGGACGGCACCTACGGCGGGGACCCGTGGAACTACTACCCGGGCAACGACCGCGTGGACGTGGTGGGCGTGGACATCTACCACGGCAATCCCTACTTCCCGGCCCAGTTCTATACGGGGCTCGCGGGCTACAACAAACCGCGCATGCTGGCGGAGACGGACAAGCTGCCGGTGCGCTGGGGTGACAGCCGTTACGGCACGGTGTCCGAGTTGGACTCGCGCCCGTGGGCCATCTACTCCGTCTGGGGCGACTCGCTCGTCTACAACCTGGGCACGACCAGCCCCAACGACTGGAACGTGTCCAGCAACTACAAGGCCATCAAGGACACGTATGGGTATTACAGCACGTACTGGCGCGTGCTGACCGGCGGGAGCAACGCGACCTACAACTGGGGCGCGTTGCGCTGAGGGCCGGGGCTCACCAGTTCGTGGGGCGGTAGTCCTTGAAGAAGTTGCCCCAGACGTACTCGCCGGTGTTCACGGCGGTGATGACGGGGTCCACGATGCGCGCGGCCCCGTCCAGGATGTCCAGCGGGGGCTGGAAGTCCAGCTCCTGCACCTTGCGCTCGGCGTGCTGCGCGGGGTCCTCGTCGGTGACCCAGCCGGTGTCCGCGGCGTTCATGAAGATGTTGTCGCGCGCGTAGTCCGACGCGGACGTCAGCGTCATCATGTTCAGCGCGGCCTTGGCCATGTTGGTGTGCGGGTGCTTGTCCGTCTTCGTGCCGCGGGAGAAGCTGCCCTCCATCGCGGACACGTTGACGATGTGGCCCGGCCGCGAGCGGTCCTTCAGCATCAGCGGCTTCAACTTCCCGCACAGGATGAAGGGCGCCACCGCGTTCACCAGGTGCACCTCCAGCATCTCCGCGGTGCGCACCTCCGACAGCTTGAGGCGCCAGGAGTTCGTAGCCCGCAGGTCCACCTGCTGGAGGTCCGCGTCCAGCCTTCCTTGCGGGAAGAGGGCGCCTGTGTCGCCCTCCTGCTCCATGGCGTAGGGCACCAGCGACAGCGCCGCGGAGGAGTGGATGCCCAATGCCGGGTCGCCGCTGCGCCAGGTCGCCACGGGCAGTGACGTGTTGCCCATGTCGCCCGGGCCCAGCGCGGGACGGAGCGCGGCGATGCAGGCCTCATGGCCCGCGAGTAGCGCGCGCAGCTTGGGCGCCAGGGTGCCGGCGTCGCGCAGCTCGCCCTCCAGCAGGTGCTGGTAGAAGCCCGGGGGCCGGCGCACGGTCTGCGCGGCATTGTTGATGAGGATGTCCAGCCGCTCGTGCGTCTGTTCGATGTGGCGCGCGAACAGCTCCACGCTGGGCGCGTGCCGCAGGTCCAGGCCGTGCACCTGGAGCCGGTGGGCCCAGTCCGCGAAGTCCGGCTCGCGTGCGTAGCGGTGCACCGCGTCCTGGGGGAAGCGCGTGGTGGCGATGACGGTGGCGCCCGAGCGCAGCAGCATCAGCGACGCCTGGAAGCCAATCTTCACCCGCGCGCCGGTGATGAGCGCCACCTGGCCGGTGAGGTCCGCGCGCTGCGTGCGCCGGGCGTAGTTCAGGTCCCCGCACGGGATGCACATGGCGTCGTAGAAGAAGTGGAGCTTGCGGTACTCCCCCTTGCACACGTAGCACTTGCGCGGCACCTCCAGCAGGCGCTCCGGGCCCGCTTCCGGCGGCGGCGCGGGCAGCGCGGGCAGGCTGAGCACCGGCGCCTTTCGCATCATGCGGATCTCCGTGCTGGCGCGCACGGCGCGGTCGTTGGCGCGCTGCGCGTCCTTGCGCTCCTTCTTGAGCGCGCTCTGGAGCCGGTTCTTCGAGGCCTTGTCCGGGTGGACGAGCCGGCTGGCGCCGGCCAGCAGGGCGTGGTGGTCCTCGTCTGGGAGGCGGTGCAAGAGCACGCGGTGCCTGGCGAGCGTGTTGAGCAGCGCCGTGGCGCGGCGCACGTCTTCGACGGAGACATCGGGGGGCAGGGCCGTGTCGGCTTCGGGCGACGACGGCGGGAGGTTCTCGACGGCCAGATTCTTCACGCCCTGGTGCTTACCCTCCCGGGCGCGCCAGGGGAAGGTGCGGCTTGAGCGGGCCTGGAGGGCAAGCGGGCAGGGGCCTCCCCTCGGAGGGGGCTCCGAGGGGGAGGCGCCAGGAAGGGGAAGCGCCGCATCGCATGGTCGTCTGACGGGCCCAGGAAGCCCCGCGCCGCGGATGGGTCACGACGCCTTGAAGGTCTGGCTCCAGGTGGGGGCCACCTTCTCGATGAGCGTCACCAGCTCTGGCGGGATGTCTCCGGCGCCGGTGAGGGGGCGGACCTCCATCACGTCGTCGTTGCCCATGCCGCCGGGATAGCGGCGGGCCCACTCGATGGCCTCCTCCTTCGACTTGACCTCCAGCACGTAGAAGCCGCCGATGAGCTCCTTCGTCTCCGCGTAGGGGCCATCCTTCACGCTGGACTTGCCGTCCTTGAAGACGACGTGCGCGCCGGGGGAGGGGCTGAGGCCCTCGGAGGCGATGAGCACGCCGGCCTTGTGCATCTCCTCGTTGAATTTCATCTGCGCGATGAAGACGGCCTCGTCGAAGGGCGCGTCCGAGTGCGTGGGCTCGAGGGTGGAGGGGCGGGGGATGAGCATGAAGCGCATGGGGGCTCCTGGGGTGAGGGTGTGGGGCGTGGCTCCATCCGCACGACGAACGGCCGTGCGGTGGATCGACACGGATAGCTCACGCGCCGGTGCGCTTGAAGCACAACCCCGGGCTCAGCTCGACCGGGCCATCTCCACGGCGTCCGCGCCCGCGGGCTGGCGGAGCGGGGATGACGGGTCGTTCACCGCGCGCCAGATGGCCTCCGCCACGTCGAGCGACCGGGTGACCGGCCCCGACTGCTGCTCCGTCCTTCTGTCGAAGATGCTCCGCACGAAGCCGGAGTACGCCTCGGGGACGGAGACGCCCTGGTCCTGAATCCGGGCCTGGGCGTTCTGGGCGAAGGGCGTCTCCGGGGACCGCCCCGGAATCACCAGGCTCACCCGCACATTGAAGGGCTGGAGCTCCAGCGCGAGCGACTCGGTGAACGCGTTGAGCGCCGCCTTGCTCGCGCTGTACACGGCCAGCAGCGGGAGCGGCTTCAGCGTCGTGCCCGATGAGACGTTCACGATGACCCCCGACTTCTGCTGTCTGAACCCGGGCAGGAACGCCTGGGTCACGGCCATCGCACCGAACGTGTTCGTTTCGAAGGTGCCGCGGATCGTCTCCATCGACGTGCCTTCGAAGACGCTCATCAGGCCGACGCCCGCGTTGTTGACCAGCACGTCGATGGGGCCGGCGGCCTCCACCAGTTCGCGGATGCTCCGCGGGTCGGTGATGTCGAGCGGGAGCACGCGCAGGTGCTCCGAGCGGGGTAGCACGTCCTCGCGCGGCTTGCGCATCGTGGCGATGACCTTCCAACCACGCTCGAGGAAGTAGCGGGCGGTGTCGAGTCCGAAGCCAGACGAGCAGCCGGTGATCAAAAGGGTCTTCATGGCGGTTCCTGTCAGTGCGGGGTCCGGTGACAGGTATAGGGAGCGCAATCCGGACCTGCTACAACAGGGAGTCCATATTTCATTCGCAGGAGTCCGGTCATGGTCGATCCCCTCGCGGAAGTGGTTTCGCTGCTCCAGCCGGGCGCCCCGTTCTCCAAGCTCGTCAGCGGCGCGGGCCGGTGGCGGGTGCGGCGCGCGGAGAATGGGAGGCCCTTCTACTGCGCGGTCCTCATGGGGCGGAGCCGCCTCGCGGTGGACGGACGCGAGCCGGTCATCCTCGAGAAGGGGGACTTCGTCCTGATTCCCGCGGCGTTCGACTTCACGACGTCGAGCATCGAGCCACCGAAGGGAAAGCACGAGACGCCTCGCATCGTGTTGCCCGATGGTGAAATCAGGAACGGCGTCCACCACGGCCCGCCCGATGTCCGGATGATGGTGGGGTACTGCGCCTTCGCCTCTCCGGACGCCAGCCTGCTCGTTTCGCTCCTTCCCCAGTTCGTGCACGTTCGCGGTGAGCAGAGGCTCACCGCCCTCGTGGAGCTCTTGAGGGACGAGTCGCGCGAACGGCGGCCCGCGCGCGAGGTCATCCTCGCCCGTCTCATGGAGGTGCTGCTCATCGAAGCGCTCCGCTCCACGGCGGGCATCGCGGCGTCGCCCGGCCTGTTGCGCGGGCTCTCCGACGAGCGCCTGTCCGTCGCGATCCGCCGGATGCACGAGCGCCCGACCCAGGCGTGGACCGTGGTGCAGCTGGCGAAGGAGGCCGCGCTGTCCCGTTCGGCGTTCTTCGAGCGCTTCAACCGCGCGATGGGCATGGCCCCGATGGAGTACCTGCTCGGCTGGCGCATGGCCCTGGCGAAGGACCTGCTGCGGCGCAAGCAGGAGGTCACCGTCGCCGAGGTCGCGGAGCAGGTCGGCTACAGCTCCGCGAGCACCTTCAGCGTGGCCTTCACCCGCCACGTCGGACTGCCGCCCACGCATTACGCGCGGGAGCAGCGCCAGGCACCGGACGCCGAGGGTGGGGACCCGTCACGGCGGGCCACCGGGCAGCCGGGCCCCGGGCGGTCCACCCGGAGGGGCGGCGGACACACCCCCGCGAGTCGGACCCCGGTGGTAGAGCTGTCCCGCCATGGATGATCCCACCGACAGGGACCCGGAACGCCGCCGGGAGCCTCGCAAACCGAAGCCGCCCCGGAAGGTGTCGCAGCGCTACCTGGAGAACGCGGCGCTGCACTACCTCAAGAGGTACGCGGCCACGGTGAGCCAGCTCAAGCGCGTGATGATGCGCCGGGTGGACCGCTCCGTGAAGTTCCACGGCACCGACCGCGCGGAGGCCGTGGGCTGGGTGGACGCGCTGGCGGAGAAGCTCATCCGCAACGGCCTCATCAATGACCGGACCTACGCGGAGACGCGAGTGCACTCGCTGCGTGCGTCCGGCCGCAGCGCGCGCGTCATCACCCAGAAGCTGCGCATGAAGGGCGTGGCGCCGGAGCTGGTGCAGGAGAAGCTGGCGGAGGCCACCCAGGACGTGCCCGAGGACGCCGCCGCCCGCATCTGGGCGCGCAAGAAGCGGCTGGGCCCCTACCGGCGCGACCTGAGCACGCGCGAGGAGAACCGCAAGAAGGACCTGGCGGCGCTCGCCCGCGCGGGCTTCTCCTTCGCCATCGCGAAGCGCATCATCGACGGGACGGCGGACGACCTGCCGTCCCGCGACTGATGGCCCTGGGGCTCAGTACATCTTCAGGTCGTACTTCGCGGTGGGCGTGTAGTCGGACCCCGACGGCCGGTTGCGCGCGTCGGTGATCTTCACCGCGTAGACGCCATTCGCCACGACGTTCGCCGTCGCGCGGTAGACGAAGCAGGACGGGGTGATCTGCGAGCAGACGGTGCTCGACGTGCTGCCCACGAGCGCGCCCAGCGTGCGGGTGGCGTAGTTGTACGCGTAGATGTCGATGCGCATCCACGGGCCGTTGCGCAGGTTGTAGGTCTCCACCGTCATCACCTGGTTGATCGGCGTGGCCACCAGCACCCAGTCCACGTCGTTCTGGCGGTGGAAGGAGTGGTTGAGCTGCGGCGTGCCCAGGTACGAGGACGCGGTGGTGTGCGTGTTGTCGCTCTCGTACGAATCCGGAGGCGCCAGCAGGCAGTTGGCGGGCGGGCTGAAGCCGTCATTGACGCAGACGTTGCCCACGCAGTTGCAGCCGGAGGCGCAGTCCGAACCCGCGTTGCAGGCGCGCACGGGCGCCTGGTCACAGTGGCCCTCGGGCGGCGGCGGCCCGAACCCGTCCGGTACGCAGAATCCGCCCTGGCAGGCACAAGCCTCCCGGCATCCCAGGCTGTTCGTACAGGCCCGGGTCGCCAGCGCCGCCTCCTGCGTCTCCAGCGTCTCCAGCGCCGCGGGCTCGGGCGCCAGCGGCTGCTCCTCCACGGGGCCGCAGGCCACGATGAACAGCGCCAGCGCCGCCGCACTCCAATGAAGCATCTTCACGGGGGTCTCCTCGGGTGGGAATCCCGGAGAGGGACGCGGGAGTGCGCCTCCTGGAGGGGAATTCCTATTTCACCCATAGTGAACTCTGCCTTCTGGGGGTTGGCCTGACAATCCTTGCCAAGTGCAACAATTTGGGATTCTTGAGACCTCGGAAAGTGCGTTGAACAGGCGCGTTTCCAAGCAGTGCGGAGCGTCTGGGAATGCGATGACATTGCTACTTTCCGGCGCGACCATTCTTCTCTCGTCCCAAAAAAAACCGCGGCCCGGCGTCCCTCCCGCGTGGTGGAAGGACACCGGGCCGCATGGGCCTGCTGTCTGGCTTTGACTACTCCTGGAGGTGTGTGACGGTCAGCGCCGGGTCTCCGGCGATCTCCGCCTCCGTGTAGCGCCGGTCCACCCACTGCTTCTGGGAGAACATCGCCGTCTGGTCCGCGAACCAGGGCGAGGCCGGGTTGGTGGACTGGGAGTAGGTGAGCACGGACTTCGCCACGGGCCCTGCGTCCGTGAAGGACACGGCCATGACGAAGCTGGAGCCCAGGACGGGCTCATACGTGCCGTCCGGCAGGAGCTGGTTGGCGATCTGGTTGAAGCAGCCCTCGTCGTGGGCGCAGCCGTGCACCGGGTAGAAGATGCCGTTCTTGCGCTTGCCCTGCACGGAGCCCGTCGTCGCATCCAGCGGGATGTTGCGCTCGCGCAGCGTGCGGATGGCGGTGCCCAGCGCCTGGGCCACCTGCGGGTTCAGCGTGTTGAGCGTGCGCGGCGTGTTGACGGGGTCGTTCGCGTTGAAGGGCACCAGGTACGGCCCGCCGGTGGCACCCACCGCGGTGAAGAGGAACACGCGCCAGAGCAGCTCGCCCCGGCTGTCCAGGTCGCCCTTCAGGTCCCACGCGGCCAGCACGGGGCAGGCGGGGCGCAGGTCCTCGAAGGTGAGGTCCGGCATCAGCACGAAGGGCGTGCGGCGGCACAGCGACACCGCGGCGTCGCGCAGCAGCTCGCCGGAGTAGTTGCGGTTGTTGAACATCACCGTCTGGAGTTGCTCCAGCGTGAAGCCCTGGCCCTCCAGGCCGTCCGTGCCCGCGATGCGGCCCTGCACCATCTTCAGGCCCAGGCGGGTGCGCAGGCTGCGCACGTTCTTCTCACCGCCCAGGATGCGCGGGAAGCCGGTGAGCGGCTGGGCGGGGTTGGGCAGCCAGTAGCTGTCGTTGGAGTTGGTGACGTAGTCGGCGCGGGTGAGGCGCGGCAGGCTGCCCGGGCCGAAGATGCCCGGCTCCACCGCGTCCGCGTCGCTGCCGAGCGCGCAGTCGGAGCGCGAGCCGTCCAGTACCGGCAGCCCCGCGCTCGCGAGCACCAGCAGCGGGATGGGGGACAGCACGCAGCGCAAAAGCTTCGCGTCGGTGACGTGCGGCACCACGCTCATGTCCGCGTAGTACGCGCGGCCCTGCGCGTCCGTTGCGATGGTGTTCACCCACGGGATGCCCTGCCAGGTGGCCTGCGCCGTGCGCAGCTCGTCCACGTTGGTCGCGCGGTCCATGGCGAAGAACGCGTCCAGCAGGCGCAGGTTGGAGGCGTTGGCGTCATGGAACGCGTAGCCGGTGAGGCCGTTCCACGTCATCAGGCCGGATGGGTACTCCATCATCGGGCCCAGGTGCGAACGGTAGAAGGTGTGCTGACGCGGCGTGAGCGAGCCGTCCGCCGTCTTCGCCTGCACCGTGACGGTGCGGGTGGTCATGTCGCGAATCTGGCCGTCGTACAGGTACTTCGTGGGGAAGCCCGGGATGAGCTTCAGCTCGAAGGGGGTGAAGCGGTACGCGGTGGAGACGGTGTGGCTCCAGGCCAGCGTCTCGTTGTGGCCGATGAGGATGGCGGGCACGCCCAGCAGGCTCACGCCGGAGACGTTGAGCTTGCCCGGCACCGTGAGGTGGGCCTCGTAGAAGCGCTCCGAGCCTTCCCAGGGGAAGTGCGGATTGGCCAGCAGCATGCCCTTGCCGTTGCGCGTGGCCTGGCTGCCCAGGCCGAAGGCGTTGCTGCCCAGGCCCAGCGTCTCCGAGCTGGGGAAGACCTTGCGGTCCAGCGTGGCGGGCACGGGCAGCGGCAGGGGCAGCGTGCCGTCCGGCAGGAGGGACGGGGGCTTCGCGTCCACCAGCGCGTCCAGGAAGAAGAGCGAGCTGGCGAAGAGGCTGAGCTGGTAGTAGCGCCGGTACAGGTCGCGCTCGGTGATGGGGCGCACCCAGGCCGCGCCCTTGCAGCGCGGATCCGTCAGCCCGTCCACGCCGGTCTCCGTCAGATAGCGGTTGATGCCCGCCGTGTAGCCGCGCACCAGCTCGCGCACGTCCTGGGACGGGCCCAGGGGCGGCGGCTTCGCCAGCAGCGCCTCCACCGTGCCGTCGTCGTTGATGGCCTGGTAGAAGAAGTCGCTCTTCAGGTTGTTGTATTGGCTGCCCAGCGCGGCCAGGTACGTGCCGTCCGGCCCGAAGTAGCGCGAGCGCTCGGCGTTCACCGTCACCAGCGCGTCCATCAGCGCGCAGAAGTTGTCCTGCGCGAACGCGTAGCCGTAGCCGTAGCCCACACCCGCGAAGTCGTCCGCCAGCACGTGGGGAATGCCGTGCGCCGTCCTGCGCACGGTGGCGGAGAGGCTGCCCGCCCCCAACTTCACCGACGCGGTGGGGCCTTCCGGCGCCGGAGGCGTCGCGGTGCGCGGCTCACACCCGGTGGCCAGCAGCAACGCCGTCAGCGGCAGCAGCCGGGCGCCGCCGGTCCTTCCGTTACGTCCATCCATTCGAGGGATTCCTTTCACGGCGAGGAGAAATTCCCTCCTAATTGTAGAAACGCATCATTCCTGGATCGCGCCGGGACACGAGGCGAGCGGAATTCCGTGTTTACGTGTATGGCTCGCGGCCTGGGAGCCCGGGGTGCCGGACATGGCGCGCGGGCCCGGTGTTTCACGAAAGGAAACCAGCACATGAAACGGATGTTCGCGGGCGCGCTCGTCGTCGCGGCGTTGGGGACCCTGGGGTGTGGTGGGGCGAAGGCCTCCGGGCCGGGCGCGGAGGCCGTGGCGGCGCGGCAGTCGCTGGAGGACCAGCGCGCGGGGTTGCGCGCGGCGGACCAGGCCATGTCGGACGCGGCGGAGAAGTCCGGTTCGGCGCAGGCGTTCGCGGACTTCGTCGCGGACGACGCGGTGTTGCTGGTGGATGGCACGTACGCGCCGAAGGGTAGGGAGGCCATCCGTGCGTGGCTGGCCGCGCATCCGCTGGAGGCGGAGGGCAAGGTGCGCTGGGCGCCCGTGCGCTGGGACGTCAGCGCGGACGGGACGCTGGGGTACTCGGTGGGCAACGTGTCCGTGGAGTCGGGAGGCACGTCGGTGCGGCCGACCGCGCGCTACATCACCGCGTGGAAGCGTCAGCCGGACGGGCAGTGGCGCGTGGCGGTGGCGGTGCTCAACGCCACCAAGACGCCGATGACGGCGCCCGCGGGCTTCACGCCTTCGTCCACGCTGCCGGCGCCGGAGCCGCGCGCGCTTCCGCCCGCGAAGGTGCTGGAGGAGGCGAAGGCCGCGGACAGCGCGTTCTCCGCCATGTCCGTCACCGAGGGCATGGGCAAGGCCTTCGCCGCCTGGGCCGCACAGGACGCGGTGATGCCGCTCGGATCCGCTGGCATCTTCGGCCATGACGCCATCGCGAAGGCGTACGCGCCGTTCACGCTGGAGGCCATCGACCTGCGCTGGGAGCCGGTGCTGGGAGACGCGGCGGGCTCTGGCGACCTCGCGTACACGGTGGGCCGTGCCATCTCCACGGGCAAGAACGAGCAGGGCCAGCCGGAGGTGGACCACGTGAAGTACCTCACCGTCTGGCGCCGGCAGGCCGATGGACAGTGGCGCTACGTCACCGACGGCGGCAATGCCAGCCCCGGCCCTCAGGGGCCGTGACACATCGCCCTGGTTGGCCCCTTGGCGTGAATGTTTCAGCAATATTCTGTCAAGAGCTGAAATAGCCGTTTAGTCTTGTATTCCTGACTGACGCGCCGCAAGAAGGGAGCTCCCTGTGCTGAGGAGTTCCCCTTCATGCGTACCCCTCGTTCCGTGCGTCGGCTGTCGCTGTCGTTCGTTCCGCTGCTCGCGCTCGCGGCCTGTGGCCCGGCCGAGCCCGTCACTCCTGAAGCTCCGGCCCTGACTGCTCAGGAGGCCGCGCTCACGGAGTTGCTCACCAACGGCACCTTTAGCTCCGGCTCGGTGGCGCCGTGGTGGAACAACGCCAGCACGCAGTCGTATGTGGAGAGCGGCCTGTGGCGTGTGGACGTGGCGGCGAACACCGCCAACCCGTGGGATGCCATTGTCGGGCAGAGCGGCGTGACGCTCGTGGCGGGCAGGACGTACACGCTGGCCTTCACGGCCCGGGCCACCGCGACCATCACCGCGCAGGCCACGGTGCAGCAGGAGACGGCGCCCTTCACGTCGACGCTTACGCGGTCCTTCACGCTGGACGGCACGTCGCGGCGCTTCTCGTTCCCGTTCACGTCCTCGCTGTCCACGAGCCAGGGGCAGGTGACGTTCCAGCTGGGTGGCCGCGCCAACGCCGTCACCGTGCGGCTGGATGACATCTCGCTCACCACGGAGAGCGGCTCCGGCTCCGGCCCGGTGGCGATGACGAGCGGCTTCTACGTGGACCCCAACTCCAACCCCGCGGTGTGGGTGCGCAACAACAGCGGTGACGGCCGCGCGTCGCGCATCAACGCGTCCATCGCCTCGAAGCCGATGGCGCGCTGGTTCGGCAACTGGAACAGCAACATCGCCCAGGATGTGTCCAACTTCGTGGCGGCGGCGGACGCGGCGGACAAGCTGCCCGTGCTGGTGGCCTACAACATCCCCGGCCGCGACTGCGGCAGCCACTCCGGCGGCGGAGCGGGCAGCGCGGACGCGTACCGCGCCTGGATTTCCGCCTTCGCGACGGCCATCGGCAGCCGGCCGGCGGTGGTCATCGTGGAGCCGGACGGCGTCGCACAGCTCGACTGCCTGCCCAACGACACGGAGCGCGCCACGCGGCTGAGCCTCATTCGCTACGCCTCCGAGCAGCTGCGCGACCGCGCGCCCAACACCTGGACGTACCTGGACGGCGGCAACGCGAGCTGGATCGCCGCCGACACCATGGCGCAGCGGCTGGAGTCCGCGGGCGTGCGCAACGTGCGCGGCTTCTCCCTCAACGTCTCCAACTTCTACCCCACCGTGCAGTCCACCACGTACGGCAACGCGGTGAACGCCGCGCTGAACAGCCGCTACGGCTACACGCGGCAGTACATCATCGACACCAGCCGCAACGGCAACGGCTCCAACGGCGAGTGGTGCAACCCCGGTGGCCGCAAGCTGGGCGTGACGTCCCAGACGGGCGGCGGCGCGGAGCTGCTCCTGTGGGTGAAGACGCCGGGCGACTCGGATGGCCAGTGCGGCATCGCCCCGGGCACGCCCGCCGGGCAGTTCAGCCCGGACCTGGCGAACCGCCTCATCGACGGCACCTGAGCCCCACGAGCCTCGCCTCCGTCCCGTCACGCTGGGGGGGCGAGCCGCTGGAGTCCTCCGGACGTGGAACCGCCTTCCCCGGCGCGAGGCTGGGGAAGGCGTTGGGGTGAAGCAGAGAGGTGCCGGGGGCTCTAGCTGGACTCGCCCACGCTCAGGCGCCGGCTGGCGCCGCCGTTGCCCTTGCCCAGGGGCTGGGTGCGCTCCAGGTTCGAGCGGGCCAGGGCCTGGCGCTGTTCGTCCGTCTTCGCGGTGCCGTCCTTCTGCACCGTCATCACGCCGCCGCTGCCGTGCTTCTCCTGGGCCTGCTCGATGCTCTTCTTCAGGTCGCTGGCCGGCACCCAGTAGGCGCCGTTGATGGGGTCGCGCACGCGGTAGAGGTCGTCGTCCGTGCTATCGCTCAGGCCCGGGTTCACTCCGTCGATGGTGAGCCAGTGCAGCTCGCCGGTCTCCGGGAGCTGCTCATCTTCCGCCAGCGTCATGTTGAGCAGCGCGTTGGAGTCCACCATCGCCAGGGCCATCTGCCCGTGCTTCAGCGCGCCGCTGAGCGCGTCCGTGTTGCACTCGCCGAAGCCCTTGGTGACCTTGATGCCCATGGTGCCGAGCATGGCGCCCATCTCGTCCGGGGTCGCGCCGTCATCCAGGTTCACGGCCACCTGGTCGCTCACGCCCGTGGCAATCGTGCCCGCCTTGTTGCGCACCTTCTCGCGGGCCTCCTGCTGCGTCAGCGGGACGGCCTCCTCGGCGCTGGACTGCTCCAGGTAGGTGAGGGTGGCCTCCGCGCAGCCCTTCTTGCTCGTCTGCGCGACGGTCGTCTGCGGCGCGTTCCAGCCCTGCTCCTTCTGGGCCTGCGTCGCCTCGTTGGTGGGGATGGCGCTGGCGGCCGGGTCCGTGCCCGGAGGCGGGGGGGCGGCCAGGGAGGGCAGGCCCATCTTCTTGGCGCGCTCCTCCTCGAAGGAGTCCAGGTAGCGGCCTTCCGCGGGGTTGAGCGCCTTGGCGTCCGGCGCGTCCGGCAGGGGCTCCTTCACGGACTGGGCCGCCGCCGCGCGTTCCGCCGAGGCCTGGCGGATGCGGGCCATGACCGAATCGAGCTTGGCGCCAATGTTGATGGCCACGGGCATCTCCTGTCGCGTCTGGGTCTTTTTTCTCCCGCATTATCCGCGCAGGACTTTGGAGGTTGCTTCTGGATCACGGCTTTTGACGGAAACGCGCGATTTCAGACGCAACCGGGCAGGTGGCCGGGCCGAGAAACATGGAATCCTGGAGTGAGGGGTACACTGGACCCATGGCGAACCGGCATGACAGGGACGACGGGCCTTCCGCGCCCGGCTCCGCGCCTCGCGTTTCGACGTCGCGAGAAACTTACGGTACGGGTCGCGGTAGCGCGCCCGCGACGGGGCGGGGTGGGGCGGAGGCCTCGGCGCCCTCGCGAGGGACGGGGGGCGGCGAGTCGCAGCGGCTGTCCTCGCGGCAGGTGGGCCGGTTCGTCCCGCTGAAGGTGCTGGGGCAGGGGGGCATGGGGGTGGTGTACGCCGCCTATGACCCGGACCTGGACCGCAAGGTGGCGCTGAAGCTCCTGCGGGTGAAGGGCGGCCACGAGGACCTGGAGCAGGGGCGGGCGCGGCTCTTGCGCGAGGCGCAGGCCATGGCGCGCATCTCCCATCCCAACGTCATCCCCGTCTTCGAGGTGGGGCAGTGGGACCATCAGGTCTACGTGGCGATGGCGCTGGTGGACGGTGGCACGCTGCGGGACTGGACGAAGGCGAAGCCCCGGACGTGGCAGGAGCTGTTGGACAAGTACCTGGCGGCGGGGCGGGGCCTGGAGGCGGCGCACACGGCGGGGTTGGTGCACCGGGACTTCAAGCCGGCCAACGTGCTGGTGGGCAAGGACGGGCGCGTCTACGTCACTGACTTCGGGCTGGCGCGGCCCATGGGCGAGGCGGAGGACGACGACGAGGACGGCGAGCGCACGCGGCCGGTGGGGGACGACTCGCCGTTGAACTCGCAGCTCACGCAGGCGGGCCTGGTGATGGGCACGCCCGCGTACATGTCCCCGGAGCAGTTCCGGGGCGAGCTGCTGGACTCGCGGTCGGATCAATTCAGCTTCTGCGCGGCGCTGTACCGCGCGCTGTATGGCATCCGCCCGTTCGACCCGGACGAGCTGTCGCGCGTGGCGTCCCAGCTGCGGCCCCAGGGGGGGGCGGCTGACGAGCCCGGCGTGACCAAGGCCGCGGCGGTGCAGGTGCTGCCGCCGTCGCCCATCCTGGAGCCGCCGCGCGACTCGAAGGTGCCGGCGTGGGTGCGCCGCGCGCTGATGAAGGGGTTGTCGCTGGAGCCTCGCGACCGGTTCCGCTCCATGGCGGAGCTGTTGACGGTGCTGGGCCAGCGTGAGCGGCGGGCCCTGCTCCAGCGCCGCGCGGGAGCGGCGGTGGCGGCCACGGTGGTGCTGGGCGTGGCGGGCGGGGTGGCGTGGTCGCGCTCGCAGGTGTGCGAGGGGGCGGCGAACCTGGTGGCGGAGCGCTGGGGGCCGGACGCGCGCGAGAAGGTGATGCAGTCGTTCCTCGCGACGAAGAGCCCGGTGGCGCAGGACATGGCGCGCCGGGTGGGCGTGGTGCTGGACGGCTACGGCGCGGAGTGGGCGCAGCAGCACACGGCGGCGTGCGAGGACACGCGCGTGCGCGAGGTGCAGACGGAGGAACTGCTGTCCCAGCGCTTCGTGTGCCTGGAGCGGCGGCGCAAGGACCTGGGCGCGCTGGTGGCCACGCTACAGACGGCGGACGTGGCGCTGGTGGACAAGTCGCTGGACGCGGCGTACGCGCTGCCCTCGCCGGGCGACTGCGCGGACGTGGAGTCGCTGACGGAGCTGCAGCCCCGGCCCGCGGATCCCGCGAAGCGCGCGGAGCTGGAGGAGTTGGAGGGGACGCTGGCGGACGTGAAGGCCCGCGTGGACCTGAGCCGGATGCCCAAGGCGCTGGAGTTGGCGAAGGCCGCGGAAGCGCGCGTCATGGCCACGGGTTACCTGCCGCTGATGGCGGAGCTGAGATTCCACCTGGGCTGGGCGCAGGCTGTGCTGGGCGAAAAGGCCGCGGGCGGCGCGGTGCTGGAGCAGGCCGTCTACGACGCGGAGGCCGGCAGGGCGGACCGGCTCGCGGTGGCGGTGATGAACAAGTTGCTCTACGTGGACGGCGAGCAGGAGCAGTTCGCGCTCGCGCAGCGCTGGGGCCGGCTGGGCGAGGCGACGCTCAAGCGCGTGGGCGGCGACGCGGTGTTGGAGAGCGACCTGAAGGTGAACGCGGCCAACCTCGCGCTGATGCAGGACCACCCGGACGACGCGCTGAAGCTGCTGGAGCAGGCGTCGGGGCTCCTGGCGAAGGCGCTGCCGGACGGGCACCCCAAGCGGGCGCGGGTGGCGTTCACGCTGGGGCGCACGCTGCTGGAGACGGGCAAGAGCGCGCAGGCGGTGACGGTGCTGAAGGACGCGCTCGCCCAGACGGAGAAGGCGATGGGGCCCGTGCACCTGGACACGGCGCGCCGGCATCAGGCGCTGTCCATGGCGCTGCGCGAACAGCGGGACTTCACCGGAGCGCTGGAGCACGCGCGGGTGTCGGTGTCGCTGCACCGCACGCTGTTGGGGAACCAGAGCGTGAAGCTGGCGGAGGCGCTGGACGAGGAGGGCATGAGCCTGCTCGCGCTCAAGCGCTACGAGGACGCGCTGCGGGACTACGAGGAAGCGCGGAAGGTGAAGGAGGCGAAGCTGGGGCCAGAGGACGAGCTGGTCTACTACTCGCTGGATGGCGTGGGGCAGGCGCAGTTGGGCCTGGGCCGCACGCGCGACGCGATTGCCTCGCTGAAGCAGGCGCTGTCCTTCAAGGACGTGCAGGAGGACTCGCTGGGCGAGTCCGGCTTCGCGCTGGCGCAAGCGCTGTGGACGGAGGGCGACGAAGCGGAGGCGCGCGACGCGGCGTCACAGGCGCTCGCGCGCTTCAGGTCCGCGGGGCGCACGGCGCAGTCGAAGGAGGTCGAGGCGTGGCTCTCCGCGAGGCCCGCGCCGGTGGTAAAGGCGGTGCCCGTGTCCGCCGGGCGCGGTGGCAAGCGCAGGCGGTAGGCCTGGCCGCGCGGGTGTCGAGGGCTGCTGCCTGCGTCCGCTACGCGCGACACTCGCGGGCGGTAGCGCTTCAATCCGCCGGAGCCGTCAGCACTCCGGCAGGCCGACGCTGAGGTTCGCGACCTCCAGGACGTTGACCGCGAGGCCGCCGCGCGCGGTCTCCTTGTACTTGTCCTTCATGTCGCGGCCGGTGTCGCGCATCGTCTTGATGACCTTGTCCAGACTGACGAAGTGCTTCCCGTCACCGGACAGCGCCATGCGCACCGCGTTGATGGCCTTCACGGACGCCATCGCGTTGCGCTCGATGCAGGGCACCTGCACCAGTCCGCCAATCGGGTCGCAGGTGAGCCCCAGGTTGTGCTCCATGGCGATCTCCGCCGCGTTCTCCACCTGCAGCGGCGTGCCGCCCAGCACCTCCGCGAGCCCTCCCGCGGCCATGGAGCACGCGCTGCCCACCTCGCCCTGGCAGCCCACCTCCGCGCCGCTGATGGATGCGTTCTCCTTGTAGAGCGAGCCAATGGCGCCCGCCGTGAGGAGGAAGCGCACCACGCCGTCCGCGTTCGCCCCCGGCACGAAGCGCCAGTAGTAGTGCAGCACCGCCGGGATGATGCCCGCCGCGCCGTTGGTGGGCGCGGTAACGACGCGCCCGCCCGCCGCGTTCTCCTCGTTCACCGCGAGCGCGTACAGGTTCACCCAGTCCAGCACCGTCAACGGATTGGTGAGCCCCGCTTCCGGCCGGCTGATGAGCCGCTGGTACATCGCCGCCGCGCGCCGCTCCACCTTCAACCCGCCGGGCAGGATGCCACCCGTGGTGTACCCGCGCGTCACGCACGCCTGCATCACCGTCCAGATGCGCAGGAGCCCCGCGCGGATGTCCTCCTCGCTCCGCGACGTCAGCTCGTTGCGCAGCATCACCGTGCTGATGGGCTGCTTCTCCCGCTCGCAGTGCTTGAGCAGTTCCTCCGCGGACTTGAAGGGCAGCGGCACCGACGCGCTCTCCGCGCGCAGCGGATCCGCGCCCGTCGCCGCTTGCTCGTCCACCACGAAGCCGCCGCCCACCGAGTAGTAGATGCGGCAGGCCAGCGTCTCCCCGCCCTCGCCGAACGCGGTGAATCGCATGCCGTTGGGGTGGTAGGGCAGCACCTTGCGCTTGTGCATCACCAGGTGCTCGCCGTCGCGGAAGGGGAGCACCAGCCGCTGGAGCAGCGACACGCGCCCCTCCGCGCGCCAGTGCGCGACGATGGCCGGCACCTTCTCCACGTCCACGTCCTCGGGCGTGTCGCCGCGCAGGCCCAGCAGCACCGCCTTGTCGCTGCCGTGCCCCTTGCCCGTCGCGCCCAGCGAACCGAACAGCTCCACCTTGAGCCGCGTCACGCGCTCCAGGAGCCCCGCGTCCGACAGCCCCACCACGAACGTGCGGGCCGCGCGCATGGGCCCCACCGTGTGCGAGCTGGAGGGTCCAATTCCAATCTTGAAGAGGTCGAAGACGCTGACAGGCATGGCACTTCCCACCATGCCACGTTCAACACGCGCCGCCTGTGACACCCTGCTCACGACGCGCTGCATGCATCCACTTCAAGTCATGCAGCCTGCAAGACAACACGTCCCGCGTGCGCCCGCTCCTCCGGGCGTAGGGGAAGTTGCCACGCCAAGCATGACGCGTGCGGGCTAACCGGCGGCGGGCTGGGGCCCCGTGGCGGGCTGGGGCGGCGAGGCGGGCGTCTTCGGCCGGAAGGCGAGCAGGCGCAGTCCATTGAAGACGACGAGCAGCGTGCTGCCCTCGTGGAGCACCACGGCCTGGCTGATGCGCGTGAGGCCCAGCACGGCGGCCACCACGAGCACCGCGCTCACGCCCAGCGCGATGACCAGGTTCTGCTTCATCACGGCCGTGGCGCGCTTGGACAGCTCCAGCGCGAAGGGCAGCTTCGCCAGGTCGTCGCTCATCAGCACCACGTCCGCCGTCTCCAGCGCCGCGTCGCTGCCGGCGCCGCCCATGGCCACGCCCACCGCGGCGGCGGCGAGCGCGGGCGCGTCGTTGACGCCGTCGCCCACCATGGCCACCGGGTGCGTGCGGCCCAGCTCCTTCACCGCCGTCACCTTGTCCACGGGCATCAGCGGCGCCTTCGCTTCGTCCAGGCCCACCTGCTGCGCGATGGAGCGCGCCACGAGCGCGTTGTCGCCAGACAGCATCACCGTGCGCTCGATGCCGCCCGCTTTCAGCGCCTGCACCACCTGCCGGGCGCCGCCGCGCAGCGTGTCCGCCACGCCCAGCACGCCCAGGTAGCGGCCCGCGCGGCGCACCACCATCGTCGTCTGGCCCGCCTCCTCCAGCCGCGCCACCTCGGCGGTGACCTCCGAGGGAATCGCCTCGCCCGCGAAGAGGGCCGTGCTGCCCACCTCCACCGCGTCGTCGCCCACCTTCGCGCGGATGCCCTGGCCGTGGATGGCCTCCAGGTCGCGGCCCGCGGGCACTGCGATGCGAGCCTCGGCGGCGCCGTCCACCACCGCCTTGGCCAGCGGGTGCGCGGACAGCGCCTCCACGCCCGCGGCGGTGCCCAACAGCTCCTCGCGCGTCACGCCCGGCGCGGCCCACGTGGTGAGCAGCCGGGGGCGGCCCACGGTGAGCGTGCCCGTCTTGTCGAAGGCGATGGCGCGGATGCCGCTCAGCAGCTCCAGGTAGATGCCGCCTTTGATCAGCACGCCGCCGCGCGCGGCCGCCGCCACCGCGGAGAGCACGGCGGACGGCGTGGAGATGGCCAGCGCGCACGGCGACGCGGCCACCAGCAGCCCCACCGCGCGCAGCACCGCTTCCTTCATGGGCGTGCCCGTCAGCACCAGCACCACCGGGAACACCACCGCCGCCGCCATCACGAGCGGCGCCACGGTGCGCTCCAGCCGCTGGGCGAAGCGCTGCCGCTTGCCCTTCTGCGCCTCCGCCTGCGCCACCATGTCCACCACGCGCGCCAGCACGGACTCCGACGACAGGCGCGTCACCTCCACCTCCAGCGCCGCCTCGCAGTTGATGGTGCCGGAGAACACCTCGTCACCCGGCTTGCGCGCCACCGGCATGGACTCGCCGGTGATGGCCGCCTGGTCCAGGGAACTCTTGCCTTCGAGGATGACGCCGTCCAGCGGGACGCGGTCGCCCGGGCGCACGACGATGCGCTCGCCGCGCTTCACGTCCGCCACCGGCACCTCCACGACCTCCGAGCCCCGGCGCACGCGCGCCACCTCCGGGCGCAGCTGGCCCAGCGCTTCAATGGAACGGCGCGCCTTCTCCATGGCCCGGTGCTCCAGCGCGTGGCCCGCGCTGAAGAGGAAGAGCAGGAACGCGCCCTCGAACCAGGCGCCGAGCACCGCCGCGCCCAGCGCCGCCACCACCATCATCGTTTCGATGTCGATGCGCAGCTGCGCGATGGACTGCACCGACCCCCGGATGGCGAAGAAACCCCCGCTCGCCATGGACAGCGCCCAGAGCACCGTGGCCACCAGCGGCGGCGCCAGCGCGAAGTGCTCCACCACGAAGCCCGCGGCCAACAGCACGCCGGAGGCGACGACCAGGGGCAGCTCCAGGAGCGGCGCCAGACCGCCGCCGTGCGCGTGGTGCGAACAGGCGTGGCCGGCCATGGGCACTTCCAGCCCGTACCCGAGCGACTTCACCCGGGCCTCCACGTCCGGAAGCTTCAGCTCCTCCTTGTCGTATTCGATGACCAGGCGCTCGCTGGCGTACGCGACGCTGGCGGTGAGCACGCCCTTCATCTTGGAGACCGCGTGCTCGATGACCTGGGCCGCGTCCGCGGAGCCCATCCCGCGCACGAACCAGGTGTGATGCAGGTAGCGCGCGGCCACCTTTGCGCCCGTCTTCTGCGCGAGCGTCACCAGCTTCGACACGCTCACCAGTGACGGCTGGTAGTGGATGCACACCTCCGCGTGTCCCGCGTCGCGGCGCAGGTGCACGTCGGTGATGCCGTGCTGCGACTCCAGGGCCGCCTCCAGCCGCGCGAAGCGGCCCTGCTCGTCCGTCTCTCCCGGCAGCGTGCCCTCCAGGTCCAGCTGGAGCGCCGAGCCGCCTCCCTCCGCCGGACGGTGCGCCGGCGGACGGATGACGCGCTGGGAGTGGGCATGTCCGTGGTGGTCATGCCCGTGGTCGTGGCCATGGGCGCAGGAGGCAGTGTGGACGTGGGTCAAGCCGTCCGCCTCGTCGGGGTCGTGACCGTGGTCGTGGTTGCACCCCGGGCCGTGGACGTGGCGCTGCACGGCGTTGCCGCCTGCTTCCGCCTCCTTGAGGCCCTTGATGTTCAACGTGCCGAACCGCGACCCGCTCTTCTTCTGCTCCGACATGGCTTGGCTCTTCCTGTCGCCTAGTGGCGGTGTCCGCGGCGTGAATGCGAGGACGCGGCGGCCGGAGGCGTTGCCGCCTGGGGCTTTTCGTCCTCGTCCTCGTCGTGGTGGTCCTCGTCCTCGTGCTCCTCGGGGACGGGCTGGTCGAAGCGCTGGCCGGCGACCTCCAGCGTGAAGCGCTTGCACGTCGGGGGAATGTCGAACTCCAGCACCGCGGGCAGGCGGCCCTCGTAGACCTTCAGGACCTGGCCCTGCTCGTCGTAGACGGTGCCGCCAGCGGCGACGGTCATCGTCTCGTCCACCAGCACGGCCACGAGCTCCGCCATCTCCTCCATGCGGTCCGCGTGGCGGTGGCACCAGAGGTGTCCCACGCCCGGATAGGTCGTATGGGAGATCTCCTCCATCTGCTCCTCGTCCACGTGCTCGCCCACGCCCATGAAGACGAAGTTGATACGCGGCAGGCGGCCGGATGCGATCTCCTTGGCCACCTGCGTGGCGTAGGCCGTCACGTCATGGGCGTCGTTGATCTGCGAGTCCGTGATGATGACCGCCAGGCCCCGCTTGGCGCCTTCGCCCACCTGCTGCTTGATGTGCGCCACGAAGTCGCGCAGCACCGGCAGCATCACCGTGGCCTTGCCGTAGGACTTCGGCCCGGGGAAGCGGTAGCCCTTGGCCTGCGGGCCCGTGAGGTCGCCCACCATCTCCAGCTGGGTGCCGTCGCCGCAGGCCCAGTAGGTGACGCGCACCTTGCCGTCCCGGTCCTTGTTGGCCAGGTACTCCAGCATCCACTGCATCTGCGGCTCGACCTGGTTCTTCACCGGGGCGAGCTTCGCCAGGATGCCGCGCGGCCCGTACGCGTTCTCCATGCTCGCGGAGCCGTCCATGTAGAGGGCCACGTCCAGGCCCTCCACGGTGGGGTCGTGCAGCAGCGTCGCGACGACCTTGTTGCCCATCCGGTGGACGTCGGAGAAGGGGCGGTTGATGACTTCGTGGCCGGCCATCAGTGGTGGTCCTCGTCCTCGTCGTGGTCTTCGTCGGGGAGCGGCTGGGTGTAGCGCTGGCCGTTCACCTCCAGCGTGAAGCTCTTGGCCTCCTCCGGCACCTCGAACTCCAGCACCGCGGGCAGGCGGCCCTCGTACGTCTTCAGCACCTTGCCCTTGTCGTCGTAGATGGTGCCGCCAGCGGCGACCGTCATCGTCTCGTCCACCAGCACGGCGACCAGCTCCGCGACCTGGGTGATCTCCTTCGCGATGCGGTGGCACCAGAGGTGGCCCACGCCCGGGTACTCCGCGTGGGCGATGTGCTCCAGCTGCTCCTCGTCGATGTCGTCGCCCACGCCCACCAGCACGAAGTTGATGCGCGGCAGGCGCCCGGAGGCGATCTTCTTCGCCACCTCCGCGGAGAACTTCTCCACCGCCTCGGCGTCATGGAGGCGGCCGTCGGTGACGATGATGGCGCAGCCGCGCCTGGCGCCCACCTTCACCTGCTCCTCCAGGTACTTCACGTAGTCGCGCAGCGCGGGCTCCAGGTACGTGAAGCCGCCCAGCTGCTTCGCGCCGGGGAACTTGTACTGCTTCACGTCGGTGCCCTTGAGCTCACCCACGGGCTCCACCTGGCGGCCGTTGGTGCCACAGGCCCAGTAGGCCACGCGCAAGAGGCCGTTGCGGTCCTTGGTGGCCAGATACTCCAGCATCCACCGGACCTGCGGCTCCACGTCGTTGGAGGCTTCCTTCATCGGCGCGCCGCGCAGCCACTCCAGGAAGGTGCGCTGCTGCGCCTTGTAGGCGTACTCCTCGCGCATGCTGCCGGACGCGTCCATGTAGATGGCCATGTCCAGGCCCTCCACCGTGGGGTCGTGCAGCAGCACCGCGCGCACGTGATCCCCTTCGCGGTGCAGGTCCGAAAACGGCTCGATCGGCTTCTCGTGTCCCATGGTCTGCCTTTCTGGAGGGTGAAAACGCTATCGCCCGGTGTGCGAGCACCGCAAACGGACGGGGTCAGTCATCGAAGTCGCTCATCCAGTCTGGCTTCTTGCCGGGCGTGGCGGGCGCCTTCTCCTGCTGCCTGGTGGCCGGATGGGCGGGCGCGACCGGAGCCGGTGCCGGGGCGAAGTCCGACTGCCATGAGGCCGGGGATGAAGGCTTCGCGGGAGGCGGCCGGGGCGCGGGCTTCGGTTGAAGTTGCGTGAGGCGCGGCTTCGCGCCGCCGGGCTTGCCATGCGCGCCGATGAAGTCCTGCATCCAGTCGCTGGAGCGAACGGGCGGCGTGGGCAGGCGCGGCGGGATGGACGCGGGAGGCGTGGGCGCGCGAGGCACCGTGGGGCGCATCACCGGCGTGCCCGGGGACAGCGTGCCCGCGAGCACGTGGGCGCGCAGCGTGCGCTCCGTCTCCGTGGGCCAGCCCGGCAGGAGCGGCAGGACGCGGCGCGCGAGCTCCAGGAACTCGGGAGGCGGCGCTTCCCGGGGCACGCGCACGGTCTCGTCCTGGAGCCAGCCGGCGAGCTTCCCCACCAGCCCGCCCTTCGTGGGGCGCGGCGTGGCGATGTCGCCCTTCACCTCGTAGCCGCGCAGCTCCAGGTCCGCGATGGCCATCGCGCGGCTCGGCACGGGCAGCTCCAGCGAAGCGATGGCCTGGGGGCCCTGGTTCGTGTGCGCGTCCTCCTGGAGCTGGGTGAGCACCGTGTGCAGCATGCTCGCGACCTGCGCGCCGTTGGCGGCGTGGTGGGCCTGCAACTCCGCGGGCACCGCGGGGTAGGTGAGGACGAGCCCACGCCCCTGCGCCAGCTGATCCGCGCGGTCTCCCGGCAACAGCGCGTGGTACGCGCGAGGCAAGTCGCGGCTCTCCGCGTCCTTCACGTAGTGGAAGGCGTCCTGCGCGCCATGCGCGAAGCCCGCGAGCACGTCACCGCGGGTGACGGTGAGCTGCCCGTTCACGCGCGTGACGGCGTTGCCCGGCCACGGTCCCGTGAGCGTGCCGTAGAGGTAGACGGGGTCGTTGAAGCCCTCCGTGTTGGAGGGGTGCTCCACCACCTCCGGGGAGAAGAAGAACAGCTCCGTCGCGGCCAGGCGGCGCGGAGGCTTGCCGGAGGCGACTTCATGGTGCGCGAGCTGCGCCTGCACGGACGCGGGCAGCCGCGCGCGTTCGCTGCCGGGGATGAGCTGGAGCTGGCCCACGACGTCGGTGCAGACGAACCACTCGGGCTCACCCAGGTACGCGGGCTCCAGCCGGAAGGCGTCCAGGACGTGGACGACCTCCGAGGCATCGCACGGCACGGGTTCGACCGGGCTGGCGGCGTGGGGAACGAAGTAGCGGGGCGGGCTCACGGAGGCCGCGACAGGCTGGCGCAAGCCGCTGGGGCAATCAAGTGGCGGGGCGGCATCCCCGGGTCCGCGCAACGGCGTGGATTCCATCGTTCGTTCCACGCCCCTTAAGAGGACGGGGCGCGGAGCGAAAGTGGAGGCCGGGCGTCAGGCGGGCTCGATGAAGTTGAGCCGGTAGCCGTCCGGGTCCGTGACGACGACTTCGCGGGTGTACCAGGGCTGCTCCGTGGGGCCTTCCACGTGCGCGCCCAGCGCCGCCGCCTTCGCGGCCACCGCGTCCACGCCGTCCGAGCCCGCGCGGAAGCCCACGAGCACGCCCATGCCCTTTCGTCCCTCCAGCTTCAGGCTTGAAGGATGGCTCACGAGGTACACGTCCGACTCGCCTCCCCACTGGAGGCGGAGGATGGGAGGTTCCGACGCGATGCGTTCGAAGCCGAGGCCTTCATAGAAGCGCACGGAAGCCTGCGTATCCGTCACCAGCAGCTTCACGAACGACCGCATTGTCTGGGGCTTGTCCATGGGCGCGGCAGTCTGCCCGGAGCGATGGACGGGCGCCACGCACACGGGAGCCATTATCGGGCCCGGGACGGAATTGACGTATCGTCGGGCGCGGATCCGGGGGGGACCGGGCCGAAGCGACAAGGGGACGGTTTCATGGGGGACGTGACACACTCCTCGTCCAGCTACGGCTCCTCGTCGTCCTTCAGCAGTGATTCGTCCAGCTCCTCCTCGGACTGGGGCGGAGGCGGCGGAGATTCTGGCGGAGGCGGTGGCAGCGACTCCTGGTAGCCCTCGGCTGACTGCCTGCTTCACGGTGCTCCGTCGCCTGCCTGGAATGCCCGGACTCCCTACCTTGGGGGCATGAAGGCTTCGCGCAGGGGGCTCCCCGTCTACGTGCCGCCCCGGACGGTGTGGTCGGTCGGTGCCCAGGTGGTGCTGCTCGTGTTGCTAGGCTCGGCGATGCGGAGCCTGGGGCCCGTGCTCACGCTGCTGGCGGCGGCGCTGCTGCTGGGACTGGCGGCGGAGCCCGTCGTCCGCCGGCTGCAGTCGTGGGGCCTGCGCCGGGGGCTGGGCGTGGCGCTCATCGCGCTGACGCTCTTGGGCGTCATCGGCCTGCTCATCCTCACGCTGGTGCCGCTGCTCGTGGAGCAGCTCCAGCACCTGGTGGAGGCGGCGCCGGTCTTCCTCACGGAGCTGACCCAGGCGCCCTGGGTGCGGAAGCTGGACGAGCACTTCGGCGTGCTGTCGCATCCGCAGGACGCGTTCAACATGGAGCCCGGCGTGCTGGCCAAGCCGCTCATCACCGTGCTGTCGTCCACGGTGGAGTTGCTGGGCGCGGGCGTCACCGTGCTGGCGCTGGCCGTGTTCGGCCTGCTCTTCGGGCACGACCTCTACGCGAGCATCCTGGGCTGGGTGCGCCCGCGCAGCCGTCCCCGCGTGCGCCGCGTAGTGGGCCGGATGCGCGAGGCGGTGGGCAACTACCTCGTCGGCACGCTGCTCATCGTCTCCGTGGGCGGCGCCTTCACGGCCGGCATGTCGCTGGCGCTGGGCGTGCCGTACTTCCTGCCGCTCGGCCTGGTGGCGATGGTGTTGGGGCTCATCCCGTACATCGGCAGTGTCATCACCGCGCTGCTGGTGAGTGTGACCACGCTGGCGTCGGTGGGCTCGAAGCGGGCGCTCCTCGCGCTGGCGCTGTTCATGGTCTACCAGCAGCTCGAGGCCCACCTGCTCAGCCCCCTGGTGCAGCGGCGCGCCATCAAGATGAACCCGCTGCTCATCTCACTGGTGGCGCTGGTGGGAGGCTCCGTCGCGGGGCTGCTGGGCGTCATCCTCGCGGTGCCGGCGGCGGCGGCGGGGCAGGTGTTGCTCACGGAGGTGCAGCGTGAGCGCCGCAAGACGTGGAAGCGGGAGCGCCGTCAGGAGATGGCCCCGCCCTCCGGCCTGGGGAACGCGGACGAGGCACTGTTGGCGGGTCCACTCGCGCCGCCACAGCGTGAAGCGCGGCGTGCGCCTCCGGCCGACTCCGGGCATCCTGGGACGCCGCACTGAAGCCGCCCTCCTTCCTCAGAGCCAGCCATGACTTCCGACGAGAGTGTTTCCGCTTCCCAGAGGCGCGCGGCGGCGGAGCGCGCGGTGGACTTCATCCAGCCGGGCATGGTGGTGGGGCTGGGCACGGGCAGCACGGCCGCGTACGCGGTGCGGCGGCTGGGTGCGCTGCTCTCCGCCGGGACGTTGAAGGACGTGGTGGGCATCCCCACGTCGCACGCGACAGAGTCCCTGGCCGCGTCGCTGGGCGTTCCGCTCACCACGCTGGACGTGCACCCGGTGGTGGACCTCACCATCGACGGCGCGGACGAGGTGGCGCCGGACCTGTCACTCATCAAGGGCGGCGGTGGGGCGCTCCTGCGCGAGAAGGTGGTGGCGCAGGCCAGCCGCCGCGAGATCATCGTGGTGGACGCGGCCAAGCTGTCGCCCCGGCTGGGCACGAAGTGGCCGGTGCCGGTGGAGGTGCTGCCCTTCGGCTGGCGCTCGCAGGCGCTGTTCCTGGAGTCGCTGGGAGCACGCGTGGTGGTGCGGCTCGCGTTGGACGGGGCGCCGTACCACACGGATCAGGGCAACGTGGTGCTGGACTGTGACTTCGGTCCCATCAGCGACCCGGCGGCGCTGGCCGCGAAGCTGGAGTCCCGCGCAGGGGTGATGGCGCACGGCCTGTTCCTGAACCTGACCACCGACCTGGTGGTGGCCGGGCCGGAGGGCATCACCCACCGCGTCCGGGGCGCGTGAGGCGCAGGGCGTCCTCGGCGGTGTCCACGTCCTCCTCGCCGCCGGGCAGCACAACCTCCACGACGCGCGAAGGGTCCAGGGCGATGAGCCCGCGTGCGCCGCCCGTGGGAGGAAGGGCCTCCAGCTCGGGGAAGAGGGCGCGGGAGAAGAGGGCGGGCACGCCCCGGGTGCCCGCGTAGGCGGACGCGACGATGGGCGCGCGCGTGCGTTCGAAGGTGTCGATGAGCGAGCGCAGGTGGACCGCGTCCACGCGGAGTTGGTCGCAGAGCATCAGGAGCGCGCCGTCCACGTCCGGAGGAAGTGCCCGCAGGCCCGCATGCAGTGACGAGCCCTGACCCAGCGCCCATTCCGGATTGTCCACGCACCGCACGGCGAGCCCGTCCAGCTCCGAGGCGACGTCCTCGCGCCGCGCACCGAGCACCACAACCACCACCGGGCTCGCGGCCAGGGCCCGCTCCGCCGCGCGCCGCACCAGCGACGTGCCTTCGTGGCGCAACAGCTGCTTGGGCTGTCCCAGCCGCGAAGAGCTACCCGCGGCGAGCAGCACGATGGCGACGGTCATGCGCGCCTCCGCGCGCGGGTGGGCTCATGCGCTGTGCGCGTGCTGAGC
This sequence comes from Corallococcus sp. AB011P, assembly GCF_003611605.1. Classification (NCBI taxonomy): domain Bacteria; kingdom Pseudomonadati; phylum Myxococcota; class Myxococcia; order Myxococcales; family Myxococcaceae; genus Corallococcus; species Corallococcus sp. AB011P. Next base: position 1,219,103 of record NZ_RAVX01000001.1, read on the forward strand.
CCGTCGGTGGCGTGCATCTCGCTGATGCGGTCCCTCACGCCGACCTGCGCTCCGGCGTGATGGCCTCCGCGTGGATGGGCGCCTGCCGCTCGCGCAGCCGTCCCCCGTCGCGCCCGGCCAGCACCGCCTGCACCTCCGCGATGATGGACAGGGCAATCTCGTCCGCGCCCTCCGCGCCCAGGTCCAATCCCATGGGCGCGTGCAGCTTCTCCAACTGCGCGGCGGTGGGCGGGCGCGCCAGCTCCCGCAGGATGCGCTCCGTCCGGGCGCGAGGCCCGAGCACTCCCAGGTAGCGCACCGGCAGCGGCGCCAGCCGCTCCAGCAGCTCCCGGTCCTGCGGCAGGCTGTGTGTCATCACCAGCACCACGCTGCGCGCGGACAGCGGCACCTTCTCCAGCACCTCGCTGGCCCGCGACGCGACATGCGCCTGGGCGCGCGGGAACCTGCGGCGCAGCAGCTCCACGGGCCGGTCCGCCACCACCGTGAGGTGCCACCCCAGCCCCTGCGCGCGCGCCACCACCGGCGCGACGTCGAAGCCGCTGCCGAACACCACCACCGGCGGCGCCGGCTCCACCACCTCCACCAGCACCTCCGCGCCCCCGCACGCGCCGCTCCAGGGCACGCCGCGAACCAGCGCCTCCGTCGCCGCCGCGCGCACCGGCTCGAGCAGCGCGCCCGTGAGGTTGCCCGCCGACACGCCGTCCTCGCGCAGCATCAGCCGCGAACCCACCGCGTCCGCGGGGCCCCGGTACACGGTAGCCACCACCGCGCGCAGCGACTGCTTGCGCGCCTCGGCCGCGAAGCCGAGCGCGTCACCCGGGCCGGGCGCCCAGCGCTCCAGCAGGATGTCCACCACGCCGTTGCAACCAAGCGCGAACGACAGGCCGCCCTCGTCCTCCGCGGCGTCGCCCGTGGTGTCGTAGCGCAGCACGCGCGGCCCATCCGACGTCCAGAAGAAGGCCTTGCGCACGAGGTCTCCCTCCAGACACCCGCCGCTCACCCCGCCCGCGAGCCAGCCGTCCGCGCCCATCAACATGCGGGCCCCCGGACGCCGGTACGACGAACCGGACACCGCCACCACCGTCGCCAACACCACCGGACCGGAGGCACGTCCGCATGCCCGCAGCAGGTCATCGAGTTCCTTCATCGCCCACCCATCTAACCATCCGGGCCTCATGCCCGGGCCGATTCCGCCCCGGACGGATGTGCACCGTCCGACGTCCAATTCATGCCCGGCGCACGCAGGGCAACCATCCGGCCGACCGCCCGCCCCCTGCATGACGCTGGCAGACAAGGCCTGCCGCCACGAACTTGAGCGGAGGACTTCTGGATGGAGGCTTGGTGGAACCCACAGCGCGACGGCATGACGCCCGACATCGCTTCCCCTTTGCTCATGGCACCCCGCGGGCCTGGCGCCCCAGCAAGGGGAGGGCGGCATGAAGATGCCCGAAGTGCTGGAACACCTGCCCGCCGTCGGACACCTGCTCGGACGCAAGCCGGGCGGGCAGGAGGATGTTTTGCCAAAGCGTGACCCCACCCTGACCCTGCCGGACTTCCAGGCCGTGCCGCTGCCTTCAAGCGAGCGCCGGTTGGGAGACGGCCGCACCTTCATCGTGCACCACCCCGCGCCGCGCGCGCCCCGGGGACCGGGCCTCACGGTGATGAGCTACAACATCCTCATGGGCGGCGAGCGTCAGGAGGCGCTGCTGGAGTACTTCACCCAACTGGAGGCCCAGGACCGCATGCCGGACGTCATCGGCCTGCAGGAGGCGGGCGTGCCCATGTCGGTGCTGCTCGCGTCCCGCTTCGGCTTCCACCTGGCGTACCAGGGCAGCGACGGCGACGACGGCACCCGGCTGGTGAACGGCAAGGCCTGGCTGAGCCGTCACCCCATCGTGGACGCCGCGCACTTCACCTACGTCCTCACCGACGCCGAGCGCAATGAAGCCATCGCGCGCCAGGGCTACGCGGGAGAGCTGGTGGAGGACCGGGGCGTGCTGTGGCTGAAGCTCCAGGTGGGGGGGCGCCCGCTCTACCTCTACAACCTGCACCACGCGCTGGGGGACTCGGCCATCAACGCCCTCAACCTGCGCCAGCTCAACGCGCTCCTGCGCCGCCGCGAAGGTGTCCCCGCCGTCGTACTGGGCGACTTCAACGCCAACACCGCCATCAAGCGGGGCGGCTCCTGGCTGGTGGCGCACCTGCTGCACCCGAAGCAGGACAACGACACGGACACCATCGAGGAGTTCCGTCAGCGCTACGGCGACGACATGCACAACGTCACGGTGGGCGACCGCGGCGTGGGCAACATCGCGGACCCGCGCCTGCGCCACGAACTGCACACGCTGGAGCAGGACCTGCCGGAGACGGTGTGCCACGCGACGACGGTGCGCGTGCGGCTGGCGGACCACTCGCTGACGACGCCCCATCACGCCCGTCAGGAGCTGAGCTCCGGCCAGATTCCCAAGCACAGCCCCGCGTGGTGGCGCCTGCAGGACATCGCGGATTGCGCCACGCTCACCTCGCACCCGGACAGCCACGGCGTGGTGCACGCCACGGGCAAGCGCTTCGACAACTTCTACGCGACGCGCTCCCTGCTTCCGGTCCTCTTCGAGGTGGACCGCTCCACCGAGTCCTCGGACCACCAGCCGGTGGTGGCCCACTACCGCTTCGGCGACGGACAGGTGACGTTCCCGCCGCACCACTGACGTCCCGCCCCCGCTACGCGGCGAGGGCCGCGGAGCGGTGGCGCGCGAAGAGGTCCTTCACGTAGCGGCGCAGCAGGGCCGCGTCGATGTCCGGGCACTGGATGTCCGTGCCCGCCAGCGCGGCGCGGGTGTGGTCCGTGCGCACGCGCGGCGTGCGGTGGTGCAGCTCCAGCACCGTGCGGGTGCCGTGGTAGACCTTCTCCCGCAGGAACGCGACCAACGGGAAGAGGGCGTTGTCCGGCCCCACCCGTCCCAGCTCGCGCAGCCACACCGCCGGCGCCACGCGGCGCACCGGGTGCCCGTGCTCGCCCAGCATGTCGAAGAGGGCATTGTGGCTCGGCTCCTGCTCGCGCTCCGGCGCCAGGTTGTACGTGCCGCCCGGCGCCTGGGTGAGCACCAGGTGCGCGGTGGCGCTGGCCACGTAGTCCACCGGCACCGGCAGCCAGTACTTGTCCGGCAGGTCCGGCGACATGCCCAGCTGCGCGTTGCCCACCAAGAGCCGGCACAGCATGTCGTCCGCGTTGCCAATGCCCGTGCGGCTGTGGCCCTGGATGAAGCCCGGCCGGTAGATGCTGACCGGCAGGCCGCTGTCGCGCGCGTCCACGGCGAGCCGCTCCGCGACCCACTTGGCCCGCGTGTAGCCATTCTCGTAGGACATCAGGTCCAGCGAGCGCTCCAGCGCGAAGTCCTCGTCCACCTCCTCCAGGCCCAGCAGCGTGCCCACCGCGCCGTGGACGCTGAGCGAGGACACGTGGTGCAGGGGCTTCGCGCGGCCGTGCGCGCAGAAGGCCAGCACCTGCTGCGTGCCGGCGACGTTGGGCCTCCCCGCGTCCGCGTACGGCAGGATGTAGCTGATGCTCGCGGCCGAGTGCACCACCGCGTCGCACTGGAGCGCCAGGGCGTCATGCACGGACGCCTCCAGCCCCAGCCGCGTCCGGGTGATGTCGCCCGCCACCGCCTGGATGCGCCCGTCGCGCCAGGGCAGGTGCACGCCGTACTTGCGAGCGGTGGCGCGAAGCCGCGCGCCGGCTTCCGCGTCGTCGCGCGCCCGCACCAGGCAGTGGATGCGCTCCACGCGGGGCGCCAGCGCGGCCAGCAGGTGGATGCCCAGGAACCCCGTCGCCCCCGTGAGCAGCAGCGTGCGAGGCGGTTGCGTGACGAGCACGGGAGTCGCGAGCGGGGGCAGGGCGGCGGACCGCGCATCGGTCAGCAGCGTGGCGCGCACGCCCTGGGGGCCTGCTTCGGCCGGGGCCGCGCCGGCCTCGCAGAAGGGCAGCAGCAACTGGGGCGTGGGGTGCGAGTACACGCGGCGCGACGGCAGCGACACGCCGAAGTCCTCCTCCACCTGGGCCAGCACGTGCGCCACACCCAGCGAGTCACCGCCCGCCTGGAAGAAGTGCGTGTTCGCGGTGACGGTGCCCGGGGCCGCGTGCAGGCCCCGCTCGAAGGCGCGGCACAGCCGGTCGATGGAGGTCGCGGGGACGGAGGGCGCCTCGGGAGCGGCGCGGGTTTCGGACGCGGTGGCGCCCACCCAGTCCGCCGGGGGCGGCAGGGCCTGCCGGTCCACCTTGCCCAGGTGGGGCATGAGCGGCAGGCGCGGCAGCTCCACGAAGCGGTGCGGCACCATGTAGTCCGGCAGCACGACGCCCAGGTGCGCGCGCAGCGCGTCCAGCGATACCGTGTGGCCCTCCTGCACGCTGTGGTACGCCACCAGCAGGCCCGTCGTCTGGCCCTGCGCGTCCGTGTGCTCGAAGACCGTCACCGCCGCCTGCGCGACGCCCGGGTACGCGTACAGCGCCTGCTCGATGGCCTCCAGTTCGATGCGGAAGCCGCGCAGCTTCACCTGCTGGTCCATCCGGCCCAGGAACACGAGCGCCCCATCCGCGCGGCGCATGGCCTCGTCACCGGTGCGGTACCACCGGGCGCCCCGGGCGTCCGTGGGGAAGCGCTCCCGCGTGCGCTCGGGCTGGTTGCGGTAGCCCTCCGCCACGCCCTCGCCGCCAATCCACACCTCGCCCGTCGCGCCCACCGCGACGTCCTGTCCATCCGGTCCCACCACGCGCAGCTGCACGCCCGGCAGCGCCTGGCCGATGGGCACGGGCGACTCGCCGCCCTTCACCCGGTACGCGGTCGCGCAGACGGTCCCCTCCGTGGGGCCATAGGCGTTGAAGACGCGGCGGCCGGACGCATGCCACCGCTCCGCGAGCGGCGCCGGGCAGCGCTCGCCCGCCATCACCACGCACGCCACGTCCGGCAGCGTGTCCACGTGCGGCCCCAACTGCCCCAGCACGGACGGCGGCAGGCACAGGTGCGTCACGCGCTGCTGGCGCAGGTACTCCGCCATGCGCCGGCCGGGCAGCAGGTCCTCACGCGTGCCCTGCACCACGGTGCCGCCCGCGAACAGCGTGGGGAACACCTCCCACACGGACGCGTCGAAGTTGATGCTGGCGAACTGGAGGTGCCGCGTGTCCGGCCCCAGGCCCAGCAGCGGCCCCACGCCGTGCACCAGGTTCACGAGCCCCCGGAACGTGCACACCACGCCCTTGGGCTCACCCGTGCTGCCGGAGGTGTAGATGAGGTAGGCGGGCCGGTCCGGCGGCGCGTCGATGACGTCCGAGACCTCGCCGTCCTCCGTCGTGTCCACCGCCGCCGCATCCGCCTCCAGGAAGGGCAGGGGAGTCCCCAGCCATGTCTCCAGGAGCCCCACGGAGACCCGGTGCATGCGCTGCGTGACGACGCCGCGCAGGCCCGCGTCGCGCAGGATGCGCAGGAGTCGCTCATCTGGGAGGAAGGGATCCAACGGCACGTAGGCCGCGCCCGCCATCCAGATGCCCAGGATGGCCGGGATGACCTCCGCCCCGGGCACCACCATCAACCCCACGCGGTCTCCCGGCCGCACGTTCCACTCGGCCCGCAGCCGCCGCGCCACCCGGGACGCCCGGCGCAACAGCTCCGGCTGCTTCAGCACCGTGGAGCCGAAGGCGATCTCCGCGGTCGGGGGAAGACGCAGCGTGGACGGAAGGGCCATGGTGCATTCCTTGGATGTGGTGACTCGCGCGCGGGGGCTTCGCGTTTGAAAAGTCTAAAGACTGGCAGCGTCCGCGCAATACGTAGGAACCGCGCGGTGATACACGCCGAGTCTTGATTGAGACACACCCGCTCGGGTCATCCGCGCCCCCGTCTCCGCCAGAGGACGCCCGCACGCCGTGTATGTCATTCCTGTCTGGATATATCTTTGGAGCGTTGCGGGCGCGCATCCCCACGCCAGGGTGACGATGTCTGTCTTTTTGCCGTGGAGGTGTGCCGCCGCCGCGCGCGAGCCTCCGGCGGGTGGGTACAACCTGATTCGTCGGGGTGGGGTCGCACCCCCTGAGGCGCTGGATGATTCAGGGGGGCTGGGCTGTAGTGGAGGACCGGATGCCTTCGCTACGACACGCCTTCCTGCTCAACGCCGTCCGCGAGCTTGGCCGCTCGGTGCCGGACATCGCCCGGTCGCGCGCCTCCTGGGACGCGTGCCTGGAGCGGATCCGCGAGGTGTGCATCACGACGCTGGGCATGGAGTACGACACGCTCGCCCGCTTCGACGCGCGCTCCGTCGTCGGGCTCTTCGCCCACCCGGAGCAGGCGCGCATCCTTGCCCGGCTGGTGGATGAGCGGGCCCGCCTGTGCGAGGCCCACGGCTTGTACGCGGACGCGCTGGCGGACAGCGTCTTCGCGGGCCAGCTCCTCATGTGCTCGCGCGCCCGCTTCGGCCTGCCCCGGGACGCCCGCGCCGCGGACGTCCTGGAGCGCGAGGCGGGGACTCCCACGCCCCTGCCTCTGCCCGAGGAGTGACGTCAGCCGGCCTTCACCTTCAGGACGATCTTGCCCACGGCCTGGCGCGACTCCAGCTCACGCAGCGCCTGCGCGCCGTCCTCGAAGGGGAAGACGCGGCCCACCACCGGATCGAGGATGCCCTTCGCCGCGAGCGCCTCCAGCTCCTTGGCGATGTCTCCCGGCAGCTCCGGGGCCTGCATCAGGAAGGCGCCCCACGCCACGCCCACCACGGTGATGTTGCGCAGCAGCAGCCGGTTCACCGCGACGGAGGGAATCTGGCCGCTGGCGAATCCCACCACCAGGAGCCGCCCCTCCGGCGCCAGCACCTTGAGGCTCTTCTCGAAGACGTCGCCGCCCACGGGGTCCAGCACCACGTCCGCGCCCCGGCCGTCCGTGGCCTCGCGCACGCCGGCCTGGAAATCCTTCAATAGAAGGACGACGTCCGCGCCCGCGCGCTTCGCCACCTCCTTCTTGCGCTCGTCGCTCACCACCGCCAGCACACGCGCCCCGGCGCCCTTCGCCACCTGCACGGCCGCGGTGCCCACGCCGCCCGCCGCGCCGTGCACCACCACCGTCTCTCCCTGGCGCAGCTGCCCGCGCCGGTGCAGCGCGAAGTGCGCCGTGTGGTAGTTCATCACCACGCCCGCCGCCTGCTCGAAGCTCCACGCCTCCGGAATGGGGAAGGCCAGCTCCGGCGCCACCACGCAGGCCTCCGCGAAGCCGCCCAGGGTGAAGGAGAAGCCCATCACCCGGTCGCCGGGCTTCACCCGCGCCCCCGCCGGCGCGGCGCGCACCACGCCCGCCACCTCCACTCCCGGCACGAAGGGCACCTCCGGCTTCATCTGGTACTGGCCCCGGCTGAGCAGCAGATCCGGGAAGCTCACCCCGGCCGCCACCACATCAATGAGGACCCCGTCTCCGGCCTCCGGCTCCGGGACCTCCACCATCGCCAGGCCCTCCGGCCCCTCCAGCCGCTGAAGCTGCAATGCGCGCATGTGTGTGTCGCCTCCTGGGCCCGGGACGCTAGCCCGCCTGCCCCGCCCTCAGAGCCCCCGTGGATGTCACCGGTGACACGGGACCCACCCGGGTCGGGAATAAATGAGACGGCAATTTCTCCCCGCCGTTCACTCATTGCACGCATCCGCCGACAGGTGCTTCAAACATGAAGTAACCGCCTTCCCGGTTTGAAGCATCAACCCCGTTCTCCGCGGGCTGCGTGAGTCCCTCCGTCATTTCAAGCAGTTGCGAGATATCTCGAAGTCTGAGAAACGATGTAAAAGTAGAAATCTCGCCTGTACTTGAAATACGCGCCTCTCCTGTGGCACAGTGTTTCCTAATCTTTCCCCTTAGGAGGATTACATGTACGAGAAGCGAGTACGCGGCGCCCTGGGTGCCGCAGCCCTGTCCCTGATGGTCGGCGCTTGCACTGATGGCGCTCCTGCCGCGAACACGGAGGACGCCAACATCCAGAAGGCTTCCGCCAACCTGTCGGCGGGTCAGAAGGTCATCGCGGCGGACTCCGACGCGGTCCCCACCTTCCTCACCGGTTCCTTCGGCTCCGTTCCCGCTCCCTCGGCCATCCAGGGCATCGCGGCCCAGCAGCAGCTGGCGCCGGTGCTCGCGGGCGTGGCGCCGCTGTTCCGCCTGAACGCGAACGACCTGTTCCTGAAGCGCGCCTACGTCGGCTTCGACGGTGACACCCACTACCGTTACGGCGTGACCCAGAACGGCATCCTGGTTCAGGACGCCGAGCTCCGTCTGCACGCGCGCAACGGCTCCGTGTTCGCGGTGAACACGAACGCCCGTGGCGACCTGCAGGGCGAGCTGAAGGCCACCATCGCGTCCGACGCGGCCATCGCGGCGGCCATCGGCGACCGCGGCTCCCCGGAGCGCGCGTCCTCCAACGCGGAGCCCCAGCTGGTCTACCGCCGCTCGGGCAACGAGCTCATCCTGGCGTACGAGATTCGCGTCCAGGGCGAGCTGAAGGACTCCACCCCGGTGGATGACTCCGTGTACGTGAACGCCAAGACGGGCGACGTCTTCGAGCGCGTTCCGCACATCCACTCCGCGCTCAAGCGCGAGGTGTGGGACCTGCAGCACCGCACCAGCCTGCCCACGGCCGTCAAGGGCCGCTTCGAGGGTGAGGCCCCGGTCGCCGACCCGGTCATCAACAACAACTACGACCACCTCGGCACCGTCTACAACTGCTACAGCAGCCTGTTCGGTCGTGACTCGTACGACAACGCCGGCCACCTGCTGAAGAGCTACGTCCACTACAGCAACAACTACGTCAACGCCTACTGGGACGGCTCCCAGATGGTGTACGGCGATGGCGACGGCGTGAACGCCTCCAACCTGGCGAACTCGCTGGACGTGACGGCGCACGAGCTGACGCACGCGGTGACGGAGTACGAGTCCAACCTCACCTACTCCGGCGAGTCCGGTGGCCTCAACGAGTCCATCTCCGACATCTTCGGCGCGGTCTGCGAGTGGTACGGCAAGGGCAAGGTCATCGACGAGGGCACCTGGATCGTCGGCGACGACGTCTGGACCCCGAGCATCCCGGGTGACGGCCTGCGCTACATGAAGAACCCCACGCAGGACGGGGACTCGCTCGACTACTACCCGGACTACGGCTCGGGCGTGGACGTGCACTACAGCTCGGGTATCTCCAACCTGGCGTTCTACCTGATGTCCCAGGGTGGCACGCACCCGCGCGCCAAGACGACCCAGGTCGTCAACGGCATCGGCTTCGAGAAGGCCGCCAAGGTCTTCTACAAGATCAACGCCGACCTGCTGACCGCGTCCTCCAACTTCGAGGCGGCGAAGACCGCGTCGGAGCAGGCCGCGACGCAGCTGGGCTTCACCGCGGCGGAGATCGCCGATGTCGGCAACGCCTGGAAGGCCGTGGGCGTGGGCGTGCCCGTGCCTCCTCCGGTGACCACGCCGATCGAGAAGGGCGTGCCCGTGACGGGCATCAACGGCACCTCCGGCAGCAAGGTGTACTACTCGGTGACCATCCCCGAGGGCGCCACGGACGTGACCTTCACGCTGTCCGGTGGCACGGGTGACGCGGACCTCTACGTCCGCAAGAACAACGCCCCGACGGACTCCCTGTACGACTGCCGTCCGTACAAGTCCGGCAACGCGGAGACCTGCACCTTCGCCACCTCCGGCGCGAAGGGCATCTGGTACGTGATGATCAAGGGCTTCACGACCTACACGGGCACCAGCCTGTCCGTGACCTGGAAGGGTGGCTTCGAGGACATCGGCAACGAGACCCGCATCGAGGGCCTCTCGGGCGTGCCGGGCTCCACCCGCACCTTCATCATCGACATGCCTGAGTTCAAGAAGGACTCCGGCATCAACACGCTGTCCATCGCGCTGGGCGAGGGCGAGGGCAACGCCGACGTCTACGTGCAGGCCGCCGCCGCTCCGACGTTCACGTCCTACCTGGGCCGTGGCGTGAGGGAGAGCGCGACGGAGAGCGTCATCCTGCGCAACATCCCGGCGGGCAAGTACTACATCACGGTTGTCGGTGTGCCGAGCCTGGTCGACACCGAGGTGGACGGCTACATCAACACCGTGTTCGCGGCCTCCTACAAGGTCAAGTAGTGCCTGAAGGTGTGGGGCGCGGCGAAGGTGCCGCGCTCCGCTCCTGAGACCCCGGGCTCCCGCCTCCTCGCGGGACCCGGGGTTCTTTTTTGTCCCGCTTCAGTTCACCGCGGGCGCCGCGGTGGGGCCCAGGCGCATGGGCTGGGCGCGGCCGTAGGTGAGCGAGCGCCACAGCCACTCCACCGGGCCGAAGCGGAAGCGCGCCAGCCACCAGTGGCTGAAGGCCACCTGTCCCGCGAACAGGGCCCCGCTCAGGAGCAACGAAAGCGACGGCGGCGTGCGGCCCACCAGTCCCAGGCCCCAGCCGTCATACACGCACAGGCTCAGCACGGACTGCATGAGGTAGAGCGTCAGGGCCATGCGGCCCGCGGGCGTGAACACCCCCAGCACCTTGCTCCAGCGCTCCTTCTGGAAGAGCAGCGCGAAGCCCGCCGCGTAGCCCACGCCCAGGAAGAGGATGCCCACGTCCTTCGGGATGCGCATCCACACCAGCCACCCCGGCAGGCTCGTCACGCCCCGGTACGCGAGGTTGAGCGCCAGCACCCCGAGCCCGATGACGCCGCCCACCCCCAGTCCCCAGGCGGCCAGCTTCCGCAGCAGCGGACGGTGGCGCTCCACGTCCTGCAAGAGCCCCCGGCGCCCGGCCCACAGGCCCAGCAGGAAGCGGCCCAGGATGATGGACAGCAGCACCGGGCGGTTGGGGTTGGGGATGCTGGCCCAGCCGTAGGCCACGTTGGCCTGCTGGGTCGTCACCACCGAGTTGCTGGACAGCCCGGCGAGGTACGCCGCGCGGCGCTCCGCCTCCTCCTCCCGCGTGGCCTTCTGGGCGCGCTCCGTCTCCGCCGCGCCGTCCAGCATCACCGGGAGCACCCGCTGCCCGATGGAGAGGATGGTGGGCACCACGAACAGGAACAGCGCCGCCCAGACGAGCACCGTCTTCTCTGAGCACTTGCGGAACGACAGCAGCAGGAAGCCCACCAGCGCGTAGGTGGTGAGGATGTCGCCCATCCAGATGGCGAACATGTGCGTAAGGCCGATGCCCAGCAGCACGAGCAGGCGGCGCCGGTACACCGGAACGATGGAGGCGCCACGCCCTTCCGCGCGCGTCATCTGCAGCGCGAAGCCCAGGCCGAAGAGGAAGGTGAAGAGGGTGACGAACTTCTGCTCGACGAGCAGCGCGAAGAGCGAATTGACCGTGAGCTCCAGCGGCGGCGCGCCCATCGCCAGGGCCTGCTCTTTCGGCAGGAGCAGCCGGCCGTTGAACCAGTTCAGGCTGTTGGAGATGAAGACGCCCAGGAGCGCGAAGCCGCGCAGCGCATCCAGGGCGTGGACGCGCTGCGCGCTTTCAATGGGACCGGCGGAAGGGGACTCGGACATGCCGGGCACTACACGCTGGCGCCCTTGGCAGCGTCAAATCACGCGCCCCCTCTCTTGATACAGCTCAGTGCGCCGCGCGCGCCTCGCCGGCAGTGGCAAGGCGCATGGGCTGCGCGCGGCCGTAGGTGAGCGAGCGCCACAGCCACTCCACCGGGCCGAAGCGGAAGCGCGCCAGCCACCAGTGGCTGAAGGCCACCTGCGCCGCGAAGACGCCCAGGCACATGAGCACGGTGCGCGACGGCGGCGTGTGGCCCACGAGCCCCAGGCCCCAGCCGTCATACAGCCCGATGCTGATCACCGACTGCATGAGGTAGAGCGTCAGCGCCATGCGGCCCGCGGGCGTGAGCACGCCCAGCACCTTGCGCCAGCGCTCCTTCTGGAAGATCAGCGCGAAGGCCGCCGCGTACCCGCAGCCCATGAAGAGGTAGCCCACCTCCCGCAGGGTGCGCATGCCCACCATCCACACCGGCGGGTTGAGCTGCCCGCCGGGGCCCCCGGGGGCGCCCCGGTTCCTCAGATAGAGCACCAACGACAGGGTGGCGGCGGCGCTGCCCACGCCCAGCCCCCATGCCATCACCCGCACGAGCAGCTTGCGGTGGCGCTCCACGTCCTCCAGCAGCTTCTGGCGTCCGGCCCACAGGCCCAGCAGGAAGCGGCCCAGGATGATGCACAGCCAGATGGGGCGTCCCGGATTGGGCAGGTTCTGCCAGGCGAAGAGGGCGTTGGCCTTCTGCGACGTCAGCACGGACTCGCTGGACAGGCCGGTGAGGAACGCCGTGCGGTGCGCGGCCTCCTCCTCGTGCGTGGCCTTGGCGGCCTGCTCCGCGGCCTCCTTGCCGTGCAGCAGCTCCGGGCCGAAGCGCTGCGCGATGGAGAGCGTGAGCGGCAGGACGACGAAGAGCACCGCCACCCAGGTGAGCACCGTCCTGTCCGAGCGCTGGCGGAACAGCAGCAGCACGAAGCCCACCAGCGCGTAGGTGCTGAGGATGTCCCCCACCCAGATGCCGAACATGTGCGTAAGGCCGATGCCCAGCAGCACGAGCAGCCGGCGCCGGTACACCGGCACGATGGACGTGCCCCGCCCTTCCGCGCGCGTCAGCTGCAGCGCGAAGCCCAGGCCGAAGAGGAGGGAGAAGAGGGTGACGAACTTCTGGTCCACGAAGAAGGCGTAGAGCTGGCGGACCACCGTCTCCAGCATGGGCGCGGCCAGCGCCTGTGCCTGTTCACTCGGCAGGAGCTGCCGGCCGCTGAACCAGCTCAGGCTGTTGGAGACGAAGACGCCCAGCAGCGCGAAGCCGCGCAGGGCGTCCAGCAGGTGCACACGCTCGGAGAGTTCGACGGGGCCGGCGGAGGAGGGCTCGGGCATGGTGCGCAACTACACGCCCGCGAGCTCCGCAACGTCAAACGCGCGGGGTGGGACGCGGCCCGCGTCGAGCGGTGACTCGCGACGTCACGGCGCTGGGGCGGGCGTCCGCGGACCGGGAAGTACCTCGCGCAGGCAGCGCTCCAGGCCGCCCCGGTGGCGCCATTGCATGGGGTAGCCCAGGGAGACCTCCTCGAAGCGCACGCCGTCGCGCCACAGCGTGGCGGGCATGTGCAGATGCCCCGTCACCACCACCTCCGCGCGGTAGCGCGTGTGCCAGTCCTCGGTGAGGCGCGTGCCGCACCAGATGGAGAAGCGCGGGATGCGCGGCAGCCGCACGTGTTCGTAGCGCAGCGGATAGTGGTTGATGAGGATGGTGGAGCACTCCGGCGGCAGCCGCTCCAGCCGCGCGCGGGTGCGCTCCACGCGCGCGTGGCACCAGGCCTGACGGGTGGGGTAGGGCTCCGGATGCAGCAGCACCTCGTCCGTGCACATCAGGTCGTCCTCCCAGGCCCACTCCAGCGCCTTGTCCACGGGCACGGTGTCCGGGCGGAAGGTGTAGTCGTAGCCCAGGAACATGGGGACGATGACGCGGGGCGGGCCCTCGCCGGGCCAGCGCGGATACGGATCCTCCGGCGTGAGCGCGCCGTAGCGGTGGCACAGGTCCACCATGCGCAGGTAGCGCGCCTCGCCCTTCAGCGGAGGCTGTTCGGAGGGCATGGTCCACAGCTCGTGGTTGCCCGGCACCCAGACGACCTGGCGGAAGCGCGCGGTGAGCGTGCGCAGCATCAGCTCCATGTCCGCGAGCGTTTCGCCCACGTCGCCGCCGACGATGAGCCAGTCGTCCGGACGTGGCGCGAGTGCGGCCAGCGCCTCGTGGTTCTCCTTGTGCCGCAGGTGCAGGTCGCTGATGGCGTAGAGCTTCATGGCGTGCGTGGGGAAGGCCCTACCTTAACGCTCCCCGCCGCGCACGCCATGGGAACGCCCGGCCGTCAGCTCGCCGTCAGCTCAACGACGCCAGGAGCGCCAGCACCTGCTGCGGCGGCGCGGCGCGGTCCATCCAGGTGATGCCCTCTTCCCGCAGCCCGCGCGACGGGGGATGCGTGGTGTGCAGCGCGCACGCGGCGCGCGGATGCCGGGCGCGCACGCACGTGAGCAGGCACAGCCCGTCACCATCCGGCAGGCCGTAGCCGCACACCACCACGGACGGCTCCGCTTCCACCATCAGCCGCTCCGCTTCGCGCATGCCCAGGGCGAAGCGCTTGTCTCCGGGCAGGTGCCTGGAGAGCCGTCGCAGCGCGGCCAGCGCACGCGGATCCGCGTCCACGAAGAGGAAGCTGGGTGGTGGGCTGGAGGGCTCTCGCATGAAGGCAATGGGTGGTGCGACCAAGCTAGACGCAAGAGGTTGTGTCGCGAAAAGCCTACCCCGGAAGTTCTTGGAAGCCAACCTCTCAAGTCATATCGACATGGGCGAACCCGGTAGGTTAACGACCCCATGGAAAAGACCCTCGCATCCCGGCTCGGAGGCGCGGCCCGCGTCGCCCGCACCCGCCTGAACCTGACCCAGGCGGACGTGGCGGAGCGCATCGGCATCGCCAGTGAGGTCTACGGGCGCCTGGAGCGCGGCCACATGCTGCCCAGCATCCAGACCTTCCGCCGGTTGTGCGTGGTGTTGTCCATCTCCGCGGACGAGGCGCTGGGGCTCAAGCCGTCGCAGGACGTGAAGTGGGCCGCGGAGCCTCCGTCCGACTACGGCGAGTCCGCGGAGTTGCGCCGGCTGCTGCGCCGCGCGAAGCAACTGGACCGGGGCTCCATCCGCATCCTCAGCGTGCTGGCCTCGCAGTTCAAACCCCGGAGCTGAAGGCGCTCCGGTGCTCAGCCGGCCTTCGCCGCGCCGTCCCATCGCGCGAGCCGCTCCCGCAGCTTCCGGACGGAGGGAAAGCCGTTGAAGAGCACCACCTGCGGGTGATCCTCCAGCACCTGCCGCTCCGCCGGCTCCTTCGCCAGCGCGCGGTCCACGCCCAGGAGCAGTCCCGCGTCCGGACGCGCGCGCAGCTCCGCCAGCCGGCGTGACAGCGGCGCCGCGTGCCACGGGTGGAACAGCTCCAGCGCGACCTCCTGGCCCGTCTTCCGGTGGCGGAAGGTGAGGTCGGGCACGCACAGGCCGGCGGCGCCCGTGTGGCGGGGCAGGGGCGTCAGGTCCAGCTCCCAGGCGGCGTCCTCGAAGCCCTCCGCCAGCGCGGTCACCTCCGGCGGCACGTGCCCCAGCGCGGCGGGCAGCGGGGACACCAGCGGATCCTCGTGGGAGAGCTGGAGCGTGGACTGCTTGCGCGCGTCCTCCAGCACCGCGGAGAGCTCCCAGCGCTCCAGGATGGGGACCACGGAGAGGAAGCTCGCGAGCTGCAGGCCGTACTTCTTCTGCAGGGCCAGCATGGCGCCGGGACCTTCCACCTCCAGGGACCAGTCCTCGCCGTCGCGCCGCACCTCCGCCACCAGCCGGCAGAACTTCAACCAGCGCAGCAGCTTGCGCACGCGCAGCAGCTCCGGCGACCGCGCGCGCAGGGTGAGGCGCCGTGCGTTGAGCAGCGGCCCCTGCGCGAGCGCCAGGTTGTAGCGGTCCAGCAGCCCCTGCTGCGTGAGCGCTTCGCCCTCCCACCCGAGCAGCTTCCGGTTGCCGGGCAGGTCCGAGTAGAGCGCCTCGCGCGTGTCCGCCAGCGGCGCGTCCAGGGCCTCGGTGAGGCGCGCTTCGTAGGCCTCCAGCGTCGTGTCCGGCGAAAGGGTCCGCAGCACCTTCGCGCCCACGAGCAGCGTGCGCCAGCGCGCCTCCGTGGCGCCTTCACCGGCCTCGTCGAAGAGGAGCCGGTCGAGCAGCAGCTTCACCAGTCCGCGCGCGACCTTGGGGCGGCTGAACGCGCCGGCCTTGAGGCTGAAGGCCTCCTCCACGTCGTCGCGGCTCTGGCCCCGGAAGGACTCCGCGTCCGCGAGCAGCTCCTTCGCGAGCGCCTGGAGGGACGGGTCGTGGGTCTTCACGAAGGAGGGGCGCAGGATGCCTTCGCGCACGCGCGAGGCGAGCAGCTCACGCGTCAGCATTGGGAGGGCCCTCCGGCTCCTGGTAGGCGCGGTGCTGCCGGCGTCTTTCGCTGATGCCGCTCTCCGCCGTCTGCGCGGAGCACACCTCGTACAAGAGGGCGCGCTTGCCGGGGCGCTTTCGCAGGATGCGGCCCAGGCGTTGGACGTGTTCGCGCACGCTGCCGCTGCCGCTGAGCACCACGCCCACGCGCGCGTCCGGAACGTCCACGCCTTCGTTGAGCACCCGCGAGGTGAGCAGCACCGGCAGCTCCGCGCTGGCGAACGCGGCCAGCAGCGCCTTTCGCTCCGGCAGCGGCGTGTGGTGCGTGAGCGCGGGCAGGAGCAGCCTGCGCGCCAGCGTGTAGACGGTCTCGTTGTCGTCCGTGAAGACGATGACGCGGTCCTCGCGGTGCTCCAGCAGTATCTTCCAGAGCGCGTCCAGCTTGCCGCTGGAGGTGAGCGCGATGCGGCGCTGCTCCCGGTAGCCCCGGTACGCCGCGCGCCCTTCGTCGCTGCGCTGGCTCTGCGCCAGGAAGCGCGCCCAGCCCTCCGGCGACGCGAGCGGCACGCCCAGCTTCCGCACGAACGTGATGTACCGGCCTCGCGCCTCGTCGTAGCGCGCCTTCTCGTCGGGCGTGAGCGGCACCTCGATGCGGCGGACCTCGTAGGGCGCCAGGTACTGGCCCTGGAGCTCGTCGATGCCGGTGCGGTGCACCAGCGGGCCCAGGAGCTCCTCGCACACGCGCTCGCCGCCGTCCGCGCGCTCCAGCGTCGCCGTGAGTCCCAGCCGGTAGGGCGCGAGCGTCCCCTCCGCGATGAAGCGGTAGCTGGGCGCGGGCAGGTGGTGACACTCGTCGCAGATGAGCAGGCCGAAGCGGTTGCCCGTGAACTCCATCTGCATCGCCGCGGAGTCGTACGTCGTCACCGTCAGCGTCTGACGGTCATTGACGCCGCCGCCCACCATGCCCACCGGGGTGGCGAAGTGCTTCGCCAGCACGCCCTGCCACTGCGCCATCAAATCCAACGTGGGCACCACCACCAGCGTGGGCCGCTTCACCCACGCGATGGCCAGCACCGCCAGCAGCGTCTTGCCCGCGCCGGTGGGCAGCTCCACCAGCCCCCGGCCTCCCGCGCGCGTCCAGGCGTCCAGCGCCGCGCGCTGATGCGGAAACGGCTCGATGGGCACCGCCAGGGGCAGCTCCGCCGGCTCGAAGCGCTTCGCGCGGTCCTCGTAGGGCAGCCCGCATTCGCGCAGGCGCAGGACGACGTCGCGGTAGTGCAGCGCGGGCGCTCGGAAGACGCCCGTGCGCCCGTCCTTCTGGAAGAGCGCGTGCAGGCGCTCGTCGTCGGGCAGCGTCGGGGCCACCAGCGTGCCGCTGTCGTAGTGCAGCTCGGTGAGGGGGGAGGGCAGGGGCTCGATGGCGGACGCTCGGGACTCTGAGGGGAACCGACGTGGGGGGAGACTCGCGCGGGATGGGAAGTAGCGGGTTGGAAGGCGCGCCGCCACTCTGGCCCGCGCGGCCGGAAGAAGCCACGGGCGCGGACGATTGGCTGCCTGGCGGCACGGCGTGCCTTCTGGACGCAGGGCGGATTGCTTTGAGGGGGGGCCGGGCGTTACCTGCTCCACTTATGCCCTGGACCCGCACCGCCGCTGTTCGCCCTGTACCGCCCGCAGGTTGGAGTCCCGCGTCCTTCCTGGCGTTGGCGCGCTGATGCGGGTCCTGGTCGTCAGCCCGCATGCGGCGTCCCGTGCGCTGCTCAGCCGCTTCCTGGACTCGGAGCCGGACGTGGAGGTGTCCGCCACGGGCGAGCCCGATGACGCCTTCGCCTCCATCGCGGAGAACAAGCCCGCGCTGGTGGTGGTGGACCTGCGCCGCCCGGACGAGGACCACCCGCTGTTCCTGGGGCTCTTGCGCAAGCGGCACCCGTCGCTGCCGGTCATCTCGCTGGTGCCCGGCCGGCTGCGCATCTTCGACGGCCGCTCCGAGCGCGTGCGCGAAGCCCACGGCGACACCGCGGAGGCACTGCACTACTTGATGGGCTCGGTGCTCCAGGCCACGCGCGACCTGCTGGCCCAGCACCTGCTGCGGATGTTGCGCCCGCCGGTGGGACGGGCCTGAGCCACCGCGCGACTACAGGCGCAGCCGGTAGCCCAGGGCCGCGAGCACCGCGCCCGCGTTCACGTCGCCAGTGGTGAGGAAGTCCACTGGCGCGAAGTGGTACTTCGCCTCCAGGAAGGCGCCGCCCGGACCCAGCGGCAGCTCCACGCCCGCGAGTGCCTGGAAGCCCAGCCCGCCGCCGCTCTCCGACGTGGTGCTGTCGAACGACTCCACCGTCGCGCGGTGCAGGTACAGGCCGGGGCCCGCGCCCACGTAGGGCGTGAGCGGCCCGAACGCGCGGGGGAAGCGGAACACGGCGGACAGCTGGATGGCCACCTCTCGCTCGGCGAGCGTGTACGGCGCCTCGATGGGCTGGCCCAGGTTGTCCAACTGGGGTCCGCGCAGCGTCCCCGACATGGAGGGCCGGTAGTAGTTCACCTCCAGCACCAGCGCGAGGCGCCGCTGGAGCAAGGGCATGAGGTAGCCCACCTCGCCGCCCAGGAAGAGGTCGCCGCCGAGCGACGTGACGGGCTTGATGAAGCCCACCTTGGGCGCGATGAAGAGGGGGCCTCCGTTGTCCTTCTTGGAGGAGGGGGCGGCGGCCAGCGCCGCGGCCGCGAGCAGGGCGAGGGCGTTCATGGGGAGACGGTGAAGCCAGAGGACGCGGGGACGGTTGCGTAGGCGCCGGTGGAGTCCGCGACGATGAACCCATAGGTGCCGGGCACGACGCCGCCGGGACACGAGGGATCCGTGACGGGCCGCGGGTCGAAGCCCGAGCAGTTGGGCACGGTGGCCCGGAGCTGTGTCGGGGAGACGTAGTTCACGCCGTACAGCGGGATGTTCACCGTCTGGCTGGGATCCGTCTTCACGGGCGCGACGAGGTACACGTCGTGGGCGCCGGGCGTGAAGGGCTCCATGCCACTGTGAAGGAGGTTGGTGAAGGTGATGACCGTGTCGCCCGTGGCGGGACCGCTCGAGGGCGACACGACGAGGGGGCCCAGCTTCCTGTATCCGACGTTGAGCGGCAGGGGCGGCGTGAAGGAGCAGCCCTCGGGGTTGCTGAGGGTGAGCGAATAGGACCCCTCCGGTGTCGCGGGTGGCACCTCGGTTTCGATGCGCGTGTCGGAGACGACGGTGAGCGTGAAGAGAGGCTGGTCCGCCTGGCCTTCGCGCCGGAGGACGATGCTCGGCAGCGCGTCCGAGCGGAAGCCGCTGCCTTCGATGATGAGGGGACTGGCGGCGTTGTAGAGAAAGCCATTGGGCGCGATGACCCGATCGATGATCGGCGGAGGCACGACGCGCAGTGCGTCCTCGAGCTCGGAGGTGCCGCCGAGGGGGTTGGTCACGGCGACGCGATAGCTGCCGGGTGGGAGCACTTTCCACGGCTTGCTGTCGGCGGTGGGCAGGTCCATCCGCATGAGCTCGGTGCGCGCGAAGAAGACGCGGTCCTCGGGAAGCGTGTAGTCGCTCGGGCCGCTCAGCGAGACCTGCGGCATCTCCACGGAGGGTGTGTCGGTGAGCGCGTCGCGAGGCACGGGGGTGAAGCGGCTGCCGATGAGCTCCAGGCGCCATCCGTCCACGCCGCCTCCGGCGTTGCAGACGTGCGCGGGTGTGACGAGCCGCTGCAACGGATTGATGAGGCCTTCGAGTTTCGGCGTGGTGCCTTCGGTCGATTCGGAGCAGGCGACCAGGCTGAGCAGTGCGGCGGCGACCGGAAGGCGCACGGGTTCCTCCATCATCCCGTCAACAAGGCTGTCACACGTTAGGCCGGGGCCCCGAAGGGTCAGGAGTTTTTTCCGGCTCCGAGCCCACAGCCCGGGTCGTTCTGCGGGGTGGGATGGCGCAAGGCACTGATATCAAAGGGGAATATGTCGCGGAGGAGCGGCGGCACGGCGAATGCTTAGGCACCCCGGCAGCAGGGACGGGCAGCACGGCGGGGGGGACGGAGTCGGTGGGGGGGAAGCCGCACTGCTTCAGGGGAAACAGGGC
>NZ_RAVX01000020.1:0-174649 GCF_003611605.1 Corallococcus sp. AB011P
TCGCCCCATGCCGGCGACCATCTCCTCAAGGTAGGCGCCCAGCGCCTCGTCCAGCTTCTTGAGCTGCGCGGGTGTCATCCCGACCGTAGATCACGCCCGCCACCTGGATTCAAGTGACCGGGTAGTACTAGTGGAGGGACTCGCGACCGGCGACGAAATCAAGCTGACGGGCGAGGCGCTCGACACGTTCAAGGTCCTGAAGCGAGGCGGGAACTTCTCCGCCTGGATCTTCTTTCCCAAAGAGGGAATGAATCAAGGCCCGGAGATGACGCGCCTCCAACGGGAAGCAGCGGAGCTCGGGGGCCAGCTGGATGGCGGCGCCGTGACGTCGCTCATCTTCACCATGCCCGCGTCCATCGGCTTTGATCGCATCGCGGACTTCTTCGACCTGGCCGTGTCACGTATCGAGGGAGCGGTCTGGATGTTCGTGAATGCGTACGACCCGCTCACGAAGAAGCCACTGGATTGGTGGTCGCGGGGTTGAGTACGTGACTGCTCATGGACTCCCGCTCAAACCGGGAGGCCTCCCGTTCTCGTAGACCTCCACCCCGTTGATGCGCACGTAGCCCGGCTGTTCAACGGGTCAGGGTCTTCAGGAACGAAGCGCCGAGGCGGGATGAACCGCTCGCTGTAACCTTTCCGGCTACAAATCCACGCCCCGAGTAGCGCATTAGTCACATTGAATTATCCAGCCAGACTGTCGCACCCTGCTCGGGCAATCAACCCAAGCAGGGGGAAGCCGGATGAAGTGGATTTGTCTCATCGTAGCAGCGCTCGTGTCGGTTCCGTTCCACGCGAGCGCCGGGGAGGCCATTGAAATCAAGCTCGCGTCCAAGGTGACGAAGTTCCCGGCGGACGCGCCCGTCGACCTCGCCGTTACATTCACGAACGTATCGAAAGAGCCGGTGCGAATCCTCGGCTACCAGACGCCTGCCATGGATGGCATCCAGGCGGACATCCTCACCGTCGCCCTGGAGCGCAAGCCGGTGGAGTACATCGGCCGGCTCTACAGGCGCGACGCGCCCGCGGACAGCGATTACCTCACGCTGAAGCCGGGAGAGAGCATCTCGGGCATCGCCTCGCTCTGGGATAACTACGACCTCTCCGTCTCGGGCACCTACGCCGTCCAGTTCAAGACCGAGCTCCTGGACGCGCGAATGGGCAAGGGGACGGCGGTCTCCAACGTCGTCTTCCTCGACATCGAGGGTCGCGAGCCGCCCCTGGATCCAGACGACCTGGACGACGAACCGGAGACCAAGATCGTCAATGGCAGCAACGAGAAGTGGAAGCAGTGCAGCAGCTCGCAGAAGAACGCACTGATTGACGCCCGGCAGCACGCCCTCAACTACGCGAACGACTCCTATGACTACCTGGTGGCGGGGAACCCGGTGACCCGCTACACCCAGTGGTTCGGCGCCTACGACAGCTCTCGTTACAGCACCGTCCGTGAGAACTTCCGGAAGATTCGGAACGCCGTGGACAACGAGACGTTCAAGTTCTACTGCGACTGCAACCAAAGCAACGCCTACGCCTACGTCAAGCCCCGGAAGGAATACAAGATCCACCTGTGCTCCGGATTCTGGCCCGCGCCCATGACTGGACCGGGCTCCAAGGCAGACACCCTGATTCATGAAGTCAGCCATTTCCGGGTCGTGGCGAAGACGGATGACATCCAGTACGGATACTCCGCCAACCTGACGCTCGCGAGCGTCGATCCCAGCAGCGCCATCCGCAACGCCGACTCGTACGCGTTCTTCTCAGCAGCCACGCCCTACAACCCCTACAACCCCTGCGCGCCGACCGTCACGTCGCACACGGGCGCGCCCATCACCGCGAGCTGGGATGGGGCGAACTGCCACGTGATGAACGTGCCCTCCGGGCTGACGGCGTTCGTCCACAACAACGCCTACTACGTCAACGCGGTCCCCGGCACCTTCTGCCCGGCGCCCTCCGGCTGGGACACGGCGAACTGCTACATCCTCCCCTACCCGTCATGGAGCACCAGCTACTTCATCTGGTCCGGGAACCTCTACCTGACGCCCGGCCCCGGCAATGCGTGCCCCGCGCCGTCGACGTTCGACGGGGCCAACTGCTACGTCATGCCGCTGCCGTGGGGTTCGAGCCCGTTCAAGTGGGCGAACAACCTCTACATCACGCCTCCGCCCCACTGTGTCATCGGCGGTTATGACGGCGCGCACTGCCTGGTGGGCACGGCTCCCGCCAGCCGGACCGCCTCCATCTGGGGCTCGAGCTTCTATTACAACCACTGAGGACCGCTGGACACCGTGTCATGACGGGTTGTCATTCCTGGCACCGCGGACCCTGACACGAGGTCCCTGACCGGGCTTCAGCGCCAACAGCGCTCCCTCTGGAGAAGCCGCTGGCCCCTGGCTTGCTCAAGGCCTCCCTGTTCCAAACAGGGAGGCCTTTCCGTGAATCGTGGAATGCAGCGGCCCGTCCAGGGCCTGTTCGTCCTGCTTGTCTTTTCGTGTGCCCTGACGGCCGCGCTGATCGTGAACCAGGTGACCAGTGCCTTCGTGATGCCAGGCGTCCGGGCCACCTGGGCCGAGGCTCCGGTGCCATCGAACGTCCCTCCCGCGACGGCTCTGGATGGGACGCGTCTGGCCCAACTGACGGGACTCTCGTCCGTCGCCAGCGTGGCGTTGCCTCCAGAGCCGCCGCCGGACCTGCGCCGAAGCACGCTGGGCATCCGGCTGCTGGGCACCCTGGTGGCGCAGGATCCCCGGTGGTCCATGGCCTCCATCCATGAGCTGCCGGCCGGCAGCGCGCACAGCCTGATGGTCAGTGACATCATCCAGGGGGCGCGGGTCTTCGCCATTGAACGGGAGCGCATCCTGCTGCTGGTGGACGGGCGGCTCGAATACGTCGACGGATTCGGGAGCGCAGGGCCCGTCGCGGTGAACGCCCATCCGGGGGCCGCGCAGCCCGGAGGCTCCGGCCTGGGCCGCGGCATCCGGGAGACAGGCCCGGACACCTACGCCATACCGCGCGAGGACGTCACCGAAGCGCTCACGCACCTGAACGAGCTGTCGATGCAGGCCCGGGTGGTGCCCGCCTTCAAGGACGGCCGCCCCGTGGGCTTCAAGCTGTTCTCCATCCGCGAGGAGTCGTTCTACTCACGGCTGGGGCTGCGCAACGGAGACGTGCTCCAGCGCATCAACGGCCTGGACCTGGACAGCCCCGACAAGGCGCTGGAGGCCTTCACGAAGCTGCGGGACGCCCGGCGCATCGAGCTGCAAATCGAGCGCGGCGGAGCGCCGGTCCGGAAGGTCTTCGATGTTCAATAACCCGCCTACAGCAGCGCCTTGTCTCCTCGTTCGCCAACCCAGGCGACAAACTTTTCGCACTCCGGGAGCCACCTCTCGTCGTCCTCCCGGCAGTCCCGCTCTCCCAGTTCGATCAACTCCTCTACGAAATGGAAGTCGAACCGCTTCGCGAAATCACGAAGGAGGGCGTTGTCCATTTCATTTTCGTAGTGACGGATGAACTCTTGAGCCATGAGCTGCTGCCATGAGCACAAGGGTCGGGCGAGGCCCTCTGCTGGCGCTTCCACGTAGAAGCGAAGAAATGCATGCCGCTGTCGATCGTAGGCGAACAGAACGTCGAAGTTGCTGTTGTCCATGAACGGCACCACGGCGTCCGCGCCGTAGTGAGCCTGATGCTCTTCGGTCATCCGGTAGTACTCATCCGGACGGCCGTACCGGTAGCTGCAGTCCTCCGGTGGATTGCCCTCGAAGATGTCCAGGATGACCTGAGGCAGCCCCAGCTCGACAATGAGGTTGCGCGCAACCTCTCTGCTGATATGCGCCATGGCAGGTCTAAAGCAGTTCCTTCAGTTTCCGCTCAATGGAGCTGGGTTGGCGGCCCAATCGCTTGGCGATGGTTTCGGCATCTTCTCCGCGCTGCCCGAGCAGCTTCACGACACCCAACTCCTCGTCTGACCACCCCTCATAGGCACGCGGATAGGTACGACGCGCCTCGATCATCTCGGGCTTCAGGTCGGTCTTCCAGATGCCGAAGTGCTGGATGAGGTTGGGCTCTTGTTTCGCAGCAGGCTGCGACGCAGGAGCCGGGGAAGGCGCCCCGGTGAGCGCCGAAGGCGGCACAAGGTTCGCGGCATTGCGAATAGCAAGTACCTGCTCCGCGAACTGCTTGAACAGCGTGGGCGAGTCCTCGGCGGAGATCTGCAACGCACATTCCCAGCTGTTCAGTGCGGACGTCTCCAGGAGGTTCATGGATGTCAGGACGGCGCACCTCTCGCTCATGTAGAGCTTCGCATGCAGTCGATCCAGACTCATGATCCGGGCCCCCTCCGCAGCAAACGGCTGGAGGTGCGCCGAGGTCTTGGTGAGCTCATCCGCCCGGATGACCAGCGTGACCGCGACATGCTCCTTCAGCCGGCCACGGATGGCATTCTGCAAGTGATTCCAGGGCTTGAAATAGGGTGTCACCAGCGTCAGCTCGCGCTTGGCACCTTCAATCAGGTCCTGGACCGCCGCTGAAATCTTGCTGTGTGGAATGAACGTCGGGTTTTCGTTGGAACGGCCAAAGAACATGGAGGCTCCGGACTTCGGGCGGCCTTGGATTGGATTCCAAGGCCCCTCCCCTGTCCAGCCCTCCCGCGTCAGGCCTGCGCCGCCGCCAGCTTCTCCTGCGCGGCCTCCCAGCGGGCATAGAGGTCCTCCAGCTCCTCCTTGCCCGTGCGGTGCGCGTCCATCAGCGGCTTCGCCCTGGCGAAGTCGTTGTAGAGGACCGGGTCCGCGAGCTGCCCCTCGCGCTCCTTCTGTTCGGCCTCCACCTTCGCGATGCGCTCCTCCAGCTTCGCGATCTCCTTCTTGATGGGGCCCTCCACCACGGAGCGCCGCTGACGGGCCTCCGCCTCCAGGCGCTTGCGGTCCTTCTCCGACACCGGGCCCGCACCCGCCGCCCCGCCCTTCCCGCTCGCCGCGCCCGTGTCCGCGCCCTCCGCCAGCAGGCGCAGCTGCTCCTGGTGGTAGAGGTATTCGTCCAGGTTGCCCGCGTGCGACGTGAGCTTGCCGTCCGCTACCTCCCAGACGTGCGTGCACAGGTTGTTGATGAAGCTGCGGTTGTGGCTCACGAACAGGAGCGTGCCGCCGTACAGCTTCAGCGCCTCAATCAGCATCTCCGACGAGTCCAGGTCCAGGTGGTTCGTCGGCTCGTCCATCAGCAGGAAGTTGGACGGAATCAGCAGCAGCTTCGCCAGCGCCACGCGGGCGCGCTCGCCACCGCTCAGCACGCCAATGGGCTTGTCCACGTCGTCGCCGCTGAAGAGGAACGCGCCCAGCACGCCGCGCACGTAGCTCTCCGGCTTGTCCGCCGCCAGGGGCCGCACCTCCTCGATGATGGTGTTGCGGCGGTCCAGCTTGTCCGCGTGGTGCTGCGCGTAATAGCCCACCACCACGTTGTGCCCCAGCGACACCTTGCCGGTGTCCGGCGCCAGCTCCCCCGCCACCATCTTGAGCAGCGTCGTCTTGCCCGCGCCGTTCGCGCCCACCACGGCGATGCGCTGGCCCCGCTCCAGCCGCGCGTTCAGCCCGTCATAGACGGTGAGCGGGCCGTAGCGCTTGGTGATGTCCTCCATCAACACCACGTCCCGGCCTGAGCGCTCCACTTCCGGGAAGCGGAACTTCATCGTCTGGCGCTCTTCCAGGACCTGGACCTTCTCCAGCTTGGCCAGCATCTTCGCGCGGCTCTGCGCCTGCTTCGCCTTGGTGGCCTTCGCGCCGAACCGGTCGATGAAGCCCTGCAGCTCCGCGCGGCGCTGCTCCACCTTCTCCGCCCGCGCCTGCAGGAGCACCATCTCCTCCGCGCGCTGGCGCTTGTAGTCCTCGTAGTTGCCGGCGTACTCGCGCACGCCCTCCATCTCCAGCGACACCACCCGGTTGATCTGCCGGTTGAGGAAGTCGCGGTCGTGGGAGATGAGCACCATCGCCTTGTTGGAGCGGCGCAGGAACCCGTCGAACCACGCGAGCGTGGGCACGTCCAGGTGGTTCGTGGGCTCGTCCAAGAGCAGCAGGTCCGGGTCCTGGAGCAACAGACCCGCGAGCGCCGCGCGCATGCGCCAACCGCCAGAGAGCGCCTGGGTGGGCTTGGACAGGTCCGCGTCCTTGAAGCCCAGGCCCTTGAGGATGCGCTCGGCGTGGTGCCGGCCGTAGCGGTTCTCGAAGTCGTCCAGCTCCGCGTGGAGGTCCGCCAGCGTCTGGGCCAGCTCCAGCTGCTCCTCCTCGTCCGTGCTGGCCGCGAGCGCCGCTTCCGTGTCCTTCAGCCGGACCTCCAACGAGTCCCGGCCGGGAACGGTGCTCATGACCGCCTCCACCACCGTGCCCTCCGGCAGGCCGGCGATCTCCTGGGGCAGGTAGCCCGCCCGGGCCCGGCGGCTGTACTGGACGGTGCCTCCGTCCGGCTGGCTCGCCCCGGCGATGATCTTCATAAGGGACGACTTTCCCGTCCCGTTGGCCCCCACCAGACCCACCCGGTCCCTGGGACCGAGGGTGAAATTGTCCTCGTCGAAGAGGACCTTCTTTCCGTAGGCGAGGCTGATGTCCTGGGCGATGACGAGGCTCATGGCGGAGGGGGGAGATAACAGCCGGCAAGCCCTTCGGGAACGGTTCTGATGCCTGCCTGACTGCCCAGGGGGCACATCTCCCCGGTTGGGCGGAAGGCAGGGCTTGCCTATACTCCCGGCACCCATGGCCGCCCCCTGCCCCCACTGCGGAAGTACCGAAGGTCAAGATCACCTGTGCGCGGCGCAGAGCCTCCAGCTCCTGGGCCAGGTGCTGGACGGCCGCTACAAGATTGAAAGCGTCCTGGGTCAGGGCGGCATGGGCATGGTGTTCCGGGCCACGCAGACGTCCGTGCAGCGCCCGGTGGCGGTGAAGACGCTCAACCCGTCGCTCGCCGCGGCGCCCCAGTTCTTCGAGCGCTTCCGCCGAGAGGCGGAGATCGCCAGCCGGCTGCGCCACCCGAACGTCATCACCATCTTCGACTTCGGCCGGGCGGCGGACGGCACCTGCTACTACGTGATGGAGCTCCTCAAGGGGGAGAGCCTCAAGGAGCTGGTGAAGCGCGAAGGGCCCATGACGCTGCGCCGCGCGGTGAACCTGCTGGAGCAGGCCACGCTGGGACTGGCGCACGCGCACGACGAGGGTTGCGTCCACCGCGACCTGAAGCCGCACAACATCATGGTCCAGGCGCTCGACGGGAAGGACTTCGTCAAGGTGCTGGACTTCGGTCTGGTGAAGGCCCTGGAGCAGGACGAGGAGGAGCAGCTCACCTCCACGGGCCAGGTGCTGGGCACCCCGCAGTACATGCCGCCCGAGCAGGCCGGCGGCGAGTCCGTGGACCAGCGCTCCGACCTCTACTCGATGGCGGGCGTGCTCTACTTCTGCCTCACGGGCAGCTCGCCCTACGGCGCGAACACGGTGCGCAAGGCGCTGACGGCGTCGCTGACGCAGCCCGTGCCCCCGGTGAACAGCAAGCGCCAGGGCGCGCCGGTACCGCCGGAGCTGGATGCCTTCTTCACCAAGGCGCTCGCGCCGGAGAAGGAGGACCGGTACCAGAACGCGCAGGAGTTCATCGACTCGCTGCTGGACGCGGTGGAGGGCCTGTCCCCCGAGGAGCTGGACGCGCACCCCACGGGCGGCACGCCCGGCGCCGAGCGTGGCACGGGCAGCCGCAGCCGCGCGGGCTCTGGAAGCCGCGCCGGTTCGGGCAGCCGGCTGGGCTCTGGCAGCCGCGCGGGCCGTGCGCCGGCCACGGGCAAGACGGGGTCGCGCGTGGGCATGGCTCCGCCTCGGGGTGGCACGTCGGCGGGAGCGCAGGCAGCGGCTCCGCGGGCGACGTCCAACGGGAACAGCCCGGCGCCGGTGGGCTCGAACAGGCCCCGTCCCCCTGCCCCTCGTGCCGTGGAACCGGAGCTTCCGCCGCCGCCCAAGGGCATGTCCGGGGGCGTGAAGGCGGCGCTCATCGGCGTGCCGCTGCTGCTGATTGGCGCGGGCGTGGCGGTGGTGATGACGCGCGGGGGTGGTGAGACGCCGCAGGCCCCCGTGGGGATGACGCCTCCGAAGGCACCCGTGGACGCGCCGCCCACGCGGGTGCAGGAGCCGCCGACGACGCCTCCTCCGGCGGCGCTGCCGCAGGATGTGACGGTGGAGTTCACCTCCTCGCCGTCTGGCGCGGCCATCTTCGATGGTGATGCGCAGATCGGCACCACGCCCACCCGGCTGCTGATGCCGCGCTCCAGGGCCACTGAGCTGCGCTTCAAGCTCGCCGGGCATCAGGACCTGGAGAAGACCCTGGATTACAGCCGGCTCGCGGACACGGCGGAGCAGCGCGTGAGCGTGCGGCTGGAGCCGATGCGCGCCGCGCCGCCGCCCCGGCCCACGAAGCCCGCGAAGACCGGGGGCAACGACCCGGGCATCGGCGTGTTCGAGTAGCCCGCGGGTTCGATTGCCGCCGCTCCCAGGTACATCTCGCGTGGGCCTCGTGATGGGCGCCAGCGAGGTGATGATGGCCTCGGTTCTCAGCTCAGGGTGTGTACAACTCCGCCGTCGTGGTCTCGCCAATGCCCACCCCCGCGGCGAGCACCTTGCCGTTGGGCAGCAGCGTCGCCGTGTGCCACGCGCGAGCAGAGGCCATGGTGGCCGTCGGACTCCAAGTGCCGGCGACCGGGTCGTAAAGCTCCGCCGTCGCCAGCTCGATGCTGCTGTCACTGCCTCCCGCGATGAGCACCTTGCCGTCGGGCAGGAGGGTCGCGGTGTGAGCAAGGCGGCGTTGGGTCATGACGCCCGCCGCGCTCCACGTCCCCGAGGCCGGGTCATACACCTCCGCGGTCATGAGGGCGTCGTCGCTGACTCCGCCGGTGACGAGCACCCTGCCGTCGGGCAGGAGTGTCGCCCGATGGTAGGCGCGAGGTTCGCTCATGGTGCCTGTCGTGCTCCAGGTGCCCGAGGATGGGTCATAGAGCTCCGCTGTCGCGAGAGTGTCCGTCCCGTTGCGCCCTCCCGTGACGAGCACCTTGCCGTCGAGCAGGAGCGTCGCCGTGTGCACGAAGCGCTGTTGGGCCATGGCGCCCGTCATGCTCCAGGTGCCCGAGGACGGGTCGTAGAGCTCCGCCGTCGCGAGTTCACCAATTCCGCTGGTTCCCCCGACGACGAGAACCTTGCCGTCGAGCAGCCGTGTCGCCGTGTGCATGTAGCGAGGTGAAGCCATGTCACCGGTCATGCTCCAGATACCGGTCGCCGGGTCATACACCTCCGCGCTCGCAAGAAAGTTGCCGCCAGCTCCCCCCGCGACGAGCACCCTGCCGTCCGGCAGCAGTGTCGCCGTGTGACTTTCACGACCGGAGTTCAGGGAACCGGTCGCGGACCAGGTGTCGGTCGCCGGGTCGTACAACTCCGCGGTCTCGAGCAGGTTGAACCCCATTCCTCCCGCGGCGAGCACCCTGCCGTTGAGCAGGAGCGTCGCCGTGTGCAGCCAACGACCCGTGACCATGGGGCCGGTCGTCGTCCAACCCGTGAAGGAACACGCCGGAAGCCCCATCACCTCGAAGCTTCGCGTGGCAGTGAGGCCGAAGGCATTCGTGACGGTGACGGTCACGACAGGGGGCGTGCCGGCGATGGCGCAAGACGGGGCCCTCCAGGTGATGCGGCTGTGCGTGGAGTCGCCGGTCGGCGTGCCCAACGCCCCGGCAGTGGTCTCCCAGGAGAAGGTGAGCGCGGAGCCCTGCGGGTCGCTGGCGGCCACCTCGTAGGTGAGCACATCGCTGGGATTGGCGGTGTCCGAGGAACGGTAGGAGCGGAGGATGACGGGCGAGAGGTGCTGGACGGGGGGCGTGTTGCTGACACACAGGGCGACGGTGCCCGTGTTGTGCCCTCCGTGCCCGTCGGACACGGAGATGCTCAGCCGGCAGTTGTTGCAGGCCTCGGCCGGCGCGAGTGAGGGCGTGAATCGAGCGATGCTGGAGCTTGCGTTGCTCCAGGTGCCTGCGCACGAGGCGCTCCAGGAGTAGGCGAGGCTGTCCCCGTCTGAATCCGAAGCCGTGACGGACACCGACGTCGGCTGCCCGACGACGAGCTGCGTGGGCGAGGCCACGAGCAAGGTCACTTCAGGGGTACTGTTGAAGGAGATGGACAGCTCAGCCTCACCCTCGCCCTCGGGCAGAACGTTGACGACCAGCAGGGCGCTGGAGGCCAGGCCACGTGAGTCGGTCACCGTGAGTGTCAGCGTTTGAATCCCGGCGGAGGCCGGCGCCGTCCACGAGGTGAAGCGCTCGGAGGTCGAGGAGAAGGTGCCCGCGGTGGCGCTCCACGCGTAGCCGAGCGTGTCATCCGGGTTCGGGTCATGGGCGGAGGAGAACAGGGAGACGGTGCCTCCGGCCGCCACGGTGCTTGGGTTCGCCGCCACGAAGTCGATGATGGGCGCTTCGTTGTCGAAAGGGGGCGGCGGGTTGATTTGCTGGAGGGTGATGGCGACGAGGGTCGTCTGGTTGGCGAGGATGGAGACGCCGTCGGCGGAGCCAGAGAAGAGCAGAGCGCCGGAGGCGTCATAGGCGCGCGCGGCGAAGGCACGGCCGGTGCCCGCGGGGATGTTGCCGATGGTGCCGCCCCACACGCCATTCGTGGGCGCCAGGTCTACCCAGACGGTGCGGATGTCCGGCCCGCCCGAGGCGACCGCGACGCGGGCGATGGTAGAAGAGAGGGATTGGGGCACCGATACGGCGAACCGCGCCGTCCCCGTGTCCCCGGACGTGACTCCACAGCCCGCGAACAGCGCCGCCGCGAGCGCCAGCACCAGCTGAATGCCTGCTCTTTTCATGAACGTCCCCCTCTTGCCGCGAGTGTGAGCCTCGCGAAGCAGTCGCAGCGGATGAGAGGACTTCGAGCAGGGCGCGAGAACACCCCACCGGCGAGTGCCCATCCTGCTGGCGATGAAGACGAACATCCAGGATGGCAGGCATCACCGTCCATGACCCGGGCAGGCGGCTCGCCGTCATCTACAGGACGACGGTGAGCATAGAAGGACAGGAGCCCGCTTGGGCGTAGCGGGCGGGAGCAGCGCGGGAGGTGAGGGATGCTGACGGGGAGCCAATGAGCCGCACGCCTCCTGCTCCCTTCACGTACGCCAACACCCTCAAGCCTGCCTCCACTCCTCAATCATGCGAACACGTCCAGGGCGAACGTCCTTTTCAGCAGCCCCGCCCAGTCCAAACGCGGTGTGCGCTCCTTCCTCGGCTCCTCCACCGTCGCGGCAATGGCGGGTCTCTCCTCCTCCAGCCCCGGCTCCGCCCCTGCTGTGAGCTCAAGGCGTTAGCCGGTAACAGCGCGACCTGCTTGGGGTTTTGCTTCCGCCTTGATGGCGCCGACGAGAACCTCCTGCCGCTCCTGGCTCACGGCGAATCCTCCACTCGATGCTCAGGGGGCACGGGGACGGTGGTCACCTTCCACAGCTGCCCCGAGTCATTGCAGCCTGTCTTGGCGAGGATGGGGATGTTGTTGGCGATGCTGTCATTGACGATGTCCAGTGACAGCGCGTCGCCCTGCGCCTGGGTCGTCAGCCGGTAGATGCCGTTGGGCTCCGGAATCAGCTTCCATCGCTGCTCCGGAACATCCGCCGATTTGACGAGGAGGGGGCGATTGCCGGCGGCGTTGGCCAGGGACAGGCTGGTCCCACGCCACTGGGTCGTCAGTCGGTAGAAGCCGTTGGCCTCCGGCGTCAGCTTCCATCGCTGCCCATCGTAGTCGCCCGTCCTGGCGAGGATGGGCACGTTGTTGGCCTTGCCGTCATAGAGGATGTCCAGCGACATGCCCTCGCCCTGCCACAGGGTCGTCAACCGGTAGTAGCAGCGGGCATCGAAGGCGGCGGGCACCGGCGGCGGGATGGGTGTCGTGGTCGTGGTCGGCGTCACCTGCCACACCTGCTGGAGCAGCGCGAGCATGCCCGGGTCGTGCTTGCCCAGCTCTTCACGCGTAGAGGGATAGAAGTCGTTGCGGCCGAAGAACGCTTCCGAGTTCTCCGCGAAGTACTCCCCCACGTCGGTCATGGCATAGGCACGCTCGAACGTGCTGTGCAGCTCGGGCGCACGCCAGCGCTCCACGCAGTCGTAGCTCCTGCTTGCCATTGCGCGCACATAGACAGCCGCGAGGCCGGCGTGCTCCCAGCCGAGCACCTGGTCATGATAGGCGTGGCTGAGCTCGTGGAGCACGAGCACGGGCATCCGCTTGAACTCCTTCTCGAAGATGGAGACGTTCGAGAACTCGACGCTCTTCAACATCGCCAGGTTGCGACCATTCTGGCGCATCCAGGATTCGGAAAGATGGTACGTCGCCCTCGGCTCCTCGTTGGGATAGGGCGGCGACAGCCACAGCGTCACCTTGCGGAGCTGAGCCACGGGGCCCGCGGGGACGATCCGGACGACATCCTTGAGCTGCGCCGCCAGGAGCACCAGGGCCTTGTTCGTCGCGGGCTTGTTCGCCGGTGTCAGCAGACGGTCATCGATGCGAACCGTCCAGCCCTCGAGGGTCTGGGTCTGGTAGGTGGGAACGGGGCTGGCTGCGGAGGCGACGCAAGCGAATGCCAGGGCGGCCAGGAGGAGCCATTTGGGAGAGTGCATGCCTCATCGTACTCCCTGTGCTGTTGCCACCCGACCCCAGCAACTGTCCATCGAGGAAGTAATCCACCCTGGAGATGACATCATCATCGGCGGCGTTCGCCGCGAAGAAGGCATAGGAGCTGACGGTGGCGCCCTCCGCCGGTGAGCTCGCCGAGACCGTGGGCGCGGTGACGTCGCGGGCCACCGTCCCCCCCGCCGCGGGCGAGGTCCCCACGTTGCCATAGGAGTCATATGCCTTGACCGTCAACGTGTGGCTGCCAATAGCCACCGAGTTCGGACTCCAGGAGATCGCGTAGGGCGAGGAGGAGTCCGTTCCAATCAACGCACCGTCTACGTAGAGCTCGACCCGGACGATCTGCGTGTCATCGGTGGCGGTGGCCTGGACCTGCACGGTCGAACGGACCGTGGCACCCGCCGAGGGCGAGGTGATCCCCTGGACTACAGCCGGCTCGCGGACACGGCGGAGCAACGCGTGAACGTGCGGTTGGAGCCGGTGCGCGCCGCGCCGCCGCCCCGGCCCGCGAAGCCCGTGAAGACCGGGGGCAACGACCCGGGCATCGGCGTGTTCGAGTAGGCCCCCAGGACTCGGAGTCGAACACCGCATGATTCATGAACTGCTGCCGGACGTCACTCACATCACGGAGGATGGGGTCCATGATGCCGAGATCATCGAGTTCGACGGCTTCGAGTACGTGACGTTCCACGAGCCCTCCATCGACCACCAGCGAGAGCAAGGGGCACCCGAGGTCGTCGAGTTCGTGGGCAACCTGGAGAACGCTGGTACCCGGTGACGAACCCCTCGATGAAGAACGAGGACTTCGTCATCCTCCAGTTGCTGGAAGAAACCCCTTGTCTGGACCGTGAGCGCACCCTCGTGAAGGGAGTGCCATTCCATCAATCCGGTGAATCCGTCCTGGGTCAGGACGAAGCCCTGCCCCTGGTGCTCCGCCAGCCGACGGGGGCTTCCCACCCGTTTTCTGTGTCCCGGAGCTGACCTTCTACTGCTTCACCGAGGAAGCCCGGCAGGCCTGCGAGGCCGCTGAACTGAAGAGCCTGTGGTGGCGCCCTCAACGCTGACCTCCGTGCCCATTGCGAGGGCACGCGCGTCAGGCATGGGCCAACGATTTGGGTCTAGACCTGGAGCGCGGAAACGGTTGGGATTGAGGTCCACTCGAAGGACCTCCAGGGGTTTCCCATGAAGCTTTCCCTTGCTGCGCTGGTGACGTTGGTCGGCCTTTCCCTCGTCGGGTGCGGAGGCCCGGCCCTTGACGACACGATGGCCCCCGAGGCCGATGCGCGGACGGTGTCCCAGTTTGGCACCTGTACGGCGACCTGCGCAGGGGGGACCTCTGTCTCCTGTACGGGGACCACCTGCACGTCTACGGACAACCAGGGCGTGACGTGCGACGGCGTGTCGACCGCGTGTCCGTCATCGTGCGGCGGCCTGCTGTCATGCAGCCTGTACGTGAACAAGCCGTGCACGACCCCGAACGCAACGAAGGACTGCTGCAACGCCACGAGCCACAGGCCGGACTCCCTGCTGTGCTCGGGCTCGGCGACCACGGGCTACCGCTGGCTCAATTACTAGCCGGGCTGCATCCGGGCGCGGGCCCTCACGCGGCGAGACAGGCGAAGTCACCGACAGTGTAAATATTTGCCTGTGGCGTGAAGCGCTACAAGCAGGCAGGGCCCTGTGACGTGAATCGACACATCTCCATTCACGAATCACAATCGCCACGTCCGGCCCGCACTCTGGAATCCCTGGGAACGCTGGACTCCGCGATGACTGGCATGAAGCCTGCTTTGCTTCGTGCCTGCGTCATTGCGACGTAAGACCAACCTCTACCCAGGAAGACAAATGCACATGCGGATCATCGTGGGACTTCTGGCCGGCGGACTGATGCTCGGTTGTGGCGGCGTCGATTCGGAAGCAACGACAGGCGACGAGCGCACGGTCCAGGCCCAGGGCGCCATGGCCGACGAGTTCGAGGTGAAGGCCGACGGAGAGGGCGGCGTGTCCTGCAACTCAGAGCAACGGAAGATTGCGGAGGCCCACATGGTCAAGAATCACAGCAGCTTCGCGAAGATGGACAGCTGTGAAATCGTGGCCATCAACTACAAGCTCTACATCCGCTACACCTATTACTTCTGAAGCCTGTCGTTTCGCGGCGCATCGGCCTGGCCTGCTCACCCCGCGGGCCGGGCCCTCCATGCGCTGATGGGTGCGGAGCGTGCCAGGCTGCGCGCGAAGGGCAGACCGTGCGCATGCAGCCACTGGCGTGTCGCGTCCCGCAGCCCGGCCTGATCGAGCAGCTCCCCCACGGTGTGCCGTGACAGGTCCTCCAGGACGGCGTGGAGCTCGGCCTTCAACCCCTCGCGCACCTCGGGACGCGTGAGGTTGTGGGCAATCACGTGGGGTGTCAGCGAATCGAGCTGCTCGTGGGGTACCCGGTTCAGCGCCTGCGCGGCGTCCGCCTCCGTCTTCTCCAGGGTGGACAGGAAGACCTTCTGGCGCTGGGCCCCCAGGGACCGGGCGGACTCCTCGCTGGCGAGCCGCTCGGCGATCCGCCGCTGCACCAGGGCCATGGAGCCGTCGATGACCTCGCGCACGCGGTCCTGCAAGCTGCCGCCCAGGCCTCCCAGGATTCCCTTGCTCGCCGAGGCCGCCGCTCGCGCGCCCCAGCTCAGCGCATCCCGCAGCCCGCCGCTACCCGCCCCGGGAGCACCCGCGATGACCTTGCTCACCAGGGACGACAGGGTCTCCTGGAGCGTGGTGCGCACGGTCTCCCGCACCTGCTCGGACGCCACCATCTCGTCGATGGCCTTGCGAGGCAGGTGCACCGGCTGGCCCAGGAGCGCCGTCAGGGACGCGGTGGCCTCCGCGGGGAGCCACGCGCCCAGCCGGGTGCGGCTCTTCGCCGCGCGCGCGAGCAGGCGCGTGCGCATGGGGACCACCAACCGTGCGTGCCAGTCCATCACCCGCGCGGGCGTCAGCGCGAGGTCGACCGCGGCGAGGACCCGGTCGGGGTCCACCCAGTCCGAGACGCGGGAGGCACAGAGCGCGTCGAAGGTCAGGTCCAGCAGTTCCAGGAGCGCGGCGTCGTCGAGTTCGGACATCGAAGCGTTCCTACTACGGACCGGAGCCGGAAGAGCGGGGATCAGGGCCTCCCATGGCGCCCCGTGGACACATCCGCCCCCCGCATTCGTGATGTGGCCTTCCCTAGTAGTTGGCCTGGAAGCAGAGGAAGTTGCCGTCCGTGAAGTAGAAGCCGCCTGAAAGAGTGGTGCTTGTCGACTCGACGCAGAGGCTCACGACGAACTCCGCACGCTCCCGGTTCTCACCCGACACGGCGTAGCTGTTCCCCGGGAACAGGAGCGATTGGCCATCCCGCGTGGACCCGTCCACCATCACCCGGAAGAAGCCACTCAGGTTCGCCTTGAGCGTCGGGAACGGCCTGCTGGAATACGCGGAGAGGGCGACATCCACGCGCTTGGGGGTCGCGCTCCCGCAGAGCGCCGGGTCGGGACTGACGCTCACCCGGCGGGCGTCGTAGAGGATGGGGCCGGTGGTGCCCAGCCGGTCCTTGTTCGGGAAGTTCTCGTAGTTGAGGCAAGTGGGTCCCCAGAGGGCCGTGCACACGTTCGAGCTGCAGAAGTGCGTGCCGTAGTCGCAGTTCGACTGCCCCGCTCCCGTGCAGGGGGCGCCGCTGTCACCGCGCACCTTGCACTGCCCTGTGCTGGTATCGCAGCGCAGCCCCTCGGCGCATGCCTCATCCGCCGCGCACTTCGGCGTGCAGACGGCATCCTGGGTCGAGCACACCCGGTCGAAGGTGCTCCGCCCTTCGTTGCACAGCGCATCCGTGGAGCACTTGCAGACCCGCTGCGAATCGGTGGGACTCAGCACGTCACAGGTCTTCGCCGAATCCGGACAGTCCGCGCCAGTCATGCAGGTCCGGACACAGACCTCCGCCGTGGGATGGCAGATTTCCGAAGCAAGACAGTCCGCGGAGGTCGTGCACCGCAAGGTCCGGGGCACGCACGCCCCGGTCGCGGGCTCGCACCGCTGCTCCAGGTCACAGTCCGCATCCTGCGTGCACGTGCCCGCATCGGCGCCGGCGTCGAGGCCGCCGTCAGTGCCGGCGTCGAGGCCCCCGTCAGTGCCCGCATCGACAACGACGTTCACTCCGCCATCCGCGTCACTGTCGATGTCGCGAGTGGAGCAGCCCCCCATCACCACGCTGAGTACGACGAACACCCAAGGCTTCAAGCCGCGTTCCCCCTGGACCGTGTGCATGGCGATTGTATCCGAGGACGAAGACCCATTCCCCTGCACCTACTGCGGGGCAGGGAGACGGGAGTTCCTTGCCGCCCGTTCCTGACAGGTCAAAAAACAGCCCCCGGGGACAACCGTCCCCAGGGGCCGCTCGTTCCAGATGCGGACGCGACGACTACGGGCTGAGGGAGAAGCTCCCCGACCAGGCGCCGTAGGACAACGTGGTGATGCCGTTGCGCGTGGTGCCCGTGTAGCTGGACTGCCCCGGCTGGATGGTGACGGACACGTTGCCACCCGAAGCCGGAATCACCCCCGCGTGCACCGCGGCCGCGCAGGCGTTCGAGTCATCGGTGTAGAGGTCCGTCCCCCACACCGTGCCGCCGCTCACCGGACCGCAGCTGCAACGGATGCTCGTGCCGTTCTGGCCGCGGTAGGACGTGAAGCTGTAGCTGGAGCAGGTGTTCAGCGGAGGCGTCGTGCCGCTGACGGAGAAGCTCCCCGACCAGGCGCCGTAGGAGTACGTGGTGACGCCGTTGCGGGTGGTGCCCGCGTAGCTGGCCTGCCCCGGCTGGATGGTGACCACCACCGTCCCACCCGCATTGCCGATCGCGCCGGCATGGACCGCGGCCACGCAGACGCTCGAGTCGTCGGTGTAGAGGTCCGTCCCCCACACTGCGCCGCCGCCCACCGCGTCGCAGCCGCAGCGGATCTGCGTCCCGTTCTGCCCGCGATAGGAGATGATGTTGTAGTTCGAGCAGCTCTGGACCCCGCCGCCCGTGGAGTAGAGGGCCGCCAGCGCGGTGATGTCCGAGCCGGTCCACTCCCCCGTCTCGGTCGACCGGAAGCACGAGTTCATGACGGAGCCGCCCACGGTGGCCGTGGTGGGCGTGTTGGGGATGTGGATGGCCCCCACGCCCGCCTCGCCCTCGTCGCCACCGGCGCCGCAGCTGATGCTGCGGTTGTAGTAGTCCGAGTGACGGAAGCCGATGGCGTGGCCCAGCTCGTGGGTGATGACGTGCTCGTTCACGTCGGCGCTGTAGCTGTCCAAGCCGGTGCCAATATAGAAGACCCCATAGGGCATCCCGTTCGACGGGAAGCCCGCCTGGCCGCCGGTACCGGACGTGGTCTCCGCGGAGATGTTCGCCGTACAGCCGGTGGTCGGGCCGCGAGCGAAGGTGAGCCGCAGCCCCTGCTCGTTGTAGTTGGCGAGGGCCAGGTCGAGGCCCTGGCTCAGGTTGGGATAGCTGTTGAACGCGGCGGTGGGGTTGACGCAGATCTTCGTCACGCCCGTGCCGACCTGGTTCGTCGTGCGGTACTGCTCGGCGCTCCCCTCCAGGGGCTGGAGCAGCTCGCGGGACGCATCGAGGGTCACGTGAGCGTCCCGGCCCACGTACACGGCACCGTCGAAGACCTGGATGTCATTGGCCGGAAAGCCGGCCTTGATCAGGTTGGAGACGATCTCCTGGTTCTCCACTTCCGGGTCGCCTCCGCAACCGGCGAGGGAGACACCCACGAGCAGCGCCATGGAAAGTCTACGCATGCAAACCTCCTGTTCGAGGAAAGGACAGCGCGCGACCGCGCGTCCCCATCCATGCATGCGCCAAAACCATTTCAATAAGAGCAAAACGAGCAATAATCAACTACCCTACATTTCCTACCAGACACGTCCGTGAATGACAGCGCTATCATGGCCTCGCAGCACCCAACACACACGACCAGGAACAACAGATGCGATCGGCAATCATCGCCGGGATGATGGCAGTCGGCCTCCTTGCTGGATGTGGAACCTCCGAAGGTGAGGTGGAAGGCCCGACGGATATCGGGACGCGCAAGGACGCGCTTCCCGATTGCAACGGGCAGGACTACGTCATCACGTACTACGAGGATCCGGCGCACACCCTCTGGAGGGGAGAGATCATCTGCGGATGCGGGTTCGGTGACCAGTCGGTGTTGCACGGCTACCGCTCGGCCTACTTCGAGCGGGTCAATCACTGTTAGTCGCGGTGTCGCGGCCGGTCCCTTCCATGGGGACCGCGCCGTTGAATCCTGACGAGCCGAAACACTCCGGCCGGTCCTACGTGGCGACACGTTCAGGGGCTGCGCAACTGGCGGTCTTCGGAGTCCAGGGCCTCGTCAAAGGGCGCTGCCGGAACGCGCGCGGAGACGTCCCGTACCCGCGCTGACACACGCCGGCCCAGGAGGGTGGCGGCTGCTGGGGTACCGTTGACGAGCTTCCGCATCATTTCTCCGCTCGTCAGCTCATTCCCTACAAACCATGCCCCTCCACCGCCCACTCCCCGCCCTCGCTGGGTTGCTGCTGCTCGCCCTCATGGCCTGTAGCGCGCAGCCCGTCGGCTCCGTCCAACTCGCCAGCTCCGTCCAGCAAGCCCTCACCGTGAGCGATGTCACCCGCGTCAAGGTGACCATCTCCTCCTCGGACATGTCCCCCCGCGTCGTGGAACTGCTCAAGTCCAGCGGCTCCTGGGGTGGCCTCGTCGGCAACATTCCCGCCGGGCCCAACCGCTCCGTCCTCGCGGAGGCCTTCGACACCTCCGGCACCCTGCTCTTCCAAGGCCAGGCTTCCGGTGTCTCCATCACCGCCAACCAGACCACTGCCGTGTTCCTCAGCCTCCAGGAGATTCCGGCCCCTACGCCCTATGACAACGAAGCGCCCGTCATTGACTCACTGACCGCCTCCAGCAACGCGCTTCAACCAGGCGCCTCCCTCTCGCTGTCCGCGACGGTTCATGACCCCAACGCCGGAGACGCGCTCACCCTGGCCTGGACCGCCTCCGGCGGCACCTTCTCCGACTCCACCGCCGCGACCTCCTCGTGGACGGCGCCTGCTTCCCCCGGCGTGCAAACCCTCACCCTCACCGTGACGGACTCTCAGGGATCCGCCGTCTCCGTCTCCCTCACCGTCAACGTCGTCCCGGACCTCGTCACCGGCGACGCCACCCTCGACATCTCCTTCAACCGCTGGCCTGTCGTCACCAAGGTCTCCGCGTCCCTCAACCGCCTCGACGCGGGACAGTCCACCGCCGTCTCCGCGCTTGCGTCCGACGCGGATGCGGATGCGCTCTCCTACCAGTGGACCTCCTCCTGCCCCGGCACCTGGACGGATGCGACGTCCAGCACCGCCTCGTTTGTCCCCTCCTCCAGACCGGCCGGCGCATGCAACAACTGCCGCCTCGCCGTCACGGTTCAAGACGGCCGGGGTGGGCAGACCACGGGCTCGCTCAACCTCTGTGTCACCGACACCGCTCCCGTGCGCTTTGCGCCAACCTTCACCCACTTCTACCAATCCGCCACCTCCACCTCGCCTGAGCAGACGGTGGCTTTTGACGTCACCGCCCTGGACCCGCAGTCCAGCACCCTGGGTTTTTCCTGGACCGCCAGCGCAGGCTCACTGGCCACGGCGCAGGACGGCGCCAATACCAGCCATGTCGTGTGGACGGCGCCTGCCTTCGCGGCAGCGGGTATGCCCCCCACCATCACCGTCGTCGTCACCAACGCCCACGGCCTCTCGGCCTCGAAGTCCTTCACTGTCTCGGGGCTGCCGGCGGCCATCGACCCCACCGGCACGCTCACGAGCGGAGGATTGACCTGGGTGAGGCCGGGGGCGGCCACCGTGACCTGGATGGACGGAACGACGTATTGCACGAATACGGTCATCGCGGGTCAGAGCGGATGGCGCATGCCCACCGTGGAAGAACTGACCGATTTGTGGGTCGACAAAGGGACGAGTCTTCTCGCGGCGGAAGGCTGGCCGCTCGACTGGATCTGGGCCATGACACCCATTTCCTATGGCCACAGGGTCACGCACATGTCGACCGGCGGCTCCAGCTATTCCCTTGATTCCGACAAGCAATTCCTGACGTGTGTTCGTGGGACGGGTGAATACCCCGCCACCTTCTCCCAAGCAGGACTGACCTGGATGAGACCCGACGCGACCACGCGAACGTACACGAACGCGGAGGCGTACTGCTCCAGCAGGACGATGGGCAACCACATGGGGTGGCGGCTGCCGACTTCATCGGAGCTGGAGGCCTTGCACGTCGCGAAAGGCGGTCGTTTCCTCGCGAACGCGGGATGGACTCTTGAGTGGATCTGGACCTCGACCCCCTATGCCAGCAGTCGCATCGTCGTGCGCGGCGGTGGCACATGGAGCCTGGGCGATGTCAGTATCAGCTCGGTATTCGTGACCTGCGTCTACCCATGACCGCTGCCTGACCTCGGGGTGGCCGCGGAACCGCATGGGAGTAGACTCACCGCCCATGATCAAGCTCCACCAGTTCAACCCCTCTGGGAATTGCTACAAGGTCCGCCTCCTGCTGCATCAGCTCGCGATTCCGTTTGAAACGCGGGAGGTGGACCTCTCCGCCGGAGAGACGCGCACGCCGGAGTTCAAGGCGATGAACCCCATTGCCCGGACCCCCACCGTGGAGCTGGAGCCCGGTGTCTTCCTCGCCGAGTCCAACGCCATCCTCTGGTATTTCGGCGAGGGCACCCCCTTCATTCCCACCGACCGGCTGGAGCGGGCGCGGATGCTCCAGTGGATGTTCTTCGAGCAGTACAGTCACGAGCCCTACATCGCCGTGGCTCGGGCGTGGCTCACCTTCTTCGGCGTCCCTTCCGGCAAGGAGAAGGAGCTGGAGGAGCGCATCCAGAAGGGCTACGCCGCGCTCGACGTCATGGAGGGTGAGCTGCGCAAGCGGCCCTTCTTCGCGGGCGAGCATTACAGCCTCGCGGACATCGCGCTGTATGCGTACACACACGTGGCGGAGGAGGGCCGGTTCGACCTGGGCCGCCATCCCGCCATCCGCGCCTGGTTCGAGCGGGTGCAAGCCCAGCCCCGCCACCTGCGCATCACCGACGTCCTCAAAGCGCCGTAGGCCCGCAGAAGGGATAGCCTCGGGACATGCTACTTCCCGACCACTACACCCGAGCCGCCCTGGATGCCGAGTTCCACGTCCAGGTTGAGATTGACCGCGTGGTGCTTCCCTCAGAGGTGCGAGGCGAGGCAGTCGTTGAAGGACGCGTCGCGCGTGTCTTCCGCGGGGACCCGGCCCTGCTCGCCTCGCGCATCTCCTTCGAGGTGAGCTGTCTCCGCGAAGGAGCTAGCCCCCCTCCCAGTGGAGTTCGCTGGCAGATTGCCGAGAAGCTTGAGCGGGCCGTGGCGATTGAGGCCTACCTCAACCGCAACGGCTACGGTGGCTACGCGGTCGCCAGGTGGCAATCCTTCCTGCTCGATGCGGTGACGGACACTCCGGCGCGGCCCATCACCGAGGCGGACCTGCTGTTCCGGTGAGGCGAGCAGCCCTCTCCGCTCCCGTCGGCGACACGTCCGTCACCGGGCAAGGGACTCCAGCGCGTGGATGGCCTCGAAGAGGACCGCGCGGAGCTCGTGGTCCTCGTCCTCCTCGTCGAAGGCCTCACGGTGCCCCAGCAGCAGCGGGAGCAACGAGACGTCCTCCAGCGCCTGGGCCGCCTCCACGTCCAGCGTGGTGACCACGGGCCCCTCCAGCACGCGGCGCAGCGGTTCGAGGACGCGCGCGTCCTTGCGCAGGGCCAATCCCAAGAGGGCCTCCCCGCGAATCTTGACGTGGGTCTCGGAGAGCCGGTCCACCAGCGCCTCGCGCAGCTCCGGCGTGTCCACCTCCCGCGCCTCGGAGCCGAGTGTGAACGTGGCCCACTCTCGCACGGCGTCGTCGGAGTCGCGGGAAAGCTGAATCAATGCCTGGAGCACCTGGGCGTCCCGGAACCGTGACAGCCCCATGACGACGCCGAAGCGAACGTGGGCGTCTGGGTGCTCCCTCAGGGAAAGGAGCGCGGGCACCCCGCGGCGATCATCGCCCAGGTGGCGCAGGGCGGCGGTCATCGCCGCCAACACGGCGGCGTCCTGTTCCTTCGCGAGCGCCGGCAGGAGCGCGTCCATGAAGCGTGCGATGCGCTCCGGGGGCCGGTGCCGGAAGTCCAGTTGGGAAAGGATGTTCGCGCCGCGTCCCCGCTCCTTCGGGGAGGAGGACTGGAGCCAGGCGGCGGCCCGCTGGAAGACGTCCTCCCCTCCTCGGTGGTGCAGCTGCCAGATAGC
The DNA here is from genome assembly GCF_003611605.1 of Corallococcus sp. AB011P. NCBI lineage: Bacteria > Pseudomonadati > Myxococcota > Myxococcia > Myxococcales > Myxococcaceae > Corallococcus > Corallococcus sp. AB011P. Next base: position 23,020 of record NZ_RAVX01000020.1, read on the forward strand.
GAACCACGCTCCCTCGTCCTCCTCGTCGCCCTGGAGCGTGCGGGCGAACAGCTCATCGGTGGAGAGGTCGGCTTCGGGCGGGGAACTCATGCCGGGCAGCCTAGCGCCGGACGCCCCTGCCCCACAGGCCCGGCGCCGTTGCGCCGGGCCTGCGTGAGTTCACTTCAGCTCACGGCGAATACAGCTCCGTGGACGGCCCACTGGCCGTCGCGCAGCCCACGGCCAGCACCTCGCCCGAGGTCAACCGCGCCGCCACCGCGCCGCTGCGCGCCGTCAGCATGGCGCCGGTGGACCGCCACTGTGACGTTCCGCGCGCTGCGTGCCAGGGCTGAAGTCCGTTGCGTCCGTGCCGCAGGCCGCGCAGGTCCGTGCCAATAGGAGAGCTGGGACGGCTGCAACTCTTTTCATGGATGGGGTCATGGGGTGACCCACGTCGCGGCAGGGTCTGCCATTCCGACGGGGCGGCGCATCCGGATGCCTCGCGCCTCGCGGTTTCAAGCCAGCCGCTTTCGGGGGCGGAGATGAATAGGACAAGCCCTGTGTCTGGGTACGCTAGCACCCCAGGTTCGAGAGCGTGCTGGCGCCTGGACCTGATATGTGACCGGCGAACGGAACCGGCGACAGGGCGCGCGTGTCCAAGGCGCGACTTTTTCCCGAGAAGGAGCGCACACCTCATGAAGCAGAACCTGAAGCAGTGGCTGTCCGTGCTGTGCATGGGAATGGCAGGAGTGTCCGCGACCGCCTGGGCGGACGTGGGGACGCCGGTGGACTGCGGCACGGTGGAATGCGAGGCCATCCGCGAGATGCGGTCGCTCTTCGCGGCGGAGTCCGATTACTTCGGGGTGAATGATGTCTTCACGCCGAACCTCGCCAGTGCGGGTTTCGCGCCCGCGGCGTGTCCGAATGGCAGCCGCGCCCCCGTGCCGGGAGCGGGCTGGGTGTCCGGGTGCAACTTCTCCTACAAGGTCACCGGCATCACGCCGAATCCATCGGCGGGCTTCACGGCGGTGGCGCAGGGCGTGGCGGGGACGGCGTCCGCGGGCATCACCCTCCAGATTGGCACCCACCCCGTCTCCGGCCGCCTCTTCTGGCTGGAGCGCCAGGGCGTGCGCCGCTACGTGGACTCCGCGGAGTGCCAGCCGCCGCAATCCTTCACCTGCGAAGCCCAGCTGCGAGAGGCCCGGAGCAACATGAACTACATCCACGTGGTGGAGCAGTCGTACTTCGCGGAGAGGGATCAATACTCCACCAACCTGCCGCTGATCGGCTTCGTGCCGGAGGGGTGCTCGAATGGCACCCGCGCCGCCGTCCCGGACGCGTCCTGGGTGGCGGGCTGCCGGTTCATCTACAAGGTCACGCTGAACGGAACGACTGGCTTTACCGCCACGGCGAAGGCCGTGACTGGCGCCACGGAGGGTTCCGTCCTGACCCTCACGGAGTCGGGGCAGACCGTCATCACCCCGTCGTATCCGGCGTCGTGCCAGTAGGCTGAATACACAGGGGCCGTGGCGATTTCACCCCACGTGCCCCATCGCCAGGCCCGCGTCAGGGCCATTTCCCATACTGCGTCCAGCGCTGGCCAATCACCCCAAGGACGCGTGATGAGATTTTCACTCCGACTGACTCAAACCCTGATGTTGTGCCTTGCCGGAGGGTCTTGCGCCCCCGGCCCTTCCGATACGACTTCCGCCCCGGATGCGAGCGCCTCCGTGGCCCAGACGCTCGCATCATCGAACGCGCAGTATGACGCCCAGCTGGCAGCGCCCGCGTGCACCGCCCACGGCGCCCTCTGTGATTCCAACTCCACGCTGACGGGCCGGGGCACCGTGGGCCCCGAGTCCAACGCTCCCAATACGTTGGGCGGAAGCTGCGCCGACGGGAACGACGGCACCTTCCAGGCCGACGCCTCCGTGGAGGCCCTCCGCGTCTCCACCGTGGATGGCGTCTCATGGCTCGCCCAGGGGCGGACGGTGAAGGTGGAGGCGGACGTGTGGGGTGCCCCCTCCTCCGGCAGCGCGCTGATGCTCTTCCGGGCCACGGACGCCACCGCGCCACAGTGGGTGCACCTGGTCACGCTGCCCGCCACCGGCGGCGCCGAGACCCTCTCCACCACCTTCAAGCTCCCCGCGGGCAGCTTCCAGGCCGTGCGCGCCGTGCTCGTGGACGCCGCCCAGGCACAGGGCGCTCCGTGCACCCCCGGGGCTGTCCATGACCACGACGACCTTGCCTTCGCGGTCTCGGCGCCGGACGTCACCCAACCCTCCGTCACGCACCTGCCCGCCGCCGGGAGCACCGTCTCCGGGCAGGTGACGCTCGTGGCCCAGGCCGTGGATGACCAGGCCATGGGCCGGGTGGACTTCTTCATCGACAACGTCCTCGTGGGCAGCGACAGCAGCGCACCCTTCGAGGCGAGCTGGGACAGCTTCTCCGTGCCCAACGGCATGGTCTACTGGATGGTGCGGGTCTACGACGCCGTGGGCAATGCCCGGGCCTCGTCCGTCAATCTGTACATCCGCAACGACTACGCCGCGCCCACGGTGAGCCTCATCGCCCCCGTGGATGGAGCGACGGTGGGCGGGTCGAGGAGCGTGGTGGCCAACGCCACCGACGACATCCGCGTCACCCGCGTGGAGTTCTACCTCGATGACACCGTGCTGCTCGGCACGAGCGTCCAGGCCCAGTTCGGCATCCCCTGGAACGTCCAGACCGCGCCGCCCGGCCCGCATACGCTGACGGCCCGCGCTTACGACGCCTCCGGGAAGGTGACGACGTCGGCGCCCGTGCACATCACGGTGGACCCGCCGCCCACGGTGGCCGTTGTGTCGCCCGCCGCGGGCGCCGTGCTGAGCGGCTCGGTGTCGCTCACCGCCACGGCGACGGACAACACGCCTGTCTCCCGGGTGGACTTCCGCGCGGAGCTGAACAACACCATCCTGTGCAACGCCTACAGTCCCTCGTACAGCTGCAGTTGGTACACCCGGAACCTGCCCAATGGCCCCACCCGGGTCCGGGCCGAGGTCCTGGATACGGCGGGCAATCTCGTCTACTCCGAGTGGCTCACCTTCACGCTGGACAACGACCTCACTGCGCCCACCGTGACCCTCACCTCGCCCGTGGCGGGAGCGACCGTGAGGGGGAGCCTGGTGTTCTCGGCCGACGCCTCCGACAACCGCGGGGTCACCTCCGTGGAGTTCAAGGTGGACGGCAACACCGTGGCCATCGACAACACTGCGCCGTACACCCTCACGTGGAGCAGCACCCAGCTGGCCAATGGCACCCACACGGTGTCCGCGCGGGCCTGGGACGCGGCGTACAACCTGGCGAACTCGGCCACCGTGAACATCACGGTGGACAATGACGCCGTCGCGCCGGGGGTCTCCTTCACGTCGCCGGTGGAGGGCGCCGTCCTGCAGGGGACCGTCACGCTGGCGGCCAGCGCGAGCGACGACCACTCCGGCATCACGCGGGTGGAGTTCTACCGGGGCGCCACGCTGCTCGGGACGGACACGAGTGAGCCCTTCACCCATGACTGGGCCACACGCGCGCTCGTCAACGGCGCGTACACGCTGACGGCCAAGGCGTACGACGGCGCGGGGAACGTGGGCAGCACCAGCCTGAATGTGACCCTGAACAATGATTTCATCGCGCCCACGGTCTCCATCACCTACCCCGCGCCGAACGACATCCTCCTGCGCGAGACGTCGTACATCGTCACGGCTTCGGCCAGCGACAATGTCGGGGTGGCCCGGGTCGAGTTCTTCCTGGACGGGATGCCGGCCGGCACCAGCACCACCGCGCCCTTCTCGGTGCCCTGGTACATCTACACCACCGCCGGGCTCCACTCGGTATCCGCCAAGGCATATGACGCCGCGGGCAATGTCACCTCCAGCGCGTCCGTGATGGTGACGGTGCAGTATCCGCCCTTCCCCAACTACAGCCCCTTCAGCTACAGCGCGAGCAACACGAGCGATGCGACGACGGGCACGGCCAACCAGACCATCGCGATGACGGCGGGACAGACCTTCACGGTGGGAACCTGCGGCGTGGCGGGCTCAACGTTCACCGGTGACACCTACCTGCGCCTCTACAACCCGAATGGCACACAGGTGGCCTTCAGCGACAACGCGTGTGGTGGTGCGGGCTCGAGCTTCGTCTACACGGTGCCGGCGGGCGCCGGCGGCAACTACCAGCTCCGAGCAGGCTGCTCCGCGAGCACCCGCTGCACGGGCACCGTGGCCTGGACGCTCAGCGCGGCGCCGGGCTCCGGGCCCCTCCAGTACAGCGCGAGCAACACCAGCAGCGCCACGGTAAGCACGGTGAACCAGACCCTCAGCTTGACGGCGGGGCAGGTCCTCACGCTGGGAACCTGCGGTGTGACGGGCTCGAGCTTCTCCGGTGACACCTATCTGCGGCTCTACGGTCCGAGCGGCACGCAGGTGACCTTCAACGATGACGCATGCGGTGGCGTGGGTTCGAACTTCGTCTACACGGTGCCCGCGGGCGGCAGCGGGAGCTACCAGCTCCGTGCTGGCTGCTACTCGAGCAGCAGCTGCAGCGGCACCGTGGCCTGGACCATCCGGTAACAGCCAGTGGTGACGCTGGGCGCGGGGAGGACCCCTTGTTCCTCCCCGCGCCTTCGTATTCCATGGGCAAACCAAAACAATCAGACAATCCATGATAACGCGCTTGTCTGGTGTTCCAGGTGGCACTGTCCTGAAGTCAACATTTGGAGTAGATGGGTCCAGGCGCGGTCAGTATTGGCTCTTGGAGGCCGTCCGGCCGCGTCCAAGGGGGAACACAAACCCATGCGGAATGGATGTCTTTGGCGGTGGGGATGGAGTCTGGCGGTGCTGGTCGGGGCGGGATGCGGCGAGACACGAACGCAGGAGGAGGCCGCGCCCGAACCGGTCTCCACCCGCCAGCGCCTGGAGGCGCCGGTTTCGCTGGTGAAGGACTTCCGGCCTGGAGACTCCAGCGCCTCTCCCAACAACCCGGTGCGCCTGGGAAACTCGGTGGTCTTCACGTCCTCCGGCGGACCGGCGTCCAACTACGAGCTGTGGACGAGCGACGGGTCCGAGGGCGGGACGACGCGCGTGAACAGCGCGGGGTCGCAGGGGTTCTCCAACGAGCCCCAGAACCTGACCCGCGTGGGAAACACGGTCTTCTTCTCGACGGGTGAGCTGTGGAAGAGCAACGGGACCGCGGGCGGCACGGTCTTCGTGAAGGACCTCAACGTCTGGACCGACTCCCGGCCCTCGGCGTTGACGGCGGTGAATGAAACGCTGTTCTTCGTCGCCAACGGTGACACCACCGGCCAGGAGCTTTGGAAGAGCGACGGCACGCCGAACGGCACCGTGCTGGTGAAGGACATCTTCCCGGGGAGCAATTCCGGCGCCTTGAGTTCCGGGCTGCGCAACGTGAATGGCACGCTGCTGTTCTTCGCCAACAACGGCACCACGGGCTATGAGCTGTGGCGGAGCGATGGCACCGCGTTCGGCACCTCGCTGGTGAAGGACGTCCGCCCGGGGCCGGACTCGAGCATCTCCGTGCAAGCGTCGGTGGTGCTGAATGGAGTGCTCTACGTCACGCTGGACAATGGCACCCACGGCCTGGAGCTGTGGCGGAGCAACGGGGTAGCCCCGGGCACCTTCATGATCAAGGACATCCAACCGGGAGCAGGAGGCTCCCGGCCCACTTCCCTGGTGGCACTGGGCTCGCGCGTCTTCTTCACCGCGGACGACGGCACGTCCGGCCAGGAGCCCTGGGTGACGGACGGGACGCCCGACGGCACACGGCGCCTCAAGGACATCTCCCCGGGCGCGACGGGCTCCAATCCTTCGAACCTGATGACTTCGGGGGGAAGGCTCTTCTTCAGCGCCACCGATGCCGTCCACGGGACGGAGCTGTGGACGAGCGACGGGACGGAAGCGGGCACCGTGCTGGTCCGGGACGTCCTGCCCGGCGCTGGAAGCGCTTCGCCCGTGCCGCTGGTGGACCTGGACGGAGTGCTGCTGTTCTCCGCGCAGGATGACGTCCACGGGAAGGAGCTGTGGAAGAGCGATGGGACGGAAGCGGGCACGGTGCTGGTCCAGGACATCTGGCCCGGCGCGGCCGGCTCCGGCCCGACCGCGGCCACGGCTGGAGACGGCTTCGCGTGGTTCTCCGCGGATGATGGCCTCTGGGGCCGCGAGCTGTGGCGGACGGATGGCACGGCGGCGGGCACCCGGCTGGTGCGCAACCTCAGGACGTCGCCGGTCAACAGCTCGCGACCGGTGACCCTGGTGGACGTCGACGGCACGCTCTTCCTTAGCGCCTACACGCTGGAGTCCGGCTTCGAGCCGTGGAAGAGCCGGGGCACGCCCGGGAGCACGGTGCTCATCAAGGACATCGCGCCGGGCCAGAAGTCCTCCGGTGGCTTCATGTGGAATGTGGGCGACAAGGCGGTCTACAGCACCAACGACGGTGTCTCCGGCCCCGAGGCCTGGATTACCGATGGCACCGCGGAAGGCACGCGCCTGCTCAAGGACATCCTCCCCGGGCCGACGAACGGCGTCGCGCCGGATGGCTTCGTGGGGATGGGGGACGGGACGTTCTACTTCCGGGCCAATGACGGGACGACGGGCGTGGAGCTGTGGCGGAGCGACGGGACGGAAGCGGGCACCACGCTCGTCCTGGATCTCATTCCGGGGCCGGGCGGCTCCGCGCCCCAGAGCCTCACCCCGTTCAATGGGACGCTCTTCTTCACGCCCTTTGAGGGCACGGGCGACATGGAGTTGTGGAAGACGGACGGCACGCCGAACGGGACCGTGCGCGTGAAGGACATCCGGTCGGGAAATGCACCCTCTGTCCCCAGTGACCTCACGCCCTACGAGGGCCTGCTCTACTTCGTGGCCTACGACGACACAGGCGTTCCCTTCATCCACCGGACCGACGGCACCGAGGCCGGGACGGTGAAGGTCACGGACGTCGTGCCGACGGGGACCGTCCGCCCCTTCGAGTACAGCTACGACTACCTGACGCCCGGACAGGGAGGCCTGTACTTCACCACCTCGGAGAACGGGGTGCCCATGCTGTGGCGGACGGATGGCACGTCCGAGGGGACCGTGCGCCTCCTGTCGCTGCCGAGTAAGTGGTTTAGCGACGCGTGGCCGAAGCAGTGGCTGTCCGTGGGGCCCTGGCTGTACTTCGTCGCGGACGAAGGCACGTTCGGGGCGGAGCTGTGGCGGACGGATGGCGCGCAGGCGGTGGAGTTCGTGAAGGACATCCGTCCCGGCGCGCAGGGCTCCTCGCCCGAGAAGCTCACGGTGTTCGGGGACCTCATCTACTTCACGGCGGATGACGGGACCACCGGCCGCGAGCTGTGGGTGACCGATGGCACCCCGGAGGGCACCCGGCGGGTGGCGGACCTCCGGGAGGGACCGGAATCGTCGGTACCGGATCAGCTGACCGTCAGCGGAGGCGTCCTGTACTTCACCGCCGATGACGGGCTCACCGGCACCGAGCTGTGGAGGGTTGGGGAGGGCATCGACGACACGACGCCGCCGTCCGTGACCTGTCCTCCGGCCGTCACCGTGGAGGCCACGAGCGGCGCGGGTGCCATCGCCACCTGGCCTGACGCCATGGCCACGGACGACGTCACGCCGCAGCCGGAGGTGACCTACAGCCCCGCGCGCGGCGGCCTGTTCGCGCTGGGTCAGACGGCCGTGACGGCCACGGCCCGCGACGAGGCGGGCAATACCGCGGCCTGCGTCTTCACCGTCGCGGTGGTGGACACCACGGCGCCCGCGCTCACCTGTCCCCAGGACGTGACGGTGGTGGCGGCCAGTGCCACAGGTGCCACGGTCAGCTATCCGGCGGCCACCGCCACCGACGCGGTGTCGGCCGTCACAGTGAGCTACCGGCCCGCGTCCGGGAGCCTGTTCCCCGTGGGCCAGACGCTGACGGTGGTGGATGCCCGGGACGCCGCTGGAAATACCTCCACGTGCGGCTTCCACGTCACAGTGCAGGAGCCGCCGGACGATGGGCCCAACGTCACGATGTGCAACCTGCCGCGCTACACGCAGGAGACGACCCTCATGGCCTGCGGCTGGAGCACGCCTCGTGCTGGTGGCGCGTCCATCACCCAGGCCTCCTTCACGGTGGACGGGGGCCAGCCCATCCCCGTGACGCCGGACTTCAGCGGGGGTTTTGTCCTCACCTTCCTCGACCTCGTGGAAGGCACCCATGTCGTGGAGCTGACCGCCACCGATGCGAGCGGTGCCGTCACGCGCAAGCAGATGACGGTGTCGGTGGACCTCACGCCTCCCGTCGTCACCATCGTCTCGCCTCGGGAGGATGAGACGCTCTCCAGTCCCCTGGTGGTCGTCACCTCCTCCATCCAGGACGCCACGCCCACGCGCGTGACGACCCAGTGGCTGGAGACCAGCACGGTGGACAGCGGCACGGGCACGGTCACCCACACGGTGGACCTGGTCAACCGGGGCTTCGTCCCGCTGCTGGTGACCGCCACGGATGCGGCGGGAAACCAGACGCAGGTCGTGAAGCAGATCTACATCGGGCCCGCGAACTGACAGTGGAGGGTCGGGGCCTGATGTCTGGAGACATCAGGCCCCCGACGCCAGTCACCAGGGCGGGGCCTCCACTTCGACGTAACCTCCTGGAATCACGAAGCGAAGGGCCGTGAAACGGTGGGCACGCGGGGTGCACTAGGGGTGGTCCGTCGCTGCACTCCACTCCCGAGGCCTTCCCATGAAGCTGCGCTCCTCTTCGTTCTCCAAGCCCTCTTCGTCGTTCGGCTCCAGCTCCACCTCCCGCCCCCGCAGCGGCAGCGTGCCGGCGAAGCCCGAGACCGCGAAGCCGAAGCCGGTGGCGTCTCCCGCGGAGCTGCAGGCGGGCAAGAACAACCTCAAGCCCACGGACTACGGCGTGGTGGACCCCAAGCTCCAGGGCATCCGGACCCGCCGTGACAGCGGCCAGTCCGGCGCGCAGTTCGCGGACTTCACGCAGGACGTGCGCAACTCCACCAACCGCCTCACGAGCAAGCCCGTGGGCAACCAGATGCTGAATGACATCAACGGCCGCACCCAGGCCGTGAACCCCGGCGCCACGGGCATGCAGAGCAAGCCGCTGACGGCGATGGACATCTACTCGGGCCGCAACTCGGCGATGCCCAACTCGCATGTGCCGCGCAACGACGGCACCCTGTCGTCCACCCGCCCGGCGTACCGCTTCGACGGTCAGCCCGGCGCCGGCACGGCCAGCGACATCAAGTACAACGAGAACGGCGGCGGCCAGCGCTTCAACAGCCTGGGCCACGAGTCCGTCCACGCCTGGCGCGCGTCCAACGGCCTCCAGGTGAGCCCCCTGGCCGCCAGCAAGCACAGCAACGCGGACGTCTTCAAGCAGCACCCGGCGCACTCGGACAACATGAAGTCCACCGTGGACAACCGCCTCCGCCTCTCGGAGGAGTTCGAGACCATTGGCCTGCGCCCCACCCCGCACACGAAGAACAACTGGGCCCCGTCCGAGAACGCCATCCGCGCCGAGCACGGCCTGCCCTCCCGCCAGGACTACTCGGGCCTGAAGCCCGACGGGAAGAACAGCAACGACCAGGCCTTCAAGAACTACGACGAAGGCACCGACGCCCGGAACTTCTTCCAGAAGCTGTCCGGCCAGCCGTCGCCCTTCCAGAAGATCGTCGGAGACCTGGAGAAGTGATTCACCGGGCGTTCAGGACCGCAGGTCCGCCAGCCATTGCAGGGCGCGCAGGCCGGGCATGAAGCCGTACTCGCCTCCTCGGGTGACCACGAACCGCGACAGGCCTTTGAGACACCGGGGGATGGGCCGCCTTGGATAGGCGAACTCCCCGGTTCCGTCGTGGGCGCCAACGAGCGGATCCTTCGCCTCCCCCAACCCCAGGAACTCACCGCCGTTGATCCACTCGGATTGCACGAACTCGAACTGCCGTCCGAGGTGCGAGCCGATGAAGGCGAACATCAACCCCCGGTCGGCTCCGTCATCCTCGAGGACGCCTTCGGGAAGCTCGGACCCGTAGGCGGTTCCGCGCCGGATCATCCGGTGGAGTCTCACCACTCCCGCGACGGACGCGTCACGGGGGTTCGCGCGCCGGGCGTGCGACCCGGGAGGTGTCTTGTAGCCGGTCGGGTCGTCCGCGTAGTGGAAGTCATTGTTGCGCCGGGGGTCGGCGCCCAGGGAGGCATCGTCATGGTGCGGGCACAGCGCCAGGGGCGCGCCGCTGCGCCACCTCCCCATCATCTTCGCCGCCAGCAGCTCCTCGTCCTCGGGCCTGCTCGCGCTTTGCTTCAGGTACTGCCGGAACGCGGCCACCCGCTGATGGAGTTTGCGGAAGACGATGTACGTCCCATTGCGGCCCAGGACGTCGGGTTGGGGCATGGGTGGCAGGGTGCCTGTCTCGTCAGGGTAGCCCAGGACGAACTCACCTGCCTTGAGCGGCGCCTCGTGGGGGTTGCTTCCTGGAATGCCGCTTCCCTCGACAGCCGGATGGCTGATGCCATCCCTGAACCCGAACGGCTCCCGCTCCGTGCTGAGCGCGTGGCAGTCCTGACGCCAGAGGGCCTGGACGCCGCCCAGCTCCCGCAGGGCCCCGCCCGCGCGCTCCAGCGCGGCATCGAGCCGGGCCTGGTCCGGTGAGAGCATCGTCAGCACGACATGGACGTCTGGAGTTCCCAGCGGCGATTCCCACTGCTCGGGGCTGCTCTCCCCTTCGTCCCCCAGCGCCCTCGCCCGGGCCGCCATCCCCTGCCGGAACTCCCACGCGAAGCTGTCCAGGGAGTCCCCTGGCACGCCCAGCGCCTCGAGCCCGGAATACGTGAGCGAGACGCTGACCCAGCATTCGGCGGCCGGACGCTCCGGATGCGCGGCCGAGGACACCACCGGGAGAAGCCGGCGCATCAACTCCCGCCCTGCCCTCCGGTCGTCGATGCGCAGGAGGATGTAGGTCGCGACATACGGCGTGGGCCGGGGCCGGAGCACTCCGCTCTGGATGTCGTCCAGTTCGAGCATGTCAGTGGTCGGTGGCCAGGTTCTTCCAGAAGCGCTCGAGGCTCTCGTCCGCCCCGAACAGGGTGCTGAAGATGGTGGAGTCCGCCACCAGCACGTCACCGGCCCTGCCGTCGCCAGGCGGCATCCACACCAGGGCGTTGAACTCGGTGTTCCCCGCGTTCGTGAAGGGATGGGGCCGGGTCAGATCAATGGGCTGCGTCGCCAGGACGCGAACCGAACGGGCGTCGTCCGTCGTGACCGCGTAATGCGGCAGGTGCATGTGGAAGTTGAAGTTCTGGACCCCGTTGAGCCAGCCGCGGGTGTCCAGGTCCTCGCGCACCGTCAGCGGGACACTCCGGCTCGTTCCCTCGATGACGGCCGGGCGGAGGCCCCAGCGATTCTCGACGGGGATTCCCAGCCCCTGCATCAACGAGCGCGCATAACTGCCAAAGCGCTGCTGGCGAGGCACCAGTGCGTCGCCATGGTGGGCGTACTCGAGGGCACGCTCCTGCATGTCCTCCGAGTGCCCGACGTCATGGTGAGGGCCTATCACCAGGCAGGTGCCTTCGCGCGCGAGGAACGCGCGGACCGCTTCGATCTCCTCCGGAGCCGCCACCTGCTCGGTGACGTTGTGGTCCAGGCTGAAGACGAGCAGCGTGTCCGCGTCGGCGAGGACCCGCTCGTCGAGCGGCAGGGTGAAGCCCGCCTGATCCACCCGCTGGAACATGGGGACCGCGTACCCGGTGGCCTCCTCGACGACCTTCTGGAACCGCACCCAGGCCCAGAAGAAGAGCTCCAGCGAGCCGGAGATGCCCTGCTGGAACCTCCGCGGGTCCGCCCACTGCGGGGACTCATACGTGGGCCAGAGCACCCGGCGGACCTCGGTCATCGTCGAGAACCGATTGTCCATTTCGGTCGGATCCCGATTGGCCTCTCCGGGGTAGCTCCAGGACGTGTAGACGCTGACGCGCCGATGCCCCTTCGCATATCGCCGGGGCGCGTGGTCCTGGTTGTACGTCCGTGCGGGCTGGGTGCTCATGACAGGCCCTTCTCGCTGCGGTCCTACTGCATCTGCTCGATCATCTCGGAGAACGCGGCCTTGAGCTTCAGGGCCTTCTTGATCTCATCGCTCGTGAAGTACGGATACTCGCCGTACTCCAGGAAGCTGGTGCACTGGTGGTCCCGGATGAACTGGATGAACGCCTGCGTGTTGGTCTTCCAGTCCATGGGAAAACCCTCGAGGTTCTCGAAGGCCGTGTTGATGCCGGAGCGCGTGAAGATGACGACCGCGTCCTCGGTGTATTTGTCGAAATCGGTATCGAAGATGCCCTGGTACATGAACCGGGTGTCGTTATCGAAGAGCACCCAGCGCAGGTAGTGGAGCTTGAGCGGCGCCAGCAGGTGGGGCTCGGTCTTCAGGGACTCGGCCAATCGCTGACCGTAGCCGCGCATCGTATCGGCGCGCCCCGGTTTGACGTTGGCGACGATGGTGAAGCCGTAACAGGCGGGAGTCTTCGGAAAGATGGGGCCGTACTTCCCCTTCTCAAGGTGCTCGGTCGATTTGGGGATGGCTACTGCTTGAGGTGTGAGTTCCATCGCGAAGCTCCTCTGACACTCATGGTTCAAGCTCGCGACGAGGCCCGGCGCAGGCAAGGGCCGCCGGCCTCCAGCGGCCAGGCTGCGCTTCAAGCGCCCAGACCTCTTGAGGCCGAGGGACAGACGCACCAAGGACTCCCCCCGTCAAAGGCGGCGGTGAGTCCCCGCTTCACGTCACGGGCGGTACAGCTCCACCGTGGTGTTCTGCGCGCTGGGGCTCAGGTAACCGCCCGCGACCAGGATGTCGCCCGTGCTCAGCGCGGTGGTCGCCTGGTTGTAGCGCGGCGTGGACATGGCGCCTGACACGGCCCAGGCGCCCGTGGCCGGATCGTAGAGCTCCCAGGCCCCCGACCGCTCGGGCTTCGACCTGGGGCACATGACCTTCACGAGCGACGCGGGGACCTGCACCTCCAAGGGCAGGTCCCCGGACCAGGCATGATGCTCGTCATCGCGTTCGCGGACCTGCGCGGAGGGCTCAAGGCGCTGGTGGTGGGCGGCGCGACGGACCACCGCTTCGTGGGCGCGGACTCATCCTTCAGCCTGCGCGTCAAACGGGCGAAGAAGGGCCGCATCGCCATCCAGTGCGGCACGGCGTCGTTGGGTGAAGTGGCGTCCGACGAGCTGTGCCGTGCCGTCCTGCAGGGCGTGGAGTCCTTCATGGCCCGGCCCGAAAGTGCCCTCCCCCTGGAGATGCGGCGGGAGGGGACCTGGAGATGAGCCTGCGAGAGTTCCGAGCGGCCGCCCCGGGGACCTGAGTCAGCCGACGCCCTTTCGGCCGTAGAGGAGCAGGCATGCAACTACACGCCTACTCCTACATCGGTCCGGAGGCGATACGCCTCGCCGTCGAGAACGCCCCGGTGGGATTTCCCATCGTGGCACCACGCGACGTCGAGGCGTGGCTCGATGCGACGCCAGACGCCCTCGTCGAAGGGGCTACATACGTCGTCGACCTCCAGGGACGCCTGCGGCTGGCCCCACGACGCTCCGAGCACGTTGCATGCGCGGGGGGCGAAGAAGTGCTGGCAGCCGGAGAGATCCGTTTCCAACGAGGGAGCCCGGCTCCCTTCGTGACGGAAGTCTCGAATCAGTCGACGGGGTATTGCCCGGACACGACCTGCTGGGCCGCCGTCGAATGGGCCCTCACGAACGCGGGGCTGAGTCCCCCCGCTGGCTTCACGCACGAGGCCGTCTTCCGGCGCTGCACGCAGTGCGGCGAAATCAACCTCGTGAAGGAGGCCTGGTTCGTCTGTGTGTTCTGCGAGGCGGACCTTCCCGCCACGTGGAATGTCTCGCCGCGACGGCTAGCATGCCCGCTCCCGAACACGCCCGTGCAAGCAGGAGGGCCGCGTGGCATCCGTTGAAGGCATCCACCCGAAGTCGCAGGCCCTGGAGCTCGAGGCTCCCCTGCCAGGGGTGATGGATGCCCTGGCGGCGCTCCCGTCCACCCAGAAGGCCCGCCGCTTCCGGAGCCGCGTGGGGCACCGGCTGATCTCCCTGTCGAGGATCGGGGTCTTCCTCCTGCTCCTATGGGTTGCCGGCACCGCCGACGGCCCCCTGGATGTCGTGGCGGGAACCCTCGCGGTCGGGCTGGGCATCGTGCTGTGGTTTCGCAGTCTGCTTCCCAATCGCTTCCACGCCGAGGGCCATCCTGGCGATGCGCTGGACCGCCGGCCGGAGCTGGTCCGCCGGGTGCTCCTGCGCCTCAAGGACGACCTCGCACCCAAGACGCCCGTGCGCCTGCGGCTTCGTCCCGACCCGCGTCCCGAGGGGCCGGGTTCGAGCTTCTATGACCTGAAGCTCCTTTCGAAGGCCGTGTCGGATGTGCTGGACCCGTGGCTCACGCTGGAGACGCGGCTGGCGGATGGCGCGCACCTGCGGCTGAGCGCGGTGGAGCGCCGCAGGAACAAGGTCAGCGACCCGGGACCCAACGGGCCCCGGCGCCGCAAGAAGACCAAGGAGTACGACACCCTGTTCCTGGACGCCCGGCTGCGCGTGAAGGCGAAGCGGCACCCACGGCTCGCGGCGCTGTCATTGGACCGGGCCCGGGAGGCGGTGCGCCTTCCGCCCGGTGCGAAGCTTCAGCGGCTGCGCATCACCGGGGAGCGCCTCCGGCTCCGGATCCGGCTGGAGGAGTCCTGGCTCCCCCATGCCCCGAAGGACGCGGCGGCTGAAGCGTCCCCTGCCCCGGACGCGTCCCGCGCGGTGACGATGATGCTGCTGAGCCTCTACCAGATGCTCCACCTCGCCCGGACGCCCGAGGCCGTCAAGGCACCGCAGCGCGAGAAGGCGCCGCAGCGCCGGGCGAAGTCGCGGCGCCGCCGCTCCGGTTGAGCCTTCAGAACGAGGCGCTCCACGTGAGCGCGGCTCCCCCTGGAGTCGGCGCGACGCCAACGTCGGTGAGCAACGAGATGGCGCGGTGTTGCCGCTTCCATTCGACGTAGGTGTTGTGGCGGCTGATGCCCACGAACAGGAGCGGGAGCCCCACGGCCGCGAGGACGCCGCCAATCACCAGGGAGGACCCAAGACAGACATCCTGCGTGTCGCGAGGAATCAGGCTCGTCTTGCAGAGAGGCGAGGAGAGCAGGTTCACCGCGGCCACGCCGGACAAGATGCTGCCTGTGACGAGCATCCCGGTGCCCGTGGGGGGAGGCCTGCCGCTGAGCAAATCATCCGCGCGGTCCTGGGCGAGCGCGGGGACAGAGGCAAGGGTGAACGCGGCACTCACGAACAAGGAGAGAGGCGTCTTCATGTCGTGAGGAAAGAGCATGGGCGAGCTTGTCGTCAAGCACGCCCACGCCACTCCCTGGCGCTGGTTCGACAAGACCTACGAGATTGAACTGTCACGGATGGCGCCATTGAGACGCATGGCTTCACTCCTTCAGAGCTTGACTCAGTTGGCTTACAGCGGGCCCGACTTCGCACTCTTCACCGGTGAATCCGCCCGGGACCCATAGGTATCCAGCGCGAGGGTGGACCGGGTGTTGACCGGTGAAACGACCCGCGCACGGTGTCGCCCCCGCGGCTTTCGCTGGCCCGCCGGGCTGACTTGTTCCGGCGGGCCACCATCCCCACCTCTCTGAGACCCGGTCAGGGGGTCGCTAATGGTGGTGTTCCTCATGGACGGGCAGTGCGCACCCGCGCGGGTGGTGCGCCACTCGACCGCGGCGCGCAGGCTGCGCCTGGAGGTCCCCGACCTGCGGTGGAACGCCTTCCTCGGCAGGAGGCTGGAGCGAACCTTCGCCACCTGGCCCGGCGTCGTGGACGTGAGCGCGGAACCCCGCACGGGACGGCTGCTGGTGCGCTACGCGCCGCAGGCCCCGCTGCTGGCCCGGCTGCGCCAGGAGCCCGACACACAGACCGCCCAAGGCCCCACGCCGCGCAAGGCCGGCCCGGTGCAACACGCGCGGCGCGGACAGCAGGAGCCGTGGCATGCGATGACCGTGGACGCGGTGCTGGCCCGGCTGGACGGTACGGAGCAGGGCCTCACCACCGAGGAGGCGGCCCGGCGGCTCAAGCGCTTTGGCCCCAATGTCATGCAGGAGGAGGCACCGCGCTCGCGCCTGGCCATGATGGGCTCGCAGCTGGCCACCGTGCCCACGATGCTGCTGCTGGGTTCGGCGGGGGCCTCGGTGCTCGCGGGAGACGGGCTGGAGGCGACCGCCATCCTCACGGTGGTGGGGCTCAACGCGGGCATCGGCTACCGCATCGAGCGCCGCAACCAGGAGCTGCTCGCGTCGTGGCAGAAGCTGGAGGCGGGTGCGGCACAGGTGCTGCGCGGCGGCGTCCTCCTCACGGTGCCCGCGGCGGAGCTCGTGCCCGGGGACGTGGTGCTGCTGCGCGCCGGAGACGTGCTGCCCGCGGACATGCGCGTGCTGGAGGCGCACCGGCTCTGCGCGGACGAGGCTCCCCTCACCGGCGAGAGCGAGCCGCAACCCAAGCAGGCCGCGCCGGTGGATGCGCGGGCGCCGCTGGCCGAGCGGACGCCGCTGTTGTTCGCGGGAACCGCGGTGGCCTCGGGACGTGGGCGCGCCCTGGTGGTGGCCACGGGCGCGGACACGGAGATGGCGCGCGTGCGGGAGCTGGTGGCGCAGGAGTCCGCGCCGTCCACGCCGCTGACGCGCAAGATGGGCCAGTTGGACCGGCGCGTGGCGGCGGCCTCCGTGGGCGCGGCGACGCTGTCCGCCCTGGCGGGCCTGGCCCACGGCCGCTCCGGGCCCCAGGTGCTGCGCGGCGCGGTGGCGCTGGGCGTGGCGGCGCTTCCCGAGGGCCTGCCCCTGGTGGCGACCGCGGCGCTGCTGCGCGCCATGCAGCGGCTGCACGCGCGCGGCATGGTGGTGCGGCGCGTGGTGGCCGCCGAAGCGCTCGGAGGCGTCACCATCATCTGCGCGGACAAGACGGGCACCCTCACGCGCAACGAGATGCGGCTGGAGGTGCTGGACCTGGGGGAGGGCCCCCTGGAGCTGTCCTCGCTGCGTCCGCGCCCCCAGGCCGTGCTGGAGGATCCACCCACGCTGGCGCTGGCGTTGGGACTGCTCAACAGCGACGTGGACATCCACCACCGCGGCACGACGCTGGAGGTGTCCGGCAGCTCCACGGAGAAGGCGCTGGTGGCCGCCGCGCACGCCGCGGGGCTGGACGGGGCCGCGCTGCGCCGCGCCTTCCCTCGCCGCCACCTCCGCGAGCGCTCCGAGGCCATCCACTACGTGCTGAGTGTCCACCATGCGCCCGGCGATGGCACGGTGGCCTTCATCAAGGGAGCTCCCGAGCAGGTGCTGGCCATCTGCGAACGGGACTCGAAAGGGCCGCTGGACGCACAGCAGCGGAAGCGGCTGGCGAGGCGCAACGACGCGCTGGCGGCGGACGGGCTGCGCGTGCTGGCGCTGGCCTGGCGGCGGCTCGACGGGGACGCGGGCCCCGCGCCGACGGAGGGGTACACCTTCATCGGCTTCGTGGGGCTGAGGGACCCGCTCCGCGAGGGCGCGGCGGAGTCGGTGCGCCAGGCGCGAGGCGCGGGCATCCGCACGGTGGTGTTGACGGGAGACCAGCCCCGCACGGCCGAGGCCGTCGCCCGGCAGGTGGGATTGGAGGGGGACACCCTCACCCCGCATGAGCTGGCGGAGCTGCTCGAGCTGTCGGGAGAGGCGCTTTCGGACGGGCTCGCCCGCACCGCGGTGCTGGCGCGTGTGACTCCGGAGGACAAGCGGAAGCTGGTGAAGGCCCTGCGCGCGCAGGGAGCCATCGTCGCCATGGCGGGAGACGGCATCAACGACGCCCCGGCGCTCCGGGCCGCGGACGTGGGCGTGGCGGTGGGCGTGCGCTCCAGCGACATGGCGCGCGCGGTGGCGGATGTGGTGATGGCCAGCGAGGACCTGCGCAGCATCATGTCCGCGGTGGGCGAAGGCCGCATCGTCCAGGACAACCTGCGCCGGGCGCTGCGCTTCCTCTTCGCGACCAACCTCTCGGAGATGACGCTGGTGTTGGGCGCGAGCCTGCTGGGGCTGCGGGAGCCGCTCTCGCCGCTGCAGTTGCTGTGGATCAACCTCCTCACGGACACGCTGCCGGGAATCGCCCTGGCGCTGGAGCCGGGAGACCCGGCCATCCTCGACCGGCCTCCGGCGCCACCGGGGATGCCGCTGCTCACGAGACCGGCGGTGCGGCGGGTGGCGCGGGACGGCGCGCTGATGGCGGGCGTCGGAGCACTGGGGATGGCACTGGGTGGACCACCGCTGGCGTTCGGGACGCTCACCGCGGTGCAGCTCGGTTATTCGGCCGTGTGCCGCGCGCCCCGGGAGGCGCGGCGGCATATCCCCACGGACGGCGAGTGGCGCATCTACACCTTCGTCGGCGGTGCCACGGCCCTGCACGTGGCGGCGCTCACCCTCCCGCCGCTGCGGCGGGTATTGCGCCTTCCAGCGCCCACGCCGCTGACGTTCGGCGGGCTGGCCGCGGGACTGTTGCTCCCGGCCCTGGTGGGCGCGACGCCCGCGTGGGGCGCTCAGGTGGTGCGCCGGGCGCGGCGGGTGACGGACACAACCTCTTCCCTGGAGACACCTTCATGAAGTTCGACCTCCCCTCCTTTCTCATGGGCTACGGCGCGGGCGCGGGCACCGTGCTGGTGACCAAGCATCTGCGGCCGCTCCTCGTGGAGGTGGCCACCGCGGCCTACCACTTCGTCGACATGGTGATCGCGCGCGCCGCGATGAAGCACGAGGACATCGAGGATCTGATGGCGGAAGCGAAAGCGAGGGCTCGCGGAGGCGAACGCGCGCGGCCCGCGGACGAGGCCCGGGCCTAGGGAGCGCACATGGAGAAGAGCATCCACGTCATCCACACGTCGCCGGGGCGCACGCGCCTGCGGCTGCCGTGGTTGCGGCGAGCCGGGAAGGTGGCCACGTCGCTGGCGGACGACCTGCTGCTGGTGGAGGGCATCAGCGAAGTGCAGGTGCGGCCCTTCACCGGCAGCGTGCTGTGCATGCACGACCCCGAGGAAATAGACGTCGATCGACTGCTGGAGGAGGTGCGCCGGAGCACCGGCGTGGACACGGTGGTGCGCCCTGGAGAGGAACTGCCCGACGGGGACGCCCTGCTGCGGTCCCTCGAGGAGGGCAGCGGCGTGGCGCGAGCGGCCAGTTCGTTCATCAAGGGACTCAACGTGGAGCTGCTACGAGCCACCGAGGGCCACGTGGACCTGGGCGCGCTGACGGCGCTGGGCTTCGCGGCGGCGGGCGTGATGAATGTGGCCGTCAAAGGAAGGCTCGAAGCCCCTCCGTGGTTCAGCCTGGGCTGGTGGGCCTTCCGCACCTTCGCCACCATGGAGGAGTTGGCCATCCGGAGCACACCAGCCCAGGTGCGCCACGACAGCGGCGACGCGCCCCCGCATGGCAAGGGCCCCCCCGGCGCCTCCCACTGATGTCGGTCCGCGGTGACGGCCTTTTGCAAGGCACCAGACAGCGCGGCGGTTGAACCGGTGAGCCTTGGAGCCCCTCGGCCATGTCCCCAACGTCCTGGGGACAGGAGGGGTTCATGACAGACACAGGTAGCAGTGCACGCTTGAGGAAGAGGTGGTGCGGGGCCCTGCTCGCCCTGCTCCTGGGAGCGACACCTCTGCTCGCGGGCGCGCAACAGGAGCAAGCAACCGCCGAGCGCACCGAGTCCGAGGCCAAGATCGATCCCCAGGCCCAGCGCATCCTGCGCCAGATGGGCGACTTCCTGGCCGAGCAGCGGGAGTTCTCCGTCCGCACCGAGGGGACGCTCGATGAGGTGCTCGACTCGGGGCAGAAGATCCAACTGCAGCGCGCGGGCGACGTGCGCCTGCAGCGGCCCAACCGGCTCCGCGTGGACCGCGCCGGAGACCTGGCCAGGCTCCACCTCTTCTATGACGGCCAGCGACTCACGGTCCACGGCGAGCAGGCCAACGCGTATGCGACGACGCCCGCCCCCTCCACCCTGGATGCCACGTTGGACATGGCCTCGCAGAAGCTCGGATTGGATGCGCCCGGGGGTGACCTGCTCGTCAGCAATCCCTACACCGCGCTCACCGAGGACGTGCGCTCCGGGAAATACCTCGGCCGCGCCAAGGTGAACGGCGTGCCCGTGCATCACCTGGCGTTCCGCAACCGCGACGGCGTGGACTGGGAGCTGTGGGTCGAGGACGGCCCGCGGCCCCTGCCGCTCAAGTACGTCATCACCTCGCGGGACCTGCCGGGAGCGCCGCAGTACTCGGTGACTCTGTCCGAGTGGAACCTGTCGCCCCAGCTCACCCCGGACCAGTTCCAGTTCACGCCCCCACGCGATGCCACGCGCGTGTCGTTCCTCGCACCGGACTCGAAGGGCGGAGCGCAGCAAGGAGGCTCGAAATGACAACGCACTCGCGCAAGCCCCGCCAGCGGGCGGCGGCGATGTTGCTGGGGCTCTTCTTCCTGGGAGACATGCTCCCGGAGGTGGCCCTGGCCCAGTACTACGGCACGTCGCGCCGGGTGGCGCGGCGCACCTCGAGACGCACGGCCGCCCGTCAGGACGCCGTCTACGGCAACAACACGACCGTGGTGGCGGCACCGGCGGGCGCGGCCACCGTCACGACGCTCCCCGCGGGCTGCGCGGCCACGACGGTGGGCGGCGTCGCCTACCAGCAGTGCGGCGGCGTCCGCTACCGCCCCTTCTACCAGGGGGACACCCTCGTGTACGTCGCCGAGTAGTCGTCCCTGGCGCTCCGGTGATCACCGCCGGAGCGCCTCGTCTGGCCAGGACAGGAGCTCGACGTATCCGTCCGTCCCATGCACGCGGATCCGCTGCCCGTCCCGGATCAATCGGGTGGCCTGCTCCACGCCCACGACGGCTGGCAAGCCGTACTCCCGTGCGATCACCGCGCCGTGGGTCATCAGGCCGCCGACCTCCGTCACCAGGCCCTTGATGGACACGAACAAGGGCGTCCAGCTCGGGTCCGTGAAGGAGGTGACCAGGATGTCGCCTGCTTCGAGCCTGGCCTCCGCCATGTCCAGGATGACGCGGGCGCGTCCCTCGATGGTCCCCGCGGAAACCGCCAGGCCGACCAGCGCGCCCGCCGGCAGGTCGTCGCGCCGGTATGCCCCGGCGATGACCTCGCCATCCGAGGTGAGCACCCGGGGCGGCGTGAGCGCTTGATACGACCGGAACGCGTCCTTGCGCTGACGGATGAGCAGGTCATCCGCCTGGTTCGTGCGCACGACGTCGTGGAGCTCCTGGAACGTGAGGTAGAAGATGTCTTCCTTTTCACGAAGCACGTGGGCCTGCACGAGGCGCCCGGCTTCTTCCAACAGGGCCTGCTTGTAGACGAGGTACCGGTTGACGATGCCGTACTTCGGATACTCCCGGTACCCCATGAAGGTCCGGACCCGGTCGATCATCCGCTTCGTCTCTTCAGCCTTCGCCTCCCCGTCCGGCAAGGCCCGCAGGCGCTCCAGCAGCTCCTGTTCCTTCTTCCAGGCCTCCTGACGTCCCTGCTCGAAGCGCCGCGCGCCGGCACCCGGTTCGAAGTTCTGGATGTTGCCCAGGAGGATGGGCACGAGCGTGGAGGGCCGTTCGCTCCAACGCGGCTTCGTGATGTCGATCTCGCCGACGCAGCGCATGCCGTACTTGTCGAGATAGGCGCGGATGGCGTCTCGCGCTTCCCGGCCGCCCGCGAGCGTGTCCATCCCGTCCAGGAAGCCTTCATCCTCGACCTGCCGCAGGTAGGCCACCACGTCCGGATGCGGGCGGATCACGTCCGCGACCTCCAGGAGCGCCAGCCCCATCTCCGACGTGACGTTGTTGGGGACGGACTGCGTGAGCGTGTCTGCCGCGTTCTTCTCGCCCAGCCACGCCTGCAGCTGCTCATTGAGCCACCAGGTGGCCTCCATCCCGGCCATGATCGCCTGATGACTTCGCGGCTCGAACAGGAGCCGCTTCAGCTCCTGGATGTCCGTCAGGATGAAGTCGAACAGCGCCGCCCCGGACTTCGTCTGGATGTCGCGCTTCAAGGCGGCGACGGAGGCCTGATTGCCGCCGATCAGTTCGTCGACGATGGCCGGATCGGTTGCGATCGGGGCGGGTGCGCCGCCAGCCGGCGGCCTGCTGGGACTCGCGTCCGGGAGTGGCCGGATGAAGTCGCTGCGTCCGAGGAGGGTCTGCAGCGCATCCCGGATCAGCGGATCGTTCTTCCCCAGGCCGTCCACGAGGACCGCGCGGCCCGCCGGGGAAGCCAGGAGCTGGGTGATGTCGACGAACAGCCTCCCGCCGGCCTCGAACATCGGCCGCAAGGCCGTCAGCTGGAACAGGGAGAGCCCCAGCGGCTTCATGGCGTCGGTCATCATCTGCTGATGACCGACGGAGACGTAGACGTGGTTCTCCTGGTCGCTGGCCACGGGGATGGGGAACAGCGTGGTGATGGGCCGGCTCTGGACGAAGAAGAACGCGTCATCGACCAGGCACCATTCAATGTCCTGGGGACGGCCGAGGTGCGCTTCGATCCGCCGGCCCAGCTGCACGAGCCGCACGACCTGCGCATCCGTCAGCGCGGGCTGCTGCTGCCGCTCCGGATCGATCGCCTGTTCCTGCGTCCCGCCTGCCGGCAAGGCGTGGATGGCCAGTTGCTTGGTGGCGATCGCCTTGGAGATGACCTCGCCGTTCCGCACCTTGTAGGAGTCCGCGTTCACCAGACCGGAGACCAGGGCCTCACCGAGGCCGAAGCTTGCCTCCACGGAGGCGACCTTCCGGTGGGAGGTGATGGGGTCGGCCGTGAACAGGATGCCGGCCGCCTGCGGGAAGACCATCTGTTGCACGACGACCGCCATGCGGACCTTGCGGTGGTCGAAGCCGTTCCGCAGGCGATAGATGACGGCCCGCTCGGTGAAGAGCGAGGCCCAGCACCGGCTGACGTGCTGGAGGATCGCCGCTGTCCCCACGACGTTCAGGTACGTGTCCTGCTGGCCCGCGAAGGAGGCCGTGGGCAGGTCCTCCGCCGTCGCGCTCGAACGGACGGCGTAGGCGGCGTGCTCACCGAGACTGGCGTGCGCGTGGGTGATTGCCACGGCCACATCGTCAGGGATGGCGGTCCCTTCGAGGGTCCGGCGGATCTCGGCGCTGAGCGCGCGGAGTTGATCCCGGTCGTCCGGCTTCAGGCGCGACAGCTGCTGGAGCTGCCCGTCGATTGACGGCGCCTCCGCCAGGATCCGCTGGAAGGCGTCGGTCGTCACACAGAAGCCAGCCGGCACGCGGATGCCGTCGATCCGCGAAAGCTCCCCCAGATGCGCGCCCTTGCCGCCCACGATCGCGACCTGCGTCTGGTCGAGTTCCTGAAGACCCAACACGTAGCAGCCCATGAGATCCCCTCGCTCTCGCCCAAAGGGCGGCACTGTACTCCTTGGATGCCCCCTGGAGGCCCGAACGGCGGCGTGAAATTCTCAGGTGGAGGACACTGCGGTCGGAATCAGGGAGGCAGGAGAGATGGGCTTTGGAAGTCGGTCCGCGCTGGGTTCGGTATTCATCATGCTCCTGGGCGCGAGCGTTCCGCGGGCGGTCAGCGCCGAGCCCACGACGCAGGGAGGTCTCGAGCTCAAGCGCTTCAAGGCGAGCGAGACGACCGAAGCGATGTACGTCCTGCGCGCCACGGGCTGCCGCAAGGCGGGCGATACCTGCCAGCTCGAGCTCGAGTTGAGCGACGGGGCTGGCGGGAAGCGCAAGGCGAAGCTGCCCGCCGGTATGGCGTACGGGATTCAAGCCGAGTCCTCCGAGCGCTGGACCTCCGGCGAGGAGGAACAGAACGTCACGACCTCCGTCCAGCCGGTACGACTGGAGGCCGGGGAGTGGGGACTCCTCGTCACCCAGGAGGGCGGGTTCGAACATGTCCATCGCCATCACCGCCTCTACGCGGTCAAGGACGGCGGGGTGGCGGAAGCCTGGAACGGGGATGAGAACTTCGCGGGTCCGGAGAGTTCCCACGTCGGCCCATACCCGCTGACGCCGGGCTCACCGGTCGAGGGCTTCTACAGGGAGTATGCGTTTCTCTCCGCCGAGCCAGACCAGTGGAAGATTGATGCCTACCGCTGGGATGCCGCTGGCCGCAAAGTGGTGAAGGAGCTCCGGAACCGGCCCGCGCGCTACGCGGCCATCATCGGAAGCTTCAAGACGGTCCAGGAGGCCATCGCATCCCGCGACAACGCGCAGCTGGAGCAGGCCTGTACGAGCAGCTTCCTGGTCCTCGAGACCACGCCGCACAAGCGCCTGACGCCGGGGCTGTTCATCGTGACAAGCATCCATCCGGACAAGAAGACAGCCGAAGCCGCGCTAAAGAAGGTGGGCGCCTGCAATCCGAAGGTTTCCGGTTACGTCAAGGCGCTGTGAGAAGACTCATCGGAGGTCATGCCTCACCCAACGCTTCAGGACACTCTGCGATAGGCCCAACCCCCTCTCCCTGGGTTCTTCGTCTGTCTTGACAAGCCTTTGTACAGTCCAAGCCCACACGCGCCGCGACTTCAGGTCAGGGGTGGGCGATGGGCCAACCAACAGGAAGTTTCGAGGTCTCCGAGGAATTGCTTCGATTGGGCTCTACGGGGTCCTCGGTGGCCAACCTCCAGAATCATCTCCGGCGGGCTGGACTCTATAAAAGGCCCATTGATGGTTGCTTTGGAGCGGACACCGACTATGCCGTCAGGCAGTTCCAGTTCGACAGGAAGTTGAGTGCGGATGGGATCGTGGGCCCCTCGACCTGGGCAGCCCTGAACACCCTCACAATTCCTGCCTCAACGGCCGGCAACGCCAACATCCCCAAGGGCTTCCCGTTCGAGATGGGAAGAGGAGTCTCCAGTCTTGGCCGGGTGTCCAACGGCGACGGCGTGAACCTTCGAGCGCAGCCTCACCTTTCCGGCACGGTCAAGAAGAAGCTCTCATTCAACACTCGCGTCTTCGTCAGCCGTGAACTCTCGGGCGACTGGTATTTCGTGACGCTCGAGGATGGAAACTCCGGCTTCGTCTACAAGAAGTACATCAACATCAACCTGCCCGACCCCGGAGCGGTCCTTCATAGGATCAAGAAGAACGAAGGCGCACTGGCCATCGTCAAGCAGCACTACAAGGGCTCCACCATCCAATGGGGCCAAGACGAACGCTATTATGCCAATGTCCTTGTCGAGGCGAATCGGGGTCCTGGGCTCCGCGGCATCTACAAGCCGGCCGAGGACGCGGCCTGGGATACGACCCAGACGCGTGAAGGCTACCTCATCTGGATTCCGAGCGTAGCGTTCGCCAAGAGCCTGCGTGGCAAGGTGGGCTCGGGTTCCATCACCTATGAACTGTGGCAGGACGTCAAGGATCTCGCCGCGAACGTCGGGAAAGCCTACCTGGGGAATCTGGCTTTCTCCGCAGGCCTGATCCACGGAGCGCTGGAATCCGTCTGGGATCTGCTGACAGGACTTATCGACCTGATCGAGTTGGCGTGGAATCTCGTCTACAGCTTGCTGAGCGGCGAGATCGTATCGGACTTGAAGGGCCTGTGGGATCTGGCTGCATCGTTGAACCTGAAGACGCTGGCCGAGGCAGGCATCCAGGCACTCGCCAACCGCTGGAACGACCCAAATCTCCTTCGCCGTGAGCACTTCCGGGGCTGGCTGATCGGGTACGTCATCGTCGAGATCGTGTTGGCGGTTGCCTCTGGGGGAGCCACCATCGTGAAGTGGGCAGGCAAGGCTGGAAAGCTTGGCAAGCTCCTCGCGAAGGTCCCCAAGTTCGTGAAGCTCGCTGAGAAGGCGAAAGACATCACGAAGCCCCTGGTGCTGCGGCTGAACACGCGCGCGGACTCGAAGCGCGTGCTCTCGCCCGAGCGTGATCTGTCCAAGGCCAATCCACCCAAGAAGACAGCCGCTCCACAGAAGCAACCGAAAACCCCCACAAAGAAGCCCGGAGCGTCAGGGGTCCCCAAGGGATGGGAGAACTTCGCTCGGGAACTGGACGAAAGCTTCAAGAGACGACTCCAGCAGTTCCGCGGAGCCACGGACCTCAAGCCCGCCAAGGGGCTTGTCGGTGGCGAGGGGCAGCTCTTCCTGTCGGAGAAGTTGCCCGGCAAAACACTGAAGCGGTGGTTCAAGAGCCGGCTCTCCGACATGCCTAAGTCTGTCAAGAAGCTACAAGAGGCGGAGGCTGCGGTAGAGGCCAACCACAGACTCCAAGCCGACATCAAAGTCGTGAAAATCATCGAACAAGGCCCTGACTGGGTGTTGCGTGACTTTGACTCCAGCTCGATGGAGTTGAGCAAGGCCATGAGCAACTCCATGACTTCGGCGGCCTACCGGCGCGTGATCACCGAGTTGCAGAGAATGAAGTCCGTGGGGCAACTGCCTCCGGTGCTTGAGGATCTGCTAAAAAAGCTGACCCGGCCCAAGGGGCCTTCGAATAACATTCACTGGTCCCCGGACATCAACAAGCTCGTCGTCATTGACATGATGTGAGAACCCATGCGCGACTTCGCCACCCTCCACAGTGAACTCAAGCTGAAGCCGTTTCTGGAGAGCCCACTGGGAGCCCTGTACCTCTCTCGGGAGGTACCAGGAGAATCCAGACTCGTCGTGCGGCACTTCGACGGTAGCCTGCCGAGCACGATGGTGGGTCCCTTCGTCGCGCTGCTGCGCTCGGCGCAACAATGGTTCGAACGCAATCCCGAACTGGAACGCCTGGTGTCCGTTGAGCAGCCGGTCGAGGTGGGCAGCGACTTCGTCGCTCGAAAGCACCACCTCTACGGAGTGAACCTCGCTTCTTACACCGAATGGGATGAGCCCCCCGCACCACCTCCGCAGCTTGCCCGCATGCAGAAGGCCTTTCGTAGGAGCCTGGGCAAGTCGACCGACCCCAGGAATATGCTCCTGGAGAAAGTGTTGGCCCGGAGCCTGCTGGAGGCCACGGCGAAGACCTACTTCGATGATGACGAGGAGCGCTTCATCGTGGTTGACCTCAAGCCCACTGCGGACGAAGTCAAGCGCTGGGCGGCGCTGTCAGCGCCCGGCACCCGGTGACGAGGACTGCCCATGAGTGA
Organism: Corallococcus sp. AB011P; assembly: GCF_003611605.1. NCBI lineage: Bacteria > Pseudomonadati > Myxococcota > Myxococcia > Myxococcales > Myxococcaceae > Corallococcus > Corallococcus sp. AB011P. The sequence goes on from NZ_RAVX01000020.1 coordinate 50,174, forward strand.
TGTCCACCTTGTTTCCATTGGCGGCGGTGCGATCTCGCTGACACATCGACCCAAGCTCAAGGACTTCTCCACGCTGCATGCCGAAGGGGTGACTCACGTCGTCACCCTGCTTGCGGAAACCGAGGGCGCACGCCAGCTTGGCGAGGCCGCGACCCGAGCGGGCCTCGGTTGGATTTGGGTACCGTTTCACGGCGGAGCGGTCCCGGCCCCCGAGCGGACCCAGGAGCTCAGGCAGGTGTTGCGCCAACTGAGCGCCATCGTCGAGGGCGGCGGCAAGCTGGTCATCCACTGCTCGGCGGGGATTCACCGCACGGGCATGTTCGGCTACGCGCTCTTGCGACACCTCGGACTGAGCGCCGAGGCTGCGCGCGCCAGGCTCGCAGAGCTGCGTCAGGTCACCGCGGAGGGCGTAGGCCCAGACCGCCTGGCCTGGGGGGATGCGCTGGTAGAGCCTTAGGCCTACTCGGAGCTGGAGTAGCGCGCGGAGCCGGCCACGCTCGACTCACAGATGGGGGAAGCGAGCGACGGTCCTCCCGCCCAACAACACGGGAAGCTTCAAGCTCAGGACGACAGCCCCTTCGAAGCCATACCGGGGCCGGTGGTCCTCCGCGGCGGAAAGCGGGATGCCCAGGCGCAGGCCCACCGAGCCGTAGATGAAGGAGAAATAGGGCGCGACGTGGAGCCCCGTCGTGGCCACGTGCGTCCGGGATTCTGTTTCGTGCATCACGCCCAGCTCCAGCCCCAGCAACAAGAAGCTGGCCTGGACTCCTGCGCTCAGCCGGGTATGCGAGTCCTCCATCCGCTGCGCCTGGCCGAACACGCCCATTGCATGGATGTCGTCCGCGATATTGAGGGATGCCTCCAGGCCCGCGCCCGTCCCCCGAGCCGAGCTGCTGAACAGGGGACCCACCATGAGCCAGGTCTCGTCGCGGGGCAGCGAGGGTGTTTCAGCGCGGGCCACGGACGCAGTGAGGACGCAGAGGAGCAGCAGGAGTCGGTTGGACATACCGCCCCCGGTAGCAACCGTCATGCCTGTGGCCGCGTCCTTTGGGGGCCATGCCGTTGCGTGTGCAGCGGGCTGCACGGTGCGCACCGGCTGGCACGGATGCGGACGTCCGCCCGGCTTCAGGTCGCGTCGTTGTCGCGCAGCATGGCCAGGTGCTCCGCGAACTGCGGGAGCGTCTTCACCTGGGGCGACTCCAGGTAATACCGCCGCTCGTAGTCCTCGATGATGTCTGGGGTAAGCGGCGCATCATGGATATCCCACGTGACGTTGTAGAGGGCGTGGAGCGTCTCCATGTCGAAGGGCTCCTTGCCAGACGTGGCCCGAGCCTCCGCCACCTGCTCCCGCTCGGTCGCCTTGCGCTGCTGGAGCGCGGCGCGGAGTTGCTTCAGGGTGTCTTCGGCGGAGGTCGGCATACGCGTTCCCAGAGGGTACACCACCCTTCGACGTTCAATGACGCACTGGAAGCCCGGCGGAGCTCGTCTCCAATCGCAAGCGTCCCTCCCGGAACTCCACCACGGCGTGGCCCTCCGGCGCATCCGGAAGGTTGACGTGGAAGGTGCCCCGGTACCAGCGGGCCCTGCCCTCCCCCACCGCGGGCACTGGCAGCCGTTGCCTGAGTTCCTCCAGAAGCGCGGACGCGGCGGCGGCGGGGACAACGGGACGGCGGACTCATTGGACTGCGGCTCCTGCGAGTCTTCGGAGTGCCCGGCGCCGTCGAGGCCCAGGCCCGCTGGATGGGCACGTACCACAGCCCCTTCGGCGACCTGCCCGTCCGGCTCTGTCTGGATCAGCTGCGCCTCTGGGAACGCCCGCCCCTCTCCGAATCCAGGGCGCGCGTCTGGATCCTCCTGGGGCTGGCCGGCGTGGCGCTGCGGCAGCGGGCCTTCGAGGATGCGCGCACCCTGCTACACAACCGGAACCCTCGCGAAAAGTGAGCCCAACCTCACACCCGCGGAGTCCCCCGTCTCATGTCGTACCCTGCTTCCACGCGGACACGGAGCGCAGCAGGCCCGCACCGCTCACGATGAGGATGCCGGTGAGGACCAGCACCGCGCCCACCGCGAAGGAGACGTCCGCCTGTTCGTTCAGCACGAGGATGCCCGCGCTGATGCCGAACAGGGGCGTCATGAACGAGAAGACCGACAGGTTGGAGGCGAGATAGTGGCGCAGGAGCCAGAACCACACGAGGTAGCTGGCGAAGCAGACGATGACGCACTGGAAGAACAGGCTCGCCCAGGCCACGGGGACCATGGTGATGGGACCGGCCTGTCCCGTGAGCAGGGCCACGGGGAGCAGCAGCGCGGCGCCCCCCGCCAGCTGATACAGCAGGGTCTGTGTGGGCGGTGCGTCTGACAGCGATGACGTGCGGATCACCACCGTCGTGGCACCCCAGGCCAGGCCCGCGAGCAGCCCCATCGCATCGCCTCGGAGCACGCTCGGGCTGAGGCCGCCTCGCAGCCACCCGCCGCCAAACGCCAGCGCGATGCCCGCGAAGGCCACGCCAATCCCCAGCCACTGCGTCCGCTTCAGCCGCTCGGAGGGCACGAACCAGTGCAGGCCCAGCGCGGAGAAGACGGGCGCGGTGTAGAGGAAGACGCCCATGTGCGAGGCGTTCGTGTGTCGCAGCCCCTCCGCCACGAAGAGGAACTCCAGGGAGAAGAGCACGCCCACGAGCATGCCGGCGCGCCACGGCCCGCGGCGCAGCAGCCCTCGCTCGCCCCGCACCCAGCACAGCAGCGCCACGAGCAGCGCGGCCACGCCCGAGCGCAGCGCCATCTGCATCAGGTTGGGGACGTAGGGAGCGGCCAGTTTGACGGCCACCTGCTGCAGGCCCCAGATGGCGCACAGCACGACCATGGTCGCGAGCGCGAAGCCATCCGCGGGTTTTCGTTGGGAGCTCATGACTTCATCCTGCGGCTGACGGGGCGGATGGATATAGCGAGATTCCGACAACCCATCCCGAGAAGCCGCCATGGCGAAGCAGCTGCAAGTTCCCTTCACCTCAAAGCTTCCACACCCCGTGTATTTCCGCGCGGCGAACCTGCCCGCGGCGGCGGCCTATCCGCGTCACCGCCACCCCTGGGGTGAGTTCGTCTACGCCTACAGCGGGGTGATGGAGCTCAAGCTGGCAGGCAGCCACTACCTCGCGCCCCCGCAGTACGGCATCTGGCTGCCGCCCGACCTGGAGCACCGGGGCATGAACCGCTTCGAGGCGAGCCACTGCTCGCTCTACCTCGACCCCGCGTGGTGCCGGGGGCTGCCCAAGACGGCGTGCGCGATGGCGGTCAGCCCGCTGATGAAGTCCCTGATGGAGCACCTGCGCACGCATGAGCTGGCGCAGCCACGCACCAGCGCCGAGCGCAGGTTGTTCCGGGTGCTCATCGACCAGTTGGCGCTTGCCCCCGCCCATGGGAGCTACCTGCCCATGTCCGATGACCCGCTCCTCCAGCCGGTCCTCACGGCGCTGGAGCAACACCCGGAGGATGAGCGCTCCCTGGCTGAATGGGCCAAGGTGCTGCACACCACGGAGCGCACGCTGGAGCGGCGCTGTCAGCAGCACCTGGGCCTGTCATTCAGCGAATGGCGGCAGCGGCTGCGCGTGGTGAAGGCGCTCGCGATGCTGGAGCAGGGACACGCGGTGGAGGCCATCGCGCTCGACCTGGGCTACAGCAGCGCCTCCGCCTTCATCGCGATGTTCCGGCGGATGACGGGCACCACGCCGGACAAGGTCCGCGGCCACGGCTTCATGGCGTCGTGAGGACAGACGGTCAATCCGCCAGCAGCTGTTCCTTCGCGGCGGCCAGCCAGTCCTCGTTGCCGGTATCGAGCGCGAACAGGGCCAGCACCACCGGCGCCGTGGACAGCCGCTCCGCGACGTGCCGGACGATTCCGGGCCAGACCCGGCCCCCCGCCGCCGCGTAGTCCCGGAGGAGCCGCTCCAGGCCGGGCTCACCGAAGAGCTGGAGGTGCGCGCTCATGTCGATGGCCGGATCGTCCACACGCGCCTCGGTCCAGTCGATCATCCCCGACACCTGTCCCGAGCCATCCACCAGGACGTGGCCGGGATACAGGTCGCCATGGGTGGGCACGCAGAAGTCCGGCCAGCACGCGTCGTCGTCCAGCCAGGTCCGCCAGCGCCACAGCCGCGCCGGGTTCACGTCGAGCTCCCGCGAGACTCGCGCCACGTCGTCGGCGACGGCCTGACGGGCCTGCTGGGGCGTCCGTGTCCGCATCCCCGCCCGGGCCGCTGCTTCCCCTGACAGCGCGTGCAGCGCGGCCAGGGCCCGGGCGAAGCTGCCGGTGAAGGCGTCCGAGCCCGGGTCGATCCTCCACTCCGGAGTGGCCGAGCCCTCTGGGACCACCAGGGCGGGGGAATCCACCAGCAGCGGGTAGGCGATGAGGTCCGTCGCCACCACTCGCCAGTCCGGCACCGCGAACGGCAGTCGGGATGCCTTGAGGAACGCGAGCGTGCGCACCTCTACCTGGACCTTGCGTGTCGCGTGCTCGTGCCGGGGGATGCGCAGGACCCAGCGGGTGCCATCGCCCGCGCTGGCGATGGCAACCCGGAAGTCCAATCCCAGTTCATTGAACGCGATGGGGCCGGACAGTGACAGCCCATGCCGGGACGCGAGCTCGCGCACCCGGAGGTCGTCTGCGTCGGAGAGGGAGGAGCTGCTCGGTTCGGACGGCGGGCTTTGGGGCTTCGACATGGCGTGACCTCGCACCCGGCCGCCTGCTCCGGGCTCAGGGTGTGTATAGCTCCGCCGTTGACAGATACCCGAGGGAGCCCCCCCATCCTCCCGCGATGAGGACCTGCCCGTCGGGCAGCAGCGTCGCGGACTGGTCCGAGCGCGGTACGACCATGGTTCCGGCAGGGATCCAGGTGCTCGTGGCCGGGTCGTACAATTGCGGAAACCGGCCCCCGACGACGAGCACCCTGCCACCGGGCATCAGCGTCGCGGTGTGGAGGGCGCGACGTTCGAGCATGGGGGCAATGGGGCTCCAGGTGCCCGTGGCCGGGTCGTACAGCTCCGCCGTCGCGAGACTGGAGACAAACTCGTCCACGCCTCCCGTGACGAGCACCCTGCCATCGGGCAGCAAAGTCGCCGTTTGGAGGGCGCGGGCTTCAGTCATGGAGCCGGTGTTGCTCCAGGTGCCCGTGGCCGGGTCATACAGCTCCGCCGTCCTGGTGCTGCCAATTGAAGTAGTGAATCCCCCAGCGACGAGCACCTTGCCCTCAAGCAGCAGCGTCGCCGTGTGGTTCCGACGCCACTCCGCCATGGAGCCGGTGTAGCTCCACGTGCCCGTGGCCGGGTCGTACAGCTCCGCCGTCGGGGGCGCGCCGGGAACGTCACTGCCTCCCGCGACGAGCACCCTGCCATCAGGGAGCAGCGTCGCCGTCTGGCTGGAGCGAGGTTCGGCCATGGTGCCGGTGGGGCTCCAGGTGCCCGTGGCCGGGTCGTACAGCTCCGCCGTCGCGAGGAAGCCGGTGGAGTTGAGCCCCCCGACGGCGAGCACCCTGCCATCGGGCAGCAATGTCGCCGTGAACTGCCAACGCCCTTCCGCCATGGAGCCTGTGTTGCTCCAGGTCCCCAGGGCCGGGTCGTACAGCTCCGCCGTCGCGAGGTAGTCGACATCCGAGGCGAGCCCTCCCACGACGAGCACCTTGCCGTTGGGCAGCAGCGCTGCCCTTTGGTCGGCGCGAGGCCCCGCCAGGGAGTCCGTCAGGGCCCAACTCCCCGAACAGGCCGGCAGCCCCGTCGCGGTGAAGGTTTGGGTGTCGGTCAGGTTGAACGCATTGGTGACAGTCACGGTGATGGAAGGAGGAGCGCTGGCACAGGAAGGAGCCGTCCAGGTGACGCGGCTGCGGAAGGGGTCACTGAGCGGCAGTTCCAGCCAGCCGGCGGTGGCCTCCCAGGAGAAGGTGAGCCCGGAACCTTCCGGATCGATGGCATTCACCTCGTAGGTGAACTCCTGGCCCGATGAGGCCGTGTCCGAGGAGCGGTAGGAGCGGATGATGGCGGGAGGGAAGTGATTGGCCGGGGGCGTGTCGCTGACACACAGCGCGACGGTGCCGGTGTTCTGTCCGCCGCGCCCATCGGTGACGGTGACGGTCAGACGGCAGTTGTTACAGGCCCCCGCGGGCAGGGCCGAAGGCGTGAATTGAGCAGCGCTGGAGGAGGCCTGCGCCCAGGTCCCGGCACAGGAGGCGCTCCAGGCATAGGACAGGCTGTCACCGTCCGGGTCGGAAGCGGAGGCGGAGACAGACGTCGTCTCCCCGACGGCCAGGGTCGTGGGGCTGGCGCTGAGAGCGGTCACCCCGGGCGAAGTGTTGAAGGAGAGGGACAGCTCCGCCTCCCCCTCCCCCTCCCCGTCCGCGGTGACGTTGACCGCCAGCGAGACGCTGGAGGCCAGGCCGCGCGAGTCCGTCACGGTCAGGATCAACGTTGCGATGCCCGTGGAGGCAGGCGCGGTCCACGACGTGGCGGCAGCCGAGGGAGCGGAGAAGGAGCCCGCGGTCGCATTCCAGGCGTAGGAGAGCGTATCGCCCGGATTGGGGTCATGCGCGGTGGCGGCCAGGGCGATGGTGCCGCCCGCCGCCACGGTGGTGGAGGAAGCCACCAGGGAGTCAATGATGGGCGCCTCGTTGTCGAAGGGAGGCGGTGGGTTGAGCTGCTGAAGGGTGATGGCGACCAGGGTGCTCTGGTTGGCGGTGATGGTGACGCCCGTGACGACCCCTTCGAAGCTCAGGTCGCCGGAGAGGTCGAAGGCCTGGGCCACGAAGGTGCGGTCGGCGCCCGCGGGGATGTTGCCAATGATGCCGCCCCACACGCCATTGGTCGCGGTCAGCTCCACGGTCACCGGGGGGATGTCCGGTCCGCTCGACGTGACCAGGACGTAGAGGATGTCGGGAGCGAGCGCCTGGTTGACGGAGACAGCGAACCGGGCCGAGCCGGTGTCCTTCGAGGAATCCGAGCAGCTCGCCAGCAGTGACACTGCGAGCGCGAGCACCAACGGAGTGAATGCCTTCTTCATGCGACCGCCTCCCCTTGCCAATTCCTTGCAGCCAGCCGACTGGCTGACGTGGCGCGGAGTAATGACAAGGGGAGGCGGCGCTGGACATTACCCCGGTAGCGCACGCGCCATCGTTTGTCAGACGAATGCGGACGCTTGCTTGGGTGCCGTCAGGGGACGGCGCTCACGTCCACGTCGACGACGCGGGGCTCCTCGGTGCTCGTCGTGCCGGTGACCGCCGGCATCCTGGCGGACACCTTGAGCGTCAGCGCCCATTCGCCCGTGCTGAGCTGGGCGGGCACGTACTTCCAGAAGAGGCGCACGGGCCCCGTGGTCTCTCCCTCGGCCTGGAGCGCCGTGCGCGCCCGATCTTCAATCTGCGCCGTCGTCAGCCGCGTCCGGAGCAGGTGTCCCGTCCGGGCCAGGGCCGGCCAGCTGATGAGCGCGCGCTGGAAGCTGCCGTCCGGCCCGTGGGAAACCACCGCGCGGTGGCCCTCCACGCGAATGCCATTGATGGCACGCATCACGAAGGTCTTGTGGCGGTGGAGCGAGGGCGCTTCGAGGGCCCCATCGTCCTCGCCCTGGCTGAACGACTTCACCTGCCGCACCAGCCCCAGCTCCGCAGTGGGGATGCCCCAGCGCTGCAGGCGGGCCAGGGCGGTGCGCTGCAACACCGCGGGCTCCTGCGGCGTCTCCGGGCCACTGGCGACCTTGCTCAGCACCAGCACCTGGCCTTCGGACGGGTCGCGCTCCAGCGCCCAGGACTGGGACTCCAGATCCGCGCGGGAACCCACCGTCTCCGTCTGGGTGAAGGGCTCGGTCGTCCCCACCAGGGAGCCCTGCAGCGCGGCGGCATCAAACGCCGTGCGGGGAAGCAGCGTGGTGGGGATTCCTCCCGTGGGCGGCGTGGCGATCCCCGTGGAGTCGAAGATGAAGCCGATGGTCGCCTGGGCGGACTGGGTGGTGATTTCGGCGGGCTCCATGGGCGCGCCGCTGTCACAGCCAGACGCGGCGGCGAGCGGCAGGACGGTCAGGAATCGGAGGAGCAGATGGCTTTTCATGGCGGTTCGTTCTTTCTGTTCGAGGTCGATGACGGAAGCGGTCACTCGGGCAGCTTCTGCCCGCCGGAGGGGTCGCAGCCCCCCACGTAGAAGATGTGGGAGGCGACCTTGCGCCCGGTGTACTGGCGGTCCCGCCAGCCGCCGGTCTCGTACATCGCGATGCGCTGCGCCTTGGTTTCACCGAAGACGATGGACACCGGGCAGTCGTCGTTGTTCTCGCCCTCGTCGACGTCGTAGGCCGCGTCGAGCCAGTTTTCGCCCGCGCCTTCGCGCCGCGAATTCGCCACGTAGCCCTTCACGTAGGTCTTCACGAAGTTGCCGCACGACGAGTCGCCGTGAAAGGCATTCCACATGGTGAAGCCGCTGTTGGGCGTCACGAGCGCCCGCCGGTACCCGCCCTGCTTCCAGACCTGGTAGTCGCCAGACTGGCAGGCCTTCACGACGGCGATGTTCAGCTTGCCGTTCAGGCTCATGTGGGTGTCCGTGACGGCCGAGCACGCATCCGCGTTGGTCCCCATCACGAGCCAGCTGCGCAGGTTCGCCTCGTTGTGGCCGCCGTGGGTATGCACGAAGAGGACATCCGCGTCATCCACGCCGAAGTTGGCCTGGGTGTCCTTCGCTTCAGCCGGGAGCTTCGAGTAGTCGGTCCAGAAGTCCGCGCGCGCACTCGAGTTGTTGATGGTGCGGACGTCCGACCAGAGCCCGTTGCTCTTGAGTGAGTTGAAGTAGTTGGCGAACTCCGCCGCCGTAGCCGTATGCACGGAGTGCGACTCGGCATTGCACTGCCCCGGGCCTCCGAAGTTGGCGATGCCGTAGACGTGGGTTTCGTTCGCCAGCGCCGCCGCGGGCAGGAGCAGCGCGAGCGCCGCGCCCGTCCACAGGTGTGTCTGCATCCGGAGTTTCATGGTCCGTCCTTCCCCCGTCTGGGGTTTGGGTGATGGCCCATCAACGAAATCCGGGCGGAATTTCCCTCACCCCCTTCGCGAGAAAGTTGGATGACTGAACGGAGGACCAGGGGGTGTTAGGGTGGAAGGTCCCGTGAACGAACTGCCCCTGCCCAAAGAGTCCCACCTCAAACCCTTTCCATTCGTCGCGCCCCACCGGGTCGTCGCATGGGGGGTCTGGATCGCCATCTTCCTCGTCGCCTACAACTTCTTCGCCTCCAGCCGCGGCGAGGAGGCAGCGCGAGAGGCCCTGGGCGGGCCGCGGTTCTTCATCCCGTTGCTCGTCACGGTCTTCCTGACGCTGTTCGCCTTCTTCTACTGGCGGCTCCGTCGCTGGGCGGAGGCGTACCACCAGGGGGTCTCCTTCTTCAGCGCGGGGGACGAACAGGAGTCCTCCCGCCGCTTCGAGGAAGCCGCCCGCCGCGCCACCCAGGGGGCCCAGCGGGCGGTGTCGGTCGCCATGATGGGTCAGTGCCAGCTGGCGATGGGCGACACGGGACGCGCGCTGGAGCTCTTCGGCTCCGCGGAGCGTTCCGGGAAGCTCCGGAGCTCCGTACCGGCGATGCACCGGTGGATGCCGGGCCTGATCTCCATGGCGCGGTTCACGCAAGGGGACCTCGCCTCCGCGCGCGCCTGGCTGGCGGAGGGACGCAAGCGCAACGGGGACCTGCCCCCCATCTATGCGCTGCTGCCGGAGGTCGCGCTCCTCTGCCGCGAAGGCAACCCCGCCGCCGCCGTGTCCACGCTGGATGCGCGGGCGGGCGAAGCGGATGCACTGGTGGGACGGGACGCCCGCCGGCTCAAGCTCCTCCGGGCCTTCGCCCTGGACGCCCTGGATCCGGCGAGCCACGCGACTGCCATTGATGCCGCGCTCGCGTCCCTGCAGCCCGTGCGCCCCGGCGACTTCGAGTTCCTCTCCGCCCGGTGGCCCGAGCTGCAAGCCTTCCTGGAGCGGCGGGGGCTTTCCCACGCGGCGTAAGGAGGGACGGATGCCACGCAACAAGCAGGAGTACGGTCTCAATCACGCGGACCGCGTCGCTGAGATCGAGCGGAAGTTCGGACGCGACCAGGTGGAACCCGTGCTCGCGCAGTTGAGCCAGGTCTCGCACCCCACCGACCGATTGCTGGGTGCCATTGTCTTCTGCGCCAGGGAGGGGCATGTCGAGGAGATTGCCGGCCTGGTATCGCTCGCCAACAAGGATCCCACCCGGCTCTTGAACACCGCGACGGTCAAAGACGAGCGCGGTTGACGGTCCGCGCCCTCAGAGGTTCCGCGCCAGTCGCTCCCGTGCCTTCACGATGGCCGCGGTGCGCGTTGTCACCTCGAGCTTCGAGAACACGTTGCGCAGGTGCCACTTCGTGGTGGAGAGCGCCACGTTGGAGCGCTCGCTGATCTCCTGGTTGCTCAGCCCCTGGGCCAGCAGCTTGAGCATCTGGAGCTCCCGCTCGGTGAGCGGCTCCAGCGGCGCGCTGGGCAGGGGCGCGATTCCGGCCGGCCCGCTGGGGCCCAGGGACAGCAGATCCTGGTACCGCTCGGTGTAGCGGGCCGGCAGCACGTGGCTCAGCTTCCGCTGCGTGGCCGCCGCGACGATGACCTCCTGCAAGCCCGGCGTTTCGTCGAACACGCCCCGGCTGAAGCCGAACCGGGGCACCAGCGCGAACCCCCGGTTCACCGCGGCGAACGCCGCCGCGGGGTCCCCCGTGCGCCAATGACACACCGCCAGCGCCGCCAGCAGCGCCGTCTCCCGGGCCACGCAGCCCGCGTCATGCGCGCTGGCCCGCAGCGTCTCCAACAGCCCATGCGCCCGGTCGTGCCGCCCTTTCGCCATCAACACCCACGCCTGCGCCACCCCCAGCTGCTCCCAGGTCTCGTCGTAGAAGCGCCGCTCGCTCCACTCGCCCCGGCGCATGCGCTCGCCCAGGTCGAACTCCCGCGCCACCGCCTTCATCCTCGCGGGGGATTGCTCCACCAACGCGAGGCGGATCTTCTCGCCGCAGACATGGGCCAGGAAACGCGTCTGGTGCCCGCATTCGAGCACGCTGTGCAGGTAGTCCAAGAGCTGCCAGGCCTCCGCGTACTTGCCTCGGATTGCCTTGAGTCGGGCCAGCACCAGGTAGGCCACCGCGAAGGTCTCGAACACCGCCGCCTGTGACAGCAGCGGGAGGACCTCGATGCAGAGCGCCTCGGCCTCGTCCAGCCTGTTCTGGTCGTAGCGGGTGTTGGCCAGCGCCGTCGCCGCGTTCACCCACACCGGATTGCGCCGTCCGCGGCTCGCGCGCTCGAACGCCGCCTCGCACCGGTCCACCGCGTCCTTCATGTGCCCCTGCGCCCGGTCCGCCAGCACGATGAGGACGTCCGTGTAGCCCACCATGTAGGGGTTGTTCAGCCCCTGCAGCGTCTCGCGCGCGACGGACGCGAGCCGGCGCATCGCATCGAACCGGTTCTGCCGGAGCGCCTGGTAGGCCTTCGCCGCCAGCACCGAGCCCGCCATGAAGACGTCCGGGTCCTCGTCCCCCGGTGACGTCTCCAGCTCGACGCCGGAGGCAGGGGCCGAGTCCGACAGGACAGCGTGCAGCAGCTCGAGCCGGGAGAGCTGTCGCGCCAGCCGCTCGCGCTGCGGGTCTGCCGCGGCCGTCTGGAGCCGGCGCTGCGCGTCCTGCAGGGCCAGGGATGCCGGCGCGAAGCCTCGGGACAGGATGAGGCACGCGATGCGCGCCACGCAGATGGCCGGCGCGTGGAAGGTCTCCTCCGCCGTCAGCTTCGCCGTCCAATGGAGCACGGAGGCAATCTCGCCCTCGCGCATCCACGCCTCCGCGCAGCGGGCCGTGAGCTCCAGGCACCAGCTCCGGTCCCCGGAAGCGAACGCGTGCGTCAGGGCCTCGTCCGGCAGCGCGTGCTCGGCGAACCATGCGCTCGCCGCGCGGTGCAGCCGGGGAATGCGGTCGCCATACGTGCACGCGAGCTGCGTGCGCAGGAAGTCGAGGAACAGCGGGTGGTACCGGTACCACTGCTGCTGCGTGTCGAGCGACTGGATGAACAGCTGCGCCCGCTCCAGCTCCGCCAGCAGCGCCGGCCCCTGCGTGATGCCCAGGAGCGCGTTGCACAGCTCCCCGTTGAGCCGGTCCACCACCGAGCTGAGCACCAGGAACGCGTGCACCTCCTCCGTCTGCTCCCGCAGCACCACGTCCGCCAGATACCTCGCCACGTCGTGGTTGGAGCCGACGGCCTTGCGGAGCGCGTCGCTCACGCTGGCGTGCTCGCCCGCCGTCAGCAGGGCCAGCTTCACGCCGGCCACCCAGCCCTCGGTGCGCGCGCGCAGGTACTCCACGTCCTCCGGATTGAGCGCGGCGCCGCACAGGCGCTGACCCAGCTCGTGGATGGCCTCCCCATCCAGGCCCAGGTCGCGGCCGTCGAGCGTCACCAGCTGCTCGGTGAGCTTCAGCTTCGCCAGGTCCAGCTCCGGCGGGCTGCGCGACGAGACAATCCAGTGGACGTGCGGCGGCGCGTGGTCCAGCAGGTACGAGAAGGCCCGCACCAGCGAGCGCTCCCGCAGCACGTGGAAGTCGTCAATCACCACGACGAGCTCGCGCCCCAGGTTCCACAGGCTCCGCAGCACCACTGTCGTCGCATGGTCGAGCGGGGGCGCCACCTGCGCGTCCAGCTGGCTCGCGATGTACGCGTCGAACTCCGGGGCCGCGCGGCGGATGGCGCCGACGAGGTAGGAGAAGAAGCGCTCGGGCGCGTTGTCCCGCTCGTCGAGCGACAGCCACGCGAGCAACCGCGAACCGCCCACCTCGCGGTACCACTGCGTCAGCAGCGTCGTCTTGCCCGAGCCCAGCGGCGCGGTCACCAGCACGAGCGTGCCGCCGACACCCCGTTCAATCTTCCGGAGCGCCGCGCTCCGCGACACGAGCACCGACGCCGTCCGCGGCGGCGTGAGCTTCGTCGGCAGCAGGTGCGAGAGCGGATCGCCCATGGGCACGTTCCCCCTGAGACCGATTGCATTGCGAAGTAGACCACGGGCCGCTCGTGCCGCGGCCGGGGCTCTGACGCATCCAATGTCAGACAGCAAACACCGCAACGCGTCACAATCCCCCTCCCCAGCCCCTCCCTTCGGAGGGGGCGATGTCGCGGCTCTCACTGGTAATCCCGAGTGCGCAGCTCTCATCCGCTCACCCAGGAGATCCCCATGGTCCGTACCCCGCAAGTGGGCCCGAGCAAGAACCGGTGGCGCGCCCGAACCGGTCTGCTGTGCGCCGCCGCATCCCTGTTCGTCGCCTCCCCCGCCGCAGCCCAGGCGCCCTCGTTCATCGAGTTCGAGAGCGCGCACGTGCGTCCGTTGGCCCTCTCTCCGGACGGGACGAAGCTGTTCGCCGTCAACACGCCGGACAACCGCCTGGAGGTCTTCAACGTCACCAGCGCGGGCTTGACGCTCGCGGTGGAGGTGCCGGTGGGCCTGGAGCCCGTGTCCGTCGCCGTGCGCAACAATACCGAGGTCTGGGTGGTCAACCACCTGTCCGACAGCATCAGCGTGGTGAGCGTGAGCGGCACGCCGCACGTGGTGCGCACGCTGCTCGTGGGTGACGAGCCTCGCGACATCGTGTTCGCCGGCGCCAACGGGAATGCGTTCATCACCACCGCGCACCGCGGCCAGCAGCGCACGGATCCGTCCATCGCCTCCGTGCCCGGCGCGGGGGATCCGCAGCTCACCACTCCGGGCGTGGGCCGCGCGGACATCTGGGTCTTCAACCCCGCGGCCCTGGGGACGACGCTGGGAGGCACGCCCGTCCGCATCCTGACGCTCTTCGGCGACACGCCCCGAGGCCTCGCCGTCAGCCCGGACAAGAAGACGGTCTACGCGGCCATCGCCCAGTCCGGCAACCGGACGACGACCATCAACATGGACAGCGTGTGTAACGGCTTTGGCAGCGCGGGCGTGTGCCTGGTCCAGCCAGACTCGTTCCCGTGGGGCAACAACCTCTTCCTGGGAGGCCTGCCCGGGCCGTCCACGAACGCCCAGGGTGCGAAGGCGCCGGAGACGGGCCTCATCGTCAAGTGGAACAGCGCCCTCAGCCGCTGGGAGGACACGCTCGGCCGCGGCTGGAACAACGGCGTGCGCTTCAACCTGCCGGACAAGGACGTCTTCGCCATCGACGCGGACGGCCTTCAGCAGAAGGCGTTCTACACGGGCGTGGGGACGACGGTCTTCAACCTGGCCACCAACCCGAAAACGGGTGCGGTGTACGCGACCAACAGCGACGCCAACAACCACACCCGCTTCGAGGGCCCCGGCGCCTTCGGCGGCAGCACGGTGCAGGGCAACATCGCGAAGATGCGCATCACCGTCATCAAGGGGACGACGGTGTCCGCGCGCCACCTGAACAAGCACATCGACTATTCGAAGCTGGCCGGCGCGCCCGGCTTCGACCCCACGGCGAAGAACCACAGCCTCTCCACGCCCACGGAGATGGCCATCTCCAGCGACGGCGCGAAGCTGTACGTGGCCGCGTTCAGCTCCAGCAAGGTCGGCGTCTTCGACACCGCGGCGCTGGAGGCGGACACCTTCAATCCCCGGACGGCCAGCGCCAACTACATCCCGGTGAGCGGCGGCGGCCCCAGCGGCCTGGTGCTGGATGAGGCGCGCAACCGCCTCTACGTGATGACCCGCTTCGACAACGCGGTGAAGGTCATCGACCTGTCCACGAAGAGCCAGGTGGCCTCGGCGGCGCTCTACAACCCCGAGCCCGCCTCCGTCGTGCAGGGCCGCCCGTTCCTCTACGACGCGAACTTCTCCTCGGCCAACGGCGAGGCCTCCTGCGCCAGCTGCCACATCTTCGGCGACAAGGACGAGCTCGCCTGGGACCTGGGCAACCCGGATGACCCGGTGACGGCCAACGGCATCGACAAGCGGCTCGCTAGCAGCCTGGAGATTGGCGCGTTCCGCCTGCTCACCGGCCACCCGAGCTCGGACGTCAACGGCACCGGCAACCAGAACTCCTTCCACCCGATGAAGGGGCCCATGACGACGCAGACCCTGCGCGGCATGTCCACCTCGGGCGCCATGCACTGGCGCGGGGACCGGTCGACGGGCTTCTTCGGCTCGGGTTCGTACGATGAGGCCCTGTCGTTCAAGAACTTCGTCGTCGCCTTCCCGGGGCTGCTCGGCCGCGTGGATCAGCCCACCGAGGCGGAGATGAACCAGTTCACGAACTACCAGCTCCAGGTGCAGCTGCCGCCCAACCCCATCCGCAAGCTGGACAACTCGCTCACGTCCACGCAGGCGGCCGGCCGCGACTTCTACTTCGGCAGCCGCCGAGTGGACGGCCTGGCGATTGGCAGCAACACCGGCTTCAACTGCAATGGCTGTCACACCATCGACGCCGCGCAGGGCTTCTTCGGCACCGACGGTCAGGCCAGCTTCGAGGGAATCAGCCAGATCATGAAGATTCCCCACGTGCGCAACATGTACACGAAGGTCGGCATGTTCGGCTTCCCGGACAGCAGCTTCTTCCAGCACTCGGAGACCGGGCCCACGGGCGATCAGATCCGCGGCTTCGGCTACACGCACGACGGCGCGGTGGACACGCTGTTCCGCTTCTTCAGCGCCATCGTCTTCTCCAACACCAGCATCGGCGGGCCGCTGGTGGGCTTCCGCAGCGACACCGAGCGCCGCGAGGTGGAGGCCTACATGATGGCGGTGGACTCCGACCTGGCGCCCATCGTCGGACAGCAGGTGACGCTCACGTCGACGAACGCCTCCGCGGTGGGAGCGCGCATCGACCTGCTCATCGCCCGGGCGAAGGCGCCGTTCGTGTCGAAGATCCTCGGAGGCTCCACGTATGAGGCCGACCTGGTGGCGAAGGCCGCCATCGGCACGCGCGTGAAGGGCTTCCTCTTCGACCGCGCAGCCGGCACGTGGAAGCCGGACGACGGCACCGCCAACCTCACCACCACGGCCCTGCGCGCGCTGGCGAACACGCTGGGCCAGGAGGTGACCTTCACCGCGGTGCCTCCGGGCTCCGGCACTCGCATCGCGCTCGACCGGAACCTGGACGGCAGGCTCGACGGTCAGTGATGGACTGACGTGGCGTGGATGGCCCCCTGCCCCGCTTCCCCGGCGACCCCGGGGAGGCGGGGCTTTTTCGTGTCCGATGGCCGGGGCTCTCAAATAACTGAGATGCCTGCCGGGTGCGTTCCTCCGGAAAACGATGGGATGACCATGGCCTGGCAGCTGCATCAGCGCCGGGACTCAATCCCAGGAGGACGCAGATGCGACTCACCGTTCCGTTGATGGCCCTCACCACGCTGCTGGTGGCTTGTGGGGAGGTCGAAGTCTCCCTCTCCACGGACGCCACGGCGTATCGGTCCGGCGACACCGTCCAGCTCGAGCTGCGCAACGAGGGCACTCGCGAGGTGGGCTACAACCTCTGCGACGTGCGGGTCGAGCGCAGGGAGGACACCGGGTGGAGCCACACACCGCACCTGGGCGAGACCGAGGCATGCCAGGCCATCCAGCACACGCTGAAGGCCAGCGCCCGGGCCCAGGGCACGCTGAGGCTCCCCTCGGAGCTGGCCGCGGGCGAGTACCGCATCGTGCACGACGTGGACACCCGGGAGACCGACTCCCAGGGGCGGGCCGTCCAGGAGCCGGTGATCAGCAACTCCTTCCTCATCGAGCAGTGACGGTCGTGTTCCATTGCTCGACCATCAGGTCGATGAAGCGCCGCACCTTCGCTGGCAGGTGACGTTTGCTCGGGTAGAGCGCCATGATCGGGACGTGCTCCGTCTCACAGGACGGAAGCAGCGCCTTGAGCCGCCCGCTCGCCAGGTCTTCGTTGACCAGGAAGCCGGGAAGATAGGCGATGCCCAGCCCCGCGACGGCTGCGTCCCGGATCGCCTCGCCACTGTCGAGCCGCAGGCGGCTTCGTCCCTCCACCTTCACCGTGGAGCCGCCCTTCTGGCGCAGGTGCCAGTGCTGCCGTCGCGTCCGGCTGCTGAAGACCAGACACTCATGCGCTGACAGGTCCTCCGGCGTGCTGGGTTCGCCGCGCGCCTCCAGGTAGGCGGGCGCCGCGCAGACAAACACCGGGTATCGGGCCACGGTCCGCGAAACCAGGCGCGTATCGGTGCTGGAGGCATTGATGCGCACCGCCAGGTCGTAGCCCTCCTCGATGATGTCCGAGACGCGATCGGAGAAGCTCACCTCCGCCTGCACCTCGGGCCAGGTCCGCAGATAGTCCCGCAGCAGGGGAAGGACATGCAGTCTGCCGAACGCGGCGGGCAGCGTGAGCCGCAGCAACCCTCGGGGAGTACCCGTGCGCTGCCCGACACTGGCCTCCGCGTCGTCCAGGGCCGCGAGGACCTGCAGGCAGTGCTCATGAAAGACACGGCCCTCGTCGGTGAGGCTCAGGTGGCGTGTCGTGCGATTGAGCAGGCGCACCCCCAGGCGGGATTCCAGCCGGGCCAATGCCTTGCCCGCAGCCGAGCGCGTCAGACCGAGGGCCTCTCCGCCGCCCACGAAGCTGCCCGCGTCCACGACGGACATGAAGGCGAAGATCTCATCCAGGTGGGCGCGTTTCATCGAGGGCGCTCGATTGTAGCGACCGCGTCGCTGGAGAGGGGAACGCTGTTCGTCAATGGTCCCGGTATACGAGTCCGGCACTCGCCTCCCCTCTGGAGATCATCCATGCCCGTGACCCTGCTCAACCCCGACGGAATCATGAAGCCCGACGTGTACCGGCAGGTGGCCATCGCCACCGGCACCCGGCAGGTGCACATCGCGGGACAGGTCGCGTACGACGCGGATGGACAGCTGGTCGCTCGCGGCGACCTGGCCGGACAGGTGGCGCAGGCCTACCGCAACGTCGCCATCGCTCTCGCGGCGGCTGGGGCGACGTTCGACGACGTCGTCCGGCTGACGTTCTACGTGGTCGACTGGAAGCGCGAATCGATGCCTGACTTCCTCGCCGGCATCGAGCAGGTCGCCAGGGAGCTGCGGATCTCTCCGGCGCCGGCCTCGCTGATCGGGGTCTCCGTGCTTTACGAGCCGGGCGTCCTTGTGGAGATCGAAGCCACGGCCGTCGTGGGCTGAGCCGCTTCTCAACCAGATCGGCGGCGCCGCGACCTGGCGCGGGGGTGCGGCGGCTTCTCGCGCGGCGGCTGCCTGGCGGCCTTGGGGGCCGGGGGCGTCCGGGCGAGGTGGAGCATCTGGTAGAGGCTCAGCAGCATCATCGTCACCGCGCGGGACGCGTCAGGGGCGGAGGACTTCTCGTCCCCCGTGTCCTTCGGGACAAAGGGACGCCAGGCCTCCTCCAGTTGGATCCGGAGCCGCAGGTGCTCTCCGGTGATGCGCAGCCGCTGAAGCTTCGCACCGGGCGGAAGGAGCACCGCCGCCCGGGCCCGGTCGAGCGACAGCGCCGCGAGCCCCGGGTGCCGTTTGGCCTTCACGCGCAGACGGGCCTCCAGGAACAGCGTGTCGCTCTGCTTGGACTTCGTGCGCCGCCGTGGCCCGTCGGGTCCATGGTCGCTGACCTTGATCCTGCGGCGCTCCACCGCGCTCAGCCTCAGGTGCGCGCCATCCGCCAGCCGCGTCTCCAACAGGAGCCACGGATCCAGCACATCCGGCGGAGCACTCTTGCGGTACTTCACCATGAACAGGCTCGAACCCGGTCCCTCGGGACGGGGGTCGGGACGAAGCCGCAGGCGCACGGACGTGTCCGGTGCGAGGTCCGCCTTGAGGCGCTGAAGCACCCGGACGACCAGCTCTGGCCGGCGGTTCGGGTCGTCGCCAGGGTGCCCGGCCGCGTGGAAGCGGGTGAAGAGCAAGCTCCGAACAAACAGTGCGGCCGCCAGCCCAATCCCCAGGACTCCCGCCACGACGGACAGCGGGCCCTCGGCGGTGCCAGCAATCCCGATGCACAGGATGATGCCCCCCAGCGGCGCCAGGGACCGCACTCCGGCCGTCAGGCGGTGCCTGAAGCGGCGGGCCTTCTGGGTCGCCAGGAGCGCGCGCAGGGCACCCTCCACGCCTGGCAGGGGTCCTTCGGTTGTCAGGGCATCCAACGCCGGGTCAATGCCATCCGAAGCCGCCAAGGGGCCCCTCCTTCCAACATGGACATGTTCGGGAGCAGCCATGCTAGCCGATATGCTGGGTGCCCATGAGCCCCTCCCCCCTCCAGGATGAAGCCGCGCCCCACCGCGACGGCTACGCTCGACGCGTCGGCTTGTTCTCCGGGGTGATGCTCGTCATTGGCGGAATCATCGGTTCGGGCATCTTCCTCAACCCGGCCATCGTCGCGCAGCGCGTGCATACGCCAGAGCTCACCCTGACCGTGTGGCTGCTCGGCGGAGGCGTGGCGCTCATTGGCGCCTTCATCTACGGGGAATTGGGCCAGCGCATCCCCAAGGCGGGCGGCAGCTATGTCTATCTGCGCGATGCCTTCGGCCCGCTGCCCGCGTTCCTCAACGCGTGGGGATTGATGCTGATGATCGCCACCGGGGCCATCGCCGCGGTGGCCGTCACCTTCGCCAACTACACCCTCGCGCTCACCGGCCTGGGGCCCGGGTTCCGCTTTCCCCTCGCCGTCGGCGCCATCCTCCTGCTCTCCGGGGTGAACTACTTCGGGGTGCGGTCCGGGGCGCTCACGCAGAACATCTTCACCGTGCTCAAACTGCTGGCGCTCGCGGGGCTCGTGGGCGCGGGGCTCCTGCTCGAAAGCGCCCATCCCGCCGCGGTGGAAGTCGTTGCCGCTCCGGAGGCGCCCGACTCCCTGGTGCTCGCGCTGGGCGCGGCGCTCGTCCCGGTGCTGTTCAGCTACGGAGGGTGGCAGCAGACGAACTTCGTGGCCGAGGAGATGGTCGACCCCGAGCGCAACCTGCCACGCGCGCTGCTGCTCGGCGTCATCGGCGTGGTGACGGTGTACCTGCTCGCGAACCTCACCTACCTGCGCACGCTCGGCGCGGCGGGGCTCGCGGCGAGCAGCGCCCCGGCGGCGGACGCGCTCGGCCAACTCATCGGGCCCGCGGGCCGCACGTTCATCACCCTGGGCGTCGCCCTCTCCACCTTCGGGTTCCTCAACCTCGTCATCCTCGTGTCGCCGCGCGTGTACCAGGCCATGGCCGCGGACGGACTGTTCTTCCCGTGGATGGCCCGGCTGCACCCGCGCTACCACACGCCCTCCAACGCCATCCTCTTCCAGGCGGCCTGGGCCATCTTCCTCACGGGCACGGGCACGTACGGCGAGCTGCTCGATTACGTCGTCTTCGCCGACTGGCTCATCTTCGGCGCCACGGCCGCGACGCTGTTCGTCTACCGCGCTCGCGAACGGCAGGGGCTGGTGCCCCGCGCCGCGTACCGGGTGCCCGGCTATCCTGTCACCCCGCTCCTCTTCATCGCGGCGGCGCTGTACGTCCTGCTGGGCTCGGCGGCCTCCAACCCTCTCAACGCGCTCAAGGGCACGTTGCTGTTTGGCGCGGGCGTGCCCGTGTTCCTGTTCTGGAGCCGGCGCACCCGGCGGCCGGAGGCCCCGCCGGCCCTGGGCGCGCCTTGACGCTCCGAACGCGACTGTCATTGATTGAAGCCATGCGAAGGCGCGTATGTGTTTGACCTGCTCGCCCGCCTACCCGGCGAGCGGGGGCGCACCGAACCCAGGCGGCGTGTATGAGTAGACCCGTGGAAACCCCCTAGCCTGCCCCCCAACGCAATGTGCAACACGGGCTGAACGAAATCATCCGCACCCACAGGAACTACCTGATTTGCTCGTTCTGATTTGCAGTTAAATCAAGACCAGTGCTAGGAATGCCTCGGCTTCGGCCAACCCCACACAATCAACTCAGGAGTAGTCCATGACGAGGAACGTGAAGCGTTTCCTGGCTGCCTCCCTGTTGTCCCTCGCGCCGTCTGTTGCCTTCGCCGGTACGGTCGAACTCGGGTTCCCCGACTTCCTCTCCCAGCGCGGCGAGTACGTCAGCGTTCGCGAGGGCGCGACCGAAGTTCCCCAGGTGAAGGGCGGAGCCGCCATTGGCCCGGCCCTGGAGAACTTCTTCGTCTCCAACCAGAGCGGCGCCACCATCTCCCTGGGCCTCCAGATCGTGACCGGCACGTTCAATGGCGTGTACTCGCCCTATCCCGTGCCCACCGCCAACCTGGGCGGGTTCCAGATCGACGCCCCCGCGCCGGCCCCGTCGTTCTCCCAGCAGTACTACTGGACGGTCGACCCGGCGAACCCGGCCGGCGCGAAGACGTGCATCTGGCGCGTGGACATCGCGGACTCCGCGGGGACCTGCACCGCGACGGTCTATTACAACACCTATGGCGGCGCCGTCTGTGCCCTCGACACCATCAATTCCTACATCGACATCAACACCTGCTTCGCGCAGATCGTCACCATCATGCAGTGACGTGAGCCTCACGCCGCCCGGGGCCGTTGTATGAGGCCTCGGGCGGTGCCCGAGAGACGACCCATGAGGCGCAAGCATTGGCATTGGCGAGTCGCCACCACCCAACGGGAGCTCGATGACGCGGCTCGCATCCGCTGGGCTGTCTTTGGCGGAGAGCTGGGATTGCTGTCCGAGCAATCGGCCCTGTCACGGCGGGAAGTGACCTGCGTCGACACGCTCGACACCACCGTGCATGTGCTCGTCCATGACGGCGCCGAACCGGTGGCGACGATGCGGGTGGCGTTGCCTAACGCGGAAGTGGCGGCGAACCTGGGCGGGACGGTGGGACTTGAGTTGGAGCAGAGAATGGACCTCTCGGCCTTGATCCGGCCGGGGATGGTGTTCGCCGAGCCCTCGCGCTTCTGCGTGCTGCCGAAGTGGAGGCGCTCGGAGGCCGTGACCTGGCTGCAGGCGGGCATGTACGCGGAGAGCCGGCGGCGCGGGGTGACCCATTGGATTGCGTCCGCGAACCTGGAGACGGATTCGCCCGAGGACGCACTGCTGTCGTGGCAGGTGGTGGCGAGCCGGGGATGGCGGAGTCCGTGCTTCCGGGTGGACGTGCCCGATCCACGGGAGGCCGCGGTGCACTCCCGGACCCCCTTCTACACACCGGAGGAGCGGTCCCGGGCGAAGCAGGGGCTGTTGGACGGACTGCGGGTTCCCAGGTCGCCCTCGCTCTTCGCCAGGACGATGGGGGCGCGCTTCATCGCGGAGCCGCTCTACGACGCGTATTTCCAGTGGTTCACGCTGCCGCTCATCATGGCGCTGGATGAAATCCCGGCGGACTCCCTGGCGCGCTTCCACGCGCTGGAGAACAGCCTGAGCTCCGCCGCCTAGACCCGGCGCGGCGCTTCCCTTCCTTCGTCTTCAACACACATCCGCCGGGAGCCCAGACGGCCCCGGACAGGAGACGCACGTGCAAACACAGACAGAGCATCAGGCGGGAGCGAACTGGCTGGCGGCGCTGGACGCGGAGGCGCGAGCGCTGGTGGCGGCGGTGGATGCGCAGCCCGACGCCCGCCTCATGCTCGAAGGCACCCTCGACGCGGAGGGCTACATCCACTACCTCGTCCAGACGTACCACTACGCCCGCTGGAGCACGGCGCTGCTCAGCGAGGCGGGCCATCGGCTGAGGCAGCTTGGACGCCATCCGGAGCTGGCGGAGCTCTTGATCCAGAAGGGGGAGGAGGAGCGGGGGCACGACCTGTGGTTGCTGTCCGACCTGAAGAACCTGGGGTGTACGGAGGAGCAGGTGGAGGCGGCGGCGAAGAGTCCGGCGGTGGATGCCTATACGGGGTGGAACTTCTTCACCTCGCGCGCGGGCGTACCGACGGCGGTGCTGGGGACCGCTTACGTGCTGGAGTACCTGTCGCAGACGCGGGCGGGCCGGTGGGCGGAGCGGATGCAGGCGGCGGCCGCCATTCCCAACATCCACAAGTCGGTGACGTTCCTGCGCAGCCATGGGGCCCTGGACGGAGACCACGTGGCGGAGATGGTGAAGATCCTGGGGAAGCTGACGGACCCCGAGGATCAGGAGGCCATCCTCTTCTCGGCGCGGGTCGCCCGGAGCGTCTACCCGCGCATCTTCCGTGAGGGTGGCGCCTCCAGCCGTCCGCTCGCGGCATAGGGACCGCCGGATTCGGCTACGCTCACGGCGCGCGGCCGGGAGCATGGGGCCCTGACCGCGACGGGACAGGGGCAACGAAGATGAGCGCGGTCGTCGCGGGAGTGTGTCTGCTGGTGGAGCTGGGGTTGGGCGTGGCGCTGCTGGTCGGCACCTTCTTCACCCTGGCCTTCAGCAGTGAGTCATACCGGCACTCCGCCACGCCGCTGCATCAGGCGTTGAACGGGCTGGCCTTCGTGCTCGCGGTGCTTCCGCTGCTCCTCACGCTCTGGGTCGGCTGGCGGCGCTTCCTGTCGGACCGCTCGTTCGACCCGGTCCCGCTGGGGATGGGCCTGCCCATGGTGGCGCTGGTCGCGTGCGCCGTCACTGCCTTCCTGGCCATCATGGGCGGCGAGTGGGCGACGTCGCGCCACCGCGCACGGCAGGAGCAGGAAGCGCGGCTCGCGCTGCGCGCCGCGGTGGAAGGGGGGGCGGTGGACAAGGCGTGTGACCTGGTGGCCGCGGATCCGCGCGCTTCCGCCGAGGACATGCGCCGTTGCCGCGAGTTCATCGAGTCCCGCCCCGATACCGGGGCCCGCTGGACGCAGCTTGCGAAGTTCGCCGACGAGCGCGGCGGATTCACGACCTGGCACCTGGGGCAGACGGGGCTCGCGCCGGACTGGGAATGGGGCAAGGCGGTGCCGGTCATCCGGCACGACCAGGAGTGGTTCCTCCGCACGTTCTATGAAACGTGGCTGGCCCGGACGCAGGAGCTGCCGACCCTGGACGACCTGGGCCGGTTGCAGCTCGCCCTCCAGACCAGCACCCGCTACCTGGGCTGGGATGCCCGGGCCGTGGAGACCCTCCGCACCCAGGTGCTCCCCACGCTGAGCGCGCGGCTGGAGGCACAGGACGCCCGCCTGCGCGCGCTGCCGGGCATGGACCCCTGGGTGCTGGACGCGATCCGGGACCGGATGCAGAGCCTCCAGACAAAGCCTGACGAGGGCGTGGAGCCCCTGCCTCCGCTGCCGGGGACGCCGTCGCCGGGAGACATCGGCGTGGCGCGAATGGACGACACGGGCGCGCTGGACCTGTGGCTGCGCGCCACACCCACCTCGGGGGCCTTTGGTGACGTCTACGTGCGCCGGGCTTCGTACGACAGCGAGTACGAGAAGTGGCTGAAGTACCTGGGGCCGCTGCGTCCCGGGGAGCTTCGGTTCATCCCCGCGCCTTGAGCATCAGCTTCCCGGTGAGCAGCTCGCGCATGCTCGTCGGCTCACGCCCGAGCAGCTGCCGCAGCGTGGGGTCGACGGCCGCGAACTCACCGTCGCGGCTCGCGCGGTAGAGGCCGAGCGAGATGCCGACCCCGGGCGCGAGCATGCCGCTCGCCACGAGCTTCGCGCGCATCGCGTCCTCCGACACGGTGCTTCGACGGATGGGACGTCCGAGGATGCCCGACGCGACGTCGCACAGCTCACCGAAGTCGAGCGCCTGCGACGCCGTGAGCGGCGGCGTCGGCCCGTCGAAGCGACCCTCGCTCGTCAGGATCACCGCCGCCGCCTCCGCGAGGTCGGCGTGCGTGGTCCAGGAGACCTTCCCGTCCGCGGGCGCCTCGAAGACGCCCGATGGCAGGGCCCGCTCCAGCAGGAACGCCGCGCTCGAGGCGTAGAAGCCATTGCGCAGCGAGGTCCACGCCAGACCGGACCCGGCCAGCATCTGCTCCGTCGCCGCGTGGTCGAGCATCGGAGGAAACGCCGACGAACGGCTCGCGCCCATGTGGCTCGTGTAGACGATGCGCCGCGCGCCGGCGGACCGCGCGGCGTCAATGGCGGAGCGATGCTGGGCCAGGGGATCGCCCCCATGCGCGGCGGCGTTCGACGAGACCACCAGCACCTGGGTCGCGCCCTCGAAGGCCTGCGCGAGGCTCGTCGGCTCCGCGAAGTCCCCCCTCCGCACCCGGACACCGCGCGCCGCCAGGTCCTGGGCCTTCTGGACGTCCCGGACGCTGACCGCCACCCGGTCCACGGGGACGCGGGCGATGAGCTTCTCCACGATGAGGCGGCCAAGCTGCCCCGTTGCTCCGGTCACGACGATCATTGAACGTCCCCTCTTCCGTATCCTCGGAAACGAAAACTGGATACCAACGATAACGTAGCGACCGCTATCGCCGTTATCAAGTGTTCGTTACCGCCGTTCCGGAAGCCGCGTGTTAAGTCGGTCGCATGAAGGATCGCGAGAAGGCCGCCGCCGAAGACGCCGAGGGCCCCGATACGCGTGCGCGCATCCTGGCGGCCGCCGCGGAGCTCATCGCTTCTGGAGGGCCCGACGCCGCGACCACACGTGCCGTGGCCGCCGCGGCCGGTGTGCAGGCGCCGACCCTCTACCGGCTCTTCGGAGACAAGCGCGGCCTCCTGTCAGCCGTGGTCGAGCACGAGCTGACGAGCTACGTGGCGAAGAAGGCCGCGCGCAAGCCGCACCCGGATCCGCTTCAGGACCTGCGGATGGGCTGGGACATGCACGTCGCGTTCGGACTCAGCCATCCAGGCTTGTTCGCGCTCATGTGCAGCGACCTGGAGCCAGCCCCCCAGTCCTCCGTGAGCAGCACGGGGAATGAAGTCCTGCGGCGCCGCATCCGGAACATCGCGCTCGCGGGCCGGCTGCGGGTCAGTGAAGAGCGGGCGCTCGGCCTCGTGTCGTCGATGTGCAACGGCGCCGTGCTCACGCTCCTGCGCCAGCCTGAAGGGCAGCGCGACCTGGGGCTGTCGGAGGCCGCGAGAGAGACGGTCATGGCCGCGATCACCAGCGAGGCCGCCCCTCAGGCGAACACGGAGGTTCGTTCAGCGGCCACCACGCTGCGCGCCTCCCTGGACCGGCTCACCGTCCTGACCCCAGGCGAGAGCGCGCTGTTGAGCGAACTGCTGGCGCGCATCACGGACGCCGGGTGACAACGCGTCGTCAGGCAGGGGCCAGGCGCCAGTCCCCTGCCTGAAGAGTCCCGCTACGGCATCGGACGCGAACCGGAGGACGGCGCTTCCGGAACCGCGGGCCAGCCGTTGGGCCAGGTGATGGCATCCACGAGCATCACCCGAGCCGTGTGGGCGCTGTTCCACGCGTGATAGACCATGACCGTGTCCCCGCCGGGTCCGGTGACCACCGAGTTGTGGCCGGGCCCCACCCAGCCGCCGCCCGTCTTGAGGATGGGGTTGCCCAGCTTCGTATAGGGCCCCAGCGGGCTCGTGGCCCGGGCCACTCCCACTGCGTAGGTGCTGTTGGCGTACGAGTTGCCGCTATAGAAGAGGTAGTAGTAGCCACCCCGCGCGACGACCCACGGCGCCTCGACGACGCCGCCCTCCCAGCCGAGCGTGTTGCTCATGAGCGTGCGGCGCGTGCCGGTGAGCGACAGCCCATCCGCCGACAGCGTCTGGCCATAGATGGGCGTGGGCTGCCCCACCGCGTTCCCGTCCGCCTTCCACACCAGGTACGGCACGCCCGCGGTGTCGTAGAAGAACGTGGCGTCAATCATCCCCATGCCCGCGTCATGCACCAGCGGATGGCCCAGGTCCGTGAAGGGCCCCAGCGCGCTGGTGGCCGTCGCGGCGCCGATGGACAGCTTCCCGTCCTGGTGGCGCGCGGTGAAGTACGCGATGTACCGGCTGCCCACCTTGTGGAGCTCCGGCGCCCAGTAGTCACCCGTGGCCCACGTCGGACGGCGCGCGGAGGGGAAGATGTTGCCGGCGGCCGTCCAGGTGACCAGGTCCTTGGACGTGCGCAGCGGGAACGCGTTGGCCGCGCCCCCGGACGTGCAGGCCGCGACGTACTGCGTGCCGTCGTGGATGACGCCCGGGTCCGCGCAGTCCACGGGCACCACGGGGTTCTGGTAGAGCCCGCCACAGCCCGTGTAGCGCAGCGAGATGCCGCACGCGTTGCTGCCGCTGAAGTACGGCGACCAATCGTTCGACAGCACCGTGTACGAATTGGGGGACGCATTGGTGCAGCCCCGGTCCCACCACACGCGGCCGCCCACGTCGTCGTACTGCGCCGGGTGCCCCGCGGGGTGCAACCACGCCGGACCGTAGGTGACGCGCGTCGCGCAGGCCGTGGCGCCGGAGCAGTCGGAGGTGTCGAGCGCCATCACACAGGCGTTGGACCCGGTGAAGTACGGCTTCCAGCCGTTCGACAACACGGCGTAGGAGT
The DNA here is from genome assembly GCF_003611605.1 of Corallococcus sp. AB011P. Classification (NCBI taxonomy): domain Bacteria; kingdom Pseudomonadati; phylum Myxococcota; class Myxococcia; order Myxococcales; family Myxococcaceae; genus Corallococcus; species Corallococcus sp. AB011P. The sequence goes on from NZ_RAVX01000020.1 coordinate 77,436, forward strand.
TGGAGCCTTCGTTGACGCAGCTGCCGTCCCACGTCACCAGACCGCTTGCGATGTCGAACTGCTCCGGGTGCCCGGGGTGGATCCACCGGTCCCCGTAGGTGATGCGTGTGCTGCACGCGAGCGCCCCCGTGGACGTGGCCACCGGGGCCTCGTCCACGAGGGGGCCGTCGGAACGCTCCTCACCACACCCCGCCGCGAGCGCGGCGAGGACGACGGCGGACAACAACGGGGGGTTCTTCATCGATGGACCTCCAGGCCTGCGAAGACTTGGAAGTCCTATTTATCAGTTTTTACTTGTTGTCGAGATTCCATCCCATCCCGGGCGTGGGCAGGGTCGGTCAGCGAACCTCGAGCTCGTAGATGCGCGTCGCCGGGTCGCCGTTCTGGGACGGAGTGGTGATGTTGAGCTTGATGTAGCGCGCGGAGGTGGCGCTGATGGCGTGGGTGGAGGTGTTGGCGGTGTTGTTGGTCACCGTCACCGGGGTGCTCCAGGTCGTGCCGTTGCTGGAGGTCTGGAGGGTGAAGGCCCGGGTGTTCCAGGTGCTCGCTTCGCCGCCCGCGCCGGCATGCTGGACGGTGAAGCTGCTGACCGTCTGCACGGAGCCGAGATCCACCTGCATCCAGGCGCCCGACACCAGCGAGCAGAACTTGTCGGTGGTGCCGCCGGAGACGCTCCCGTTGACTGCCTTGGCCGGCGTTTCGCTGCTGTTGCAGGCGGTGGAGCCGGTCGCCGGTTTGTTGAGCGCCAGGTTGGCGTAGCCCGCGCCGACCGAGACGGTCTGCGTCCGGGTGTGGCTGGCGCCACCGTTGTCCGTCACGGTCAGGCTGACGTTGTAGTTGCCAGCGCTGGCATAGACCCGGCTGGGATTCGTCGCGGTCGAGCCGCTGCCGTCGCCGAAGCTCCAGCTGCGCGAGGCGATGGTGCCGTCGCTATCGCTGGAGGCGTCGCTGAAGGTCGCGGTGAGTCCGCTCACGGTGACGCCGAAGTTGGCCACGGGCGGGGTGTTGCCGCTGACCGCCGTGTTGATGGCCGCCGCGTACTGCGCGCTCGTGCCCTGCGCCGCGCACTTCTGGATGTCGTCGTACAGCCACATGAAGCCGCCGTTGATGCCGGCGGTGCTCTTCCAGTTGCTCATCCGGCTCTGCACCGAGGCCGGGCTGTCGCCGCTGGCGCAGTTGGTGCCGTGGCGCGACCACAGGCCCGGGTCGACGGTCATGCCCATCGCGGTGTTCCAGCTCGCGGGGTTGTTGCCGGCGCCGCCGTCGTAGACCTGAAGGTAGATGCCGTCGACCGCGGAGCCGAGGTTGTTCCTGAGGTTCCGCCAGAAGGTCTGCTGGGTGTAGGGCGCGAAGGTGATCTTGAAGCCCTGGCCGATGAGCATCTGTCCGAACTGCGTGGTCGGAGCGAGGTCGTAGGCGCTCTCGTCGTCGAAGTTGACCGCGTCGGCGCCGGTGGCGGCCTTCAGCGCCTGGAAGTTGCGGTACAGGATGCTGTTGGTGCCGGTGCCGCAGACGAGCGTGCTGCCGCAGCCAGCGGCGGTGCCGTTGACCAGCCGGGCCATGCGCTCGAAGTCGGGGACGCTCCAGGCGCCAATGGACACCTCGATGCGATTGACCGAAGTCGGCGCCGTCTTGAGCGTGGCCAGCCGCGTGGGCCAGGCCGGGTCGCCGATATAGGCGCCGTTCCTGACGACCGGGATGTCGTTGTAGACGAGGTCGCCGTTGTCCTCGATGTGGAAGCTCCAGAGGATCACGGTGGTGAAGCCCGAGCCGCGCAGGTCGTTCATCACCGCGGTGCCGCCGGAATAGAACGGGCCGCCGCCGTAGATCGCGGAGTCAGCAAGGGCCACTGGCGAGACCGTGGCCAGCGCGAGGGCAAGGCAGGACGCGAGTTGCTTCGACTTCGGCATGGTGTGCTCCCCCTGTCGCCATCGTTGGCGACGGGGAGACATTGCGAGCACGGAAACCAGCAAGTCAATTCTATTCAGACAAACTGGAATATACTGGAAAAATCACTCGGCGCGGAAATGCGACTCCGCGATGGAGGCGCCCCAGCAGCAGGCGGCCTCGCCCTCCGCATCGGTGGGCAGCGTGGTGTGGAGCGGAGCACCCGCCTTCACGTCCTCGAAGTAGAAGAGGTTTTTCGGGAGGAGGACGAGCGCACGGTCCGCCTTGCGCGTGCGCAGGGTGAGTTGCGCCAACGCCGGGTCGGCCACGTCCGCGGGGCCCTTGGGGAAGAAGGCCTCCCGCTTCGGCGGAGCACGTTCACCCTCCGGGATGCAGCCACCCTCCTCCGTGGAGACCTCCACCTCGCGCACGTGGCAGCCCTTGCCTTCCGCGAAGTGGAACACCGCCCGCACCTTCGTGAAGTAGCAGTCGGGGGTGCCGCAGTCCGCGCTGTGGACGTCCGCCACCACCGTCAGTCGCACCTTGTTTCCAGGCAGGGACTCCACCATGCCGCTGCGCGCGTAGCGCTGGAACAAGGGGGCCTGGGCGCAGCTGGAGGGCACCGGAGCACCGGGCTTCGCATCCGCCGCCCGGGGGGAACCACCAGGCACGGACAGCAGGAGCGCGAGGAGGGGCGAGACGTGCTTCAGGGACATGGCTGAAGTCATATCAGGCGCCGGTCCAATGCATCGGCCGTTTGACGGGCTCCGCGCTTGGGAGCACGGTTCGGATCAGCGAGGTGAACATCATGAAACGGGTCGCTCTGCTTCTCTCTCTGGCCTCCGCCGGCTGCGCGTCCAGCCAGCGTCCAGCTCCCACGGATCGCTATCTCCTGACGGGCACGCGGCTCTATGTGGCTCCGGACGCGCCCCCGTTGGACAACGCCTGGGTGGTCGTGAGCGGCGGGAGGATCGAAGCCATGGGCTCCGCGCCGGTTGCTCCGCCCCCTGGAGTGCGGCTCGAGGACGCCTGCAGCGGTGGGGTGATCACCGCGGGGTTCCAGAACAGCCACGTCCACTTCACGGATGCCGCGTTCGCCGGAGCCGGCAGCCGTCCGCGCGACGAGCTTCAGCCACCGCTGAGCGGGATGACCACGCGCTTCGGCTTCACGACGGTCGTCGATACCGGCTCCGACCCCGCGAACACGGAGGCGCTTCGCCAGCGCATCGAGCGGGGCGAGCTGCAGGGGCCGGCGATCCTCACCGTTGGCTCCCCGATGTATCCGGAGAAAGGCATTCCCTTCTACCTGAGGGACCTGCCGCCCGAGCTGCTGGCGCGGCTTCCGCAACCCGCGTCGGCGGAGGAGGCCCGCGCCATCGTCCGCAAGAATGTCGGGGACGGCGCGAAGGGGACCAAGCTGTTCGTCGCCACGCCCCAGGGAGGTGGTGAGATCCGGCGCATGGCCGCGGACGTCGCTCGCGCCGCGGCGGATGAAACCCACCAGCGGGGTGGCCTGGTCATGGTGCACCCCACCGACCCCGAGGGCGTGAGTGCCGCCGTGCAGGCTGGCGTCGACGTCATCGTGCACACGACCATCGATTCACCGAAGACCGAGTGGAGCGCGGAGCTCGTCCGCCAGATGATCGCGCGCCACGTTTCCGTGGTGCCGACGTTGCAGCTCTGGGGGTACGAGCTCGCCAAGGCGGACGTGCCCGCTGACGTGCGCGACCGCCTGGTGGGGAGCGCCGAACGGCAGCTCGCGGCGTTCTCCCGCGCGGGTGGCCAGGTCCTGTTCGGCACCGACGTCGGGTACATGACGGACCTGGATCCGACGCAGGAATACGTCCTCATGGCCCACGCGGGGCTGACACCGATGCAGCTCCTCGCATCGTTGACCACCGCCCCCGCTGCGCGCTGGAGCGCCGCCGAGCGCCGGGGCCGAGTCAAGCCGGGCTTCGACGCCGACCTCGTGGTGCTCCACGGCGATCCCGCCACGGATGTCCGGCGGCTCGCCGACGTGAAGTGCACGATTCGAACAGGCAAGGTGCTCTTCGTCCGCGCTTCCGCCGAGTAGCGGATTGCCACGCATCCGCAGCGTCAACGGCGAGGACACGAACCGCGGCGCGGCGAACTACCGCTGTGTCGAAACGCTCGGCGTGGACTCCGAGCCCACGAGCTCGCAGGACACGGAGGTGCCGTACATCCTGGAGCTTCAGTCGCGGACCAGCGCCACGTCATCCACCTGCAGCCAGGTGTCGCCCGTGTTCGCCCAGGTTCCGGCGTACACCTCCACGCTGTAGTTGGCGCCGGAGTTGAAGGTGACGGACTGGAACGTGTAGCCACCCAGCGGCTGCGTCAGGTGCACCTCGTTGAGGATGGGGCCGCCGTTGAGCATGCGCGCGCCGAAGTAGCCGTCATCCTGGTTGGAGGACGTCTTCACCCAACCCGTCAGCGTGTAGACGGTGTTGGGCGTCACCGCGACCTCCTGCTTGAGGGCGTTCCAGCCGGTGTTGTTGCGCACGAAGCCGTTGTTGGCGCCGGTGCGCGCGAAGCCCAGCCCCCGGTCGACGCCGCCGTTGCCCTGCACGTACCAGGGGGAGGTGGCGGTGGAGGACGGCTGCTGTTCGAAGCCGCCCTGCGCCACCAGGTTCGCGCCCCGCGTGAGGCTCACGTCGTCCAGCTGCGCCCAGGTGTCGCCTGTGTCCGCCCACATGCCGCCGTACACCTCCACGAGGGTGTTCGCGCCGGAGTTGAACGTGACGGTGCGCTCCGCCCAGGACGGCAGCGAGCCGTACTGCGTCTCCCCCAGGATGGGGCCATTGCCCGCGGCGCGCGCGCCGAAGTAGCCCCGGGTGGTGTTGGGCGAGGAGCGCAGCCAACCCTTGAGGGTGTAGTCCGTGTACGGCTGCACCACGACGCTCTGCTTGAGCGCGTTCCAACCGCTGGACGCGCGCACGAAGCCGTTGTCCTGGCCGGAGCGCGCACCGCCCAGCGCCCGGTCGATGCCGCCCGCGCCCGCCAGGTACCAGGGCGCCATCGTCGGCGTCGCGGCCTGCGTCTCGAAGCCCGGCTCGGACAGCAGGTTGTTGCCCTCCGCGTCGGCCGTGAGCGTCGCGCGCATCAGGAACGTGTTGTAGGGCGTCCACTGCGAGGTGATGAAGTACAGCTCGTTGGCGCTGTTGCCCCACGGGTGGATGAAGCCGTTGTAGACGCCGGGGAAGGCGGCACCGGTGGCCAGCAGCTTCTCCCCGCTCCAGGGCCCGGTGGGCGTGCCCGCGTCGCGCATCACCACGGCCTGCCGGTGCTCGTTGAGATACGTCATCAGGAAGCGGCCCAGCGCGGCGTTGTAGGCGACGGACAGCTCCCCCGCGATGCCGATGACCACCGGGCGCGCCGCCGCCTGGGACGCGGACCAGCCGTTGCCGTCCCAATACCGGTACGCGTTGATGTCCAGCAGCGCGCCCTCCGGCACACGCGCCAGGTGCACGTTGCCGAAGCGCCCGTTGGGCGTGGCGTACAGGTAGACGAAGCCTCCGTTCTTCACGAAGGCGCCCATCTGGAAGGGATTCGTGAAGGACGCGTTGTTCACCCAGCGCGCCGACGGGTGCTTCACCCAGTTCTGTCCGTTGTCATCCGAGTACGCGATGCCCGAGTAACTGGTGGTCCACTGCCCCGGGTCGCCCCAGTGCTTCACGGACATGTAGTGGATGTAGTGGCGCGTCCCCACGCTGACACCCGCGGTGGGGATGACGGTCATCTCGTCGTTGTCCACCTTCCTGGACGCCAGCACCTCCTTCGCGTGGCGGGTGCGGTCCTGGATCATCGTGGTGAAGGACAGGCCGTTGGACAGCGTGGTGTCCGCCGAGCGCGCCAGCACGTTGCTGCGCCAGCCGCCGCCACACCCGCCGTTGCCGCACCAGCCCGCGCCGAAGGTGTCCCCGAACAGGACGAACACCTCGCCGCCGCCCTTGTCCCAGACGATGCCCAGGTCCGTGCCGTAAACCTCGTAGTTCGTATGCGTCTGGTTCGGGTTGGGCAGCGTCTCACCCGCTGGCGTGGCGCCCGTCACCCGCGCCACCTTCGTCACGTTCGTGGGCGTCACCGCCCCGGCCGTACCCGCGCCCCCCAACAGACACACCGCCTGTAACACCACCGCACGCCTCATCATCTGGACTCCCCCGGCAAGGAATTTGCATTAACAGCAAAAGCCCGAAATCAGGAAATACCCAACCATGATTTGAGAACTCCAGTGTCCAGTGGATCAGCTGTAGCGTGGGGGACGCCCGAGGAGATCCGGATGCTCGCCTGCGTGGACGTGGACTACCGCCCTGACGTCACCGTGGCCGCGTGTGTCCTCTTCCGCGCGTGGACAGATGCCAAGGAGGCCGCGCACCTGGTGGACCGGGGCCCCATCGCGGCCCCCTACGAGCCCGGTCAGTTCTACCGCCGTGAGTTGCCGCACCTGCTGCGGGTGCTCGCCGACGTGCAGGAGCCGCTGGAGGCCATCGTCGTGGATGGCTACGTGTGGCTCGGGGAGGGCGTGCCCGGCCTGGGCGCCCACCTGTACGAGGCGCTCTGTCGCACGGTGCCCATCATCGGCGTGGCCAAGACGCCCTACGTCACCACCGGCTCGGCCCTGCCCATCGTGCGAGGCCAGAGCCTGCGTCCGTTGCTCGTCACATCCATTGGAATGGAGACCGCGACCGCCGCGGAGTACATCCGGCGGATGCACGGCGCATCGCGCCTGCCGACGATGTTGAAGTTCGTGGACCGGCTGTGCCGTGAGTCCTGACTGAGGGACGAGGACGTGCTACCCCAGGGGCATGGATCGCCCCCGCCGCCCCACCGCCTCGCCTTTCGAGTTTCCGCCCGGAGCCGCGTTCACCTGGCACTCAGAGAGTGACGAGCCCGCGCCCACGCGCCTGTCGCCCGTGGACGACGGGCTCAGCGCCGACACCGCGCTCAAGCGCGTCCGCCGGGGCGAGTTCCTGCGCTACACCGGCGACTTCCACAATGCGAAGCAGCTGCTGGGCGCGTTGGGCCGGCGGCTCGAACGGCCCTGGCAGGCCCGCTCACCGCTGGAGGCGTTCCGGGCCGAACGCCGCGCGCGGCAGCAGGAGCACGCGACGCTGTCGCGCATCGTCGTCGCGCTGGACCGAGGCTACCGCCTGGACCTCGCGCGCGCGCCGGACGTCGCGGAGGCGTGCCGGCAGGTCTGGGGCGAGCCCACGGAGGACTTCACCGTCGTGCCGCTCAAGCAGCTGCTCGGCATGCTCGGGGCCGCGGAGTGGCGGCGCAAGGGCCTGGAGGTCCCGGGGCTGAAGGGGCTGCTCCATCCGCATTACGGCGTCTACCTGCCCACACGCACGGACTACGTGGAGCTGCTGGCGGCCGTGCCGGACGTGAAGGGCAAGCGCTTGTTCGACGTGGGCACCGGCACCGGCGTGCTGTCCTTTCTCCTCCTGCAGCGCGGAGCGGCGTTCGCGCAGGCCACGGACTGCGACTCCCGCGCGGTGGCGTGCGCACGGGAGAACGCGGAGCGGCTGGGCCTCTCCCAGCGCTTCCAGGTGGCGGAGGCGGACCTGTTTCCGGAAGGAAAAGCGGACCTCGTCGTCTGCAATCCGCCGTGGATCCCCGAGCCTCCCAAGAACCGGGTGGACCGCGCGGTGTTCGACGAGGACAGCCAGTTCCTGCGCGGCTTCCTCGAAGGGCTCCCCGCCGCGCTGAACCCGGAGGGAGAGGGATTGCTGATCCTATCGGACCTGGCGGTGCTGCTGGGCCTGCGTCCGCCCGGGTGGCTCGAGGAGCAGCTCGAGCGCTGCGGCCTGACGGTGGCGTGGCGAAAGGCCACCCCGGCACGGCACTCCAAGGCGAAGGACAAGGCGGACCCCCTGCACGCCGCGCGCTCCCGGGAGGTCACCACCCTCTACGGCCTCGTGCCCACCGCCAGATAGCCAGGGCGCGCCCTCAGAAGGGAGGGCCGTCCGTCGTTTCGATGCGCAGCTTCTGGCTGTTGAGCTCGACCGCCAGCTTCTTGAACAGCTCGTGGTACTGGGCGGCGGTCAGGCGCAGACGATAGGCGCGGAGCGCCTCGCGCTGCGTGTTGCCCCATCGACCGGAGGCGAGGCGTTCGTCCAGCCACTGATGGGCCTCGGCCTGGAGGGCCCATCACGAACGTTGACATAGGCGAACTCAGAGCCGGGCGAGGCATCGACAGAGATGCTGATGCCCTGGTCCGTGTCCAGGGAGTTGCGTGCATCTCCCATGCTCCCAGAGGCATAACGGAGCGAGATGTTGATGTAGACGGGGGAGCTGCCCTTGCCGCCCGCCCACGCAGCGGTGCTCCCCGTGAGCAGCGCCAATCCCAATCCAAAACCAAGCAGCTTCTTTTGCACCATGGAGTCCTTTGCACCCGAAAAGGGCTTGCACTGGATTCACCCTCCGTATGTCAATTTCGTCCAAAAAGAGCTGACTCATCCCGTGCGCGTGGCCACCGCCAGGGCCGCTGGAATCCTTTCACGCATCCACTCCACGAACCTGCGCAGCCTCGCGGGATGGAAGCGCGCGGCTGGATAGAGCAGGTACATGGGCAGCGGCGAGGCCTGCCATTGCGGCACCAGGTGCAGGAGCCGGCCGCGTTGGAGGTCCTCCTGGAGCACCCAGGACGAGCCCACGCAGACGCCCAGGCCTTTCACCGCGGCGCTGCGCATGGCGTAGAGGCTGTCCGTGCTCACGCGCGGCTGGAAGACGATGGGCTGGACCTCGCCGGTGGCCACATGGGTCAGCGTGATTTCGCTGCGATAGAACGTGCGCAGGGACAGCCAGGGCAGCCTCGCGAGCTCGTCGGGATGCACCGGCACGCGTCCCCCCGCCAGCACCGAGGGCGCGGCCACGACGATGCGAGGCACCTCCGCCACGCGAAACGCCACCACGCTGGGGTCCTGCACCTCGCCGACGTGGATCGCGCAATCGATGCCGTCCGCGATGAAGTCCACCGGCCGGTCATGCAGCAGCCATTCGACGGAGACCCGCGGGTGACGGCCCAGGTATTCCGTCAGCGGCGCCACCAGCAGCTCCTGCCCGAACGCGTGAGGCACCACGACACGCAGCGTGCCTTCGGGTTCGTCGCTCGCGCCGCGCAGGTCGGACTCGAACATGTCCCAGCTGGCCAGCAGCTCCTTCGCCCGTTCGTAGCAGCGCGCCCCATCCTCGGTGAGCTTCATGGCGTGGGTGGAGCGCTGGAGCAGCCGCAGCCCCAGTGAACGCTCCAGCGCCTGGAGCCGGCGGCTCACCGTCGGCTGCGTGGTGCCCAACTGCGCGGCGGCGGAGGACAGGCTCCCGGCGTCCACGATGCGGATGAACGTCTGCATCAGCTCCAGCCGGTCGGCGCTGGCGGACGCGGGAATCTTCGGCGGGGACCCACGCCGCCGGGCGGGCTTCGAAGGGTTGGGCATGCGGGCCTGCTCCCATAGGAGGTGATACGTGCCGCGTATAACCGCTGTACGGAGCACGCGTCTACCGTCTCCTTCCCCTCTGGCGCACTGTCACCTCATCGCGCATCACCCGAGGTGAACATCATGTCCTTCATTCGCTCCGTACATGGAACCGCCGGAAGCGGCGCCCTCCCCTCCCCGGTCTCCGCCGCCAGCGCCTCCCTGTCGCACGGTCTGCGCCTGCTGCTGGCCGCGAGCGCCGGCCTGTCGGTGGCGTCGATCTATTACAGCCAGCCGATGCTGGGGGTGATGGGGTCCACCCTCGGCGCCTCCGACACCGCGGTGGGTCTGGTGCCCATGCTCACGCAGTTGGGCTACGCGCTGGGCATCCTGCTGCTGACGCCGCTCGGCGACCGCTTCGACCGGCGCCGCATCATCCTCATCAAGGCCGCGCTGCTGAGCGTGGCCCTGCTCCTGGGCGGCCTGGCCCCGGACATCCAGCTGCTGCTGGTGGTGAGCTTCGCCGTGGGCCTGACGGCGACCGTGGCGCAGGACATCGTCCCTGCCGCCGCGACCCTGGCCTCCGAGCATGAGCGCGGCAAGGTGGTGGGCACGGTGATGACGGGCCTGCTGCTCGGCATCCTCCTGTCCCGCGTCATCAGCGGCGTGGTCGCCGAGCGCTTCGGCTGGCGCGCCATGTTCATGGTCGCCGCAGCCAGCGTGGCCTTCGTCGGCGTGGCGGCCTGGCGCGGCCTGCCCCGCTTCCGCCCGAGCAACACGCTCTCCTACGGCGCCCTGCTCGGCTCACTGGCCGGCCTGTGGCGCAAGCATGGTGCCCTGCGCCGGGCGGCGCTGGCCCAGGGGCTCATCTCCATTGGCTTCAGCGCGTTCTGGTCCACCCTCGCCGTGATGCTGCATGGCGCCCCGTTCCACCTGGGGAGCGCGGCGGCCGGTGCCTTCGGTCTGGCGGGCGCGGCGGGGGCGTTGGGTGCGCCGGTGGCGGGCCGCATCGCGGATCGCTTCGGGCCGGAAGTGGTCACGCGCCTGGGCGCCGGTCTGACCGTCCTCTCCTTCGCCACGATGTTCGCGGCGCCGTGGCTCGAGCCCCATCACCGGCTGTGGCTGATTGGCGCCAGCGCCATTGGCTTCGACCTGGGTGCGCAGATGACGCTCGTGGCGCATCAGACGCTCGTCTTCGGCATCGAGCCCGCCGCCCGCAGCCGCCTCAACGCGGTGCTGTTCGTCGGCGTGTTCGCCGGCATGTCCGTGGGCGCGGCGAGCGGCAGCCTGGTCCTGGCCCGCTGGGGCTGGGTGGGCGTGACGCTGCTGGCGACGGCTTCCGCGCTGGCGGCCCTGATGGTCCGATTGTTCCCGGCGGCCCGCGCGGCCCGCTGACGGTGCCGACACCGCGCCCCGTCCTCTGTCCGAGGACGGGGCCCCCTCCCCCACCTACTGCACGGCTTTTTCGGACAGCATCCGCACGTTGAGCGCGCCGTTGGCGAAGTACTGGCTGTTCTGGCCCACGCGATGCTGCTCCAGCCGGCGCTGGAGGTTGACGTCGTAACGGCCCAGCTTCATCAGCCCGTCGTTGAACCAGCCATCCCCGGGCCCGGTTCCGTCCACGTACTCCGCATAGACCTTGGGCGAGGGCCAGATGACAGTGTTGAGCGTCACGACGAACCTGCGGATGTCCGCGTCCGTCCACTCCATGCCCGCGTCGTGGGCCTCGACGATGAAGGCCAGCACGTTGTTCGCGTGCGCGACGTCCTGGCCGGGCTGGGCGTTCGTGTCCCACTTGTCGTTCCAGAACCAGGCCGTCGGGTGGTCGGGGTTGGGCGCCAGCTTCTCGCGCAGGGAGGACGGGAAGTTCGGCATGCCGTGGTTGATGTTGCTGAAGACCTCCAGGTAGCGGGCCTTCCGCTCCGGGTCGGTGGTCATCCGCGACAGGTCCATGGAGATGAAGGCCCAGTGCGCGGCCATGTGCGTGCGGTTGCGGTAGACGAAGTCGTTCGCCCCGCGCAGGAACCACTTGTCGAAGATGTTCCGCTCCGTGAACGCCAGCAGCCGGTCGTACTGCCTGCGGTAGCTGGCGGAGCCGTAGAGGTCCGGCGTCTCGCGGATGATGCGCAGCATGCGCGTCACGTAGCGCCAGCAGTAGCTCTCATACAGCGGCACCTCCTGCCCGGCCGGAACCGACAGGGACGAGGTCCAGCCCAGGTACCCATCCTTGAACTGGCTTTGGGGCAACGAAGACGAGACACGGGCGGAGGCCACCAGGTTGTTGACGTAGAGCAGGGCCCGGTCCAGGTAGGCCCTCTTCCCGGTGGCCCGGTACATCGCCGTATTGGCGTCCAGGCCGTAGGCGAGGTTGTAGAAGTCCCAACTGTCGCGTGAGTTGCTCCAGGGCAGGAAGGTCTGCATGTGCGCACGTCCCCACTCCTCCACGAACATCCCCTCCCAGACCGAGACGGGACGAAGCCCCGCGGGAGCCGGAGGCAGCGCGGGGGAAGGTGGAGGAAGCACCTCCTCTTCGGGCGCGGAAGAAGGCTCCATGGGAAGCGCCTGCACTTCAGGGGACTCGATCCGGCCCACGGCCTCACATGCACTGCACAGCAGCAGCGAGAGCACCAAGACCGGGAGATGGATCCAACGAGAGCGGCACGAGCAGCGGGGGTTTGACATCAGGGGTCCTCGCTTCAGGTCGATGTGGCCTGGAAGGGTATGGGCGCAAACGGACCCTCCCAATGCCCCTCAGGGAATGGCCGCCCTTCCAGGACCGGACTCCCATGTGCCCTGGACGCTTGCCTCCTCACGTCGTGACGTCTGGGTTTGGACAGATTCGATGTCCAGGACCGGTCGCTCCCGCCGGATGCGGTTCGAAAGTCCAGACATGTCCTTGCTGTGGCGGTGGGTTCGGGCTGCCTCCAATTCAGCCAACAGTGACCGCGGCACCGAGGACCTTCCGCTCCTCAGCGGCTCACCGGGAAGACGGTGCCCGGCACCGGCTCCGTGTCCGCGTAGTGCGCGACGAAGCGCCGGTGCGTGAAGCGCCAGCGCCCGTCGCCGCTCTTCACGAGCGCGTCGAAGTAGGTCCCCGCGGCATGCATCGACGCGCCGTCTTCGAAGCGCCCCCACTCCTGCATCGACGTGCGCGCCTTCGCGTGATGGGCGTCGAGGCGCTCGATGACGATGGGGGCGCACGTCTGCACGAGCACCACGGTGCGCCCGATGGTGCCGGCGATGCCCGCTGCGATGGCCTCCGGGCCGGTGAAGCGGTGCTCGAACGGCGGCGCGACCTCCCAGACGCCGTCAGAGGTGAAGAGCCCGCTGATGGCCTGGGGGTTGCGCTGGTTCACCGCGTCGTGGAAGCGCTCGATGGTCTCGCGAATCTCAATCGTATCGTTCATGGGGCCTCGCGCTTTGTTCTGCCGCTCCGGCTGCGTTGAGTCGAACGCGTTGTTCCGACCATGTCGTCAAGCCATACTCGTCGCATGCACCTCGAGCTCGTCGCCGAGGCAGGTGGCAGCCCGCTCGACTGGCTGCGCGAGCGGCGGCTTGACCTGGCCATCGTGGTCGGAGACAGGCCGACGGACCCGCGCATCTCCCATCACAAGCTGTTCCGCGACGAGCTGGTGGCGTTGGTCGGACGCACGCACCCGGAGGCGAAGTCGGAGCGCATCGCGTTGAAAGCGCTGGCCCGGGAGCACTACTGGGGAGCCGAGGACAGCTTCTCGCCCGGCACTCCGCTCGGTGATGCGTTCGCGCGGGCCGGAGTCCGGTTCGCCCGGGTGACCGCCCTGCCCTTCCTGTCCGGAGTCCCGTTGGAGATGGCCCGTGCCGGGCGGGGTGTCACCGTCTGTCCGCGCTGGTTCGTCCAGGATTCGCTGCGTCGCCGGGAGGTGGTGGCGTTGAGCATCGGCCGGGGCCTGTGGCTCGACTGGTTCGTCGCCACCCCGGCCGTCACCGCCTCGCCCGCGACGAACGCCTTCGTCGCGCTGCTCCGGCAGCACCACCCGTTCGCGTGAATCCTCGCGGCCCGCTCAGAGGCAGCCCAGCTCCATGGCGCGGAGCACGGTGCGGGTGCGGTCCCTCACGCCCAGCTTGGAGAGGATGCTGGAGGTCTGGTTCTTCACCGTCCCCTCCGGGTGGTGAACGCCCGGCACGTCGGCGCCGAGGGCCTTCAGCTCGCGAGCTTCCTGGGGCCCACGGTGGTGGGCGTGGTGGGGCTGAACCTCTGGACGCGCTACTACCGCCAGCACTTCGCCCGGAAGGCTCCGGGTCCCGCTAGCGTCCCTTGGGCAGGGGCCGCAGCGCGGCGATGACCAGGTCCACCACGGTGTCGGCGTACGCGCTCGAGAGGGGCGCTGTGCGAAGCAGCCACCGATGGAAGAGCGGCCCGACGAGCAGCTCCACCGCGACATCCAGGTCCACCCCCTTCGCGACCTGGCCCTCGCGCTGGGCCGAGCGCAGCCGCTCCTGGACCGCCCTCAAGTGGGGCCGCAGCACGGCCTCCACGAACTGCTGGGCCAGCGCGGGGTCCGCCTGGGACTCCGCGGTGAGCGCCCGCGAGGGCAGCTCGAAGCGCGGATCCGTGAGCTCCTGCACCGTGGCGCGCAGCACCTCCCGCAGGTCTGCCTTGAGGTTGCCGGTGTCCGGCAGCGCCGCGGGCTGGTTGCCGCCGCTCAGCTCCACGAAGGCGTCCAGCACCACCGCCCCCTTGGAGGCCCACCACCGGTAGATGGTCTGCTTGCCCACCCCCGCCCGCGCCGCGATCGCCTCGACCGTCAGACGCGCATAGCCCACCTCTCCGACGAGCTCGACGGCGGCCGTGAGGATGGCCTGGCGGGAGCGCTCACTGCGGCGGGACGGTTCCGGGGTCTTCGGGTCAGCCATGGGCCACCAGCCTATCAGTTAACGAGACGCAACGTCTCGTCTTGACATCCAGCGCGTCCAGACGGACTGTGACGAAACGATACGGTCCGTCTCGCCACCTCCCGCCAGGAGAACGCCATGTCTCGTCGTGCCCACATCGCGATGGTCAGCATCCCCGCCCACGGTCACGTCAATCCGAGCCTGGAGCTCATCCGGGAGCTGGTGTCTCGCGGGCACCGGGTGACGTATGCCAATGACGCGGCCTTCGCCGAGCCCATCAGCCGCACGGGCGCGGAGCTTCGCCCCTACCGTTCCCTGCTCCCCCGCGATGGGGCGCCGGACAAACGGTGGCCCGACGACCTGGTGGGACAGTTGGACATGTTCCTCGATGACGCCATGTCCATGCTTCCGCAGCTGCGCGCGGCGTATGAGCACGACCGGCCGGATCTCTTCCTCTACGACATCGGATGTTCCACGGCGCGAATCCTCGGAGAGAACTGGGGCATCCCCGCGGTCCAGCTCTCCCCCTCCTCCGTCGCCTGGGAGGGCTACGAGCAGGACATGGCCGCCCTGGTGGAGACACTGCGCACCGAGCCGCGCGCCGTGGCGCATTACCAGCGTTACTCCGCCTGGATGAAGGAGTGCGGCGTGGCGGAGACCGACGCCATGCTCTTCGTCGGGAAGCCGCCGCGCGGGCTGGTGCTCATTCCTCGCGCGCTCCAACCCCAGGCGGACCGGGTGGACCGCAAGCGCTTCACCTTCGTGGGGCCGTGCTTTGGAGATCGCTCGGCGCAGGGCTCGTGGCAGCGTCCCCCAGGCGCTCGGAAGGTGCTGCTGGTGTCGCTCGGCTCGACCTTCACCCGCCAGCCCACGTTCTACCGCGCGTGCCTCGCTGCCTTTGGAGGACTTCCCGGCTGGCACGTCGTGCTGCAGATCGGCAAGCACGTGGCGATGGAGGACCTGGGAACAATCCCAGACAACGTCGAGGTCCACCGCTGGGTGCCGCAGCTGGCGGTGCTCGAGCAGGCCGATGCGTTCATCACCCATGCGGGCATGGGAGGCTCGCAGGAGGGCCTGTACTGCGGGTTGCCCATGATTGCCGTGCCCCAGTCCACGGATCAGTTCTCCAATGCCGACCAGCTCGTCGCGCTCGGCATCGCGCGGCGGATCGACACGGATGACGCCACGGCCGAGGCATTGCGCTCCGCGCTGCTCCAGCTCACGGAGGACCCGGCCGTCGCGACCCGGCTCGCGGCCCTCCGCAAGGAGCTACGCGCGGAGGCGGGAGCCGCGCGCGCGGCGGAGCTGCTGGAGAAGGAGTTCCACCTGTAGATGTCGCTCAGGAGATGGAGCGCCGCCGGGCCGCCATCGCGCCGAGGAGGCCCAGCATCCACCAGACAGCGCTCGCGGGCGCACCACTGCCCGCCGCGCATCCGCACCCCCTGCCCTCTGGATCCGGGATGGGTGACACACCCGCGTCCGGCGTCTGCGTCCCGGCGTCCGGCTCCTGAGTCCCGGCGTCCGGCTCCGTCCCCGCGTCGAAGGGTGCCGGCTTCACGTTCACCGACACCTGGAAATCGCACGTGGCGCGGTTGCCCGCGGCGTCCTCGGCCGTGACGGTGATGGGCGTCGTCCCGGGCGGGAAGGTACTGCCCGAGTCCCGGCTGTACGTCAGGACGGGGGAGGCCGTGACGAGATCCACGGCGGTGGCGGGAGGGAACTCCACGGTGTGCACAGCCTCGGCCTCGACGGTGACGGAGACGTCCTCCGGACACGTCAACTGGGGCGCGGTGGTGTCGCGGACGAGCACATGGAAGGCACACGTGGCCGTGAGCTCCTCCTCATCGTGCGCCGTGACCGACACCAGGGTGTCACCCAGCGGGAAGGTGCTGCCCGACTCGGGGCTGTACGTCACCCGCGGCGGGGCGGCGTCGTCCGAGGCCCGAGCCTCCGGCAGGCTCACGTCCGCGCCCGCGGCATTGGCGGCCTCGGCGGTGACGTCCTTGGGGCAAGTGACAGTGGGCGGCACGGGTCCGGTCACCGCCCGCCACGGGATGAGCCAGGGCTCGAAGCCCGTCCAGCCGTCATTCGCGGACAGGAAGATGCGGTTGCCGCTGCGCGTGAGCATGCGCGGGCGCGAGGAGCCGGGCCCCGGCACGATGTCCGTGATGCGCACGGTGCCCGCCTCCGTCCCGTCCGTCCTCCACACCTCGACGCCGGACGCGGCATCCGCGGCGGCGAACAGCAACATGCCTTCGGGTTCGAGCGCGAGAAACGAGATCGGGTCCCCGGTGCCCAGGAGGCCCGGCATTGGTCCCCTGACGCGCACGGTGCCCGCCTCGGTGCCATCGCTCTTCCACAGCGCGGGGGCACCTGAAGCGTCGGTGGCGGCGAAGTAGAGCGTCCCGCCCACGCGCGTCAGCAACATGGGCCCGGTGCCGACATAACCCGGCACCAGCTCCTTCACCTTCACCGTGCCCTCGGGCGTCCCATCACTCGTCCACAGCTCGTTGCCGGACACGCCGTCATTCGCGGCGAAGTAGACCCTTCCGTTCAGGCCCACCAGCGATGAGGGTTTGGAGCCATTACGGCCGGGCCAGAGGTCCTTCACCTGCGCGGTTCCCTCGGGCGTGCCGTCGCTCATCCACAACTCGGGGCCGTAGCCGAAGTCGGAGTCGGAGGCGCGGAAGAAGAGCCGGTTCCCCACGGCGGTGAGTGGGTAGGCATCACTGCTCCAATCACTGTTGAGCTGCTTCACCATCCACGTCCCCGCGTCCGTACCGTCCGTGCGCCACAGCGCGGTGAGGCGGATGAAGTACAGGATGCCCTCCATCTGGACGGGATTGCGGAACAAGCCGCTGGCCTCGCTGTTGGGCCAGTCATGCACCTTCACCGTGCCCTCGGCGGTGCCGTCGGTGCGCCAGAGGTCCACGCCGGACACGCCATCGTTGGCGACGAAATAGAACAGCCCCTGGTAGGCGCCGAGCATGTTGCAGCTGCACCACTCCGTCCCGGGGCCGATCTCCTTCACCATCACCGTGCCGGCCTCGGAGCCGTCGCTCTTCCACAACTCGTAGCCAGAGGCCGGCGTGTGGGCGATGAAGAAGAGCGTCTCTCCTACCCGGCTGAACCCCGCCACCGTCGAGCTGGCCAGGCCCGGAGAGATATCCTTCACCATCACCGTGCCCTCGGGCGTGCCGTCGCTCTTCCACAGCTCGTTGCCGTGCACGCCATCGTCCGCGGAGAAGAACACCGTGCCGCCCATGTCCACGAAGGGCTGGGACATGGAGCCGACCGTCGAGGGGCCCCGGTACGTCAGCCGCACGGTGCCGGCCTCGGTGCCATCACTCGTCCACAGCTCCGAGCCCACCGCCGGGTCGGAGGCGAAGAAATAGAGGCGGCCATCCAGCACCAGCAACTTGCTGAGTCCGCTGCTCTCGGAGCCCGGGTGGATGTCCTTCACCCGCCAGGTGCCCTCGGACGTGCCATCCGTCCGCCACAGCTCGTTGCCGGACACGCCGTCATTCGCGGCGAAGTAGAGCACTCCGTCCAGCACCACCCGGGTGTAGGACAAGGGCGAGGAGGAATACCCCCCGGGCCAGATGTCCTTCACCAGCACCGTGCCCCCGGGCGTGCCATCGGTCCTCCACAGCTCTTCTCCGATCCCCTGGCCCTCGGCGCTGAAGAGCGCCACCCCGTTCAGCTCGATGAAGTCATCGGGGTTGCTGCCGCTCCCCTCCTTGATGTCCTTGAGCATCCCCGTGCCCTCAGGGGTGCCGTCGCTCTTCCACAGCTCGACTCCCTCGCCCTTCAGCCCATGGCTCGCGAAGTAGTACGTCCCGCCCACGACCCCTGGATTGTAGACGTCCAGGCTGCCGACTCCGGGGGACGCATCCGCGATGAGCACCGTGCCCTCGGGCGTGCCATCGCTCTTCCACAGCTCGGTGCTGTGCACACCGTCATTCGCGGTGAAGAAGAGGGTCCCCTTCACATCCCTCATGTTCCCGGGCTGCGAATGTCCCGTGCCGGGCTGGATGTCCTTCACCAGCACCGTGCCTTCGGGAGTGCCGTCGCTCTTCCAGAGCTCCCAGCCGTAGCCCGCCTCGTTCGCGGAGAAGAAGAGCGTCCCACCCACGGCGGCGCTCTCTCCGATGGTTTCCCAGTTGGAGCCCGCGAAGGAGCGCACGAGCACGGTGCCCGCCTCGGTGCCATCGCTCTTCCACAGTTCGGTCGTGCGGGTGAAGAACAGCTGGTGGCCCACGCGGGTGAGGAAGCTCAGCCCACCGCTGTCGGGCCCCGGGGCGATGTCCTTGACCCGCCAGGTCCCCTCTGAAGTGCCGTCACTGCGCCACAGCTCGTTGCCGGCGTGATCATTGGCGGTGAAGTAGAGGATGCCGTCCAGCTCCACGAAGTAGGCCAGGTTCGAACCGTTGGGCCCCGGCCGGATGTCCTTCACCAGGACCGTGCCCTCGGGGGTGCCATCGCTCTTCCAGAGCTCGGCCCCGTTGTTCGGGTCGGATGCGAAATAGAAGAGCGTGCGACCCACACGCAGGCCCTCGCCCCCGCCCTTTCCGTAGATCGTGCCGGCTGTTCCCGGGTGGATGTCGCGCAGGAGCCGGGCCTCCCCCGCCGCGAGCGCCTGGGCGCGTGAGCCCTGCTTCGGAGACACTCCAGCCCCCGGACGCCCCGCGTCCGAGCACCCTCCCAGGCCCAACCACAGGACCACCAGGAGAGCCCCCCACTTCGCCATGGCCTGCATGTGCGTCCCCTCATCCACCACCGGCCAGCCCCCAGGGCGGCGTCTCGGCGGTGAGGGCTTGGAGGTACAGGGTGGGTGGACGCAGCGTCAATCCCCACCCTGATGACGCTAGGCAACCCCGGCGAGGACCTTCGACCAGCGCTCGCGCATGGCCTCCCGGGCGTCCGCGTCCGGGAGCTTCTCCATGTGCACGTGGAGGGAGGCGCCCTTCGTCTTGGGCGTCACCGTGAGCTGCAACGTCGCCGGCTTCTTCCAGCCGTCCGTCTCCCAGGTCATGCGCAGGCGCTGCCCGGGCTTCACCACCCGGACTTCGCCTCGCACACCGGGTGCCCCGCGACGCTTGGGGGCCTCATAACGGCCGCCGGCTTCGGCCTTCAGTGTCGCGCCCGGGCCCAGCCAGCGCTCCGGTTGCGTCGTGACCCACTCCCAGAGTTCGGGTGCGGTCATCGGCAGCGTGCGCACCACGCCCACCTGGAAGCCCGTGGCGGCGGTCTCGCCCACCACCCGCTTGCCCTGGGCCTGCTCGTACGCCACGGCGATGGACTGCTGCCACCAGCCAGACTCGACCTCGCGGCCCACGAGCGCGGCCAGCTGCTTGTGGGTCAGCCCGGCCGCCCCCGCCTTGTCCAGGGCGCGCATCCAGGCCTTCCAATCACGGCCCGTGGCCTCCTTCACCGAGGCGTCCGTGATGCGTTCGGTGATGAGCGCCTTCTTCGCGACCGCGGACTTCTTCGCGGCCGCGGGCTTCTTCGCGCGCGTGGCGATCTCCGCGAGCCGCGTCTGCACCAACTTCTTCACCAGCTTCGCCGGGAGCGGTTCGTCCGGTGGAAAGGTGACGCCGCTCTTCGACGTGGTGTAGCCCTCCAGCTCCGACTTCAGCGCCGGCACCACGCTGCCGCTGCCGGGGTAGAAGCCGCAGTGCTTCTTGAAGAACGCGAAGCCCACCACGAGGTCCCCGTCCACCTTGAAGGCGGGCATCTGGTAGCTGATGGTCTCGGTGGCCTTGGGGAGCAGCTTGCGCAGCTGCGTGCGCAGGGCGGTCAGGGTCTTCTTCGCCGCAGGGTCGGTCACGCTCGCCAGATAGGCATCGATCGTCTGCGGGACTCGGGTCGTCGTCGCCATGGTCTTCGGGCCTCCGGGGCGTTTCGTCCCGACTTAGCAGAAGCGCAAGACCGCGCCGACGGGGCTCCGCGAGAAACCCCTCCTGAGATGTGGAACGAGAATTTCGGATTGTAGGGGACGCGCTGCTGGATGATGCGCCCGTGGACGTGAAAACCCCTGCCTCGCGGATGCTCTGCTCCCGCTCCTCAGAGGCCCCATGAAGCTCGAGCGCCACGTCGGCGGACTGTCGCTTGCGCGCAAGGTGAACTACCTGCGCGCGCGCGGCTGGCGCGAGGACACGGAAGGCTGGTCGAGCGAGCGTTTCCGCCCCGTCCCCATCGCTCGCGCCCTCCATCACCAGCTCACCGACGACCTCAGCCGGGCGCTGTGTCAAATGGGCTGGCAGGTGATGGGCTACTCCCCGCGAGGCTATGTCCAGATGCGCGACGGTGAACGGGGCCAGTCCTGCTCCCTGCCCAAGGCGCTGCGCCTCCAGGCCCGGCGGGAGCGTCGGCCCGTCGCCGAGCTGACGTATGCGTTGTTCCTCGCGGCACTCCTCGAGACCGAAGGCGGCGACCCCGGGTGAGGACGGAAGAGACATGCGTTTCGTGCGCATGCCATCATCGAAGGCCGGAAACCCGAGCAGAAGAGGTCCCGTGAGCGTCGCAACAGTCGATGAAGGTCCGTTGCTGGGACCCAGCTTCTTCCTCAGCCGCACGGCGCTCCGCTCGCTCGGGCTGGCGCATCGCGACACCTACGGCGCGGCCCGGCCCCATCCGCACGTCGTCATCGACGGCTTCCTGGGAGAGCGGCTGGCGACGCAACTTGCCGGCGTCTTTCCAGGCGCGACCGGGGCCCCCTGGATGCGCCGTGATCACCCGGAGCAGGCGGCCCGCCTGGGACAGCTTCAGCGCAAGGCCTTCGAAGGCGTGCATGGCGCGCTCCGGCACCTGCTCGCGGAGCTCTCGGGCATGTCGTTCCTCGACTTCCTGGAGACGCTCACCGGAGTCAAAGGGCTCATCGCGGATCCGCACTTCCGGGGCGCCGGGCTGCACCTCACGCTGCGTGGGGGCCATCTGGCGCTCCACGCGGACTTCAACCGCGACCACACCCGCGCGCTCACACGGCGACTCACCGTCCTGTACTACCTGAACCCGGGCTGGGAGCCCGCGTGGGGCGGCGACCTGGAGCTATGGAACGCCGACCTCTCCCGGTGCGAGGCCCGCATCGCTCCGGTCCTCGATCGGCTGGTCGTGATGGCGCACGGAGACACGCACTGGCATGGCCACCCCGCCGCGCTGGAGTGTCCCGAAGGACGGGGCCGGGCCGCGGTCGCGGCCTACTTCTACACGGCGGAGCAATCCCCGGACGCGCCAGAGGCCCACAGCGCCCTCTGGGCGCCACCGCGCCCCTGAATGGCCGGGAGCCGCTACCAGCTTCCGCTGGAGCCTCCTCCCGACGAGCGCCCGCCCCCGGACGAGGAGCGGGAGGAACTCGATGAACTGGAGGAACTCGACGACGAGGACCGGGTGCGCCGGGGCGTGCTGTGGCGCGAGGTGGACACGAAGTCGCAGTGCCCGCAGCGCACCGTCACCTCCACTTCGCCACCGTGGTCATAGGTCGCGCTCCGCAGCGTGCGCGAGGTCTGCTTGCCCGTCACGTAGCGGCACCGCTTGCAGCGCTTGAAGCTTGAGAAGAGCCGGCCGTAGCGCTCGACGCTCGCGTCCTCGCACGGTCCACACCACCAGACGTCGTAGTCGATGGAGCCCAGTTGCTCCTCGAGCCGCTGGCCCGGGTCGAGGTGGGCATCGTCCTCCGCCTCGCCGAGCCGCACTCGCGGGTTGCCGCACGTGCGGCACTTGCGCGGACGACGGCGGAGCCAGGCACGGCCCGCGAGCCCCGCCGCGCCGAGCACGCCCGCGGCGCCCGCGAAGAGGCCGACATTCGGTGGCGAAGAGGACTCCTCCGCTGTGAGCACGTGCATTTGTGGAGTGCTCAGGAACGCCTCCCGTTCCCAGTCCGTGAGCTCGACGTCGTCACTGGCGGCGCTCGGAGCGTCGGCGGCGGCGACGGGGTTGTTGAGCCGCGAGTTCTCGATGAGTTCCTTCAGGCCTTGCGCGCCGCCGCGCACGGCCTCGTTCGGGTCGCCACGCTTGAAGGCAGGCACGATCTCCTCCGCCATCACCACGTCGCTGGCCACCTGGTCGTCGGGCTCATCGACCCCGTCTCCGAGGATGATCTCCGCCTTGCGGTCCGCGTACGCGATGAAGAGCAGCGCGCCGTCGTCCCTTCCGGGATGACCGATGCCCCAGCGGTTGAAGAGCTCCAGCGCGAACTCACGCGAGCGCTTGGGCGACGTGGTGTCCACCATCACCACCATGAGCTGGCCCAGCCCGCGGTCGTCCAGCGACCGGGCCAGCTCGTCGACCTCCGCCCTCACGGCTGGCGTGAGGACGTGGGACGGCGTGAGGTCCACCGTCCAGGAGCCCGCGGCGGGCCGGGGCACCGCTTCCACCGTGACGCCCAGGGCCGGAGTGCCGAGGGCGCAGAACAGGACCACGAAGCCCAGCCATGCACGCATGGCGCCGAATGTAACAGAGGGCGCCATGCCTCGAAGCGCCGCTAGCGGACCGCCGCCTTCGCGCGCTTGCGTTCAATGAGCTCGCGCGCGGCCTGTCCGCTCGTGACGAACTCGACGTCCCCCTTCAGCCGGCCCGTGAGGTAGAGCGCGAAGGCGACGGCCTTGGCGCTCGCCATCTGCAGCCGCTGGGTTCCGACGTAGACGACGCCTCGCAGCCACTCCGGGCGGGACTCCTTGCTGAAGTACTCGCGAGCCGGCTTGTCGATGACGGACCCGTCGATGTCCACGACGACGAACACGGGCCCCTGGACCGCCACCTCCTGCACGATGGACAGCAGGCGCTTCGCATCCTCCAGTCCGGTGGTGCCGTTGAAGTCGACCCACAAGACATCGGGCTCCTCGAGATGCACCCGATGCGCTCCGAATGCCCACTCACGTCGTTCCGTCATGAGTCCCCCCGGCCGGATACACAGACCGGGGCGGAGCATACTGAAACACGTTGGTTCGCCACCAGGACGGCCGTGTCCGCGTCCTCCTTGCGTCAGGGCCTCCATCTCCGAGCCGTCGCAGCGGTACGCTCCGGGCCCGGCCAGAACCCGTTCCGCGAGCCACTGCACGCCATGCACCTGGAAACACATCTCACCCTCGCCCTGCCTCCTGGAGCGGAGCCGGAGCTCCGGACATGGGCCGTGCGCCGTGGAGTGAAGGTGCTGTGCATCGAGCTCGTACGCGGCGTGGCACCCCGGCAGGTCATGCTGACCCTGCACAGCGGCACGTCGGTGGTGGAGGCGCGACAGCACGCCGAGGCGCTGGCCTTCGAGGCCCTCTCCACCTGCGGTGCACGGAGGTGCCGCCTCAAGGTCGAGGCGCCGTGGTCCCAGGGCCCGTTCGCGGTTTCCGCCCCGGTCTATCTGGAACACCACGTCCGGGTGGCCACCCGCGACCTGGAGGCCCTGGGGCGGCTCGCGGCCTCGCAGTCCGCCCACCTGTCCCGCAGCGCGTACAAGGTGTCACCGGACGGGGTCCAGGAGCGGTTCCTCACCCAGCGGTTCGGTCCCTCGGACGATGCCGCCATGGGTGCGGCTTTCGACTCGCTCCTGGCGAGCCTGGCGGACGCGGGGCTCCCGGTGACGAAGGTGGAGCGCGAGCGCGTGCTCTTCGATGACAACATCGCCCTCGACGAGGGCTGGCTGGAGGAGACATCCCGATGAGCGGCCCCACGAAGCCCGTATCGCCGCGGCACGTTCTTCCCGCGGGCTATGAGCGGGACGACAACCGGCCCGACGTGTTCGATCCGGCCCTCAAGCACCACGACGCAGCCTTCATCAAGGGTCCCCCCCGCTTCGAGGACCCCACGGAGGCGGCCCGCTTCCGTGAGGCCCGTGCCCGGCTCCTACGGCGGTGCCTCGCCGGCATTGGCCGCATGCGCGTGGGTGAGCAGCTCGTCGCGCGTGGCAGCGTCGTCCTCGATCTCTGGTACGGAGAGCGCGCCCGGCCGGCCAAGGACCTCGACTTCGTCGTCACGCCCGCATCCGTGAGCCCGACGTCGAGCGAGGGAAGGCAGCTCATGGCGGACCTGACCCGGGCCGTCACGGATGCGCTGCGGCTTGAAGGCATCCATCTGGATCCGGCGAGCATCCCGGTGGACGGCATCTGGACCTACGAGCGCGCCGAGGGCCGCCGGCTCACGTTCCCGTGGAGCTGGGAGGGCCGCGTCCGCGACTCGGTCCAGGTCGACGTCGTGTTCAACGAACAGCTGCTCTCGTCTCCGCTCCGGCACACGGTGGAGGGAGTGCCGGTCCAGGTCGCCACGCCAGAGGAGTCCCTGGCGTGGAAGCTGCTCTGGCTCAGAAATGACAGCTGGCCCCAGGGCAAGGACCTCTACGACGCGGTCTTGCTCGCGGAAGACACCCGCCTGCCACCGGGCTTCCTCCAGCACGTGTTCGAGGCGAAGCAGGCTTCGTGGAGCGTGCCCATCCAGCCGGGGGCGTTCGAATACGCGGGCGACCTGGACTGGCCCAATTTCGTGCTCGAACACCCCTCGCTCGCGGGAGCCACGCTCGAGGAGTTCCAGGCACGGTTGGAGCGGGCGCTCCAGCGAGGCATCTGAGCCCCATCACTACTCAATCGTGGAGTTCGTCACCCGGATGGGCGTGTCCGCGTGGTTGGAGATCTGCGGATAGGTCTCGTACCAGGAGCCGCCCTTGTTGTTCTGGATGACCGAACGGTCGATGCGGATGTCGCCTGAGTGGTCATTGCTCACGAAGAAGATGGCGCTGCCGTGCGCGTTGACCTCGTTGTGCTCGATGCGCGTGCCACAGAGCGACAGCGTCATCGTGTTGCCGTCGTTGTAGATGGCCCCGCCGCTGCCACCGCCCGGCGTGCCCGGCTTCGCGGGATTGGCACCGTTGCCGATGGCCCGGTTGTGGGAGAAGAGGCTGTTGATGACGGTCCACGACACGCCAATGCTGCTGATGCCGCCGCCGTTGGAGCAGACCCCGCCGTAGCCCGCCTTGCCGCCGAAGGTCGTGTTCACCACGTAGACAGGCTGGTCGTCGTGCTGGTCGAACACCCGCAGCGCGGCGCCTCCGACGTCTGGGCCGGTGTCCACGCACACGTTGTTGAAGAAGCGCGAGTTGATGACCTTCACCCGCCCGCCGCGCACCCAGACCGCGCCGCCGCCGTCGAACTCCTTCTCACTCTTGGAGCTGGCGTCCACGAAGGTGAGGTTCTGGAGCGTCAGCCTCGGGTGGTCCTGATCCTGGCAGTGGGAGGTCGTCCACACCTGGGCCTGATCACAGGTGTTCATGTAGAGGATGCGGTGCTTGCCCGCGCCGCTCAACGTCACCAGCCCCTTGCCGTCGATGACGATCTCCGGCCCCTTGTCGTTGAAGACCTTCGCCGTCCGGTCCAGCGTGATGACGACGGGCTCCGGGCCGCAGTCGAAGGTGATGATCCCGCCCTTCGCCACGGCGTTGACGAAGGCATCGGAGGTACAGCTGGCCGACGTGCCCGTCCCGACGACGGTGGTGGGCCGGGACACGTCCGCGAGCCCTGCCTCGGCGGGCACGGCGCACGTCGCCTCGGCGTTCGGGTTGCCGGCCGGGGGCCCGTCCTTCGGATTGGTCAGCGGGTTGGGCACGTCCACGCCCTCATCGTCCGAGCAGCCAGCGGCGCACATCAGCGCGACCCCCGCGGCCAGGGAGCGCAGCGTGGACACAGGGAACCGGTGAAGTCTCTTCGGGTGCATTCAGCCTCCAGGAGGGAGGCAGTCTAGGGCGGCGGTGCACCCGGGATGAACAAGGGTCATTCGCGGCGTCACAGCGAGGACCGCTTGCGGCAGTCGGGGATTTGGGGCACGAGACGCGCCGTGATCGTCCGTCCCCGCCCTGGCTTCTTCAAGCTCCTGTTCGTCGTGCGCGGCACCATCCTGCCGCGCGTCCTGCCCCACGTATTGGGGGTCGCGGCGCTCGCCACGCTGGTCGTCCTGACGCTCAAGCAGGGCTACATCCGGCTTCCAATCACGTCCCCCGCGCCGCTGTCGCTGCTCGGCATCGCGCTCTCCATCTTCCTCGGCTTCCGCAACAACGCCTGTTACGACCGGTGGTGGGAGGGGCGGAAGCAGTGGGGCGCGCTCATCATCGAAGTGCGTGCCTTCACCCACGCGACCATCGCGCTGCTGGACGACGGGCGCGCCGAGTTGCCCGAAGCCGGGCGGCAGGCGGCAAGGAGGCTGGTGCACCGCACCATCGCCTTCCCCTACGCGCTCGCCGCGCACCTCCGTTCGCAAGACGTCGGAGAGGCCATTGGCCGCCACCTCGAGGAGCCCGAACGCTCGCGCGTCCTGGGCAGCGGAAACCGCCCGAATGCCCTCCTGCGCGAGCACCAGTTGGAGCTGGCCCGCCTGCTCCGTGAGGGCCGGCTCACCGACATCACCTGGGGCGTCTTGAACGAACGGGTGCACGCCATGATGAGCATCTTCACCGCCTGCGAGCGCATCCGCCTCACGCCGCTGCCCTTCGCCTACACGGTGCTCCTGCACCGCACGGCCTACCTCTTCTGTCTGCTGCTGCCCTTCGGACTCGCCGAGTCGATGGGTTGGTTCACGCCGGTGCTCACGGCCATGATCGCCTACACCTTCTTCGGCCTGGACCTCCTGAGTGAGGAGCTGGAGGAGCCCTTCGGAGAAGCTCCCAACGACCTGCCCCTGCTCGCGATGTCCCGCACGGCGGAGATCAACATGCTGGAATCGCTGGGAGAGCCTCAGCCGGAGCCGCTGCGCCCCAAGGACTTCGTCCTCGGCTGACAGAAACATTCCGGTTCGTATTTTCAGAAAATACGGCTTTGGCTAGCTTCCCCAGGACGCGCCAGGAATGACCTGGCGCGCATTCCGAGGGAACCATGCTCAAGCTCTTGTCGTCGGCCGTCCTCAGCCTGCTGCTCTCCCTGGGGCTCCTGCCCGCGCCCTCCGAGGAGTCAGCGACGGCGGCGCTCGCGGCCACGACGACCACGGTCGCGACGCACAACACGTGGCACGGGCAGGCGAACACGAGGCCGCTCGCGGACATCATCGGCTGGCAGGAGGTGGACACCGCGGAGGGCCACTCCAAGCTCGGGGCGATGGATGCCTACGCGCACTTCCGGCCCGGTGATGACCTGCTGGACGCGCGCAACTCCATCGCCATCTCCTGGCGAAAGAACAAGTTCGAGAAGACGGGCGACGGGTCCCGGCTCACGCACGGCGGCGAGGCCGGGGTGACGCCGTCGCGCTTCGTGAACTGGGTCGTGCTGAAGAACCTCGCGACCGGCGAGAAGCTGGCGTTCATCAACACCCACTACATCTCCGGCGCCTGGAACGGGGAGCACCCGGAGCGGCAGGAGCGCTGGCGGACGCACAACACCGTGGTGCGCGAGGTCGTCGCGGAGCTGCGTGGCCGGGGGCTGCCCGTGGTGCTGGTGGGCGACTTCAACCGCGCGCTGTCGCAGGACATCCCCGGGATGAACCACCTGAACACGGCGGGTGTCAGCGGCGTGCCCATCGATCAGATCTACGTCACCGTGGGCATCGGCACCGGTCCCGCCGAGCGCCTGGAGAAGTACGGCTCCGACCACTTCGCCTACACCGCGACCGTCCAGTACTGAGGAGAAAGCCGGGGCGGGAGGACCGCCCCGGCTCGCTCGCGCTACCAGCAGGTGAACTGGAGATTGTCGTAACGGACCGACGCGGTGCTGAAGACCAGGGTGCGCATGTCGCCCTGGGCGAAGCCGCTCTCACCGCAGGCGCAGGTCGCCCCGGTGCCCGTGCATGACGTCCAGTTGGTGATGTCCCCGCTCGAGTCCTTGCGGTACTCGGCGTTGAAGACCGCCTTGTTCTTGTTCGTGAACCAGGTCTTGTACGCGCCGCACTCGTTGAACCGCTGGCACTCCTCGTTGATGGCGAAGTCGAAGGAGTCCGCGAGCGCGGGGATCTGGTCCACGTCGTTCTTGAGCGCGATGCCCAGGCACAGCGAGTGGGCGGTGGTGGCCAGCCAGCGGTTGTAGTCGAGCTGGTTCGCCGCCGTGAGGCCCCAGCAGGCCTGGTCGGTGCAGTTGATCTCATCGTCGTGCGAATAGCCGTCGATGTTGTCCGGCTCCACCGCGTCGCAGCCCTTGTTCTTCGCCAGCTGCATGCGCGACGTCATCACCGTGCGCACCGCCTGCTTGCGGTGATCCAACCACCACTCACAGCCACCGCCGCTCGTGCACCAGTCCCCCATGATGTGCACGGACTGCGCGCAGTTCTCCCCAGGGGTGCAGTACGTGTCCTGCGGGAACTGGTTCGCGTCGTCCCGCCAGTTTTCATAGGAGCCCGCGCTGAAGTAGCAGACCACCTTCTTGCCGGCGGTCTTGTACTCCTGGATCTTCGCGGCGGTCGTATTGAAGAGGTCCACGACGTAGACCTGGGCGTTGAGGTTGGTGGGAATGGCGTTGTGCTCCAGGTCCCACATCCAGGTGGTGCCCTTGGGGAAGGCCGCCACCGTGCAGGAGGAAGCCTCTCCACAGACGTTCGGCGTGCCGCCACCGCCGCACGTCTGGGGGCTCTGGCAGGCGCCACAGCTCGCGACCGTGCGCGCCTGGCCACAGTTGTCGGTGCCGCTCACCTGACCGCAGCTCGCGCCCAGCCGCGTGCAGAAGGCCGCGTCCGTCTCAGCCGTGCACGTCGTGGAGATGTCCCACGCCACCTGGAGCCGGAGGCTGTCCAACTGCGCCGCGTCCGTCCCCGCACCCTTGATGATGCGCGCGCGGATCTCCCCGGTGCTCGACACGAAGTTCGACGCGACCTCGGTGGTGGGGAGCGCGAGCGTCAGGGCCGGCGTCCACACCCAATCACCGCGCCCCTGCGAGTTGGCGATGCTGACCCAGCTGGAGGTGGAGAACTTGTAGAGCTGCCACTGGTAGTAGGACGTGGCGACCCCGGGCCCCTGGTACTTGGTCAGCAGGCTGAGCTGGGTGACCTGGGCCGGGGTGGGCGCGGCCAGGGTGAGGCTGGAGAGGTTGAAGGACAGGGAGCCCGTGTAGCTGGGGCTGAACTCGATGTACTGCGCATAGCAGTCCGCGTACGCGCCGACCGTGCAGTTCGCGCTGTTCGTCTTGAGCACGGCCATGCCGCCGCTCTTGCCCGACGCGTCCGTGTTCGCCTGCGTGCTCGCGGAGGCGAAGTCGATGACCTCCGAGCCCGGCAGGGCCTGCTGTTGAGCTTCCGGCTCCCGCACGTCGTCCGCCTCCAATGGCATGCATCCGGGTGTCAGCAAGGCAAGGCAGGGGAACAGCCAGGCACTCCAGTTCGACATTGCGCCTCCAGGGGTTTGGGCCCGGCTATCACAAAAGGCCACCTCATCACTTAGCTCTTGCGCTAAGTGTCTGAAGACGTTACTTAGCCTCGTGGAAAAGCATCCGGAACAGCTGAATGGAATTTTCCAGGCGCTCGCGGATCCGACCCGCCGGGCTGTGATTGCGCGTCTGGGAAAGGGCTCCGCCAGCATCAGCGACCTGGCGAAGCCCTTCGACATGGCCCTGCCCTCCTTCATGAAGCACATCCACTTCCTGGAGGACAGCGGGCTCATCCGCACGCACAAGGAAGGGCGCGTGCGGACGTGCGCATTGGAGAAGAAGTCCTTCGCCGCCGTGGAGTCCTGGCTGTCCGCGCAGCGCGCCCTCTGGGAGGCCCGCACGGACCGGCTCGAGCAGTTCGTCACCACCCTCTCCAACAAGGAGTGAACCGATGTCCCCTGCCCTGAATCCCGAGCTCGACCTGAGCATCTCGCGCATCATCAAGGCGCCGCGCGCTGTCGTCTGGAAGGCCTGGACGGACCCCGCCAGCTTCGAGCAGTGGTGGGTGCCCGCGCCGTCCCGGTGCAAGGTGTTGGAGCTGGACCTGCGGCCCGGCGGCGCGCTGCTGACGCACTTCAGCGAGACGGCCACCAGCGACTTCATGCCTCACCTCAGCGCGTGCTTCCTCGCCGTCGACACGCTCGAGCGCATCGTGTTCACGAACGTGATGGTCGCTGACTGGCGGCCCGCGGACGTCTCCGGCATGCCGCTCATGACCGCCATCATCACGCTGAAGGATCATCCGCAGGGCACCGACTACAGCGCCCACGTGATGCACAAGAACAGCGCGGACAGAAACATGCACCATGACCTGGGCTTCCACGAAGGCTGGGGCACCGTCACGGCGCAGCTC
This sequence comes from Corallococcus sp. AB011P, assembly GCF_003611605.1. NCBI lineage: Bacteria > Pseudomonadati > Myxococcota > Myxococcia > Myxococcales > Myxococcaceae > Corallococcus > Corallococcus sp. AB011P. Next base: position 107,792 of record NZ_RAVX01000020.1, read on the forward strand.
GCGGCGCTCGCTGAACGGCGCGTGTGACACCTGCGTCCGACATCCGCGGGCGCGGGCTCTGACAACCTTGTCATGCGCGGGTGCGAAGGCACTCTGAGCGGGCCTCATGCACACGGGTGGAACGACCCTTGCTCCAGCAAGGGTCCGTCCCCATTCGCAGCAGGAGGCATGCGTTGAACAAGGCGATGCTGATTCCGGTGCTCCTTCTCCTCACCGCGACCCAGGCCCAGGCCATGGAGCCGCCGGGGCCGCGGTCCTCCGTGGGAGAGCGGCCCGCGCACGCGCTCTGGATCTCGCCGCTGGTGACCGGTTCCCTCCTGCTGACGGGGCCACTCGTGGGCGGCACGCTCCACCTGGCGCTCCCTGTCGGCACGAACCTCCAGTTGTCGGACCAGACCGACCTGGTCATTGAAGTCACGCCCCGGTACGCGCGCCGCCGCTGCACGGAAGACATCGGCAACTGCGGCACGGGCCGGGCGCTCACGGTCTCCACGGGCGTGGCCTGGACGCCGTGGCCCCGCGCACGGGGCGACGGCTTCTTCCTCCAGCCCAAGCTGAGCGGCATGGTGAGCAACGAGAAGGACCGGCCCGACGCCGACAAGGGCGAGCCCGCCAATCGAAGCACGACGGGAGGCCAGCTCACCCTGGGCCTGGATCTGGGCTACCGGAAGACGTTCGCACGCACGAACTTCTATCTCGCCGCGGTGTTCGGCGCGGCCGTGGGCTACAGCTGGAACCAGCAGCGCAAGGAGCTGGACCTCGGCGGCCAGTACAGCCTGCCGTGGGGTGATACGCGCAGGAACGGGCGCATCGTGGACATCAACATGGACATCCTGCGGGTGGGCTTCAGCTTCTGACGCTCACGCGGCCAGGACAGCGCTCCGGACCAGTTCACGGAAGTGCCTCACCGCCGGGTCCGCATGCGTGCGGTCATGCCAGCACAGGGCCATCTTGACGGTGTGAGCGGGGACCGGCGCGTTGACGCCACGCACACCCAGGCGCGCTCCCTGCGCGGCGACGAGTGACTCCGGCAGCGTCGCGACCAGGTCGGTCGCGGCCACCATCGCCGCCGCCGTCAGGAACGAGGGCACCGTCATCGCGACCTCGCGGCGGATGCCCGCGCGTGCGTACGCGGCGCCGACGAGGTCCCGGAAGCCCTTGCCCGGGACCATCTCCACGCCCACGTGACGGAGCGCGCCGAGCGCACGCGCGGACAGGCGCTTCGTGAGCACGGGGTGGTCGTCGCGGGCCACGAGGACGGTGCGCTCGTCCAACAGCGGTTCGACGTGCAGGCCCGCGCCCCGCCCGGCGAGGCCGATGTGCAGGTCGACCTGTGACGAGGTCAGGTCCCCGAGCGCCACGAGCGAGGCGATGCCGACCACGGAGAGGCGCGCGTTCGGCATCTCTCCTGCCATCCGGGCGGCGATTCGCGGTCCCCACGTGACTTGACCCGCATCGGCGACGGCGAGCGTGAAGGTGCGCGTGCAGCGGGCCGGCTCGAATGGGGCCTCTTGCAGCCCGGACTCCAGTTCGCGCAGGCCTCGGGCGATGGCGGGGGCCAGCGCGAGCGCGCGAGGCGTGGGGACGATGCCACGGCCCTTGCGCGTGACCAGCGGGTCGCCCAACACGGACCTGAGGCGCGCCAGGCTGTTGCTGATGGCGGAGGGCGTGACGTGGAGCCGCTCGGCCGCGTGCACCACGCTGCGCTCGGTGAGGACGGTGTGGAGCACCAGGAGGAGGTTGAGGTCGAGGGCGGCGATAGAAATGCTCACGGTTGGTGAGCCTAGACCTCACGAACCATCACTACCAGGGAGGTGTCCCCTTCCCCATCATGGGTGCATGCACAGACTGCTCGGCTGTCTCGTCGCGGGCGTGCTCATCGCATGCCACACCTCTCCACCGCTTCCATCCCGGAGCACGCCCATGCCCATGGTTCACCAGGTCCAGGTCCTGGATTCGTTCATCTCCTACCGCGAGGCCGGGACGGGCTCGCCCATCGTGTTCCTTCACGGCAACCCCACGTCCTCACACGTGTGGCGAAACGTCATTCCGCGGCTCGCCGACCGGGGCCGGTGCCTCGCGCCCGACCTCATCGGCATGGGGGAGTCGGGCAAACCGGACATCGCATACCGGTTCGCGGACCACGCGAGGTACCTCGATGCGTGGTTCGACGCGCTCGGCCTGCGGGACGTCGTGCTCGTCGGCTACGACTGGGGCGGAGTGCTGGCCCTGGATTGGGCGCGGCGGCATCCGGACCGCGTGCGCGGCGTGGCCGTGTTCGAGACATTCCTTCGTCCCATGCGCTGGAGCGACTGGCCTCCCCAGGGCGAGCAGCTGTTCCGCGCCCTGCGCACGCCGGAGGTCGGTGAGCAGCTCGTGCTCGAACAGAACGCGTTCCTCGAGAAGTCCTTCGCGAACGGCGTCCAGCGTGGCCTCGCGGAGGGTGATCGGGCCGTCTACTCCGCTCCGTATCCAGACGCGGCGTCGCGACGCCCGGTGTTGCAGTGGCCCCGGGAGATTCCCATCGATGGCGAGCCCGCCGACGTCGCCGCGGTGATCGAACGCTATGACGCGTGGCTCTCGCAGCCATCCGTGAAGCCGGTGCTCCTGCTGACGTTCGGCGACACGGGGCTCAACGCACCGCGCATCGTCGAGTGGGCGCGCGCCAACCTCCGGTCCCTCGAAATCGTTCCGCTGGGACGCGCGGGGCACCATGCGCCGGAAGACGCGCCGGAGGACATCGCGCGCGCCCTCCAGGCCTGGATGGACCGCTCCGCGTGGTGAGCAACCAGGGCCCGTGCGACAGGTCAGCGCCTCCGCCTGCCGCCTCCTCGCCGGCCTCCGTACGTTGAGGCCTTGCCATGGTGGCCGCGGTTGCCCCCACGCTCGGGGGCGCCACGCGCCTGGGGCTGACGCTCGCGGGTGGCCTCGGTGATCTCGTCCGGCATCCAGGGCTGGTCGAGCAGGTCCTGGAGATCCAGGAGTGAGCGGGCCTGGAGCACGCCCCGCCGGCCCCGGGCCACACTGAAGCGCTGGGGGCGGTCGAGCAGCGGCAGCTCCTCCTCCACCAGGGTGCGGGCGAGCTTCTCCGGCAGGTGCAGCCGCACCACGCTCCGCAGGGCGCCGTCCGACAGCTCCTCCACGTCGTACTCCAGCGGCACCGCCTGCTCGCGGACCTCCACGGCGTCCGGGAGCGCCAGGAGGGCCTGCCGCGTCGCGCGCGGCACGAGCGCGTCCAGGTCCAGCCGCAGCGGCCGCTCCCGGAAGTCATCGAGCGTGTCCACCCCATCGAGCTGCGCCTCGTAGAGCGCGGTGAGCTCCGGGTGCCCCAGCGGCGCGGTGGTGCCTCCCGAACGCCGCCACAGCTCGCGCACCTCTGCGATGGCGACCCGGTGACGGTCCACCGCGGGATGCGGCGCCTCGCCCCTCGCCAGTGCTTCCGCGAGCGCGTGCCGGGCCGCATTGGCGAGCTCTGGCCCCCAGGCGCGCAGCACGTCCACTTCCTGCTCCAGCGTGAAGCCGTAGTAGTCCAGCAGCCTGATGAGCACGACCGAGCGGAAGCGCGCGTCATACGCGGGCGCCTCCGAGTGACGGCGCGCGTAGCGGCGCAGCAGCGCCTGGGGCAACTGGGTGCCTTCGATGGCGCCCTGCGACTCACCATTGCGGTCGGCGAAGTAGCGCAGCGTGCCCGCCACCGCGCCCAGGTTGCCGCACACGCTCGTCTTCGACACGCGGGTGAGCTCACCCCAGGCCGTGCGCTCGTCGATGACCAGGTCGAAGGGCATGAAGCGCGCGAGCTGGTCGCAGAAGCGATGGTGGACGCTGGAGTTCGCGAACGGCATGCGCGCGGGCAGCGCCAGCCCCACGCTCCGGTACACGCTCGCCATCGCGAGCGCCGCGTCCTCCAGGGCCTTCACCAGCACCCCGCGCCCCTCCGCCCAGGCCGCGAGCTTCTCCGGGTCGAAGATGTGACGCGGCAACCCCTGCACCTCCCCCACCGTGCCCGCCACACGGAAGGCCTCGGCGTACAGGTTGTACGCGGTCAGGTGATCGCTGCCGGGCACGAGCACCTCTTCCAGGTTCCGCTCCTCGCGCGTCATCCGGTGCAGGGACTCCACCGCGCTGCACACCGCGAGGAACGGCAGGAGCGCGTCCTCCGCGTTGACGATGAGCTCCGCCCAGGGGCGCTCCACGGGCAGGGCCTCCACCGCGCGGCCGTAGGCGGACAGCCGTCCATCCGCGTCCACGATGCCGCGCGCCTCCAGCTTCGCGAGCGCCCGCCGATAGGCGGCGCGGTCCAACGGCACGGGCAGGTCCAGCTCATCCGCCCGCACGCCCAGGGCCGCGGCGGTGAGCGCCACCCGCTCCGGCTCGCCCGCGAGCTGGAACTCGGGCTCGGTGGGCCGCAACGAGGCGAAGTGGATCAACCGGTCACTGAGGATGAAGACGCGCCCGCCCGCCACCCGTCCGTGCACGCGCCCCGCCATCTGCAAGAGCTCGTTGTTGCCCAGGTGCACGCGGGTGAGCACGTTGCGGCCGCCCTCCACCACGTTCGTGAAGCGCAGGTCGTCGATGACGACGGTGTCCAATCCGGGCACGTTGAGCGCGCTCTGCCCCGCCGCCGTCATCGTGAGCACGAACGGCCGGGGCGCCGTGCCCTCCAGGAAGGGGCGGATGGCGCGCAGCGGTTCGCCGCCGTGGTAGTGCGCCGCGTGGACCTCGGGTGAGCGGGCACGCACGTGGGCCGCCGCCTCCTCCACGCCAGCACGCGTGGCCAGGAACACGCCCACGCCGCGCCCCTGACGCTGCACGTCCTGGAGGAAGGCATCGTCGAGGAAGGACAGCGGCTTGCGGCGCTCCACCTCCACCTGGGCCGCCTTGCCCGGGTCGAAGGTGGACACCTGGAGCACGTCCGCGCTGTCCAGGTAGCGCGCGTAGAAGGCCGGATCCACCGTGGCGGACAGCCAGATGAAGCGGCAGCCCACGCGCTTGCCCAGGGCCAGGCACAGCTCCAGCTCCGCGGAGGTCTGGTGGATCTCATCCACGATGAGCGTGTCCTCGCGCCGGATGGCGCCGCCCTGGAACCAGCGCCGCGCGATGCCGGTGGTGACGATGGCCACGTCCGCGAGCGGCGTCTCCGCGGTGGCCTCCCGCTCGCGGTTGACCACCGCCACCCGCAGGGGCCGCCGGCCCGTGAGCTCCTCCGCGATGGGGCGGATGGCGAGCGTCTTGCCCGTGCCCGTGCCCGCGACGATGCCGAACCCCTGCCCGCTCCGCGCGAGCGCAAGGAGGCGCTCGCCGTGATGCTCTTCCAGGTACGTGCGCAGCTCCAGCCCGAGCGCCAGCTCGATGGTTTCGCACGCGGCTCGCGTGGGCGCGATGACCACCACCCGCCCGCGAAGGGGCGGCGTGGCGGAAGAAGCGTCGGTGCGGGGCGGCAGGAAGCGGTCGGTAGGTGTGCGCACGAAGGCCAGTGATACGCGCGGGAGGTGTCCCGGGGAAGCGTCAGATGCGTCCGGGACCGGGCAGACGGAGGTAGGCAGCCGCGCACGCCAGGGGCCTCTGGACGTGAACCCAGTGGAAATGTCGTCCACGGCGCATCCGCGGAAGGCCGCACGCCGGGGCGCCGAGTGGCTGCTGAGCCGGGCGTGCGCACCGCGCTGAGCGCACGGGCAAGAAGCCACGTGAGAGCCGAGGACGCGTACCGCGCGTCCTCGGCTCGTCAGGGTCAGCGGCTCATGTCGCCCCCGCCACCACCCGAGCCGCCTGAGCCGCCTGAGCCGCCTGAGCCTGAGCCTGAGCCGCCTGAGCCCGAGCCGCCTGAGCCCGAGCCGCCTGAGCCCGAGCCGCCAGTGCTCGAACCACTACCACCGGAGCCGCCACTACCCGAGCCGCCAGTGCTCGAACCGCTACCACCGGAGCCGCCACCACCCGAGCCGCCAGTGCTTGAGCCACCTTCGCTAGAGGTACCGCCGGAGGTGGAGCCGCCGCCCATGCCGCTGCCGCTGCCGCTGCCGCTCGTGCTGGAACCGCCTGTGCCGCCCGAGCTGGAACCGCCCGTCCCTGGGTTCGTCATTGAACCTGATCCGCCAACGTCGCCAGAGCCCGTCTCGGTTCCCTCCGTTTCATTGGAGCTTTCGCCGACGTTCGTCCTGCCGCCGACTCCTGGAGTCATCGTTCCGGAGCTGCCAGTGCCGAGCCCCTCCATACTCTCGCCTTTCGTGGTCTTGCACCCTGCGCCAACGAGCAGCGCCGACACGAGCGTTCCCAGCAGCACCGCCTTGAATGCCTTCATTGCATGCACCTCCCTCACCGGCCCGGGTGGAAGGTTGAGAAACGGCACCTGGGGAGCCACTGACCTTGGGGATGGGTTCGTGGTCGGGAAGGCACACTTCGGATGAGACGGGAAGGCTTCATCGAAGGTGCGCAGGCACCGGCTCCCGGACCTCGGTGTCGAGCCTCGTCCAATCGAGGACTCGTCTCTAGAATGGACGGGCCGTTCAACCTGGGAGGTCGTACATGCGCAAGGGAATCGCGAAGTTCGTGTTCATGCTGGGCGTCGTGGCCGGTGGCGCCGTCGGGGCGCTGATGCCCACCAGCTCCGAGGCCATTGGCCTCTGCTCCAACATCTGCACGAACGAAGACTGCTCGTGCTTCCGTCGGTGTGCCGGCGTGGGCGCCGGGCAGTGCGTCTGTTCGGACATCACCATCTGCCAGTAGGCCGAAGTGGATGAACCGCGGCCGGGCCTCCGTGAAGGGCCCGGCCGTTTCAGAGCCGGTCGAGGATCTCCGTCCTCTTCCGCGCGTATTCCTCCTCCGAGACGAGGCCCGCGTCGGCCATCCGCTGGAGGTCCGCCAGGGCCTTCACGGGGTCTGCGTGCGCCGCCTGGCCCGTCGCCATTGCGTCCATGCCCTGGCGGAGGAACCTGCCCAGGTCCTGCGCGACGACCGGCCCCAGGACGACGACGCCCTGTGGGTCCTTCGGGTCGACCTTGACGTTGAGCCGCAGCCCCACGTCCATCACCCGCACGTTCCAGTCGTGCCACCGGCTGCTCAACGACACCTGATACGGCGCCTCGCCGGGCATCCGCACCTCGAGCAGGAAGTCGAAGACCTGGCTGCGGTTGATGTACATCCGCGTGGCCTTGTACTCCAGCACCGTGGCCTCGCCCGGCAGACCGTGGTTGCGGGTCTGCTCCTTCTTCCATGCCCGGTAGATCAGGCGCACGACGAAGGCGCCTCCGCCAAGGAAGAACAGTGCCCAGCTCCCCGCCACCACCGCCATGACCACATCTTCCTCGCGCATCAACCCCACCTCGAAGAGACAGCATGCAGGCCCGGAACGGACGCCTCACCCGGGTACAAACGGCCGGGGCCCTGCATGAAAACAGTGAAGGCCGCGCACCGCCACGCCCTGTCACGAGGTTTCACCGGAACAATTTCTCGCGCGGCGTCCGGCCGGTAGCATGCGCGCCCATGCTCCTCTCCCAGAACGAGTTCCTCCCGCGCGCGGAGGCCGTGCGCGCCCGGCTCGAAGGCGCTGTCCTCAACGCGCTCTCCCATCACGGTGAGCCCTCGGTCTCGGAGCTCGCGGCTGTCTTCCGGAAGGACGCGCAGCGGTCCCCGTCCCAGGTCGCGGAGGCGCTATGTCCCGGCCCCCTGTCGCCCATCGGCTTCGCGGCCCTGGTGATGCGCGAGCTGCTGGCGCCCGAGGACGCGGTGCTCGAAGGGACCATCTCCGAGGCCCGGGTCATCACGGGCAACGCGCGGGCTGCCGGCTTGCTGCGTGTCACCGCGCCCCTCGTCGTCCTCGGGGACATGGAGGTGGCGGGCGTGCTGGAGGACTGCGGACCGGATTCGACGGTCGTGGTCGTGGGCCGTTGCACGGCATGGGGGCTCCAGACGTCAGGGAACTTCCTGGTGCTCGGCGACCTCGTGGTCCGGGATGCCATCCAGGGCATCTACAACGACGACAGCCTCGTCGTGGCGGGTGACCTCACCACGCGATTCCTCGACGAGAACGATCACGACGTCACCTGCTACGGCGAGACCCACGCCGAGCAGCACCTGGAGAACGGCCGCCCCGGAGAGGACGCCGCCTCGCTCGCGTCCACCTTCCTGCGCCCGGAGCTGTGGAACCTCGATCTGGGGGAGATCCACCACGACGCCCTGTTCAAGCGCATCCAGGAGGGCGAGCCCGTCTTCACGGACACGCTCCAGCCCCAGCAGGTCCGCGAGCCGGATGAACCCACCGCCGAGGAGCTCGAAGGCCTGGACATCGAAGGCATCGCGGCCCAGGCGTCGAAGAACGCGCGCGCAAGGGACGTCGTCTACGCCCAGCGCAAGACAGGCGAGGTGTGGCTGATGCGTCCCAGCAGCCTGCCCCTGCACATCTTCGACGGGAAGGAGTTCCTCGGACAGGGAACGCCGCCCGCGCTCGACGTGAAGCAGCGGGCCTCGGAGCGCGTCACCTTCTGGCGCAGGCGGGGCGACCTCTTCATCGAGATCGAACGCTTCGGCGCCGTCGTGCAGTTCCACGCGGGACTCAACAACGGGTCGATGCGCACGTTCCGCTTCGCCTTCGAGACCTCCGACGCCGCCGCACAGGAGGTGCGGCGGCTGGAGGCCCGCTACGAAGGAGACTTCCTGCGCGTCACGACCGTGGTTCCCGGCCGGGGCCCGCTCGAACGGGAGTTCGCGAAGTACGGCGGCCCGAAGAACGAGTACACGTCAGCCATCGTGGACGGCACCACGCTGGTCACCCGCGACGACGAGCGCCAGACCTTCGATGACGAGGCCTCCGCGCTGAGCGCCCTCGAAGATTGGATCGCCGGGAAGCGCCAGGCGGGGTTCGACCTGAAGATCCTGGAGTGGAAGCCCTTCGGCCTCCTGGGCCGACGCTAGGACTACTCCAGGGTCATGTATTCCGGCTGGTACACCGACCGGTTCCGCAGCGGCGAGGGACCGCCGCTGTTCACGCAGTAGCCGGTCGGGTTGTCGCAGCCGGACTCGGGGTTGCCCCAGTACGCCGTGAGGTTCATCCAGGCGAGCGACCCCGAGTACGTCCCCGCCGGCTGCCAGGGAATGACCACCACGTTGTTCCAGGTGTCCCACGCGAGCCCGGCGCCGGTGTCGTCCGCCAGGAAGTCGCCGTTGAAGATGGTCTCGTAGATGTGCCGCGCGGCGTCCGGATAGAGACCATGCGAGCCATTGGCGGAGAACACCTCCGGATGCCAGCCGGTGAGGAACACGGCCTTGTCGCCGAACGTGAAGGCCTGCCCGTTCGCGTGCTGGCTCAGATAGACCTGCGCGGGGCGCCCATCAATGAAGCGCACGGTGAGGTGCTCCCAGTCCCCCACGTGGTTGCCGAAGGTGGAGTAGCCGCCCACGCAGCCCCAGGGCGAATACCAGCCAATGCACACGCGCTTGCCATTGTTGTACGGGTAGAAATTCCAATACAGCACGTCCGTCACGTTCGTCGGCAGACCGCCCTGGGTGCGCGGGATGACCTGCGCGTAGACGGGCACCGGCGTCTGGTTGGGGCGCTGGCCGTCCAGGAACTGCGGATCCGTGCAGGAGTCACAGCCCAGCGCCTGGTTCGTCACCAGGTGGCCGTTCTCCTCGTGGACGTTGGCCAGGTGGAACTGCGTGGAGGACGGGAAATAGGCCTCGTCCGGATGCAGCCACACGCGCGGCGCGAACGTCGCCACCGTCTGCGCGTCCACGGGCAGGCCCCGCAGCTCCGCGTTGGACGTGGCGCTCTTGTTGAGGACCCAGTAGCGATTGCCGCCCGTGTCGCCATGGCTGGGGCGGGAGACGAAGGTGGATGCGGGCAGGCCGCGGTGGTCGCGCCCCACCGCCTGCCACACGCCGATGTCGTCGTCCGCGCCAGAGCCCCTGTCGTCCCACACCCAGGCGGGATTGGCGGGCAGCACGTATTCGCTCCGCACGCAGCGGATGAGGTCCGTGGAGGGCTTGGAGTAGCCCAGCACCGCGACGTGGCCCAGGCAGGTGTAGCCCGCGGGCGCGACCGGCTCCCAGAAGGAGACGTCGTGCGTTCCACCGGAGCCGGAGTCGTCCCAAGTCCAGTTGTAGTTGGACGGACGCGCGAGCAGGTCCCCCTCCCCGCGAACCACGAACGTCGTCGCGGGCGCCTGTCCTCGGTTCGGCATGGCGACGTCGCCCAGCGAGAAGTAGCCCGGCGTCTGGGAGAGGTCCGGGCGCCAGACGGCGATGTCGTTCGTCGCGCCGGTGCCGTGATCGTCGTAGACCCAGGTGAAGCGGCTCGTGGGCCGGACCTCCAGCGCCTTGGGATGGCGCAGAACCCCGGAGTCCGACGCCAGGGTGAACTCGGCGCTCTGGCCCGACAGCGCGGTCGCCGCGACCAACTGGTAGCTGCCCGGAGCCAGCGTGACGACCAGGCGCGAGTTCGTGCCGCCACCGCCGTTGTTGTCCTGCGCGAGGATGGTGCCGTTCGCATCCAGCAGGTACAGCCAGGCATCCGCGGACGACGTCAGCGTGAACGTCACCGGATTGCTGGACGTCTGTGAATCCAGCAGGAACACCCGGTTGCCCGGACTGGTGGAGCTCTGTCCTCCCGAGCCCTGCCAGAAGCCGTAGACGGTGTTCGCGTGGGCTGCGTTCGCCACGAGCGAAGACGTGGCGAGCGCGACGAGGGATAGGAATCGCCGGAGGGCCATGGATACCTGGGGAAGGAGGAAACCCAGGACCCTACTCCGGGACTGCTATTCCCGGACGTCGTTGACGTGGTTGTACGGGGTTCCGAGGGGAATCGTGTCGCCGTTGGCCGCCGTGCGGTCGACGGTGGAGATGCTCCACACGTCCAGCGTGTCATCGTTGTCCACGTTGCCCACGCACACGGCCGTCACGCTGCAATCGGGACAGGTCCCCTCCACGCCGGGCTCCACGCCCGCCTGATCCAGTGCCGCCTGGATGGCCTCCGGGTCGAGCGCGGGGAACGCTCCCGCCACGGGGATGACGTCCTCCGGCATCCGCAGCACATAGGCATAGCGATTGCGCGGTCCCGGCTCGAATCCCATCATCGCGAAGCTGTCCACGGGATGGTTGTCCACCACGTACGCCCTCACCGTGCCGAAGAACGCCTTCAGGTTGACCTTGCACTCCGCCTGCTTCGAGCGCGCCTGGAAGCTCACGAAGTTGGGAATGGCGATGGCTGCCTGGATGCCGATGGTGAAGAGCCCCAACCCCGCCACGCAGAGGGCCGCGATGGCGAGCCCCCTGCGCCCGGCATGCTCCGGCTTGCCTGTCTTCACCATCGCCAGGATGGCCAGCACGAGCCCTACCGGCCACAGACAGACGATGCACAGGCCTGCGATGGTGAAGCCCAGCGCGACGCCAGGCAGGACGGTCTTCTTCGGCGGGGAGGACTCAGGAGCGATTGGGGTCGTCACGGCCCGCATCGTAGTGCCGTGCGTACTGCTGCCGGAGCACGAATTTCTGGGCCTTGCCCGTGCTGGTCTGCGGCATGGCCGGGAGCAGGACGATGGCCTTGGGCACTTCAAACCCACCCAGGTGCTGGCGGCAGTGGGCGTTGATCTCCGCCTCCGTCGCGGAGGCGTTGGGCTTGAGCACGACGAAGCCCGTCACCGCCTCCGTCCAGCGTGAGTGCGGCAGGCCCACCACCGCGACCTGAAGCACCGCGGGGTGGCGCAGGAGGACCTCCTCGACCTTGATGGACGGGACGTTCTCTCCGCCCGTCTTGATCATGTCCTTCTTGCGGTCCACGAAGAGCAGCTGACCGTCGGCGTCGAACATGCCCAGGTCGCCCGTGTGGTGCCAGCCGAAGGCGCTCGCCCGCGCGGTCGCCTCCGGGTCCTTGTAGTAGCCGAGCATCACGTTCGGCCCGCGGTGGACGATCTCCCCCACCTCGCCGCGCCCGAGCAGCCGGCCCTCGTCATCCATGATGGCCGTCTCATTCGTCACGGCCGAGTCACCCCAGTACGAGCCGAACCGCTTGAGCTGCTGCTCCGGCTTGAACATGGTCGTCGCCGGGTACATCTCCGTCTGGCCTGACGCGAGCGCGAAGCCGCCCGGACAGAAGTGCTCGATGAGCTCCACGAGCATGGTGCGCGCCATGGGCGCCATCACGTAGAGGCACAGGCGCAGGCTGGACAGCTTCGTGGCCGGACGCGCCGGGTGCGCCAGCATCGCGCCGTACATCACCGGCAGGCCCAGCAGGAACGTGATGCCGCGCTGCTCGATGGTCGCGAGCATCGCCCCCGGGTCGAAGGCCCGCCGCACGACCACGGTCGCCCCGGCCAGCAGGAACGTCATCACGATGGCGTGCTGCGCGCAGTGGAACATCGGGAGCACGCAGAGGGTGGAGTCCGACGAGCGCATGCCCAGCTCGAACAGGTTCCCGCTCAGCGCCGCGTGCACCGACGCATGCGAATGCATGACGCCCTTCTGCTGGCCGGTGGTGCCGCTGGTGTACATGATCTGCGCGAGCTGGCCGCTCTGGATGTCCACCTCCGGCAGTGTGCCGTGCTGCCCCGTCAGCGTGTCCAGGAACGCGACCGAGTCCCCGCCCGGCGCCGCCTGCCCCTCCGGCACGCAGACGATGATGCGGGTGCCCAGCGCGTCGAGCATCGCCCGCAGCCCGGGCTTCGCGAGCAGCTCGGCGTCGACGACGGCATGTGTCGCCTCTGCGTGTTCGAGGATGTACCGGACGGCCTCCACGGAGAGGCCGGTGTTGATGGGCACCCAGACGAACCCCGACTTGTAGATGCCCACGAAGGCGGTGAGCATCTGCGCCGAGTTGCCGCAGAGCATCGCGATGCGCGCGCCCTGGGGCAGCCCCTGGGCGAGCAGGTAGTGCGCGAACGCGTTCGAGCGCCGGTCGAGCTCCGCGTAGGAGAACTCGAGGTCCCCGTCGACGAGCGCCGTCCGCTCCGGCCAGCGCACCGCCGACCGGTGGACGATGTCTCCCAGAGAGACGCGGCTGATGCGCGGGGACCGAGGTGCCTGGATCGCTGACATCGTGTGCTCCATTCCGCCCGTTCGGGCGTCGGGTCGAACCGGGTGCCCCCGCGGCCTATTTCGGCGCGGCCCATGCGGGAGGCCGGCGCTCCAGGAAGGCGAGCATCCCCTCCTGGGCCTCTTCGGAGGCGAACAGCCGGCCGGAGAGCGCGACCATCTCGGCGCCCCCGGAATCGATGCGCGCGCGCAGGCCGGCGGACACCAGCTGCTTGGTCTCGCGCAGGCCCTGCGGAGACGACACGCGGAACGTCTCCAGGATCTGCTCGACGGCGCCCTCCAGGGACGCGTCTGGCACCGCGGTGGTGATGAGCCCGATGCGCGCGGCTTCGGCTGCGTCGAAGGCCTCACCGGTGAGGAAGTAGCGGCTCGCCGCCCGGCTGGTCAGGTGCGGCAGGGTGGTGAGCGAGATGACCGCGGGCGTCACGCCGATGCGCGCCTCCGTGAAGGCGAACTTCACGGACTCCGCGACGACCGCCACGTCACACGCGCCCACGATGCCGATGCCGCCTGCCCTCACCTGCCCGGCGACCTTCGCCACGACGGGCTGCGGCAGCGTCACGATCGTGCGCAGCACGTCGAGCAGCACGCCCGGAGCCTTCGCGGCGCCTCCGTCCGCCATCTCCGAGAGGTCCGCCCCCGCGCAGAACGCGGGACCGGTGGCCGCGAGGACGACCGCGCGCACGCCCGGGTCGGCGCCCACGGCGTTCAGCCGCTCCAGCAACTGCGTGACGAGCGCCCGCGACAGCGCGTTGCGGTTGCGCGGCGAATCGAGCGTCAGGGTCGCGACGCCACGAGAGACTTCGTACCGGACGAGCGGTGCTTCACTCATGCTGCCTCCTTCGCTGCGGGGGAGACGACCGCGACGACATGTCTTGCCGGCACCTGCGCCCCGACCGTGACGTTCACCGCCGTGACCACGCCATCCGTGGGCGCGATGAGGGACGACTCCATCTTCATCGCTTCGAGCACCACCAGCACGTCGCCCTTCTTCACGGTCGCGCCGACCTCGGTGCTCACCCGAATGATGCGGCCGTCCATGGGCGCGCGAAGGCGGCCGTCGCTGGCGCGCTCGCGTTCGGAGGGCAGCCGGAAGGACACGTCGCGCAGCTGGCGCGTGATGCCGTCGAGCGTGCACCACAGCGTGCCACCCGCACGGCGGTAGCGGACCGCGCGACGGCGCCCCGCCACCTCCACCTCTGCGCGCTCGGGGCCGAGTCCGCGCAGGGAGAGCGCGAACGAGCTGTCGCCGATACGGACCTCGTAGGCCTCCGCTGCGACGGGACGCACCGAGGCGCGGAACTCCGAAGCACCGTCATGCAGGCTGACCGGCACCGGCAGGGCGTAGGAGCTGCTCCAGCCCGTGAGCGTCGCGTCGAAGCCACCCTTCCGGGCCAGCGCCTGCGCGTCGTCGTGGAAGAGCAAGGCGGCCAGGATGGCCTGATCCTCCGGGGAGGCCTTCCCGAGCGCCTGCAGCGTCTCCGGCGGCGTGTGCGCGCCGACGAAGCCCGTGTCGTACCGGCCGGAGCGGAACGCCTCGTGCCCGAGGACGTGCTGGATGAACGCACTGTTCGTCGTGACGCCGAACACCGTCAGCTCGCGCAGCGCCGCGGCCAGCCGCTCGCGAGCCGTCTCACGGTCCGGTCCGTACGCGATGAGCTTCGCCTGCATGGAGTCATAGAACGGCGTGATGTCCTGGCCTTCACGCACGCCATGATCCACACGGACGCCCTCCCCCGCTGGCGGATCCCATGCGAGGAGCCGGCCCGTCTGCGGGAGGAAGCCGCTGGCCGGGTCCTCCGCGCACAGGCGCGCCTCGATGGCGTGCCCGCGCCAGGTGATCTCCGGCTGCATCAGCGGGAGCGGCTCGCCGTCCGCGACGCGCAGCTGCCATTCGACCAGGTCGAGCCCGGTAATCAGCTCCGTCACCGGGTGCTCCACCTGCAGGCGCGTGTTCATCTCCATGAAGAAGAAGTCGCCGTTCGGCGCCAGGAGGAACTCGATGGTCCCCGCGCCGCGATACCCGATGGCGCGGATGGCCTGCACCGCCACGGCCCCCATGCGCTCGCGCAGCTCGGGCGTGACGGCCGGAGATGGGCTCTCTTCAATCACCTTCTGGTGCCGGCGCTGCACGGAGCAGTCGCGCTCGCCCAGGTGCACCGCGTTCCCATGTTCGTCCGCGAAGACCTGCACCTCCACGTGACGCGCGCCTTCAATGGCCCGCTCCAGGATGAGCTCGCCGCTGCCAAACGCGTTCGTCGCCTCCGAGCGCGCCGAGCGGATGGCGTCGAGCAGCGCGCCCGGCTCGCGGACGAGCCGCATGCCGCGCCCGCCACCGCCCGCCGCCGCCTTCACCATGATGGGGAACCCGACGCGCTGGCCCTCGCGGACCAGGGCTTCGTCCTCGAGCGACTCGCCAGGGCGTGCCGCCTCATAGCCGGGGATGCAGGGCACGTCCGCGGCCTGCATGCGCAGCTTCGCCTGCCGCTTGTTCCCCATCAGCTCGATGGCTTCCGCCGGCGGGCCGACGAACACGAAGCCGGCCTCCGCGCACGCGCGTGCGAAGTCCTCGTTCTCCGACAGGAAGCCGTACCCGGGATGGATGGCATCCGCGCCGGACGCCTTCGCCGCGGCGAGGACCCGCTCGATGGAGAGATAGGACTCCCGCGCGGGCGGCGGCCCCAGGTGCATGGCCTCGTCCGCGAGCCGCACGTGTGGGGCATCCCGGTCCGCATCGGAGAAGACCGCGACCGTGCGCAGCCCGAGTCGGCGGCACGTGCGCAGCACGCGCACGGCGATCTCACCCCGGTTCGCCACCAGCACCTTGTGGATGCGTTTCATGATTCCCCTCGCTACAGCCGGGCGACACCGAAGGAGTTGGGCGACAGCGTGCGGCGCGAAGCCTCGTCGCACGTGGCCAGGATGAACCCGAGCACCCGCCGCGTGTCCCGGGGGTCGATGACGCCGTCGTCGAACAGCCGCGCGCTGCATTGGAAGGCATCCGACTCGCGGTCGAACTGCTCGATGAGCGGCTTCGCCATCCCGTCCAGGAACTCCTGATCGGGAGGCAGCCCCGCGCGCCGGGCCTTCTCCGTGGCGACGATGGTGAGCACCTTCGCCGCCTGCTCACCGCCCATCACCGCCGTGCGTGCGTTGGGCCAGGCGAAGATGAATCGCGGGTGGAACGCACGGCCGCACATGCCGTAGTTGCCCGCCCCGAAGGCACCGCCCAGCAGGAGGGTCATCTGCGGCACGGTCGCGTTGGCCACCGCCTGCAACATCTTCGCGCCGTGCTTCACGATGCCGCCCTGCTCCGACTGCGTGCCCACCATGTAGCCCGTGGTGTTCTGCAGGTAGATGATGGGCGTGCGCGCCTGACAGCAGAGCTGGATGAACTGTCCCGCCTTCGTCGCGCCCTTCGCGGTGATGGGCCCGTTGTTGCCGATGAGGCCCACCGCCCTGCCCTCGATGCGCGCCCAGCCGCAGACGGTGAGCGCGTCGTAGTCGTCCTTGAAGGGCGAGAAGTCCGAGCCATCCACGAGCCGCGCAATCACCTCGCGGCAGTCATAGGGCTTGCGGTGGTCCATGGGCACGACGCCGCACAGCTCCTCCACCGCGTAGCGGGGCGGCTCGAAGGCGGGACGCGCGGACGCCGGCAGGGCGTCATTCCACCCCAGCGACGCGACGATCTCCCGCGCGATGCGGATGCCGTCGGCGTCGTCCTCGGCGAGGTGGTCCGACGTGCCGGCCACGGTGGTGTGCATCTCCGCGCCGCCGAGGTCCTCGTCCGTGGCGACTTCACCCGTGGCCGCGAGCAGCAACGGCGGGCCGGCGAGGAACACCTTCGCCTTGCCGCGCACCATGACGACGTGGTCGGACAGGCCCGGGATGTAAGCGCCGCCCGCGGTGCTCGAACCGTGGACGACGGTGACCTGGGGGATGCCGGCCGCGGACAGCTTCGCCTGGTTGTAGAAGGTCTCCCCGCCTGGGATGAAGATCTCCTGCTGGTAGAGCAGGTTCGCCCCGCCGCTCTCCACGAGCGACACCACGGGCAGCCGGTTCTGCAGGGCAATCTCCTGCGCACGCAGCGCCTTCTGGACACCCCAGGGCGTCGCCGTGCCGCCCTTCACGGCGGAGTTGCTCACGAACACCAGGCAGCGCACACCGGACACGAAGCCAATGCCGATGATGGTGTTCCCACCGGCCAGCGAGCCGTCGCTGTCGTCGTGGTGCTTGTAGCCACAGAGCGTGGAGAGCTCCAGGAAGGGCGAGCCCCGGTCGAGCAACAATGCCAGACGCTCACGCGGGAGCAGCTGACCGCGCTGCTTGAACTTGTCCCGGGCCAGCTGCTCGGTGTCGCGCGACTTCTGCTCGATGGCGCGCAGCTCCGCGACGCGGGCGAGCATCTCCTGGCGCTGCGTGGTGAAGGTGGCGGAGGCCGGTTCGACCTGGGAGACGAGCGTGGGCACGTCACTTCTCCTTCGGGCCGTCGAGGATGGCGGGCCCCTTGGCTAGGTGGAACCCGTCGTAGGGCTTCGAGTTGTCGTGCTCCGAAAGCGGGAACGCCTTGGTGTTGCAGGACGCGCCGCCGTCGATGCGGATGACCTCGCCGGTGATGAACGCCGCCACGTCGGAGAGCAGGAACACGATGGCGCCGCTCACCTCCGCCTCGGTGGCCAGCCGGTGCAGGGGCACCTGCTTTCGCAGGAAGGGGATCATCTCGCGGACGAAGGGGTCCTCGTAGGTGTCCAGCCCGCTGGAGGCGACCCAACCGGGCGCGACCGCGTTGACGCGAACCCCGGAGGCGGCCCACTCGACGGCGGCCGTCTGCGTCAGGTTGAACATGCCGGCGCGCGCCGCGCCCGAGTGCCCCATGCCCGGCATGCCGTTCCAGGCATCCGCGAGCATGTTCACGATGGCGCCGCCGTGCTCACTCATGGACTGGGTGAACACCTCGCGCGCGACCAGGAAGCCGCCGGTGAGGTTCGTCGAGACGACCGCCTCGAAGCCCTTCTTGGAGATCTGCGACAGCGGCGACGGGAACTGCCCGCCCGCGTTGTTCACGAGCCCGTGGATGCGGCCGTGCTTCTGGACGACGGCGGCGACCATGTCGCGCACCGCGGCCTCGTCCCGGATGTCCACGGAGTGCTGCGTGGACGCGTGGCCCTCAGCGGAGAGCTCCTCGGCGACCTTCGAGAGCTTCTCCGGCTTGCGGCCCACGAGGACGATGTGCGCGCCGAGCGACGCGAGCTCGTGCGCGGTGCACCGGCCAATGCCGCTGCCGGCGCCGGTGACGATGATGGTGCGGCCCGCGAAGGAATTCGGGGCGAAGACTGAACGGTATCCCATCGTGTAGCTCCTCAGCCGCGCGCCTTGCGGGGCAGCGTTCCCATGGCCTTGCTGATGATTCCGAGCATCACCTCGTCGGCGCCGCCGCCGATGGACCCCAGACGCAGGTCCCGGTAGGCGCGGGCGACGGGGTTGTCCCAGGTGAAGCCCATGCCGCCCCAGTACTGGAGGCAGCCGTCGACGAGCTCGCGGGCAAGCCGGCCCGACTTGAGCTTGCACATCGAGGCGAGCTTCACGACCTCCGGGTCGTCCTTGTTCTCGATGTACATGCCCACGGTCCGGTAGATGAGCGCCCGGAGCGCCTCCACCTCCGTCTGCAACTCAGCGAGCCGGAAGTGCACGCTCTGGTTGTCGAGGATGGACTGGCCAAAGGCCTTGCGCTGGCGCGTGTACTCCGCCGTCTGCGCGATGAGCCGGTCGAAGGTGACCAGGGTGCTCGCCGACACGAACAGCCGCTCCTCCTGGAACTGCTGCATCTGCATCGCGAAGCCGCGGCCCTCGTCGCCGATGCGGAAGCGCGCCGGGACACGCACGCCGTCGAAGAAGAGCTGCGCCGTGTCGGACGCCCACATGCCGAGCTTGCGGATCTTCGACCGCGTGATGCCGGGGCGATCCATGGGCACGATGATGAGCGACTTGTTCGCGTGCGCGGGCCCGTCACCCGTGTTGGCGAGCAGGCAAACCCAGTCCGCCTGCATGCCGTTGGTGATCCACATCTTGCTGCCGTCGATGACGTAGTCGTCACCGTCGCGGCGCGCCGTGGTCGTCACGCTCGCCACGTCGGAGCCGGCACCGGGCTCGCTCACCGCGATGGAGCAGACGCGCTCGCCCGTGAGCGTGGGCGCCAGGAACTCCCGCCGCAGCGCATCGCTGCCGAAGCGCGCGAGCGCGGGCGTGGCCATGTCCGTCACGACGCCGATGGCCATGGGCAGCGCGCCAC
Source organism: Corallococcus sp. AB011P (assembly GCF_003611605.1). NCBI lineage: Bacteria > Pseudomonadati > Myxococcota > Myxococcia > Myxococcales > Myxococcaceae > Corallococcus > Corallococcus sp. AB011P. The sequence continues at coordinate 127,098 of NZ_RAVX01000020.1, forward strand.
AGGTGCAGTGCCCCAGCTCCTCCGCGAAGGCGACGGAGAACGACGCGTCCAGCCCCAGCCCGCCGAACTCCGTGGGCTTGGTGATGCCGAGCAGCCCGAGCTCGCCCAGCTTCTTGAAGACCTCCCGTGCCGGGAAGATCTCCGCGGCCTCCCAGGCGTCGACGTGCGGGTTCAGCTCCTGTTCCACGAACTTGCGGACGGTCTGGCGGATGGCGCGGTGTTCCTGGGTCTGCTGCATGGGCTTCCTCGGTGGAATCGGGCGCGTGCGAAGGCGCTACAGAAGCGATTCAGGGACGTCGACATGGCGCGAGCGCAGCCACTCGCCGAGCGCCTTGGCCTGTTGGTCGAAGCGGGTGGAGGATGAGACGCCCTCGCCCAGCAGGCCCTCGATGACGAAGTTCAGGGCGCGCAGGTTGGGCAGCACGTGCCGCTGGACCTTGAGCTCCCGCGCCTCCGGAAGCAGCGCGCGCAGCTGCTCCTCCGTGAGCGTGTGCACCAGCCAGCGCCAGGCCTCGTCGGAGCGGACCCAGACGCCGATGTTCGCGTCCCCGCCCTTGTCTCCGCTGCGCGCCAGGGCCACCTGGCCGAGCGGCACACGCCGGCAGGGTCCGGGCGGCAGCGCCGCGGGCAGCGACGGCGCGGGGACGGCTTCGAGCCCCCGCGTCTCCTCCGTAGGGCGCACGTCGATGCGCCGGCCATCCGGGAGCACCGCGACGTGCGGCACCTTCCGCGCATCCACATAGGCCGCGGTGTAGACGCCGAAGGGCGAAGCATCGCCGGGCAACGCGGGCAGGAAGAAGCCGGGGTAGCTGGACAGGGCGAGCTCCACCACGGCGCCGCTGAAGGAACGGCCAGCGACCTTCGGGTCGGCATCCTTCACGGTGACCCGCAGCGTCGCGGACGCCTGCTCCTCGCTCGGAGCGTCGGCGTGGTCGGTGCGCGCGAGCGTGTAGAGGACCTCGGCGGGCCGGGGCTTGAGCGTCGCGTCGAGCTGCGCCCGCACGAGCGCGGCCTTCTCCTCGATGTCCAGACCAACGAGCACGAACTGGGCGTCGCCGCGGAAGCCGCCCAGGCGGTTCAGGCACACCTTCACGTCCGGAGGAGGCGGCTCGCCGCGCACGCCTGACAGGCGCACGCGGTCGGTGCCGTCGGCGTCCACCACGATGGTGTCGAAGCGCGCCGTCGCGTCAGGGCCGGCGTAGCGGGCCCCGCCAATCTCATAGACGAGCTGGGCCTTCACGGTGTCCACGGTGACGGCGCCGCCAGTGTGCGGATGCTTGGTGATGATGCTGGAGCCGTCCGCGAAGATCTCCGCGAGCGGGAATCCGGGCCGGCGCACGTCGACTTCACCGAAGCGCGCGAAGTTGCCGCCGGTCGCCTGGGCTCCGCATTCCAGGACGTGGCCCGCGACCATGGCGCCCGCGAGGCAGTCCCAGTCGTCACGCTTCCAGCCGAAGTGGGCGGCCGCGGGACCGACGACGAGCGATGCGTCCGTCACGCGCCCCGTGACAACGATGTCCGCGCCCCCGTCCAGGCACGCGGCGATGCCCCAGCCACCGAGGTACGCGTTCGCCGTGAGGGGCTGGTCGAAGCCCAGTTCGTCCGCGCGTCCGACGAGGTCATCGCCTTCGACGTGCGCGATGTTGACGGTGAACCCAAGCTTCGTGGCGAGCGCGCGCAGGTCGTTCGCGAGCCCCTCCGGGTTGAGGCCCCCCGCGTTCGCGACGATGCGGACCTTGCGCTCCACCGCGAGGCCGAGCGTCTCCTCCATCTGGCGCAGGAACGTCCGCGCGTACCCGCCCGACGGGTTCTTCAGCCGGTCGCGCCCCAGGATGAGCATGGTCAGCTCCGCCAGGTAGTCGCCGGTGAGGACGTCCAGCGGACCGCCCTCCAGCATCTCCCGGAACGCGGAGAAGCGGTCGCCGTAGAAGCCGGATGCATTGCCGATACGCAGCGAACGCGCGTCCATCGCACCTCCTGAGCCAGGGAGCGGCGAGTCTGTCCCCCACGTCCGAATAAAGCAATCACGATTGCTTTTTTCTTCCCGCCGCAACACTGTGGCCCCATGAGCGGCACGGCGAGCGGAACGACGCGGCAGGAGCAGGAGCGCAGCCGGGTGACGCGGCAGAAGCTGATGACGGCCGCCATCGAAGTGCTGGTGGAGAAGGGCTGGGCGGGGGCGACCATGGGAGCCATCGCGGAGCGCGCGGGAGTGTCACGCGGCGCCTGTCAGCACCACTTCCCGACGCGCGCGGCCCTGGTCGCGGCGGCCGTCGAGCACGTCTTCCGCCAGCAGGTCGAGGAGCTGGTGCGGCGCGCGAAGGGCCTGCCGGAGAGCCGGCGGCGCGTCGAGCCGCTGCTGAACCTGCTCCACGACGTTTACGCCGGTCCGCTCTTCACCGCCGCGACGCATCTCTGGGTGGCGGCCGTGGCGGATGAAGAGCTGAAGGCCATCCTGCTGCCGTTGGAGACGCACGTCGGCCGCGAGGTGCACCGGCTCACTGTCGAGCTGCTGGGGCTCGATGAGCGCGACCGCGACGTCCGCGACGCCGTGCGTGCGACGCTGGACCTGCTGCGCGGCCTGGCGTTGGCGAACCTGCTCCACGACGACACGGCCCGGCGCCGCAAGGTGTTGGCCCACTGGGCGCGGACGCTCGAAGCGCAGCTCGCGCCCAAGCGCGCGACGCAGGCGGACTGAGCCCGGTCGCGCGTCTGCCTTCTGCCGGGCTCAGCAGCGGTAGAGGTAGCTCAGCGCGGTGATGTCCGTGCTGGTGAACTCACCGGTCGGGTTCGCGGGGAGGCAGGCGTTGAAGATGGACCCGTTCACGTAGGACGTGGAGGGCGTGCCGGGGATGAGGATGGCCCCTACGCCCGCAGTGCCCTCGCTGCCGCCGGTGCCACAGCTGATCACCTGGGAGTAGTAGTCCGAGTGGCGCATGCCGAGCGCGTGCCCCAGCTCGTGGGTGATGATGTGCTCGACCGTGTCGAGCGGCGCGGTGTTCCACCCCGTGCCGATGTTGATGGTCCCGTAGGGAAGGCCCCCGGAAGGATAGCCCGAGTTGTAGGCCATGCCCGCCACGGTCGCCGCGGTGATGTTCGCGTTGCAGCCGGTGGACGGGCCCCGCACCATCGTGAAGCACAGGCCCAGCGCGTTGTAGTTCTGGATGGCCAGGTCCAGGCCCTGGCTGAGGCGGCTGTAGCTGTTGAACGAGGACGTGGGGTTGATGCAGATCCGCCTCACGAGCGCCTTGTTGATGACGTTCGTCGTCCGGTACTGCTCCGCGCTGTCACCACCGGACTGGAGCATCTCGCGGGACGCTTCGACGCTCACCTGCCCGTCGCCGCCCACGTAGACGGATTCGTCCACGACCTGGATGTCGCCGGGCTGGAATCCCGCCTCGACCAGGTTGGAGACGATCTCCTGGTGCTCCTGCCCCAGGTCGGTCCCGCAGCCGGACAGCAACGCACCACAGCCCACCACGAGCACTGCCGCTCTCTTGAACATGGTCGTCTCCCCTCGGTCTGGCTTCAGCGCGCGACGATGTCGGCGTCCACCAGGTACGGAGACGCCGCGACAATCGCTTCCGTCGTCCAGCCCCGGTTGGCGCCACGGCCGGTCTTGTCGCAATCGCCGTCGGTGTGGACGCCCACCAGTTGGCCCTGACGGTTGAGCACGCCCGCGCCTGAGCTTCCGACCAGGGTGTCCAGGTCCACGTAGTAGACCAGCGAATTGCAGGCATCCAGGTACTCGCCTTCGGCGATGGACTTGGGCTTGCCCCGAGGGTGCTGGATGATGGCCAGCCTCTCGCTGGGAACGGCCGACAGCAGGACCGGCGTGACCTCGGGAGTCACGTCGAGCTGGATGAGCGCGTAGTCGGGTTCGAGCGATTGCTCGATGACGGTGCCCTCGGTGATGAGCGGGTCTCCGTCAGACTGTTCCTCGAAGTTGAAGACGATGAGCGACCGGTCACCGAGCGCGACACAGTGCCCCGCCGTCACCACCACGGGACCCGCGCTCGCTTCAATCAGTGTTCCGGTGCAGCGCCCGTCAATCAGGACGACCGCGTCCTCGACCGTCTGCGCGACGTCCGCGAACTCGCCCTGGTAGCTGTTGATGGGGGTCAAGTCAGCGGTCGGGCCACACTGCGTCTGGCCGCGAACCTCCGGAGGCGGACGCACCCGCGACGCCGCGGGGTCCTCACACACCACCGGATGGGAAACCGCGGGCACCTTCTCTTTTCCACAGGCCGCAAGGCCCAGGAGGATGAAGGTGCCCGCGAGGATGCGACCCCTCGGACTCATGAAGGACTCAAGGGGCCGCAACGCCATCGCTTAGTAGAGGGCGTTCAGCGCCGTGATGTCGGAGCTGGTGAACTCACCGGTCTCCGTCGAGCGGAAGCAGGAGTTCATGATGGAGCCGCCCACCGTCGCGGTGCTCGGCGTGCCGCTGATGAGGATGGCGCCCACGCCCGCGGTGCCCTCGTTGGAGGCGGCGCCGCCGCAGCTGATGGCGCGGTTGTAGTAGTCAGAGTGACGGAAGCCGACCGCGTGACCCAGCTCGTGCGTGATGACGTGCTCGTTCACGTCCACGCTGTAGCTCTGCAGGCCGGTGCCGATGTTGATGGTGCCGTAGGGGTTGCCGCCCGACGGGAAGCCCGCGGAGCCGCCGGCGCCGGACATGGTCGTCGCGGTGATGTTCGCGCTGCAGCCCGTGGTGGGGCCACGCGCCATCGTGAAGCTCAGGCCGCGCTGGTTGTAGTTCTGGATGGCCAGGTCCAGGCCCTGGCTCAGGCGGCTGTAGCTGTTGAACCCGGACGTCGGGTTGATGCAGATCTTCGTCTTGGTGGAGCTGACGAGGTTCGTCGTGCGGTACTGCTCCTGGGTCGCCTTGTCCGCAGGCTGGAGCATCTCGCGCGAGGCCTCCAGGGTCACGTGCGCGTCGCGGCCCACGTACACCTGGCCGTCAGCGATCATGATGTCGTCCGCGGGGAACCCGGCCTCGACCAGGTTGGAGACGATCTCCTGGTTCTCGCTCTCCAGGTCGGTACCGCAGCCAGACAGCAACGCACCACAGCTCGCCACGAGGACTGCCGCCTTCTTGAACATTCGTCGTTCCTCTGCGTTCGGGGGAGATCCGCTGCCGCCTGACCTTCCCGTCAGCCGCGGACAGCTTGCCCAGCCACTGAGCAACTGCCGGGCCAGCCGCGCTCCAGAGGGAATAACTGGCTTTTGTTGAATTGCTTGGAGCGCCAGCACTCCAGCTTCCAAGAATGTGAGCGTAACGAACTGTAACGTTTTGGGTCGCAAGTGCTTGTTGTGACGTGGTTTTTACCTGTCATCCCGCAACCCACTGATTTTCGGACACGGGTGTCTTTTCATCAGTCACCCTCCCCTGGGTCGCATTTACTCCCACTATTCAGGAAAAACGCACAGAACGTGCGATAGCTGCGAATTGAATCCACTCCCGGTATTTCCCGTCCCATGACCATGCGCCCTTCCCTCCCCCTCGCCGCGCTGTTGGGTGCGGCCCTGTCGTTCCTCCCCGGCTGCGAGAGCACGAAGTCGAGCGGCCCTTCCGCATCCGACACGCGGGCCCAGGACGCGGCATCCGTACAGGCCTCCGAGGCCTGGGCGCGCGCTCGCGTGGGTGACCGCGTCACCTACTCCTTCAATGCGACGCGGGGCCCCGAGCCTCGCGGCGGCGGCACCGCGCGCACGATCCAGGGCCAGCTGACGCTGGAAGTGGTGGCCGTGCAGCAACCCTGGGTCTGGGTGCGCGCGGCCTACCGCGATGAAGGCGGCAGGCCGCTGTCCCAGGTGAGGCTGGCGCAGGACCTGATCATCCCCGTGCGCGCGGACGTGTCGCGCCCGCTGGACGTGCCGCGCGGAGGCACGGCCACCGCCGAGGTCGCCTCCAGCGCGGGCCGTAGCTGGGAGGCCGTGCGCTACGTCAGCGACCAGCGCTCCTTCGACGGTCCCCTGCGCACGCGCGTGTACGCCAACGCTCCAGGCCCGCTGTACCTCGCCCGTGGCCTGATTGAAGCGAGCACGGAGTCCGCCGGCTTCCGCGTGCCGGGCGGATACCAGCTGAAGCTGCAAGAGGTCCGTGAGGGCTCGGCCGAGGCCAGCGCCCCGGTGCCCGCGCTGGAGCGGCCCCTGGGCCCGGGCGCGTACTACGAGCGATACGTGGACGTGGGCCCCGCGCCCGGCGTGCAGCGCGTGTGCTTCAGCGCGGAGCGCGGCTACCTCCTGCGCACCGAGGGCCCCGTCGACGCCAATGCCGCCCCCTGCTCCGACTTCTCCCAGGCCGAGCCGGAGCCCCTGGAGGAGCTGCTGATGGGGCTGCCGTCGGAGGTGGTGTTCACGGAGGACTGGCCGCCCGCCGCGGCGGCCAACGGCACCCGGGGCACGTTCAGCGCGGAGGGACACGACGTGCCCGCCCTCATCACCCAGAGCAACGAGGACGTCGAAGGCACCCAGCGCGTCTTCACCGATACCTACGCGGCCGACCCGTGGGCGCCGGGGCTCGCGGGCCTGCCGTATGAGGCGCGCTTCCAGCCGCTCGCCAACAGCACCGACCGCGTGGTGACGGGCGGCAAGCGCGAGCCGGAGGGCGGCACGCGCATCGTGCGCTGGGGCTCGTGGCTCGCGGGACAGAAGTGACGCGGGCGTCCGGGTGACACGCGTTACGGAGCGGGTGTGTCGCTCCGTGCGCTGTCATGGCCTCGCACCCATTCGACCTGGAGCACCGCGCCGGATGGGCGGTGCGTCCATTCCTGGAAGGACGCGCGGAACGCCTCCACGGCCGCGAACAGCGGACTGGACGGCTGCCACGACAACGCAGCCGCGTCCCGTGCCTCGCGCACGTCCAGACCGATGAGCAGCGTTCCCGCGGCCTGTGCGGATTGCATCGGACGCACCGAGAGACGCCGGTCTCCCTCCAGCCGGTACACCAGGGCCGTGACATGTCCGAGGACCCAACCCGCGACGACCTCCCGGTCCTCGCCGGTGGGTGCCTCGACGGACAGGCGCAACGCGGCCGATGGGGTCTCGTTGGCGCCCAGGGGCTGGAAGAGCGCAGCCCAGGCGGAAGGCATGCGGGAGGAGCGGGCCTTGACCACCAGCTCGCGGGCACGGAGCAGTTCCTCCCGGATGACGCGGTAGGTGGACCGCGACACGTTGCGCGCGGTGTTTCGAGCCGGGAGCGCGGGGGCGATGACGGGAAGGAGGTCGCGCTTGCCTTCGGGCCGGTAGCGCGCCGTTGCGGCCGTGAGCGTCACCGGCTGGGGCCACGGCCAGGAGGAGAAGGTGCCGAAGAAGTGCGAGAGCAGCGCCGCGTCGGACCGCATGGCATCCGGAGTCGCGCGGGTGCAGGCCCAGGCCGCCAGCAGCGTCCACGACAGTCCCCCGAGGTAGCCCAGCGCGTGCGAGTAGATGCCCCGGGCCCGGGCCCAGGCCTTCACCGCGCGCAGCAGGGTCCGGAACCGCGCGGTCCGTTCGGCGTCACGTGCGATGGCGTCCATCACGCCCAACGTGTCCGCCAGGCCCAACACGGCCCGGAGGCCCGCGGGGTCGAGCTGCTCGCTGTGCCGCTCGAGCAGCGTCAGAGGGTCATCCGGGGGCACGCCCTCCGGACGGCTCGCATAGGCCAGGTCGAAGCTCACGCCCCCGAGGGAGAGCTTCACCAGCGGGATGGCTGCGTCCGCCACGTAGCGGGCCGTGCCCGGTGCCAGTTCCTGGAGGAGCGCTTGCGCGAAGGCGTCGCGGGACAGCTCAGCCGGTCCGATGGCGACCGCGTCCACGTCACTGCCCGCGCCATCCGTGCCCAGGAGATAGGAGCCATACGGATGCAGCGTGGCGCCGATCCGTTCGCAATGCTGGCGCAGTTGATCCACCGCGGCGGTCCTGGCGGCGTGCCCTTCGTGTGACTCGACGGCGCCGATGGAGGCCAGTGCATCGCGCAGCGGAGCGTCTTCATGCTCCGGGATTGCGCGGGGCGCCTGTGCCAGGGGAATGCGCCGGATGACTTCGAAGGGCGTGTCACCCTTCCTCCGGATGAGGCAGAGCTCGCCCACGCGGAACTTCAGCGGTCGCCATGCGCGCTGCCACTCGCCGAGCGTGCGGACGATGTCCGCGGAGAGCGGGAGCTGTCCCACGGAGAGGTGGGGCGTGAAGCCACCGTGGGCGGACGAGGCGCATTCAGGCAGGGCCGCCACGAGCTTCGCGTGCAGGGCCGCCAGCGCGCCGGAGGGCTGGTCATCGGGGCGGAGCCACGCTGTGGCGTTGGCGCGGTGCTCGAAGTGGCCGAACGTGGAGAGCGTCACGTCGAAGGGCTCGAAGCCCTGGAGGGCATCCACGAGGATGGCTTCCGCCGTCTCGAAGTCCTCTTCCGGAACGAAGGGATACAGCAGCGTGATGTGAGGCATCCACCGCTGGAACTTCGCGTCGTGCTTCTTGCGCAGTGCCTGGATGGGGCCCCAGACATCGTCAGGAGGGATGAGCACCAGGGCCGTGTGGTGGACCAGCGCCGTGGAGGAGCGCGCGGTGAGTCCCACGAGGGATGCGACCGCATCACGCCGCAGGACACAGCGCAGTCCGAAGTGATCCGAAGCGAAGAGGACCTGTCCGCTGGGCCCGGGCGGCCCCGACAAGGGCGCTTCGCCGAAGAGCTCCACGGACTCAGGAGCGAGCCGGCCCGAAGGAGACGCCACCAGCACCCGGTCCAATCGCCGGAGCGCTCCCGAGACGGTGGTGAGCGCCGCCAGGCCGTTCAACCGGGGGTTGAACGTCTCCCCCGTTTCCGAAGGTCTCAGCGTGGGCCACGCATCCACGAAGCCGGCACGCGCGAAAGACTCCGCTTCCGGTGCACCGTCGCCGAAGTTGAAGTCACCGGCCAGCACCAGGTCCGGCGCCTCGGTATCGCTCGTGGAACCGAGCACGCGGGCCCATTCGAGGAGGGCCTCGACCTGCACGGCGCGCGCGGAGGCTCCTGACGCGTCCCGGTCGCTCGTCAGGTGCGGCGTGGCCACCCACAGGGTGCCGCCCGAGAGATGAAGCTCGGCGGTGATGATGCGCTTGTCGCGAGAGAAGACGCGTTGCCACACGGAAGCGAGCGGCACGCGCGACAGGAGCACCTGTCCGTAGGGCGTCACGGTGTGCGCACCGGGATCGTCAGACATCCAGTAGCGCTCACGCACCCAGGGTTCCGCGAGCAGGGCTTTGAGGAACGACGGGGTGACTTCCTGAAGAGCGATGACGTCCGCGCCAGTCTCACGGAGCAGCGCGAGCGCCGCCGGAGTCCTGCGCTCGCTCGCCAGCAACTCCGCGTCGTACAGGTCGAAGAGGACGTTGAAGGTGGCAACGGTGAACGGCGCCGCGGCGGGAAGCGCGTGGCCCGGATCACGGGAGGCCTGGGCCCATGCGCCCGAGCGTGCGTCGTACCGCCACGCGGGCAAGGACGTGAACCCCGGCACCGTGACGGGAAGAGGAGGCGCGGACTCCTCCACGGGCCGGGAGTTGCTCAGGAGGTCGATGCGCGCCTTGCGGTCCCACACCACCTGGGTCCCGCGTTTGAAGTACCAGACGCGGTGCCATGGAATCTCGCCATCGGGGACGAACGCCTCGAAGGGCATCTCCTCCATCGCGCCACGGTGCGCGTCGTAACCGACGACGAACTCGCGGGTGTCATGCCGCGAGTCCCACCGGATCCGGTGATACACCTCGCGGCTGGTCGTGAAGCGTTCCTGGGACATGGCGGAGCTCTTGGCGAAGGGTACTGGAAGGCACGCCAAGATGGGCCGCGCACGCGCCGCGTTGACGCGACGACTTGAGTCCGCCTGACACGCCCATCGCAAGGTCCAGCGGCTCAGCGCACGTTGCGTTTCACACGGCGGTCCTTCGCGATTCCCAGGTCCAGGAGTGCCTGCTCGAAGCGAAGTTGCCACCCAGGTGTGTGGATCAACCGTGTCGCGCCCCTGTGCTTGAAATGGCTTGCATGTTCAACGGCCCTGCGTCTCAGCACCTGCGTCGGTTCTCCATGCTCGTAGATGTAGGTGGCGTTTCCAGTCCTTGAGAACTCCACCGCCACGAGCCTCTCGAAGGACAACTCGAACGCACTGACATCGCCCTGCGGAAGCCGATTCGCCCGTCGGAACGCGGCTTGCTGTTCGACGGGCAGCGTCGCGAACTTCGAGTGCAGGGCGTCATACGTCGCTGAGTCCAGCCAGCAGGTGGTCCGACGGATGGAGCCCAGGTAGTTCAACCAGAACTTCCGCCGGTCCTGTTCGTGCATCGCGCGCTCGAAGAAGAACTCCAGGTCCTGCTGGATGAGCGCGGCCAGGAACTCATCGAACGCCGCTTCCCCCAATGCACGTACGGCCTGCCACGCCTGGGTCAAGGTCGTCAGCCGGGGATCGCCGAAGACACTGTCCCTGGCGATCAGCCGTTCCTCGAGCCGACCCCGAACGTCAGACGCAATCTGGCCATTCCCCCAGCACGCCAAGGTGGCGGCGACCACCGCGACACGGGCCTCCAGCGGAGCCGAAACCGCGACCTCATCCGTGTTGTTGTGCGGCATCCACGACCGCCCCAGGGGCTCATCCACGAGGAACTTCAATCCCTCCGCCACGTCCTGCCGGGCCTGAAGCCTCCGTAGCAGGTACTTCGCGATGACATGCCCAGCGTAGGAGTTCCCGGGCTTGAGACCGGAGTTCTTGAGCATCCCGACCACATCCACCACGGGATGGGCCAGCCAATGCTTCGCCAGCGTGCCTGGCCCATCAGGCCCCAGTGCCTCTTCGACGGACATGGGAAGCACCCACCGCAAGGCGCTCTTCTCCAGGGGACGCCGACCCGCCAGTTTCGCCCAGCCGCGTTGCGAAGCGGCGTCCTCGGATGAGCTCCAGTCACGGAGCCGCTGCCGCACCAGCCGGGGCAGACTCTCCGGGCTCTGGTCGAGGAACCAGGCCATGTGCTCCGGGCCCACCTCACGCCATAGGCCCGGCACCGCGCGTCGCTCCCGTCGCGTCAGGCTGGCGAAGTCTCGCGCATGCAGCTTCTTGAGCACCGCTGCGACGTCCAACGTCTGCCGCATCCTGACGAGGCGGTCGGGCTCACGGTCATCCGCACGCTGCTGGGCTGTCTCCACTCGGAGGAAGAGCTGCTGCATCCCCTCTTCCACCTGCTGCTGGAACGTCCCGAGCCCGGCCAGGACGACCTTCTGCCGTTCGCCTATCTCATCGAGCCAGTCGTCCAGTCCCATGGAGCCCCCCGCTACAATCGCAAGTCGCCGCGAACACGAAGCACGAGCCGGCGGTTGGACGGCTCACTCCCGGCGGTCCCAGGCCGGGGTGCGGTCTGGCCCCGTCCCGAAACCACGAAGTTCGCATCCAGGCAGTCGCGTTCGTAGCCAGCGTCCTTGAGCTGGTCCCGCACCGTGAAGAACACCTCCTGCGCACGGGATGCGCTGGCCCGGACGTTGTTCTCGAAGCTGAAGCGGGCAACCCCATTGCGCACGCCGCACTCGCCGCTGGTCCCCAGGAACGGACGGTCGTCCGTGTGGCCTTCGAGGATGATGGACGGCTCGGCCCCGGCGTCACGCATGGCATCCACGGCCACGCAGACCCGATGGATGAGGGGAACCGCGCCTTGCTGGAACTGCTCCACATACGCAGGAGGCGTGCGGCACTCTCCCAGACCGAACTGGAGGTTCTTGAACTCGATCTCCAGTGCGTTCACTCCACCGTCCAACCCACTCAGCGCGATGAACCCCCCGTCCAGGTCCGCATTCAGGACGACAAGGTCCTCCCGCAGTGACACCAGCGAGGCCTGCACCCCGTCCTTCTGGGAGTCCACCTTGCCGATGGCGACCTCCTTGTCCCGGATGGCCTCCTCACGCTGCTTGCGCGCTTCGAGGATGAAGATGACGGCCAGGAGCAGGAAGACCACCGCGACACCCGCCATCAGGTCCGCGAGCGACCTGTCACTGCTTTCGCCCGAGGAACTCATCGCCGCGCCACCTGCGGCCTCAAGGACTCCTTGAGCTGCTGCACCGTCTCCGTGAGGTCGTCCACGCCCTGGACGAGCTCTCCTGAAGAGCGATCCACCACGGAGTCGAGTCGGCGCATGACCTCCGTCCACTGGCTGCTCAGGATCTGGGCCTGCCGGCTGACGGAGTCCTCATAGGTCTTGGTCAAGGCATTGAGCACCGGGCCCACCCGGTCCACGGCCTCGCGTTGGGCATTGAGGAGCGTCTGCTCCTGCTTCACGACGCTCGAGCGCTCCTGGGACAGTCGCTGGAAGGCATTGGCCGTATCAATCAACCGCTGAGCCACTTCATCCATCTTCGTGGAGACCGCGCCCGCCTTGTGATGGGACTCCCCCACGCCTCGGGAGGCGGCAGCCAGCTTGTCCGCGGTGTCGCTCATCTGCTTCGTCAGGGTGCGAAGCCCATCCTGGGTCTCCCTCATGCCCCTGACGAACTCCTGCGACTGGGCCTGGAACTGCCCCATGTCCGACTCGGACCGGACGCGGAGCTCCTCCATCTGATTGCGAAGAACGCCGGACTGCTGCACGGAGTTCGACTGCATGTTCAGGGAGGCCTGCGCCGCGAGGCGCACCATCTCTCCGGAGCTTTCCCGCAGCCCGGTGAGCACGTCCTTGAAACTGCTCACGATGTTGGAACCGCTGCCCTCTAGCCTGTCCCGGACGCCGTCGAAGCTCCCCACCAACTCGGACACCTTTTCGCCCAGCGCCTCGACGGCGCGCTGGTTCTCGCTGCCCCACTGCCGCGCATGGCTGCCCAGGGTCTGCGTCATCACCTCGAACTGTTGTTCCAGCCGGGGCAGGACCTCCACGAGCCCCGCCATCTGGCGGGCCATGTCCTGGGACTGGGTATGGAAGCCACCCGACACGGAGTCGCGAAGCTGTTCGAGGATCCGCCCCAGGTCATGTTCCTGCTGTCCCGCGAGCGCCTGCTGGATGGCGTCCAGATGCGCGCGAACACCTGCCATCTCCAGCTGCAGGGCCGCCGTGAAGCCCATTGAGATGGAGCGCTGGAGGTCCGTCGCGATGTCGCGCACCGCCTTCTCGACGGAGCCCAGCTGCCGCGTGATGACGTCCCCGACCTGCTCCTTCATCATCGTCCCGAAGTTCTTCTGGACCTCTGTCCCGATGTCCTGGAGGGACACCTCCACGCTCTCCAGGTGGGACAGGCGGTCGGAGAGGTCCCTGCGGGTCTGGACGATTTCGGTCTTCAGCGCGCCCAGTGCATCCCGGCGGGCCGCAGCCAGGGAGATCTCGTGCGCGTCCAGGGTGAGCGTGATGCGCTCGAAGCTCGCGCGCATCGCATCCAGCCGCATCAGGAGCCGTCGCTCGGAGGAGAAAGCGAACGCCTGGAAGAAGAGCGTTCCCAGCAGGCCCGCCGCGGAGATGAAGAACTTGGCGCCCATCTTACCAATGGCTTGCGAGAGCAGGTCCGCCTGCGAAGCGCCTCCCGCGCCCGTGCTGGTCAGGGCCGCCTGGACCGGCCCCACCAGCACGACACCCAGCAACCCGAAGGTCATGACCAGGGCGATACCCGTCAGGTTCCTTCCAATCCCGTGCCCCATGGAGTGCCGGAACAAGGCGCGACAGGTCTCACGCAGCTCTCGCGAGGGCGACGAGCGCATGAGGATGGGACCTGAGACCTCCTGCTTCCCCGGAGGAAAAACGAGCTGCTCGCGGACGGCCCGCCACAGCGCGCGGCCCTCGTCTCGCGCGCCTGGCTCATCACGCCGCCCGGACAGCAGGTCCTCCAGGTGGACCTCCACGTCCTGGATGGCTTGCGCCAGCCGCTTGCAGCGCCATGCCACGGAGCCGAGCGACACGAGCGTCAATGTCACGATGATCAGCAGCGGAATCCGCAGGGACTCATCCTGCAAGACCGACAGGTCGAACATGGTTCAGCCCTCCCCCTCTTGAAACACGCCTGAGAACTGGTGGGCTTCTTCTGGAACGGGCGCCAGGAAGTCGCGGGCCAGCGAGCGCTTGCGCTCGACGAGTTCGTGGAGCCGCATGTCGAACCCCGCCTCCGCGCGGCCCTGCCGGTGCAGCAGCGGGTAGTAGACGTGGACGGGCCGGACCTGACCGATACGGTGGGCCCGGTCCGTGGCCTGGTCTTCCTTCGCCGGGTTCCACCAACGCCCGTAATGAATGACGTGGTTCGCGGCGACGATGTTGAGCCCAGCGCCCGCGGCGAGCGGACTCAGGAGAAGGACCTGGAACCCCCTGGCTTGAGAGAACGTCTGGATGGCTTGCAGCGCCACACGGCGGTTCTCTGGCTCTCCATTGATGATGGGGACGGACGCCAACCGGAACCTCTCCTTGATGAGCCCCGACAAGAGTTCCTGCATGGCGCGGGAGAGGACAAACACGAGGGCCTTCTCCGCGCTCCCGCTGCTCGCCCTCCCCTCCACCTGTTCCAGCAGGTCCAGGCAGAGGCGCGTCTTCGGACTCTCCCGGAGCGCGGTCGCCGCGTTCATCCCTCGCGCGTCCGTCAACAGCGCGGGGTGCTGGTAGAGCTTCTGGAGCGCCGCGAGGGCCCAGAATGCTCCGCGCTGCGAAGCCTGCCGGGCGATGAGCCGCTCCTGCTCTTCCTGAAGCGCCGTCATCTCGACGGCATGACGCTGGTAGCGCTTCTCCGGAAGGTCCTTGAGGGCCTCCGCCTTCTCGCGGCGCATGAGGGTGCTGTCGTTGGATGGGTACCGCAACCGGGTCCGGAGCGTGGCGGCCCCCTGCTCGCCGCCGTGTTCCTCCCGGAAGGAGGTCCGCGGACCGAAGACCCTTGGCGCACGGCTCTGGATCGCATCGTAGATGGCCCAGACATCGAACAATTCGTTCTCGACCGGCGTGCCCGTGAGCGCGACGGCGAAGGAACGCTTGAGCGCCCTGGCGGCGCGAGAACGCAACGTGTCCGGGTTCTTGAGGTTGTGCGCTTCGTCGAAGACGACAACGTCGAAGTCCACCTTCAACAAGGAGCGCTGGTAGGCCCCCAGCGTTTCGTAGTTGGTGATGATCAACCGCTGCTGCGCGAGGAACTCGGTGTTGAGCCCGTCCCCGCGCTTGACGGCCCGGAGCTCCGCCCCATGCAGGATGAAGGGCGTCCGCCAGAGGTCCTCCTGGAAGAAGCGGGCGAGTTCCTGCTTCCAGTTATCGAGCAGGATGGTCGGACAGACCACGAGCTGGGGCCGCGCCATTCCCTCCGCCGTGAGCAACCTCAAGGTCATGAAGCACGCGACCTGCAGGGTCTTGCCCAATCCCATGTCGTCCGCGAGCAGGACGCCAGGGGACCCCGCCTGGGCGTGCCGCCACAGCCATGCCAGGCCCTCTTCCTGATGCGGCTTGAGGGCCACTCCATTCTGGAGGGCACCGCGCAACTGCGCCCAGGGAACGGGAGGCGGCTCAGGTGACCGTTTCCCGTCGCCGGCTGGAGTCGCCACGTCCCGAACGATGGCGCCAATCCTGCCTCCGGGCCTTGGCGCGCCACCAGCCGCCTCCGTGCCATCCCCCTCCTCCGAGGATGGCTCCGACAGGTTGAGCGCGATCCGAAGCTGGCGGCCCAGTGCTTCGCTCGGAGCCAGTTGCTGCCCCCCAACCGTCAGCGGGCTGGGACTCCCTTCCGCCAACGCGGCATCGTTCTTCTGGAGGACGTCCAGTGCCTCCTCGCGCGAGTTCAACTGGATCCGCAGAGGCCCCTCATCGACATGAAGGGTCAGCGCGAAGCCTTCAGCGGCCGTCGTCGGCTCGAACCAGTCGAGCCCGGTCGCTTCACGCCCCTCACCGGGCTGTCGCCCGCGCAGGACTTCGAACCCCGCGACCCGGGGTGAGTACTGCGAGAGGTCCAGGCTGGAATCGAGGTTCCGCCCCTCCGGAATCAGGAGCGAGGGGTCGTGCAGCTCCCGCGTCACGTCGACAGGCAATCGCTTCTGCAGAGGCCGGGTCCGCGCCAGGACCTCATCGGTGCCCTCCGGAAGCAGCAAGGGCCGCCGGCTGTCGTTCCCCGCGATTCCTCCAGGTCGCACCGAGGAGAGAGGAAACGGCGCCTGGGTTCCATCCTCGAAGACCGCGAAGGGCTGCAAGGAGACGAGCTCCGTGGCTTCGGGATCGGATTCCCAGCGCAATCCCAGCCGGGCCACCGGGCGCGGCTCGAAGGTCTTGAGAAAGCCAGAGGGACTGAACTGGATACGGCCTCCGAGCAGCCCGGTGACGTCCTCCAGCAGGCCTCGCAGCCGGATGACCACCGCCAGTTGCTCCTGCGCGGATGCATGGGTCGCGATGCGCGCTTCGGAGCAAGCCCAGGCGGCGGTGGGAGTCAGAGGGAGGGGCGCTCCCTCTTGAGGGGCCATCACCCAGGGGAAGACGTTCCCCGTCACAAGGACAGGCTCATCGTCGACCCGGACCCTGTACTGGGCCCTCGCGCCACCGGGGATGCCCACGACATCCCAGCGAATGGACTGCGTCTCAAGTCCAAGCAGGTCCATCAGCAGATGCTGCAAGGAGGCCCATTCCTCGCGCAGCCACCCGCGTTCCTCCTCGTCCGCGCCCGCGTCACTGGGACGACCCAGCGCAAGCCATTGCTCCCGGGAGAAGCACAGGCGTTGAGCTTCACCCCACCCTTTCGAGGTCCACTCGTCCCAGCGAAGCTGGACGCGCGAGGACAGCTCCGGGTCCAGAGCTGTCAACGAGATGCACAACCGGTCGTCTTCAATGGACCAGCGTGGGTTCTGAGCGCGAGAGCTTGAGTTCACGGGGAAGGCCCTCCGCGGGAAGTAGCCTGCCCGGGCTCCGCCGAACCATTACCCATACGGGTTATTGCGTGCCTTCACGGCATGAGGAAGCCCTGAAGACGGCACTCGCATCCCTGTTTTCGATATACGGCGCCCATGGGTGATTGGGGACAGGTGACGCTCTTCCGGACGGACGATCTCGACTCGCTGGGACGTGCCATCAGGGATATCTGCCTCGCGGAAGGGCTCGTGGCAGGGCCCTACGTGCGGCGCAAGCGAGAGACATGGGACCGGATGCAGTACGGAACCGGCGCGACCTCCGACCGGTGGGCCCTGGCCCTTGGAGCCGGCCTCGGAGGCTGGTCCGTCGTCAAGACGGCTCCGTTGGAACTGCTCGCGGAGCCCGGTATCTCCGGCGAGCACAGACTGGGACTCATCGCGCGCATGCTCGGGTGCGAAGCGCTGCACGTCTCTCTGTATGACGGGACGGCGATGGTGATCGCGTAGGCCGCGCCGACGGGTGAAGTCGTGCTGTCCGGCTACTCGATGGACGGTGCGATCTTCCATGGCGTCGAAATCGAGGAGCACCGTCTCGAGCCCAGGCTCGAGGGCCCGGGCATTCCACCCTCCGTCAAGGAAGCACTCGGGCACTTCCTCTCCGATGGCTTCGACGAGTTGATTGAAAAACTCGCCGGACAGCACTGGGTCGACGTCTCGCTGAAGCTCATCGAGGGCGACGAACTCCCGTCAGCACGCGTGTTTTCATTCATGCGTCCTGCGCTCGAAAAGATGCCTCCGCTCCGGGTGAAGCTTGCGGTGGAGGAGCATCCACTCGGCACGCGCTACGTGCTCGATGAGGGCGTATGGCTCACCAGCGGCAGCATCGAGGCGGAGACCTCGGCGTTGGGCGCCGCTTTCGTCGGAAAGGTCGCTCGCTGGCTTGAGGTTCCTGTCACGCTTGAACCCGGCGTGCCACGCTCCCTGTTCTGCGTGCGTGCGCCTCCGAGCGAGTACACCCAGCGCGCTGGCGTCGAGACGGAGCTGGTTTCCCTCGGCGACAACGGAGGTAGCGAATTCCTCCTGCACGCCTCGCGGGACATTGGAAGCGCGGAGCTCGAGGAGTGCAGTCCCCATCAGCGGAGCCACCTTGTCGCTCGACTCACCCATGCCCTCGTGGGTGCGCGTACGAACGACCATGCGGCGTACCGAGACTTCGAGCGCGTGTTCAATGAACCGACAACGCATGCAGTGGGCGCGTTCGCGGGAGAGCGGCTCATCACGGCGTGGTGGCGGCTGGGACGTTCGGCGGTCGCGATTGAAGGTCGCGAGGCCTTCGAGCTGCCGGGGCTCTGCACCGCCATCGCCAGTACGCCACGACAGCTCGCACTCGCGCTCGTCACGCCAGGACACGTCAACGGACGATCCCAGGGCTACGGACAGAAGGATCGCTCGGTCGTTGTCGTCATCGACGTCGACACTGGCGAAGTTCGCGAGGCGCTCCGCAGCGACGAGCACCTGACGTTCGGCTTCACGCAATTGGCCTTCGCCGGTGACGTGCTCGGAGTCAGTGCCGAGCGTGACGGTGTGCCCATCATCGTGATGATGGAAGGCGAGTCTCGGACGGAATTGCCAGGCGACTTCAGTGAGTGGGCGCAAAGCGCGACGCAGCCGCCGCTCGGAGTTGACGGCCTCCATTCATCGCATGAACCGCAGCGCCCCCTCTGTGATGCGGCGGGCCTCGAACCCGTGGCGTTCTCCACGAGCGGCGCACGGTGCCTCGCGCGAATCGACGCGCGCAGACTCTTCGTCGGGAAGCGCGCGGGGCGCGGCGAGTAGGCCTGCATCGGACAGCAAGCGCCCGGAACACGCTGGCCCGTGTCTTGCCATGAAGCCCTCATGGAGGAAGACACGGAATGGGTATTCGCGCAGGCGTGGTGGGGACGGGGTTGGTGGTCTTCTCTTTGTTGTCGGCGGGTTGCAGCGACCAGTCCCCGACAGTCGATCCGCAGGAGGGAACCGTCACGGATCCGTCCGATGGAAACGAAGTTCCCTCGCTCCCCCCTCCGGGTTCCCTTCCGGACGCCGGCACGCCCCCTCCGGGTGAAGATGGCGGGACACCCGATGCCGGCGAAACTCCCGACGCGGGGACGCCGCCGGATCCCGATGCCGGCACCGGCGAGACGCCCGACGCAGGACCGTGGCCCACGGACGCGGTGCTCGACTACACACGCTCGTACGGCGCCGGCACGCCCCAGAGCGTCGGCGTGGATGAAGGGCTCAACCTCTGGCTGCTCGACGGCCGCCGCATCGGCGTGCTGCGCCCGGGCGACACCCAGCCCACGTGGACCTCCAACGTCGGGCAGGCGGCGGAGCCGTTCGGCCTGGAATCGCTCGCGACCGGCTCCACGGTCATCTGCGGCGGTGAGGCCGGACGCGCATACGTGGGCTATTCCGCCAACGAGATGAAGCGTGCCGAGGGCATCGAGCAACGCACGTACATCCCCTGGAGGGGCGAAGCGGGCTACTCCGCGGAACGCTTCGCCGAGTACCGGAAGGGAGACCTCGACGCGGTCCGCCTCCAGCCGGACGGCAGCATCAAACTCGAGGAGCACCTCTGGCGCACCACCGGCGCGTCGAACGCGGGCCGCGAGGCGGGCATCCACAACACCAATGACTTCCACTACGAGGAGGACCGCACCGTCCTCAACTGCGCTCGCGTGACGCGCGGCCGCGACCGCGGCGACCTCTACATCACCACCAACCACGGCGTGACACGCATCCAGGGGCTCACCTACAACAGCCACCGCCACCCGGGCTGGTACCTCTACGAGGACGGCTCGGAATGGGGCTCGCTGCAGTGCCCCTACATGCACGGCCTGGGCATCGGGCAGAACGGTGACGTCCTCGTCGCCAACGAGCAGATGGTCGGCGTGCTCGTGCCCAGCCCCAAGCTGGAGGAGTGGGACCGCGAGCACACCTGGGAAGGCCCCACGCCCTGGTCGTTCAAGAGCTACAACGACGCGCTCAACGGCCAGACCACCGACGACTACTGGCGCGCCTTCGAACAGGTCCGCTCGGGCCGCTACTACCTGGGCAGCGAGCAGTACGGCGTCTGGGCGCTGACGCCGAAGAACCGCTCGACAGGCAGCTGGTCGAAGCTCGCGGGGCTGCCGTCCAACCGCATCCGCTCGCTCAAGGCGACGGACGACGGCGCGCTCTACATCGGCACCGACGGCGCCGGCCTCTGGCGGCTGGAGCCCGATGGCACCACGCTGGCCCAGGTGAAGGACGTGTCCGGCCAGCGCGTCCTGCAGCTCGTCTACGAGCCCACCGTGACGCCGAGCATGCTGCTCGTCCTCACCAACCAGGGGCTCACCGTCCTCCGGGGACCGTAAGCCCCGGTCCTCAGACGAGCTTCGCCAGGGTGGGCAGCACCTGTCCGCTCAGTCCCTGGACGAAGTGATGGAAGCGCTCCGTGTTCGCGGCGGACTCGTAGTTCACGAGCCACGTGTCCCCGCGCACGGAGCGCACCTCGTCCACGATGCCCGCCGCGGGCCACACCGCTCCGGACGTGCCCGCGGCCAGGAACACCAGCCGCGTGCCATCGTCGCGCGTGATGAACTCGCCAATGCGCGCCAGGTCGTTGGGGTCCAGCATCTCCCCGAACCAGACGATGTCCGGCCGCAGCCGGCCCCCGCAGCCGTCGCACTTCGGCACCGTGCCCGACGGGTGCACGGAGGTGTCGGCGAAGGGTGCACGCTGGCAGTCCGCGCACTTCGTGCGGAAGAGGTTGCCGTGCATGTCCACCACGCGCTGGCTGCCCGCCTTCGTGTGCAGGCCGTCCACGTTCTGCGTGGCCAGGAGGAAGCGGTCACCCAGGTGCTGCTCCCAGCGCACCAACGCGTCGTGGCCCGGGTTGGGCTTCACGTCCGCCGCCCCCGTCCGGCGCTGCGAGTAGAAACGCCAGACGAGCGCGGGGTTCGCCTCGAAGCCCTGCGGGGACGCCACCGCCTCCACGGGGTGGTTCTCCCACAGCCCGTTCATGCCCCGGAAGGTGGGCACCCCGCTCTCCGCGGAGACTCCGGCGCCGGTGAGTACGAGCAAGCGGGTCTTCGAATCCAGGACAAGCGGTTCCACACGACCTCCAGTGCCAGCGGGCACGAGGGTTGTTAGAAGGGGCGAGACGGAATTCCTGACAGAGGACCCCATCATGGCCGAAGTCACCCTGGATCTGCGCGGTCAGCCCAAGACCGAGGCATACGCCGAGCTGAAGACGCATGCGCTCGCCATCCTCGAAGGCGTGGATGACGACATCTGCGCGATGGCGACGATGAGCTGCCTGCTGCACAACGCCTTCGGCCACCTGTGGACGGGCTTCTACCGGGTGGTGACACCCGGGAAGCTGCTGCGCGTGGGCCCCTACCAGGGGACGCTCGGGT
Organism: Corallococcus sp. AB011P; assembly: GCF_003611605.1. Lineage (NCBI taxonomy): Bacteria > Pseudomonadati > Myxococcota > Myxococcia > Myxococcales > Myxococcaceae > Corallococcus > Corallococcus sp. AB011P. Next base: position 148,300 of record NZ_RAVX01000020.1, read on the forward strand.
GCCTGGAGATCACCTTCGGCAAGGGCGTGTGCGGCACGTCCGCGGCCAAGGGCGAGACGGTGGTGGTGCCGGACGTGCACGCCTTCCCGGGCCACATCACCTGCGACGGGCGCTCCGCGTCTGAAATCGTGGTGCCGGTGTACGGGCGCGACCGCGAGCTGCTCGCCGTGCTCGACATCGACTCCGAGCACAAGAACACCTTCGACGACGTGGACCGCGCGGCGCTGGAGGACCTGATGTCCTGGTTCCAGCACCGCGCGGCCTGATTCCGCGCGGCGTTCAGCGCTTCGCGAGACGGGCGTAGGCCACGGCCAGCGCCCCCGCGAAGCGCGCGTTGTTCTCCAGGAGCGCCAGGTTCGTCTTGAGGGTCTTGCCCCCGGTGCGCTTCGCCATCTCGCCCAGGAGGAACGGCGTCACGGCCTTGCCGCGCACGCCCTGCCGGTCCGCGTCCGCCAGCGCCGACGCGATGTGCAGCTCCACGTCGTTGCGAGGCAGCGCGGCCTCCGCCGGAGGCGGCACGGTGTAGAGCACGCCCCCCTGCCCCAGCGTCTCGAAGCGCGCGTGGGCGATGCGCGCGGCGGCCTCCGCGTCGTCCGCGCGGTGCTCCAGGGAGAGGCCGGACTCGCGGCTGTAGAAGGACGGCAGCTCGTTCGTGCCCACGCCGATGACGGGCACGCCCGCGGTCTCCAACAGCTCCATCGTCTTGGGCAGGTCCAACACGGACTTGGCGCCCGCGCACACCACGGCGACGGGGTAGCGCGACAAGGCCGCGATGTCCTGCGAGATGTCCCAGTGCTCGGAAGCGCCCCGGTGCACGCCGCCGATGCCGCCGGTGGAGAAGACGCGGATGCCGGCCGCCGCGGCCAGCTCGCACGTGGCGCTCACGGTGGTGCCGCCGCTGGCGCGGGTGGCCACCGCCACGGCCAGGTCGCGCGAGCCCACCTTGAGGAGCTTCTCCTTGCCCTCGGCCAGGCGGCGCAGCGTGGCGTCCTCCAGGCCAATCCACACCTCGCCGTCCACGAGCGCGATGGGCGCGGGCACTGCGCCGGCGCGGCGAATGGCCTCCTCGCACGCGCGAGCGGCGGCCAGGTTGTCGGGGTACGGCAGGCCCTGCGCGACGACGCTCGTCTCCAGCGCCACCAGTGGCAGCCCGGAGTCCTTCGCGCGCCGCACCTCGTCCGAATAGCGGAAGTCCATGGGCGGGCATTTACGCCACGGCCCGGGCGGCCGGACAAGCACGGGCGAGGGGAAACGTCGGCCCGGTGTCGCCTCCCCGAGGAAGAGCACCGCGCGTGCGTGTCACCCGCCAGGGAAGCGGTGCGGGGCCGCGTGTTCGTTGCAGCTCCGTCGGTTGCATCCGGCCTCGCGCCGCCCTATGCCCCGCCGCCGTGAGCACCTCGTCGCCAGCGGTCGCAGCGCCTGCCCGTCTCCTCTCCGCCTCCGACCTGGCGATGATCGCCGTCGTGGTCGTCTGGGGGACGAACTACACCCTGGTGAAGGACGCGCTGGAGGGCATGCCGGCACGGGCCTTCATGTCGCTGCGCTTCGGGCTCGCGGCGCTCGCGATGGGGCTCGTGTTGCTCGCGGTGGAAGGCCACAAGCCGATGCCGTGGAAGGCGTTCCTGCGGCTCACCGCGCTGGGGTTCGTGGGCAACACGCTGTACCAGCTGTGCTTCATCGAAGGCCTCTCGCGGACCACGGCGGCCAACAGCGGCATGCTCACGGCGGTGAGCCCGGTGGTGACGGCGGCGCTGGGCGCGGCGCTGGGCATCGAACGGCTGCGGCGCCCGGTCGTCGCGGGGCTCTCGCTCGCGGTGGTGGGCACGCTGCTCGTCGTGGGCGCACGAGGACCGAACCTGGGCGCGGAGACATGGACAGGTGACGCGCTGATCGTCGGCAGCTCGCTGTGCTGGTCCATCTACACGGTGGGCACGCGAGCCGTGGGAGAAGGCATCTCCGCGCTGCGCGTCACCGCCATCACCATGCTCACGGGAGCTCCGGGGGTCGTGCTGGCCGGCGCGTCCCAGGTCATCACGATGGACGCGTCGCGCGTGGGTGCCGCGGGCTGGGTGGCGCTCGTGTATTCGGCGCTGGTGCCGCTGGTGCTCGCGTACTTCGTGTGGTTCCGCAGCGTGCAGCAGGTGGGCACCAACCGCACGACGCTCTACGGCACCGGCATCCCCGTGGTCGCCGCCATCACCGCCTGGGCCGTCCGTGGTGAGCGCCCCACCCTGTTCCAGATTCTCGGCGCGGCGCTCATCCTCACGGGCGTGTTGATCAGCCGCCGCAAGGACACCGCCATCACGAAGGCCTGACCGCGCTCAGCCGCGAGTCCCCCGCTCCAGCGTCAGCCCGTACTCCTCCATCTTCCGGTCGAGCGTGGGCCGGCTGATGCCGAGCAACTCCGCCGCGCGGACCTTCTTCCAGCCGGACTCGCGAAGCGCCTCCGCGATGGCGTCACGCTCCAGCCGGGCCACCTGCTCCTGCAACGTGCGAGGCGCCTGCCCCACCGCGCCCTCGCGCACCTCCGGAGGCAGCTGCGGGATGCCCACGTGGCCCGCCGCGTACACGCGTCCCAGCCGCTCCGCGACCAGCTCCAGCTCACGCACGTTCTGCGGCCACGGATACTCCGCCAAGAGGCGCCGGGCCTCCGGTCCCAGCACCGGCGCTTCCCGCCCGCCATGCCGGGCACCGCGCAGCGCGAAGTGCTCCAGCAGCACCGGTACGTCCCCCCGCCGCTCCCGCAGGGGCGGTACCTCCAACTCGAAGCCCGTGAGCCCCCGGGCCAGCGCCGCGTCGAACTCCCCCCGGGACGCGAGCCGAGATACCGGTGAAGCACTGGTGGCGACGATGCGCACGTCCACGGGCTCTTCCCCGCCCTGCCGTGCTGGAGCCGCGCGCCGGGCCAGCATCCGCGCCAGCCGCTCCGCCGCGGGCCGGGGAAGCGCTTCCACGTGGCGAAGCAACAGCGTGCCCGCGTCCGCGCGCAGCACCGCGGACGTCACTGGAGGCTGGCCGGGCGCGCCCGCACGGCCGAAGAGCGCCACCTCCACCGCCTCCAGGGACTGCCGGCACTCCACCGTCACCCACGGCCCCAGCGCGCGAGGGGACTTCCCGTGGAGGAAGTGCGCCAGCAGCGCCTTGCCCGTACCCGGCTCGCCGTGCAGCACCACCGGGGCGGCGCTGCCCGCCGCCCGCCGAGCCTCCTCCACCACGCCCCGGAACGCCCGCGACGTCCCCAGCGGCGTCACCCACGGCGTCTCCGCGGCCTCCGCCTCTCCGCGAGAGCGCACCGCCGTATACGCCTCACCGCCCAGCCGCCCCAGCGACGCGAGCAGTTGGCCTTCGCCCTCGGTGAACGGCGACTCCTCGCGCTCCACGTACAGCACGCCAAAGGGCATCCCGCCCGAAGCCACCAGTGGCGAGCACAGCGCCGTGTCCGTCCGCCCCAGCTCCTTGCGCTCCAGCGCCGCCTGCACCAGCGCGCGAGGCACCTCCACGGACGCCGCGCCGGACACCGCCGCCGTGCGAAGCCCCTCCGGCCCGCTCAGGAGCGCCGCGGCGCGGTCCGCGTTGAGCGCGTGCGCCGTCTCCTCCGACAGCCGCCGCAGCACCATGGCCTCGCTGGTGGCCCCCAGCAGCGCCGTCCCCGCCGAGTACATCACCGCGGCCGCGCCCACGTGCGGCAGCACCTCCTCGATGGGCACGTGCTCCGGCTCCGGGGCAATCACGCCGGAGGGCTCGTCGACGATGGACACCGGCGGCGGCTCGTACACCGCGATGGTGGCGCCCACGCGCATCCGGTCGCCCGGCCGCAGCACCGCCTCTTCCTGGAGCGCCAGCCGCTGCCCGTTGAGCAGCGTGCCATTGGTGGAGCCCAGGTCGCGCAGCCGCACCTGTCCCGCAACGGGGTCCAGGAACAGCTGCGCGTGGCGGCGCGACACCTGATCGTCTTCCAGCGGGATGTCGCAGGAGGGGCTGCGGCCGAGGGTCAGCTGGGAGACGACCTCGTACCGGCGCCCCGCCGAGGGGCCCGTGAGCAGCAGCAATGCCGGCATGCGGAAGAGAAGCCTAGCAGCGCCCCTCGGGGCGCCCGCAAGACGCGTCGGGTTGGACGCACAGCGCTACGCTACATGGGGCGTTCGGCGGTCAAAAGAGCGCGCAGCTCGGACTCGTTGAGCGGGCGGCCCTCCCGGGCGATGGCCAGGGCGTTGATCTGCTTCTCCTCCACCTCCACGTGGGCCCCCTTGCGCCACTCCGTGGTGTGCACCGCGCCATCCACCAGCCGGCCCACGACGGAGCCCTCGTCCCGGGTCACCGCCTCCAGCCACAGGTTCTCCACCACCACGTCGCCCTCCGGGTGCGTCTCGAAGGGGGCCCGCACCAGGAACGTGAGGGGCTCCATCAAACCCTTGCGCTGGAAGCGGGCCAGGAACGCGGGCAACAGCGCCTGCGCCTCCTCGTGCATGGCCTGGGTCTGCTCGGCCGGCTCCTTGGCGAAGCGCTCCCGGTACGTCGAGAGGAGCTCCGCCGTGTTGTGCCGGCCCAAGGGCGACACCACCGTGAGGAACAGCCCCTCGTGGCCCTCGAAGGCATCCAGCGGAACGCCCAGCAGGTTCGCGCGGGCCTCCTCCGACGGGACCAGGGTGAAGCTCTGGCCCTCGCTGGTGGCCACCTCCGAGCGCAGCGCCGGTCCCTGCGCGAACGCCAGGTCCGTGCACAGCTCGTGGAGGAAACTCTCCGCGGCCAGCAGGTCGCCCTCGCCCAGGTGGAAGATCTCCACGTCGCGCGCGCCGAACTTCTCCATCCCGTGCGAGTGCACCCACAGCGGCGTGTCCCCTTCCGCCAGCTCGATGGCGTGCAGGTGCACGTGGTCGCGGATGTCGAAGTCCAGCTCGGTGATCTCGGCCACGTCCTCGGGCTCGTGCAGCTTGAACGCCGTCATGTCCACGAGCACGCCCGGCGCCTGCTCCATCAGCGTGCGTACGGTCCACAGCGCCTCGAAGACGGGCAGCGTGGGCTGCGCGCCGCCCGGCTCCAGGAGGAACGCGTAGCAGGCCTGGGACTTCTCCACGCGCGCGAAGGCCTCCGGGCTGCCGCTGAACAGCTCCTGGGGGACGCGAGGACGGCCGTCGCTCAGGGGCTTGAGCACCACCTTCACCTCCGAGCCGTCCGCCCGCACGGTGAAGCCCCAGTCGCCCTCGTGCGGCACGAACTCCACCTCGTCCGTCGCGAACGCCGCGCGCAGCGCGTCCAGGGAGGGCGGCACGGACTGCTCGGTGGCCAGGACGTAGACCTCCTTCACAGGTGCTTCTCTATCTGTCGGAAGAGGTCCACGCGGTCCACCAGGTTGGTGAGGTAGTCCAGCTTGTCCGTCCCCAGCACCAGCACCGGTGACAGCGAGTAGCCCTCGAACCACTCCTCGTAGAGGGCGTTGAGGCGCTTCAGGTAGGCGGTCGGGATGTCCTTCTCCATGGTCCGCCCACGCAGGCGGATGCGCTCCTTCAGGGTGATCACCGGGCAGCGCAGGTAGATCATCAGGTCGGGCGGCCGGAGCGACTGGGAGATGGTCTGGTACAGCTCCCAGTAGGTGGACCAGTCCCGCTTGTCGATGAGCCGCTGCCGGTGGAGGTTCTTGGCGAAGATCTCCGCGTCCTCATAGAGGGTCCGGTCCTGGAGCACGGTGCCCGGCGTGCGCTCCAGTTCCCGGTGCAGGCGGAACTTGTGCGTCAGGAAGAAGAGCTGCGAGCGGAACGCCCACGTCTTCATGTCCTTGTAGAAATCCGCGAGATAAGGGTTCTGGTCATTGGGCTCGAAGGACGGCGTGAGGCCGTACTTCCGGCACAGGAAGGACGTGAGCTCCGTCTTTCCGGCCCCGATGTTGCCCGCGATGGCGATGAACTTTTTCCTGGCCACGCCACCCTTGCTTGTAACCCCAGCGAGCGGCATTCACCAGAAACAATGGCGGGGGGAGCCATGGTAGATAAAGTGCATGCCCCCGCCCCGTTCCGCACGTCCAGGAGCCCGTGCCGACGCTCGCGCCGCGCCGCCTGGCTGCCCGACCGGTGAGCGGCACTCCCGGGGCCCTTCCGGCGCTCAGGCCCCCCGGTAGGAGGAAAGGCGACGCATGTTGCGCAAGCTGTGGTGCATCCTGGTGGTCGCGGTGTGGTCCCCGATCTGCTTCACCCTCGCATGCCTCGCGATGCTGGTGACGCTCAACCCGTCGCGCTCGGTCTGGGTCGCCCGATGGATCTGGTCGCCCGTGCTCCTGTGGGCCGGTGGCGCGAAGCTGGAGGTCACTGGCGGGGAGAACGTGGACCCGAAGCGGCCCACCATCTACGTCGGCAACCACATGTCCACACTCGACATCCCGGCCCACTTCCTCGCCGTGCCGGTGGACTTCCGTTTCGTCGCCAAGTCCCAGCTGCGCTTCGTGCCGTTCATCGGCTGGTACCTCTGGCTCGCGGGCCACGTCTTCATCAACCGCGGAGACCGTTCGTCCGCCATCGCGTCGCTTGAAAAAGCCGCCCGGAAGATCCGCGCGGGCACCAGCATCTTCCTGTACCCGGAGGGCACCCGCTCCCCGGACGGCCGCGTGCTGCCGTTCAAGAAGGGCCCCTTCGCGCTCGCGCTCAAGGCCCGCGTGCCCATCTGCCCCGTCACCATCGAGGGCACCGACAACGTGATGCCCAAGAACTCGTGGAACATCACCCCGGGCCCGGTGCGCGTGAAGATTGGCCGCCCCATCGACACCAGCGGCTTCGCGGACAACGACCGCGAGGGCCTGGCCCGCGCCGTGCGCGAACAGATCATCGCCGACAGCCTCTCCCTGGGCGGCAAGGGCGGTGACCCGGACACCGCCGTCGCCGCGCCGAACCGCGAGGGCGTCGCGCAGCTTGCCTCCTCTGTCACCTCCAAGGCCTCCTGAGTTCACCGTGCCCCTGACGCCGCCCTCGAACCGCCTCCGCTCGCTCCGCTGGCCCGCCGCCCTCCTGGGGCTGGGGTTGCTCGCCACCGGCTGCGGCCACGGCCAGGCCCAGGCCCCCGCGCTGTCTCCCCAGGCGCAGGCGCGCGCGTACCTGGACGGCAACCAGCCGGATGAGGCGGTGAAGCTCCTGCGGGAGCTGCACGCGCGCACGCCGGACGACGTGGACGTGGCCCGCGCCCTCACCGAGGCCCAGGTGAAGGCCGGCCGCGCGGACGCCTGGACGGAGGAACTGCGCCAGGCCATCGCGAAGAACGAGCGCGCGGTGGACCAGTACATGCTGGGCCTGACGCTCTTCTCGCGGGCCCGGGACGCGGGCGCCCCCACCGTGGCCGCCTTCGAGCGCGCCATCGCGCTGTCCCCCACCACCGCCGAGTTCCACTACCGCCTGGGCGTGGCGCGCCTGGAGTCGGAGCAGTACGCCGCCGCCCTGGGCCCGCTGCGCAAGGCCGTGGAGCTGGCCCCGGAGCGCGCGGGCTGGAAGCTGCCCCTGGCCAAGGCCCTGGCCCGCACGGGCGACACCGCGGGGGCCGTGGAGGCCCTGGGCACCGTCGTGCGCGGCAACCCCACCCCCACGGAGGTCGCCACCGCGCGGGCGCTGATGAACCCGCTGGCGGACCCGTTCCAGAACTTCCCCAAGGCGGCGGAGGCGAAGCTCGAGGAGGGCATGCGCTACCTGCACGAGCTGGACGCGCCCCAGCACGCCCTCATCGCCTTCGAGGAGATCCTCCACGACTACCCGGACCTGGCCGTGGTGCACGCCCTCCTGGGCCTGGCCTACCAGCGCCTGGATGACGCCGGCCGCGCCGTGGACGAGTTCAAGCAGGCCATCGAGCGCGCCCCCCAGGACGGCAAGAACCAGCTCTACCTGGGGGAGCTGTACCTGTCGCGTCAGCGCACGGACGCGGCGCGCACCGCCTTCGAAAAGGCCGCGGCGCTCAACCCGCTGCTGGACCTGGCCTGGTTCCGCCTGGGCGACCTGCGCCTGGAGGCCCGGGATCTGGACACCGCGAAGGAGGCCTTCCAGGTGGCGGTGACGCTGGCACCGGACTCGGCGGCCGCGCGTGGCAAGCTGTCGCTCGTGTACCAGTTGCAGGGGGACTACGCGGCCGCGCAGCGGGAGCTGAAGGTCGTGGCGGACAAGGATCCGGAGAACACCGAGTTCGCCCTGCGCCTGGGCCTGCTCTACACCGAGGAGGCCCAGAAGGCCCGCCGCCCCGAGGACCGCCAGAAGGCCGCGAGCGAAGCGGAGCGCTGGCTGGGGAAGGTGCTGGAGACCCAGCCCGACAACGCGGTGGCCAGCAAGGCCCTGCAGGTGCTCAAGGGCCAGTAGCCACCGGCGCACCGCCCCCTCTACACTCCGCCTCCGATGAGCGACGCGCGCAAACCCGCCCCTCCCAGCACCCCTCCGCCCCGGACGCCGTCCAATCCCGGCACCCAGCCCCGGGCGGCCACCAGCCCCGGCATGCGCGCCATGAGCGCCGCCCGCGCGGCCCCGCTGGAGAAGCCGAAGCCGGAAGGCCCGCTGGGCAAGCGCGTCGCCGCGGAGACGTCCAACGTCCTCCTCAACGCCTTCTCCATCCTGAAGGAGCAGTTCGCGGACTTCCGCGCGAGCGACCGCTTCTTCAAGTACAAGGCCGGCATCGTCGCGAGCTGGCTCGTCCTGTCCGTCGCCAGCCTCGGCATCGCGTGCCCGGGCAGCTCCGTGGACACGGGTGACATGGACGCGCGCCTGGTGCTCAGTGACAAGCTGGACCGGCCCTCCGTCACCATCTGGAATGAGAGCCAGGACGTCTGGCGCGACGTCATCATCACCGTGAACAACGAGTACAAGGCGGTGGTGTCGGAGGTGCAGCCCGGCAACTTCGTCACCATCACGCCCAAGCAGCTCCTGGGGAAGACCGGCGGCTCCGCGCCCGCGGACCTGCGCTTCCAGGCGCTGACGATGAAGAGCGCGGACGACAAGGCCGACCTCACGCCTTCCCTCCAGGAGGAGTGGAAGCGCATCCTCTCGCCGAAGAAGTAGCCCGCCGCGAGCGGCCCTCCAGACGCCGGAAACACGAAGGGCGCCCTCCTGAAGCAGGAAGGCGCCCTCGGTGTTTCTTCAGCCCGGCCAGGCCTCACTCACGTGAGGCCCGGGCACGGGGAACGGCTCAACCCTCGGTCTTCGCCTCGGCGGGAGCCTCGGTCGTCTCAGCGGCGGCCGGGGCCTTCGCGGGACGGTCCACCAGCTCGATGAGGGCCATCTCCGCGGCATCGCCCCGGCGGAAGCCCAGGCGCACGATGCGGGTGTAGCCACCCGGACGGGAGGCGTAACGCTCCTTGTACTCGCTGAACACCTTCTGGAGGACCGTGCGGTCCTTCACGGTGCGGGCGGCAAGGCGCACGTTGGACAGGCCACCGCGCTTGGCGAGCGTGATGATGCGCTCGGCCAGCGGACGGACTTCCTTCGCCTTGGGAACGGTGGTGCGGATGGCCCCGTGCTCCAGCAGGGACGTGACCATGTTGTTCAGCATCGCGAGACGGTGGCTCGTGGTGCGGTGCAGCTTCCTTTGTCCGACCTTGTGGCGCATGCGCGTGCTCCGGGGCCTCTTCTTGAGAACCCCACCACTCCGGCCGTATCAGGTACCGGGTGGGAAGGACGGCCCCGACACCGGGGGCCGCCGTTGAATCGGACCCTGTGTACCAGGGCCCCCTGCCTTCGCGCCACCGTGAAGCCGTGTCGGTGGGAAGCCAAGGCAGGTGCTGCAGGAAACGACGACGCTCAGGCCTTGGGGGCCGCGGGAGCCGGCGCGTTCTTCGGCGGCCAGTTCTCCAGCTTCATGCCCAGCGACAGACCCATCTCCGCGAGGATCTCCTTGATCTCCTTCAAGGACTTGCGGCCGAAGTTCTTCGTCTTGAGCATCTCCGCCTCGGTGCGCTGGACCAGGTCACCGATGGACTTGATGTTCGCCTGCTGCAGGCAGTTGGCCGAACGCACCGACAGCTCCAGCTCGTCCACCGAGCGGAACAGGTTCTCGTTGAGCTTGGCCTCTTCCTTCGGCGCCTCGGCGACGACCGGCTCCTCGGTCTCGTCGAAGTTCACGAAGACCGTGAGCTGCTCCTTGATGATCTTCGCCGCGTACGCGACCGCGTCCTGCGGGACCACGGAGCCGTCCGTCCAGACCTCGAGCGACAGCTTGTCGAAGTCCGTGACCTGGCCAACGCGCGCGTTGGTGACCTGGTAGTTCACCTTGCGGATGGGCGAGAAGAGCGAGTCGATGGGGATGGTCCCGATGGGCGCGCCCGGCACCTTGTTGGTGGACGCCGGCACGTAGCCCCGGCCGCGGCGGCACATCAGCTCCATGCGCACCTTGCCACCCTCGGACACCGTGCAGATGTGGTGACCCGGGTTCAGGATTTCGACATCCTGGTCCGCGATGAGGTCGCCCGCCTTCACTTCCTTGGGGCCTTCCACCTCGATGCGCAGCGTCTTCGTCTCGTTCGTGTGCATCCGGAGGAGGACCTCCTTCAGGTTCAACACGACGTCCGTGACGTCCTCGGCCACCTCGGGGATGGTCGTGAACTCGTGGTCCACGCCTTCAATCTTCACGGAGGTGATGGCCGCGCCCTGCAGCGACGACAGCAGCACCCGCCGCAGCGAGTTGCCCAGCGTCGTCCCGAAGCCGCGCTCCAGCGGCTCCGCCACGAACTTGCCGTACGTGGGGCTCAGCGAGTCCTGGTCCACTTCCATGCGGCGCGGCTTGATGAGGTCGCGCCAGTTCTTCGCAACAAACGTGTCGGCCATGGGGACTGCTCCTCTGGTCGTGCGCCATCACCCACTTCCCCGTCAGGGTGACGGGAGGACGGGCACGCGGGGGGGACTGCTTAACAACCTCGCCCGGCGCGCACAGAACGCGCCCTCCAGGCGACGAAACGACAGGTGACAAAGCGACAACGCCCCGGCCTTGATGGCCAGGGCGTCCACAGCGGGAGGGGCCCACCGGAAGCGGGCCCGGCATCCCTGCTTACTTCGAGTACAGTTCGACGATGAGCTGCTCCTGGATGGGCATGGTCAGGTCCTCGCGGTTCGGGACCGTCTTGACCGTGCCCTTGAACGACTTCTTGTCCAGGTCAATCCACTGCGGAACGCCACGGCGGTCCACCGTCTCCAGCGCCTCGGAGATGCGGAGCACCTTGCGGCTCTTCTCCAGCACTTCCACGGCGCTGCCCGGCTTCACGGAGAACGACGGGATGTTCACCCGGCGGCCGTTGACCTGGAAGTGACCGTGACGCACCAGCTGGCGCGCCTCGTTACGCGTGTCCGCGAAGCCCATGCGGAACACCACGTTGTCCAGGCGGAGCTCCAGCTGCTGCAGCAGGTTCTCACCCGTCTTGCCCTTGGCCGCGGACGCGCGGTGGTAGTACCCGCGGAACTGGTTCTCGAGCAGGCCGTACATGCGCTTGACCTTCTGCTTCTCGCGCAGCTGCACGCCGTAGCCGGAGAACTTCACGCGGCCCTGGCCGTGCTGACCGGGGGGATAGGGGCGGCGCTCGATGGCGCACTTGTCCGTGTAGCAACGGTCGCCCTTGAGGTACATCTTCAGGTTCTCGCGCCGGCAGATACGGCAGGCGCTCGCGGTATAACGAGCCACGGAAACTCTCCTTGCAGATGGTCTGGAGCCGGGCCCGCCGCGAGGCGGGTCCCCGGCCCGAAGCGGTAATTAGACGCGGCGGCGCTTGGGCTGACGGCAGCCGTTGTGCGGGATGGGCGTCACGTCGCGGATGAGGCTGATCTTCAGGCCGGCGGCGGCCAGCGCGCGCAGCGCCGACTCACGGCCCGCGCCCGGGCCCTTCACGAACACCGTCACGGTCTTCAGGCCGTGCTCCATCGCCTTCGCCGCGGCGTCGCCAGCGGCCACCTGCGCCGCGAACGGCGTGGACTTGCGGCTGCCCTTGAAGCCGCGCGCCCCGGCCGACGACCAGGAGATCACGTTCCCGGACACGTCCGTGATCGTGATGATGGTGTTGTTGAACGTGGACTGGATGTGGACCACGCCGTTGAGGATGTTCTTCTTACCCTTGCGCTTGCTCTTCTTCGCCGCAGGGGTCTCGCCACCCTCGGCACCGGCCGGCGCGGCGGCGGTATTGATCTCGTCAGCCATGTGAATCGCTGCTCCTGGGAGTAGGTGATCAACGCCCGCGCCTCACACGAAGCGAGGCAGCGGGCGCCAGAGGGTTTAGCGGGCCGGAGCGGCCGGCTTCGCGCGAACGATGCCGCGCTTGGGGCCCTTGCGGGTGCGCGCGTTGGTGTGGGTGCGCTGGCCGCGGACCGGAAGACCCTTGCGGTGACGCAGACCCCGGTAGCAACCCAGGTCCATCAGCCGCTTGATGTTCATGGTCACCTCGCGCCGGAGGTCACCCTCGACCTTGTAGTTGGCCTCGATGATCTCGCGGATCTTTCGAGCCTGGTCCTCGGTGAGGTCCTTGGTCCGGGTGGTGAGATCGATGCCCGCCGCCTCGATGATGTCGTGCGCGGTCTTGTTACCGATCCCGTAGATGTACTGAAGCGAGATCACCGCACGCTTGTTGGGCGGCAGATCGATGCCGGCGATACGAGCCATCTTCGGTCTTCCTTCGTTGTGGAGTTGGTCTGAGGCAAGAGTCCCTGGGGACTCTTAGCCCTGGCGCTGCTTGTGCCGGGGGTTGGAGGCGCAAATGATGCGCACGATGCCCTTGCGGCGAACGACCTTGCACTTGTCGCAGATCTTCTTGACGGACGCCCGAACCTTCATGGAGCGAACTTCCTTCCTTCAGCGGTGAAAAGCACAACAGCCGGTCCGCACAGGCGGCCGGCACGAATTACTTGGCCCGGTACGTGATCCGTCCACGGGTCAGGTCATACGGCGACAACTCGACCTTCACCTTGTCGCCCGGGAGGATACGGATGAAGTGCATCCGCATCTTGCCCGAGATGTGCGCGAGCACCTTGTGGCCGTTGTCCAGCACCACGCGGAACATCGCGTTCGGTAGGGGTTCCATAACGGTCCCCTCGACTTCGATGGAATCATCCTTCGGCAAGCGTCAACCTTCTTCCCGGACCACGAACCTTCTGGAAGCGCGGCGGGATAACACTTTGGTCCGTAAGTAGCAAGCGCCGCGCGATCTGAAATCTGGACCTCTATCAACAGCTTCTGACATCACCCTATTTCACCCGGGGTCCAGGGGCCATCATCGACGCCGGGTCAGCACTTCCGGCCCCCGCTCCGAGATCAGGATGGTGTGCTCGAAGTGGGCGGACAACCTGCCGTCCACGGTGACGGCCGTCCACTCGTCCTCCAGGACCTCCACGTCGGGCGTCCCCTGGTTCACCATCGGTTCCACCGCCAGGACCATGCCTGGCCGCAGCTTCATCCCTGACCCCGCCTGCCCATAGTTGGGCACCTGCGGCGGCTCGTGCAGCTTCCGGCCAATCCCGTGCCCCGTGAAATCCCGGACCACGGAAAACCCCCGCGCCTCCACGTGACTCTGCACCGCGTGGCCAATGTCGCCAAGCCGGTTGCCCGGCTGCATCACCTGGATGGCCTTCTCCAGGGACTGCCGGGTGGCGTCCACCAGGGCCTGGGCCTCTGGCGCCACCTTCCCCACCGGCACCGTGCGCGCCGAGTCCCCGAAGAAGCCCCGGTAGACCACCCCGAAGTCCAGCTTCATCAGGTCCCCGGCCACCAACCGGCGCTTCCGGTTGGGGATGCCATGGACGACCTCCTGGTTCACGGAGGCGCAGAGAACGCCCGGAAAGCCGTGGTAGCCCTTGAACGCCGACCGGGCGCCCTTCTTGGCGATGAGCTGCTCCGCCAGGGCGTCCAGCTCCCAGGTGGAGACACCGGGGGCCACTGCCTTCTCGAGTTCGTCCAGGATCTCACAGACGATCCGTCCCGCTTCCCGCATCAGGGCGATTTCATCCGGACTCTTGAGCTCCACCGGGTTCATGCGCCCCTTTCCCTACCGGTCCGCTGCTCTGTCGGGAACCCGTGACCGATGGGGCGGCAGTCCAGACCGGCCCTGCCCTCGCCTCGCTGGCTGCCCCAGGCTCAGGCAGGACGGCCAGCGGCCTTCTTGATCTCCTCGTAGATGCCCTCCGGCGACCCGACGCCGTCGACGCTCTTGAGCACCCCCTTCTTCGCGTAGAAGTCCTTCAGGGGGGACGTCTCCGCGTCATACTTCTGCAGGCGCTTCTCGATGACCTCCGGCGTGTCATCCGGACGCTGCACGAGCTCCGTGCTGCACTTGTCGCACAGGCCCGCCCGCTTCGGCGGGCTCTGGGTGACGTGATAGACGGCCCCATCATTGGGGCACACGCGCCGGCCAGAACCACGCTCGACGAGCGTCGAGTGCGGGACCTCGAGCGACACGACCGCATTCAGCTGCTTGCCCAGCCGCTCCAGCATCCGGTCCAGCGCGTCCGCCTGTCCCGGGGTGCGGGGAAAGCCGTCGAGCACGAAGCCCTGCGCCACGTCCGGCTCCTTCAGCCGCTCCTCCACGATGCCGATGACGACATCGTCCGGGACGTACTGCCCCGCGGCCATCAGCGGCCCGGCCACCTTGCCCAGGGGCGTGCCATCCTTCACGGCCTTGCGCAGGATGTCGCCGGTGGAGATCTGCGGGATCTGGAAGTCCGCGTAGAGCTTCTTCGCCTGGGTTCCCTTCCCGGCGTTCGGCGGCCCCAAGAGGATGAGGTTCATGTCGCTCCTTTGTACCAACGTCCACCCTTGAACGACGAGGCGCCCCTCCCCACCATTGGGGAGAGGCGCCCGGAACACAACCGACCTCTGTCAGGCCGCCACGCGGACCCGACCGCGGATGCGCGGACCGCGCGGACCCGCGAAGCCTTCGTAGTTGCGGCTGATGAGGTGGCCTTCGATCTGCTGCACCGTGTCCAGCGCCACGCCCACCACGATGAGGAGCGCCGTGCCGCCGAACGTGAACTGCACGCCGAGCACGCTGCTGATGACCGACGGAATCACGCAGATGATGGCCAGGTAGATGGCGCCGCCGAACGTGAGCCGATTGAGGACTCGCTCGATGAATTCCGCTGTCTGGCGACCCGGGCGGATGCCGGGGATGTAGCCGCCCTGCTTCTTGATGTTGTCCGCCACGTCATCCGGCCGGAAGGTCAGCGCCGTGTAGAAGTAGGAGAAGAACACCACCATCAGCACGAACAGTCCATTGTAGACCCAGAGGTTGCCCTCGATGCTGCGCTGGAAGCCCTGCAGGAAGGGGAACCACGCGCCCAGGGTCGCCGGGAAGGACAGCACCGCGCCGGCGAAGATGGGGGGAATCACGCCCGAGGCGTTCACCTTCATGGGGAAGTACGTCGCCTGGCCCGCGAACATGCGCCGGCCCGCCATGCGCTTGGCGTACTGGATGGGCACGCGCCGCATGCCCCGCTCCACGTAGACCACCACGCCGATGATGAGGAGCATGAAGAACAGCAGGCCGAGCACCGCGGCCATGTTCACAATCTCCTGCGTCGTCAGGTCCAGCAGCGTCTTCGCGCCGGGCAGCACGCGCGCCACGATGCCCGCGAAGATGATGAGCGAGATGCCGTTGCCGATGCCGCGCTCGGTGATGCGCTCGCCCAGCCACATGATGAAGGCCGTGCCCGCCGTGAGGCTGACCACCGTCATGAAGGTGAACCAGAGGTTGTCGTTGGGCACCACCACCTGGTTGAAGCCGCCCTGCCCCGCGTCGGAGCGGCCCAGCGAGGCCAGCCACCGCGAGATGCCCACGCCCTGCACGATGGACAGCGCGATGGTGCCGTAGCGCGTGTACTGGTTGATCTTCTGGCGGCCCGCGGCGCCTTCCTTCTGCAGGCGCTCCAGGCTGGGCACCACCACCGCCAGGAGCTGGATGATGATGGAGGCGCTCACGTACGGCATGATGCCCAGGCCGAAGATGGACATCTGCTCCAGCGCGCCGCCGGAGAAGAGGTTGAACAGCGACACCAGACCGCCCGATTGTTTCTGGGCGTCCATGAACGCGTTCATCGCGGAGCGGTCCACGCCCGGCGTGTTGATGAAGATGCCAATGCGGTAGACGGACAGCAGCACGAGCGTGTACGCAAGCCGGCTGCGCAGCTCCGCGATGCGGAAGACGTTGGCGAAGGCGTTCAGGGCCACGGTAATGCCATCCTCTTCAAGAGGTTCTGCCAGCAACAACAAACGCCCCTCTCCGGTTCCGGAAAGGGGCGCGGAAGCCTACACAAGGCTGGGGGCGCGCACCACATCACCGTGATGCGCGCCGCCGGTCACGCCTACGCCCGGGGCTGGCGAGGAGCCTTGACGCCCTTGCCAGCGTGGGCCTTGGCGGCCGACTCCGGCTTGTGCGCCACCAGGGGGAGCTCCTCCACGGAGCCGCCCGCCTTCTCGATGTTCTCGCGAGCAGCCGCGGACACCTTGTTCACCTTGACGGTGAGCTTCTTGGCGAGCTCGCCGTGGGCCAGGACCTTCACGCCATCATAACGGCCCTTGACCAGGCCCGCCTGCTTCAGCGAGGCCTCGTCCACCGTGGCGCCGGCGTCGAACGTGTGCTCCAGGTCGCCCAGGTTCACCACCGCGTAGGTGGTGCGGTTGGGCGGGTTGAAGCCGAACTTCGGCAGACGCCGCTGCAGCGGGCTCTGGCCGCCTTCAAAGCCCTCGAACCGCATGTTGCCGGAGCGGGCCTTCTGGCCCTTGCCGCCGCGGCCGGCCGTCTTGCCCAGGCCGCTACCCTGGCCACGGCCCACGCGCTTCTTGCGGTGCCAGGAGCCCTCAGGGCGCTTCAGATTGGTCAGGATGCTCATGTTGGATCCTCAGTTCTCAGGCCTTGGCCTTGGCGGCCAGGCGCTCCAGGGCGCGGTCCCGGGCGACAATCTTCCGGGGCTTGCGGCGCTTGGGCGCCGGGGCCTCCTGGCTGACCGTCTCCAGGGAGACCAGGTGCTTCACCTTGAACACCATGCCGCGCACCGCCGGGGTGTCCTTCAACAGCCGCTCGTCGCCGAACTTCTTCAGACCGAGGCCCTTGATGGTGGCCAGCATGTCCTCGGAAGAACCCGAGAAGCTCTTCGTCAGCTTAACCTTGAGCGCCATGACTAGCCCCTCGCCTCGCCCGCGAGCTTCTGGGTCTCGACGTCCTTGCCACGCAGCCGCGCGACCTGCTCCGCGCTGCGCAGCAGCTTCAGGCCCGCAACAGTGGCCTTCAGCACGTTGTGAGGATTCCGCGAACCCTGGCTCTTGGTCAGGATGTTGCGGATGCCCGCCGCCTCCAGCACCGCGCGCACCGCGCCACCGGCGATGACGCCCGTACCTTCAGAGGCAGGCTTCAGGAGCACCCAGCCGGCACCGAAGTGCCCCAGGATCTCGTGCGGGATGGTGTGGCCCATGCGAGGAACGCGGAACAGGTTCTTCTTCGCGTTCTCGCCGCCCTTGCGGATGGCCTCGGGGACCTCGTTGGCCTTGCCCAGGCCCACGCCCACGTGCCCGTTGCCATCGCCCACCACGACGAGCGCGGCGAACGAGAAACGGCGGCCGCCCTTTACCACCTTGGCGACGCGGTTGATGTTCACCACGCGGTCGGTCAGGTCCAGATCGTTCGGATTGATCGGAGTTGCCACTTGAGGAATTCCTTTCTGGTACCTAGAACTTCAGGCCGGCCTCGCGCGCGGCGTCAGCCACGGCGGCGATGCGCCCATGGTAAGGGAAGCCGTTGCGGTCGAACACCACCGCATCGACGTTGGCGGCCTTGCACTTCTCCGCGATGAGGGAGCCCACGCGCTTCGCGTCGGCCTTCTTGTCGCCCTCGTCCTTGCCCTTCAGCTCCTTGGACAGGGACGACGCGAACGCCAGCGTGCGGCCAGTGGAGTCGTCCACCACCTGCGCGTAGATGTGCTTGAGGCTCTTGTAGACCGACAGCCGCGGACGCTCCGTGGTTCCGGAGAGCTTCTTGCGGATGCGGTTCTTCCTCTTGAGGCGCTGCTCGACAGTCTTGGACATGGCTGCTTCCTTTTCCGTCCGGCGGCGATGCGGCCTTCCGCCGCCGGATGATTCCGCCAAGCCTCAAGGCCCGGCGGGGTTGAATGCTTGGCGAAGACGCGGCGACGACTAGGTCGTACCGGTCTTGCCCTCCTTGCGGCGGATGCGCTCCTCGGCGTACTTGATGCCCTTGCCCTTGTAGGGCTCCGGCGGACGCAGCGAGCGGATGTTCACCGCCGTGGCGCCCAGGGCTTCCTTGTCCGCCGAGCGGAGCGTCAGCCCCACCGTGGGAAGGCTGTCCTCGGTACGGGAGGTCTTGTCGACTTCCGCCGTCACGCCCTCCGGCAGGTTGAACACCACCGGGTGGGAGTAACCGAGCGAGAAGTGAATGGCCTTGCCCTTCACTTCCGCGCGGAAACCGACGCCGCGGATGTCCAGACGCTTCTCGAAGCCCGTGGACACGCCCTTCGCCGCGTTGGCGAGGATGGTCCGCGTCAGGCCGTGCAGGCTGCGGGACTCACGCGAGTCGTCCTCGCGCTGCACCGTCACCTGGCCGTCCTTGACCTCCACCTTCACCTTGGCGGGGAGCTTGACGGACAGCTTGCCCTTGGGGCCTTCGAAGTTGACCTGCTGGTTGGCGACATTGACCTTCGTCTTGTCGCCAAGCTTGATCGCCAGTTTTCCAATCCGACTCATGATTGCCTCGTGCTGTCGTCGCCCGGGGCGCGCTCCTCGCGGGGCGCTTCACCCAGGCTCCTGGCTAGTAGACCGTGCAGAGCAGCTCGCCGCCGACCTTCTGCTTCCGGGCCTCGGTGTCCACCAAGATGCCGCGCGAGGTGGAGAGGATGGAGATGCCCATGCCGCCGAGCACCGGCTGGATGTCGCGCACCGCGACGTAGCGACGCAGACCGGGCTTCGACACGCGGCGAATGCCGGTGATGGCCGGGCTGCGGTCCGGGCCGTACTTCAGCTGGACGGTGATCTCGTTCTGCGGCGCGACCTCGTGGATGGTGAAATCCCCGATGTAGCCCTCGTCCTTGAGGACCTTGACGATCTCCACCTTGAGCTTCGAGTGGGGGATGAGGACCTTGTCGTGCCGCGCACGCGAGGCGTTGCGCAGGCGGGTCAGCATGTCGCCGACGGGATCATTGACCGGCATGAATCACCTTCAAGCAAAGCAGCGGTCCCCTTGGGACACACCGCGCTCGCGGCCACCGCGCCTGCCGGGCCCATCCCGGGGGTTCGCGACGACCGCTACTTCTCTTCCACTTCAACCGGGTACCGCCCTGCCCTCTTCAGGACAGGGACGGTGCTCCGGGTCCAGCGCCTACCAGGACGACTTGGTGACGCCGGTGATTTCACCACGCAGGGCGCGGTGACGCAGGCAGATACGGCACATCTTGAACTTGCGCAGGAAGGCGCGAGGACGACCGCAGAGACCGCAGCGGTTGTACTGACGCACGGGGAACTTCAGCTTGCGCTTTGCCTGGGCAATCTTGGAGAGCTTGGCCATGATCGATGGGAGTCCTGGGCTCGGTTACTGACGGAACGGCATGCCGAAGTGACGCATCAGCGCGAGGCCCTGCTCGTCGTTCCGGGCGGTGGTGACGAAGCTGATGTTGAGCCCCTTCACCTTTTCGATCTGATCGTAGTTGATTTCCGGGAAGATGATCTGCTCGCGCACGCCGAGCGTGTAATTGCCCTTCCCGTCAAAGGCCTTGGGGGACACGCCCTTGAAGTCACGCACGCGAGGCAGCGCGACGGTGATGAGGCGGTCCATGAATTCGAACATGCGGTCGCCGCGCAGCGTGACGGCGGCACCGATGGCCTGGCCCTGGCGCAGCTTGAAGTTCGCGATGGACTTGCGCGCGCGCGTCACGACCGGCTTCTGACCGGTGATGGCAGCCAGCTGGTCCACCGCCGACTCCAGGATCTTGTTGTTGGCGAGCGCCTCGCCCAGACCCATGTTGACGACGATCTTCTCCAACCGCGGCACTTCCATGGGGTTTCCGAGCCCCAGTTCCTTCATCAGAGCAGGAACACCCTCCGCGCGGAAGCGGTCCTTGAGGCGCGCCGAGCGGGCCTTCAGGCCCTCCTCGATGTTCGCGGCGAAGCCGACCTTCTTGGCTTCTTCTTTGCCGCGCTTCTTGCTCTTCTTTTCCTTCGAGTCGGCCTTCTTCTCGTCAGCCATCTTTCATTCCCCTGCTTCGGGGCGCCGTCATGGACCCAGCGCGTCCGATCAGTCCTGCGTCTAGAACGTGGAAACACCCAGAGGGCTCAACCATTTCAGCTCTCTGGACGTGCACGCCCACCTGCCCCACCACTAGGTGGGGCAAGGGGCGCGCATACATGCCCGAACACCGACCCCTAGTCAATCAGGGCGTCACACTGCTTGCAGAACCGCTTGGAGGACTCCCCCTCCTTGCGGATGCCGACGCGGGTCGGCTTGTCACACTTGGCGCAGACCACCTGGACGTTCGAGAGCGCGATGGTGCCCGGCTTCTCGATGATGCCGCCCTCGGGGCTCTGCGGCGTCTTGCGCATGTGGCGCTTGACCAGGCGCAGGCCCTCGACCGTCACGCGGCCCGCCTCCCGGTCAACCTTCAGCACCTTGCCGCGCTTGGTCGCCGGCGTCTTCTCCGAGCGCTCAGACCCGGAGATGACCTGGATGGTGTCACCGACTTTCAGCTTCTGCATGGCTTCCTCACTCTGGCTGTTCGCCGTCAGGCCTGCGTCCTCTTAGAGGACCTCGGGCGCCAGCGAGATGATCTTCATGAACTTGCGGGCACGCAGCTCACGGGCCACCGGCCCAAAGATGCGCGTCCCGATGGGCTCCAGGTCCTTGTTGATGAGGACCGCCGAGTTGCCGTCGAACTTGATGTAGCTGCCATCCGCACGACCCACCTCGCGACGGGTGCGGACGATGACGGCCTTGGCCACGTCACCCTTCTTCACCTTGGAGTTGGGCAGGGCCTCGCGGATCGACACGACGATGACGTCGCCGATGGAGGCGTACTTGCGCTTGGAGCCGCCGAGAACCTTGATGCAAAACACCTTCTTGGCGCCCGAGTTGTCGGCCACATCGAGCACACTCTGCATCTGAATCATGTGAAGTCTCCTCTTGCTCGAACCCGTCCACGCGCTTCATGGCGCACGGACGCGGTGTGGCCTACCTAGACGTTCTTGCTCTTCTCCAACACCTCGACCACGCGCCAACGCTTGTCCTTCGAAGCGGGCTTGGTCTCGGCGATGCGCACCCGGTCACCCTCGTTGATGGTGACCTTCTTCGGGTAGTCGTGATCCTCGACGTGCGCCTTGTACTTCTCGCGCAGGCTCATGATCTTCCCGTACTTCGGGTGGGGAGCACGACGCTGGACGGTGACAACCACCGTCTTCTGCATCTTGTTGGAGGTGACGATGCCCACGCGGGTCTTGGGACGACCCCGGGTGGAGGTCTCGGCAGCGGGCGTTTCGGTCGCTTCAGCCATGTTGGTTCTCACTGTCTGTCATGCACCCGGGCCCTCTGCCCGGATGGCCACGGACACCCGGGTGAGCCCGGATGCCCGCGGATGCACTACTACTACTACCCCGCCTTCGCGGCCCGGGCCTTCTCGCCCAGGACGGTGAGGATGCGGGCCAGATCACGGCGGTGCTGCACGCCCTCAGCGGGGCTGTCCAGCGAGCCGGTCCGACGCTTGAGCCGATCCTGGACCAGCGTGTCGCGCAGTTCCTTCGCGCGATTCTGCAGGTCGTCCGTCGACAGGTCCTTCAATTCCTTCGCAGTCGCCATCTTGGTCTCCTCGGCGCGGGATGCGGGCGCCCTCCCCTGTCACCAGGTGAAGCGCCCGTCCCGGCGGTGCGTGACTACAGCGAGAGCTCGCTGCGGCGCACGATCTTGGTGAGCACCGGCAGCTTCGCCTGCGCCAGCTTCAGCGCACCGGTGGCGATCTCCTGCGTCATGCCCTCCATCTCGTAGAGCACGCGTCCCGGCTTGACGACCGCGACGTAGTACTCCACGCCACCCTTACCGGTGCCCATACGGGTTTCGGCGGGCTTCTTCGTGATGGGCTTGTCCGGGAAGATCCGGATCCAGATCTTTCCGCCGCGCTTCACGTGGCGGGTCATCGCGATACGGGCCGCCTCGATCTGGCGCGAGGTGATCCATCCCGGCTGGAGGCTCACCAGGCCGAACTCACCGTAGGTGAGGTCGCTGCCGCGGTGGGCCGAGCCGAACATGCGGCCCTTCTGCATCTTGCGGTACTTGGTTCGAGCAGGCTGAAGCATGGTCGATGTCCTTCGTGCCTCGCGTGCAGGGCGGGCTTCTTAGGGCCCGCCCCACAGGGGCGTCTTACCGGTTGGTGGGCATGGGGGCCTGGCCGCCCTTGCCGGGGAGGACCTCGCCCTTGCAGATCCAGACCTTGCAGCCAATCTTGCCGTAGGTCGTCTTGGCCTCGGCGAAGCCGAAGTCGATGTCCGCGCGGAGGGTGTGCAGGGGCACGCGGCCCTCGCGGTACCACTCGTAGCGGGCCATCTCGGCGCCACCCAGGCGGCCAGAGCAGGCCACGCGGATGCCCTTGGCCCCGAACTTCATCGCGGTCTGCAGCGCCTTCTTCATGGCGCGGCGGAAGGCGATACGGCGCTCGAGCTGCGTGGCGATGTTCTCCGCCACGAGCTGCGCGTCGGTCTCGGCCTTGCGGACCTCGACGATGTTCAGGAAGACCTCGTTCTTGGTGAACTGCTGGAGGTCCTTCTTGACGGTCTCGATGCCAGCGCCGCGCTTGCCGATGACGATGCCCGGACGCGCGGTGTGGACGTTTACCTTCACCTTGTTGGCGGCGCGCTCAATCTCCACCTTCGACACGCCCGCGTGGTTCAGCGACTTCTTGACGAACTCGCGGATGCGGATGTCTTCGTGGAGCCACTGAGCGTAGTTCTTGTGCTCGAACCACTTGGAGTCCCAGGTCTTGATGACGCCGAGCCGGAACCCAATCGGATGTACTTTCTGTCCCAAACTGAATCTCCTTGGTGCGTCCGGGCAGGGCCCGACGGGTCCTACTTCTTGGCCTCGGCCAGCACGACGTGGACGTGGGCAGACTTCTTCTGGATGGGCGTCGCGCGCCCCATGGCGCGCGGCATGAACCGACGCTGGGTCGCGGCCTGGTCCACGGAGATGGTCTTGACGTAGAGGGTATCCACGTCGACCTGGCCCTTGGACAGGTCCGTCGCGTTGGCGACGGCGCTCTTGATGAGCTTCTCCACCGGCCGCGCAGCAGCGCGCGGGGTGAACTTCAGGATGTTCAGGGCGGCCTCGACGGGCTTGCCCCGGATGAGCGCCGCGACGAGGGACAGCTTGCGCGGGCTCATGCGCAGGTGACGCAGATGTGCAGTCGACTCCATGGTCATCTCCTCAGGCTCTCAGGCGTAGGTACGGGCTACTTGCCCGGGGCCTTGGCGACCTTCTTCTCCGCCGAGTGCCCGCCGAAGGTGCGCGTAGGAGCGAACTCGCCGAGCTTGTGGCCCACCATGTTCTCCGTCACGAACACCGGAATGAACTTCTTGCCGTTGTGCACGGCGAAGGTGTGACCCACGAACTCAGGGAGAATCGTGGAGCGCCGGGACCAGGTCTTGACGACCGCCTTCTTGTTCGCCGCGATCATCCCCTCGATCTTCTTGAGGAGGTGATCGTCGACAAACGGACCCTTCTTGATCGAACGAGCCATGTTTCAAATCCTCTTACTGGCTGCGCGCGCCCTGGCGGCGGCCGCTCACGATGAACTTGTCGGTGCGCTTGTTGGTGCGCGTGGTGAGGCCCTTGGTCTTCTTGCCCCACGGAGACACCGGGTGCGGATTACCCTGGCCGGACTTACCCTCACCACCACCGTGCGGGTGGTCGACAGGGTTCATGGCCAGACCGCGGACGGTGGGACGAATGCCCAGCCAGCGGCTCTTACCCGCCTTACCGATGCGAATGATTTCGTGCTCGATGTTGCCCACCTGGCCGACGGTGGCACGGCACTCGATGAGTACCTTGCGCACGGCGCCGGACGGCATGCGCACCTGAGCGTAACGGTCTTCCTTGGCCATCAACTGGCCAGAGGTTCCTGCGGAGCGGATGACCTGGGCGCCACGGCCCGGCTTCAGCTCCACGTTGTGGATGACCGTGCCCACCGGGATGTTCTGCAGCGGCAGGCTGTTGCCCGGCCGGATGTCGGCGGTGGCGCCGGCGAACACGGTGTCGCCCACGGCCAGGCCCACGGGGGCCAGGATGTAGCGCTTCTCGCCGTCCGCGTAGTGCAGGAGGGCGATGTTCGCCGTGCGGTTCGGGTCGTACTCGACCGCGACCACCTTGGCCGGCACGCCGTCCTTGTCACGACGCTTGAAGTCGATGGTGCGGTAGCGACGCTTGTGACCGCCACCCTGGTGACGACGGGTGATGTGGCCGTGAACGTTGCGGCCACCCGAGCGCTTGAGCGGCTCGGTGAGGGCCTTCTCCGGCGAGTCCTTGGTGATGTCCGCGAAGTCGGACACCGTCATCAGACGGCGGGCGGCGCTTGTCGGCTTGTACTTCTTGATGCCCATGGTGTGTTCCTCTCAGGCGGATCTGTCGCCAATGGCGTCAGACCGCTCCCCCTTCGAAGAGTTCGATCTTGTCACCTTCCTTGAGGGTGACGACCGCCTTCTTGAAGTTGGGGCGCTGGCCGATGCTCTTGCCCACCCGCTTCGTCTTGCCACGCACGATGTTGGTGCGAACACCCTCCACCGTGACCTTGAACAGGGACTGGACCGCGCGAGACACGTCGTGCTTCGTGGCCTTGCGGTCCACGATGAACGAGTACTGGCGGAACTTCTCCCGGGCCTTGTCCAGCTTCTCCGTGATGAGCGGGCCCTTGATGACGTCGTTCAGATTCATGACAGGGACCCCTCGAGCGCCTTCGCGGCGGCGGAAGTCAGGACGATGTGCGAGTGCTTGAGCACGGACTCGAGGTTGAGACCCTCGGGCGGCAGCACGTCGAACTTCGCCAGGTTGCGCACGCTGCGGTGCAGGTTGGTGTTGCCGCGCTCGTCGATGACCAGCGCGTTCTGGAGCTTCATGCGGCGGGTGAGCACCTCGAAGGCCTGCTTCGACTTCGGGGCGTCCAGCTTGAAGCCGTCCAGGATGATGAGCTGCTTCTCCCGGGCGCGCAGGGACAGCACGGCGCGCAGGGCACCGCGGCGGACCTTGCGGGGCGGCCGGTAGAAGTAGTCGCGGGCCTTGGGGGCCATCGCCTTGCCGCCGCCCACCCAGTGGGAAGCGCGGATCGAGCCCTGACGGGCGCGGCCGGTGCCCTTCTGCTTCCAGGGCTTCTTGCCGCCGCCGCTGACGAGCGAGGTGTTCTTCACCCCGACCGTGCCGCGGCGCCGGTTGATCTGCTGCATCTTCGCCACCTCGTAGAACAGGTGGGTGTTCGGCTCGGCGCCGAAGATCTCGTCAGAGAGCTCGATCTCCGACACCTTCTTCAAATCCAGGTCGACTACGTCAAACTTCGCCATGGCACTTTCCTCGGGGGTCAGAGTGAAACCACTCCGACGCCATCCCGCTTCCTAGGACTTGATCTCGACGTCAACGCCGGCAGACAGATCCAGCTTCATCAGCGCGTCCAGCGTCTGCTGGGTCGGCTCGAGGATATCGAGCAGGCGCTTGTGCGTGCGGATCTCAAACTGCTCGCGGCTCTTCTTGTCCACGTGCGGCGAACGCAACACGGTGAACTTGTTGATGCGCGTCGGCAGGGGGATCGGACCGGCCACCTTGGCGCCCGTGCGCTTGGCCGTCTCGACGATCTCCCCAGCACTCTGGTCCAGGAGCTTCGAGTCGTACGCCTTCAGCCGGATGCGGATCTTCTGTGTCGCCATTCGCAAGAACCTCTTTGAACGACCTCTGGGAACCGTGAGGCGGTACGCCCGTCAACGCCTGGATTTCAGAGAACCGTTTCTTCGGAACGAAGGGGCGCGGTGTGTACCACCACACCCCATGGGTTGCAACTGGATTTCCACCGGCTCTCCGGAACGGCCCTCAAGGGACCTACCGGAGAGCTGGCAGCCTGAGTACTACGCGATGATTTCCGCCACGACGCCCGCGCCCACCGTGCGGCCGCCTTCACGAACCGCGAACCGCAGCTCCTTCTCCATCGCGACCGGGGTGATGAGCTCCACCTCGATGGCGATGTTGTCGCCCGGCATGACCATCTCGACGTTGTCCGGCAGCTTCACCGAGCCCGTCACGTCCGTGGTGCGGAAGTAGAACTGCGGACGGTACCCCTTGAAGAACGGGGTGTGGCGGCCGCCCTCTTCCTTCGACAGCACGTAAATCTGCGCCTTGAACTTCGTGTGCGGCGTGATG